>NZ_JXTE01000013.1:0-143905 GCF_000972385.1 Streptomyces sp. WM6386
GGGGCGGGCCAGCTCGGCGCGCATGAACAGCGCCAGCAGACCACCGATGCAGAAGAACGCGAACGACGTGACCAGATACAGCGTTCCGATCGTCTTGTGATCCGTGGTCGTCAGCCACTTCAGGTGCCTCATGCCCCGCCTGTGTCCGCGCCCGGCCCGGACGTCACACTTCAGGGACGCGACGAGAATCACGGAAAAGGCTGTGACGATCCCGAGGGTGCCGGACACGAACGGAACATGAGCGACGACGACGACTTCGCCGCTGCCTATCGCGAGCACTACTGGGCGGTCAGCCGCTATGTCGCGCGGCGACTGGACGGGCGTACGAGCGACGTGGAGGAAGTGGTGGCGGAGGTCTTCACCGTCGCCTGGCGCCGCCGGACCGACCTCCCGGACGCCCCCCTGCCCTGGCTGTACGGGGTGGCACGGAACTGCCTGGCCAACGCGGTGCGCGGACAGGGGCGCCGGCGGCGACTGGTGGACCGGCTGGGCAACGACGACACGGCACACGGGCGGCACATCGAGGCCGGCCCCGACGTGGAGAGCCCCGGCGCCTGGGTGCACGACGCGCTGGCCCGGCTCTCCCCGGCCGACCAGGAGGTGCTGCGGCTCACGGCCTGGGAGGAACTGGACACCGATGAGGTGGCGGTCGCCCTCGGCTGGGGCCGGCGGGCCGCGTCGATGCGGCTGCACCGCGCCCGGCGCCGGCTGAGAGCCGAGATCGACCGCATGGGCCCCACGACCGCCGCCGCCCTGAAGGAGAACGGCCATGGCTGACGAACTCGAACTCCTGCGCCGCGCCAACCCGGTGCCGACCGACGGCCCCCACTTCGGCGAGGGCCCTCTCGACCACCACGCCGAGCGGCGGCTGAACCGGCTCATGCAGCAACGGACCTCCCGCCGCCCCCGGCTGCTGTGGGGTCTGGCGGCCACGGCCGTCGTCGGCGCGCTGGTCGCGGCCCTGCTGTTCACCGACCAGACCACCGCGCCGGCGGTCGCCGCGCCCCGCCCGCTCGTCGTGCGGGCCGACTCCACCCCCGTATCCCTGGAAACCCTGGCAGCGCGGGCACGGGCGGCCGACGGCTCGGCCGAGCTCCGCAAGGGCACCCATGTGAAGTCCTGGAGCCTGGGGATGAGTGAGGACAAGCCTCCGATCACCTACCCGGAGGAGCGCATCGTGCGGTGGAACGCCGACGACAGCCACACGGTGATCATCGACGACGGCCACGACCGCACCACGCAGACCTATCCGCCCAGTTGGAGCGACGCCCCGCCGCAGTCGAAGCCCCCGCACGACGTCACCCGTCTGCGCGCCTACCTCCAGGAAGCCACGTACACCGACACCGCACTGGACACCGGGCAGCTCCTCGACGGCGTCCGGGTGCTCCTCGACACCTGGCACCTCGGTGCCCGTGAGTCCGCGACGGTGGCCGAGATGCTGGCGGACGCCGAGGGGCTCAAGCCCGTCGGACAGGTCACCGACCGGCTCGGGCGGCGCGGACAGGCGTACGTGTACCAGCAGTCGGCCACCCGCCGGATGTTGATCATGGACCCGGCCACCGGCGCCGTACTCGGCCTGGAGACCACCTTCACCGAGGCGGATCCCGAGTACGGCGTCAAAGCCGGTGACGTCATGGACTACAGCGCCTGGATGCGCTGAGTCAGACCCCGAGCTGCCGGGCGGCCGCGTCGACCGTCTGCTCCAGCAGCGTGGCGATCGTCATCGGACCGACGCCGCCCGGCACCGGGGTGATCAGCGAGGCCCGCTCCGCGGCGGAGTCGAAGTCGACGTCACCGACGTTGCCCTCGTTGTAGCCGGCGTCGAGCACGACGGCGCCGGGTTTGATGTCCTGGCCCTTGATGAGCCGCGCCCGGCCCACGGCGGCGACGACGATGTCCGCCTCGCGGACGGCCGCGGACAGGTCCGCCGTGCGCGAGTGGCAGTACGTGACCGTCGCGTCGCGCGCGAGCAGCAGCATCCCGGCCGGCTTGCCGAGGATCGCGCTGCGGCCGACGACCACGGCCCGCTTGCCGGACGGGTCGACGCCGTACTCGTCGAGCAGCCGCATGATCCCGCCGGGCGTGCACGACACGAAGCCCGGCAGACCGAAGCTCATCGTCGCGAACGAGGCGAAGGTGACGCCGTCGACGTCCTTCTCGGGCGCGATCGCCTCGAACGCGGCCCGCTCGTCGATGTGGTCGCCCATCGGATGCTGGAGCAGGATGCCGTGCACGGCGGGATCCGCGGAGAGCGCCTTGAGCGTGCCCACCAGTTCCTCGGTCGTGGTCGCCGCGGGCAGCTCCACGTGCCGGGAGGCGATACCGGCCTTGCGGCAGCGGTTCTGCTTCATCCGGACGTACGTCACGGAGGCGGGGTCCTCGCCGACCAGTACGGTCGCGAGACACGGTGTGCTGCCGGTGCGTTCGGTGAGGGCGGCGGCGCGCTTGCCGGTCTCCTCCACGATCCGCCGGGCGAGCGCCGTGCCGTCCATGAGCCGGGCCTGAGACATGATCCACTCCTGGGCTGGTAGTCGGTTCGCCCAGGCGCACGGCAGCAGGTTCTGCGGACCGCTCCCCGGTGGTGCTCCACCTCAGCGCCAGTCACGGCCCGCCATCACCCTAACCGAGCCCGCCCCTCGGCCGGGACCCCCTACGCCCTACGACGCTCAGGACCCGCTCTCCTGCGGCGGCGCCGTCGGATCGACTCCGGCCAGGAACCCGGTCGCCTGGGCGTGGAGGTGGCCGGCGCCGATCGCCTCGGCCCAGCGGGCGATCTCCGTCGCCAGCGCGGTCGCGCCACCCTCGTCACCCGTGTCCCGGGCCAGCACCGCCAGCAGCATCTGCTGGGTGAGCACACCGGGGACCATGCCCGCGCGTGCGCCCAGCGCGGTGGCCCGCTCCCAGCGCTCCAGGGCCCGCTCGTGTTCGCCGGCGTCGTGGTCGTGGTCACCGAGGTGCCGCAGCGCCTCGCGGACCAGCAGGTCGTCGCCCGATCCGCCGGCACGCAGGGCTGCCTCGTAGTGGGCGGGCGCCGCGGTGCGCTCGCCGAAGAGGTTGTCGGCGATCAGCCCCAGGTACATCGAGGCCCAGCCCCGCCGCACCTCGTCGGGGGCGGCCTCGCGCAGGTCGTGTCCGCGGCGCCGGATCGCCACGAGTGCCTCCGGGTCCTTGCCCTCGGCGCCGTGCCGGGACGCGCCGTCGGGGCGGAACAGCCGCAGGTAGTCGTGGCGCAGCCGTACGAAGTCCAGGTCCCAGTCGTCGCCCGGTGATTCCTTCTCCGCCTGCTCGACGCGGGCGGCGGTGAGCCGCGTACCGCCGAACCAGTCGCTCTCCAGGGCGACTTCGGCCGCCGCCAGGGCGAGGCGCGCGCGGTCCTCGGGAGTGTCGCACGTCGTCGCGTCCAGCAGGCGCAGCGCCCGGTCCCACCGTCCCGCCAGCGACAAGTCCCTTGCGGAGGCGAGGAGTTCGTCGAGTTCGACGAAGGTGCTCGTGGTGTTCGTCATGACAGGGGAAGGTAGTGAGATGGAAAACCATCCACAAGAAAATCACTGCGCGGAGCGGATGACGCAGGACTCGGTCGACCGGCACGTCGCGCAGTGGTCGAAGGAACTCGCCTGGATGGACCCGGTCAAGGAGGCGATCTACGTGCGACTGGCGAAACTCGCCCGGCACATGTCCCAGGCGCGTCGCGACGTCCTCGACTCCGACGGGCTGCGGCACTGGCAGTACAAGGTGCTGCTGACGCTGCGCCGGCATGGTCCGCCCTACACCGCGAGCCCCTCGGAGCTCGCCGACCGGCTGGGGCTGACGCGGGGTGCCCTGTCGGCACGGCTGGCGCCGCTGGAGGAGGCCGGGTGGATCGGCCGCACGCACGAGAGCGCCGACCGGCGAAGGGTGCTGGTCCGGCTCACCGACGCCGGATACGCCGCCTTCGAACAGCATGCGGCGGCGGAGGAAGCGGACGAGGTCGCGCTGCTCGCAGTACTGACCGCAGAAGAGCAACGGACACTGGCAGACCTGTTGCGGAAGCTGGTCGTGGCCGCGGAGAGCGGACCGGACGGGCCCGCACCGCGAAGGTCCAGCTCAGCCGAGTCGTGATCTGGACCTTCGGCAGTCGCCTCCCTACTCGTCCCATGCCTGGATCATGATCTGTTCGGCGATCTTGCCGTCGCGCAGCGTGATCATCGACTCGGCGAGGACGCGCACCCCGTCCGCGTACCGGCAGCTCTCGCTGAACGCGACGGTGTCGCCGTCCACGACGCAGCGCTCCAGCTTGTGCGTCATCTCGCGGCTGTAGACGTCCTCGAGGAGTTCGCCGATCTCCTCGCGACCGTGCAGGACCCGTGGACTGCTGGGCTGGGTGTTGCGGTCCACGACGCGCAGTTCCGCGTCGTCCGCGTAGAGCGACAGCAGATTCGTCGCCGTGTTTCCCTCGATGCTCTGGCGCAGTGTCTCGGTGTTGAACGCGGTGCCCATGGTTGACCTCCGGTGAAGGCCCGCGGTCGAAGGGGAGGGGGCCGCGAGGGCCTCTTCTTCGAGACTCCTCCGCCCCGCCGGGCTCGGCAAGCGCAACGGCGACACTCCGCCTGACGGGTGAGCGACGCCCGGTGCCCGTGTCCGGCGCGGGCCCGTCGGCGTTGCTGAAAACATGATCTCCACTCGACGTATCGCCGCCGTCGTCGGTCTCGCCGTCGGCGTCACCGGTCTCGCCGCCCCGCTGGCGAGCGCGGCTCCCGAGGACAAGGGCGCCGCCCCCCTGAGCCCGATGGCCATGCTGGACTCGCTCACCGTGAGCGACCTGCCCGCGGAGTACAAGGACGCGCTTCCGCGGCCCACCGCGCAGCTGGCGCAGCTGAACAAGCTGAACGACCTCCAGCAGCTGACCCAGGTGACCGACCTGGCCGCCCCCGTCACCCAGCTGCTGCCAGGTATCCAGTACTGATCGACACGCGTACGTCCACACCGAGGGCCGCCCGGCCACCAGAAATCAAGCACGGCCGGGCGGCCCTTGACATTGTTGCCGGTTGAACAGAGCATGCGCTTAGAAATGAATCTTGGTTCACGTGGCGAACAAAGAGGTCCGCATCATGCCCATCACGCGCGAACTGTTCATCGGCGGTAAGGACGAGCCCGCCGCCTCCGGCCGTAGGGCGCAGGACGTCAACCCCTACACGGGCGAGGTGTATGCGACCGTCGCGGCCGCGGGCACCGAGGACGTACGGCGGGCCGTGGACGCGGCCGACGCGGCGTTCCCCGAGTGGGCCGAGCTGGCCCCGTTCGCCCGGCGCGCGATTCTGCTGAAGGCCGCCGACCTCCTCGACGGCAAGGGCGACCAGGTCGCCGAACTGATGGCCCACGAGGCAGGCGGAACCAGGCCGTGGGCGCACTTCAACGTCTACCTCGCCGCGAACATGCTGCGCGAGGCCGCCGCCGCCGTGACGGCCCCGCGCGGCGAGGTCCTCACCGCCCAGGAGCAGGGCGCGCTGGGCCTCGCGGTCCGTGAACCCGTGGGTGTCGTCGCGGCGTTCGCGCCGTGGAACGCGCCCGTCATCCTCGGAGTACGGGCGGTCGCGGCGCCGCTGGCCGCCGGCAACACCGTCGTCGTCAAGGCGAGCGAGGACGCGCCGATCGCGTGCGGCCTGTTCGTGGCCGACGTGCTGCGCGAGGCCGGGCTGCCGGACGGGGTGCTCAACGTCGTCACCAACGCCCGTGAGGACGCGGCCGAGATCGCCGAGGCGCTGATCGCCGACCCGCGCGTCCGCGCGGTGAACTTCACCGGCTCCACCAATGTGGGCCGGATCATCGGCGAGCACGCGGCCCGTCATCTCAAGCCCGCCGTACTGGAGTTGGGCGGCAAGAACTCCGTCATCGTGCTCGACGACGCGGACGTGGACTACGCCGTGGACGCCGTCACCTTCAGCGTGTTCATGAACGCCGGACAGATCTGCATGTCCGGCGACCGGATCCTCGTCCACGAGTCGCTGGCCGAGGAGTTCACCCGGAAGTTCACCGCCAAGACGGCCTCGCTGCAGGCCGGTGACCCGAACCACCCGCACACCGTGGTCGGGCCGCTCGTCGCCGCCTCCGCCGCGCAGCGCGTGGCCGCTCTGGTCGAGGACGCCGTCGCCAAGGGCGCGAAGGTCCTCACCGGCGGTGGGAAGCCCGACGGAGCGGTGCACCCGGCGACCGTGCTCACCGATGTGCCGAAGGACGCCGAGATCTACCACGCCGAGGCGTTCGGGCCGGTCTGCGTGGTCGAGACGTTCTCCGACGACGACGCCGCCGTGGCCGTCGCCAACGACACGGAGAACGGTCTGACCTGCGGCATCATCACCGAGAACGCCACCCACGGACTGGCCGTCGCCCGCGGTGTCCGTACCGGCATCGTGCACATCAACGACCAGTCGGTGGCCGACGAGCCGCAGGCGCCCTTCGGTGGCTTCAAGGCCTCCGGATACGGCCGCTTCGGCGGGCGCTGGGGCCTCGAGGCCTTCTCCAACACCCGCTGGGTGACCATCGCCACCCAGCAGGCGCACTTCCCGTTCTAGGGCCGCGTGGTGACCTCCGGCCCGGCGTCCAGGAAGTGGAAGCCGGGCCGGGGGTGCATCAGGAAGTCGTGGTGGGAGATGTTCCACGCGTAGGCACCCGCCAGCGCGAACACCACCCGGTCAGCGGCCCGCAGCCCCGATGCGGGGACCCGGCGGGCGAGGACGTCCTTCGGTGTGCACAACTGCCCGGCCGGCGTGACGTGTTCGCCCTCGGCCGCCGGTCGCGGCCACGGGTGCGGCCAGCCGTCCACCTTCAGGACCGAGCAGGGCTGGTCGTGGCCCTTCGTCGCCGGGGTCCGCAGATGGTGGGTGGCACCCCGGACCACACCGAACTCCTCGCCGTGGCTGCGCTTCACGTCCAGCACCTCCGTGGCGTACCAGCCGCAGTACGCCGTCATCGCCCGCCCCGGCTCGATGCGCAGCGTCAACTCCGGGTGCTCCGCGGTGAGTCGGGCGAGCCCCTCGCCGTACGCCGCCCAGTCGAAGCGCCGGTCCGGGTCCGCGTAGTCGACGTCCATATACCGCCGCCGACATTGACCTCCGCGACCGGGACCCCGAGTCCGGTGGCCCAGGCCACGATCGCCTCGGCCACCGCGAGCTGTTCCGGCGTTTCGAGACCGCTGGCCAAGTGGGCGTGTACGCCCCGCAGTTCGAGGTGCGGGCAGGTACCGTCCGTGAGCGCGCGGACCACCTCCAGAGCCTGGGACGGGTCCATGCCGAACGGTGTCGGACGCCCGCCCATCGCCAGCGAACTGCCCGCCAGCGAACCGTCGGACGGGGCGAGGTTGACCCGCGCCAGCACCGCGACACGCCGCCCCGCCCGCCGCGCCAGCTCGCCCAGCATCCGCAGCTCGTGCACGCTCTCGACGTGGAAGCGCTCGACCCTCTGCTCCAGAGCGGCCGTCACCTCGGCCGGCGTCTTGCCGGGGCCGCCGAAGGCCAGCGGACGCCCCGGCACCGCCTTGGCCACATGGGCGAGTTCACCGCCCGAGGAGACCTCGTAGCCGTCCACGTACGGACCGAGCGAGGCGAGGATCTCCGGCTCGGGGTTGGCCTTGGCGGCGTAGTACAGCTCGACCCGCTCGGGAAGAGCGGACCGTACGGCGGCGGCGTGTGTCCGCAGCGCCGCCAAGTCGTAGAGGTATGCGGGCAGTCCGGCCGACGTGAGGGCGAGGGCGCGGTCGTGGACGGCAGGGGTCATCGGGTGCTCCCGGTCAGGATGTCCTCGGCGAGCGGGGACGGCAGACGGACGTAACCGGCCTCGCGGTCGGCCTTGCGCTCCCAGCGGGTCAGCAGGTTCGCCTTCGCGGGCAGCGGTACGCCGGCGAGCAGGGCGGAGAGGCGGGGCGGGCAGCCGAGCCGGTCGGCGTACGAGCGGAGCGTCGAGCGGACGCGGCCCCACAGCTCGGCCTCCGCCTCCGGGTGCAGATCGGCCAGGGCGGCGAGCAGCTCCGCGATGTGGTTGACCAGAAGGCAGTAGACGACCCGGTCCCAGCCGCGTTGCGTGTTCGTCCAGTCGGCTCCTCGTCGGAGAGGCCGGACAGGATGATGTCCCGCGCTCGCGGCGGGAGTGTCGAGAAACCGGCTGATCGTCAGGAGAGTCAAGAGCCGGCCGCAGAGTGAGGCCTCTTCCCGATGGCGTGCCGCAGACAGCCTGCCCGGGACGGGCAGGAGTCGTGCCGGCGCCGGCCGGAGCCACCCGGTGAATGATCAACCGGTCACGCGGTCGAGGCGGTCCGGCAGGTCGAAGACCGTGTCCAGCCGATGATGCGGCGGGACGGACGCCGTGTCCTGCGGATCGATCAGGAGCGCCTCCATGCCCATGCGGCGCGGACCGACGTAGTCGGCCTCGTAGGAGTCACCGATGAACCACACGTCGTGGGCGGGGACCCCCAGTTGACGCATCGCCGCCTGACAGATGTCCGCGTGGGGTTTGCGCCTGCCCACGTCCACGGAGAGCACGACGGCGTCCATGGCGTCGAGCACCCCCATCGCGGAGAGATGGGTGGGACGGAGCCTGATCATGCGGGGATCCTGCCGGACCGCGCGCCGGCGCTACGCGCTCACTGCGCCGTCGCCAGGAACTGCGTGGCCGCCAGCTCCGCGTACAGCGGGTCCGCGGCCACCAGTTCCCGATGTGTCCCCACCGCCCGCACCCGGCCCGCGTCCATGACCACGATCCGGTCGGCCATCGTCACCGTGGACAAACGGTGGGCGACGACCAGCACGGTCGTCGTACGGGCGACATCGGCGACCGTGTCGCGCAGCGCGGCCTCGTTCACCGCGTCGAGCTGCGAGGTGGCCTCGTCGAGGAGGAGCAGGCGGGGGCGGCGCAGCAGGGCGCGGGCGATGGCGACGCGTTGGCGTTCGCCGCCCGAAAGCCGGGTGCCGCGGTGACCGACGAGGGTGTCGACTCCGCCGGGCAGACGGGCCACCAGGCCGTCCAGACGGGTTGTCTTCAGGACCCGGGCCAAGGCCGCGTCGTCCGCGTCCGGGTTGCCCAGCAGCAGGTTGTCCCGCAGCGAGCCCGACAGCACCGGGGCGTCCTGCTCGACATAGCCGATCGCCGAACGCAGCTGCGGCAACTCCCAGTCGGCGAGGTCGCGGCCGTCCAGCGTGATCGTCCCGGACTCCGGGTCGTAGAAGCGCTCGATGAGGGAGAAGACCGTCGTCTTCCCGGCACCGGAGGGGCCGACGAACGCCGTCATGCCCTGGGCGGGCACCGAGAAGGTCACACCGTGGTGGACGTAGGGGAGGTCGTCGGCGTAGCGGAACCGTACATCGGTGAAGCCGAGGGCGGCGGGCTCCGCGCCGGCGGCGGGCAACGGGGCGGGCTCACCGGCGGGTTCGGCGGGCAGCCGCAGGGCTTCCTGGATACGGGCGAGGGCCGCGGCGCCCGTCTGGTACTGGGTGATCGCGCCGACGACCTGCTGGATCGGCGACATCAGGTAGAAGACGTACAGCAGGAACGCGACCAGCGTGCCGACGTCGATCGACCCGGTCGCCACCCGCGCCCCGCCCACCGCGAGCACCGTGATGAAGGCGATCTGCATCGCAAGGCCCGCCGTGTTGCCCGCGGCCGCCGACCACTTGGCGGCCCGCACGCTCTGCCGCCACGACTCCTCCGCGGCCGCGTGCAGCGTACGTTCCTCCCGGTGCTCGGCGCCGGACGCCTTCACCGTGCGCAGCGCGCCGAGGATCCGCTCCAGCGAGGCCCCCATCACGCCGACCGCGTCCTGAGCCTGCCTGCTGGCCTTGTTGATGCGCGGGACGATCACACCGAGGATCGTGCCCGCGCCCGCGATGACGGCCAGGGTGACGGCCAGCAGCACCGGATCGACCAGCCCCATCATGACCACCGTCGCCACCAGCGTGAGCCCGCCGGTGCCGAGGCCGACGAGGGAGTCGGTGGTGACCTCGCGCAGCAGCGTGGTGTCCGAGGTGATGCGGGCCATCAGGTCGCCCGGTTCGCTGCGGTCCACAGCCGTGATGCGCAGCCGCAGCAGGTACGACGACAGCGAGCGCCGTGCGCCGAGTACGACCGACTCGGCGGTGCGCCGCAGCACGTACGAACCCAGCGCGCCCACCGCCGCGTTGGTCACCACCAGGCCGGACATGATGAGCAACGCGCCCGTGATGGTGCGGTCGTGGGAGAGGTCGTCGATCAACTCCCGAGCCACGAGCGGCAGCAGCAGCCCGGTGGCGCCCGTGACCAGCGAGAGCAGGGCGCCCGTCAGCAGGGCCCAGCGGTGGGGTCGGACATATCCGAGGAGCAGCCGCCAGGTGGGCGGGGCCTGCTCGGTCGCGGCGATGCTCACGGCGCTCCTTGCGGGTCGGGCGGAGCCTTCAGGCTACGTCCGCCTCCTTGCGCAGGGCTCGCCAGTTCCGTGTCACGGACAGGAGCAGGGGACGGTCGGCCCCGCGGGGCAGACAGGCGTCGAGCATGCCGGTCAGGACCTCGCCCGGTCCCAGCTCGATGTAGGTGGTCGTGCCCTCGGCGTGCAGCCGGTCGACCGCGTCCGCGAAGCGGACGGGCCGACGCAGGGCGCGTACCCAGTAGCCGGGTTCGGTGGCCGCCCTGGTGACCGGTGCGGCCGTGGTGTCGGACAGGAGTGGGAGACGGGGGACGTGGAGTTCCATGGTGAGCAGGGTGCGGTGGTAGTCGGCGAGGAGGGGCTCGAAGAGCGGGGAGTGGGGAGCCGCGTCCACCCGCAGCACATGGGTGCGGCGGCCGCGGGCCGACCACTGCGCGCACACCGCCGTCACCGCCTCGCGGTCCCCGGCCACGACGACGGACCGGGGCCCGTTGACCGCCGCGACCACCGCACCCGGCGCCAGGCGCAGCTCCTGCGGCCCCGCCTCCACCGCGGCCATGCATCCGCCCTCGGGCAGGGTCCGCATCAGCCGCGACAGCGTGCCGACCGCACGACAGGCGTCCGCCAGCGAGAACACCCCTGCCGCGTGGGCCGCCGCCATGTGCCCGGCCGAGTACCCGAACAGCACGTCGGGGCGCAGGCCCTGGCTCTCCAGCAGCCGGTACTGGGCGACCTGGAGCGCGAAGATCGCCGGAAAGCCGTACGCCACCCGGTCGAGCAGCGCCGCGGTGCGCGTCCCGGGCCGGGCGAACATCACGTCCCGCAGCGGCAGGTCCAGGTAGGGGCCGAGCAGACCGCACACCTCGTCGAGGGTCTCGGCGAACACCGGTGACGTGGCATGGAGTTCGCGCCCCATCTGCGGCTGCTGCGAGCCGGCCGCCGAGAACAGGAACGCGGTCCGGCCCCGCGGCACCCGCACCGGAGCGTCGGCCACCGGCGGGCTCGCCAGCCGCGCGAGCACCTCCTCGGCCGACCGGCACACCACGATCCGTTCCAGATCCCCGGGATGCAGGAAGCCCTCGTCCCTGGCGTGCTCAAGGAAGGACAGCAGCGGACGGTAGAAGCCGGACGGATCGAGCAGGAGGCACGGTTTGCGGTGCAGGCCCAGCTGGGCCCAGGTCAAAGCCTCCAGGAGTTCCTCCGCCGTGCCCAGACCGCCCGGCAGCGCCACGAACGCGTCGCCCGACTCGGCCATCCGCGCCTTGCGTTCGTGGAGGTCGGCGACCACTTCGAGCTCGGTGAGCCCTGTGTGGGTGATCTCGTACGGCAGCATCGCGCGCGGCACGACCCCGGTCACCGAGCCTCCCGCGGCCAGCGCCCCGTCCGCGACGGCGCCCATCAGACCGGTGCGGGCGCCGCCGTAGACCAGCCGTATCCCGGCCTTCCCCAGGGCACGGCCCAGGTCGGCGGCGGCGTGCAGAGGGGCGGGGCGGTGCCCGGTGGACGCACCGCAGAAGACGGTCACGGTGCTCACGCCCACAGCCCGTACCCCCTGGTCAGGATGTGCAGCGGGTCGTACTGCTCCTTGACACGGGCGAAGCCCGCCCAGTCGGGACCGAAATGGGCCCGCCAGTCCTCGGGCGTCATCGGCAGCGCGCTGACGGGATGGAGGACCCCGCCCACGGCCCTGGCCCGCTCGTACAGGCCGCGATTGGCGGCGACCATGCGCTGTACGGTGCCCGGATCGGTGGGCGGTGCGGTGCGCATCAGGGAGAGCAGGCACAGGAGTTCGCCGGGCGGCCTGCGCAGCAGCGGCGCGCGGAGCAGGCGCCCGCAGAGCGGACGCAACTGCACCACGCCGCAGAACCTGAGGTCCTGTTGGTCGGCCTCGGCCAGCGCCGCCGGGACGAAGGCCGCGGCCGCCGCCTCCGGGATCAGCAGCGTGAGCCATGGATGCGGGCGGTCCCACTCGCCCGTGGCACGCAGCAGACGCTCGTCGCGGTCCAGGCGGTGCAGATACTCGGCGTACGACAGATCCTCGATCTCCTCGGTGTCCCGGTCGTGGTCCAGGTCACCGATCAACAGGTCGTCACCGGTCAACCAGTCGTCGACGCGGGGGAGTCCACCGTCGTACGGAGCCACCGCCTCGATCATGTACCGCCAGGTGCCGCCGAGGGCCGGGCGGGCCTGGCCCGCGACATGGCTGAACCGGCCGTCGCGGGCCAGCCTGCGCTGGTCCGTGAAGAAGCCGGCGGGATCCTCGTGATAGAGGCGGTAGCGGCGCACGCGTACCGGGGCGGGCACCAGCCGCAGGGTGGCCCGCACGATGAGGGCACACTGGCCGAGTCCCGCCAGGACCGCGCCGAACAGGTCCGGATGCGGCTCCGGCGAGCAGACCAGCCGCTCGCCGGCGCCGGTGACCACCTCCAGTTCCCGCACCCAGTCGGCGACCAGTCCGCGGCGGTGGCTCGACGCGCCGAACCCGCCGGTGCTCAGCACCCCGCCCACGCTGGCGCCCAGATGGTCGGGGAGCACCGGCGGCACCAGCCCCTCGGCGAGCGCGACCCGCACGACCTCGCCCCAGGTCGCGCCCGCCCCCGCGACCAGCGTCCGGTCGCCCGGCACGCAGCGCACCTCGTCGAGTGCGCCCATGTCGACGACGTATCCGCCGTGCGCCTGGCCCTGCCCGTACGGGGCGTGTCCGCAGCCGCGGGCGGCGACGGGCAACCCCTGCGCACCGGCGAGGGAGACGATTTCCCGGACCGCGCCACCCGAACGCGGCGTCACGACTCCGAGCGGGCGGGATTCGACGATGTGGCCGAAATCGTGCGAGGCGAGTGCCATGTCCTCCCGGATCGCATTCACGCGGCACCCTCCAGAAGGTCGCCGTCGAATCCATCGAATCCATCGAATCCGGAGCCCGCTATTCGACTTTCGAAAATTTCGGAGAACACGCGGTGCTGGAGAAAACCGTGTTCGGCGTGCCGTTCGGCGATCAGTGCGGCCATCCGATCCCGTAGGTGTTCCGAAAGGGGTTGCCGGTCGACGGACTCCACATCCAGCGCGTACTTGGCGCAGCATTCGAGGACGGCCTCGAAGCCGTTGACGGAGGCCGCGAACAGCCGCTGCCGCGGATCGCGCCACAGCGCGGCCAGTTCTTCGAGGAGGCTGTGCCCCGGAGCCTGCGGGGCGAGCATCTCGCGTGCCCGGCGGGCGAGCGCGGCGACGTACTCGTCCCGGCCGGGCGGGGACAGAAGGCGGACCGACAGCCGCCAGGACAGTTCGGCCCGCCGGGCGGCCAGCTCCCGCAGCAGAGAGATCGAGCCACCCTCGACGATCACCGACCGGTGCCGGGCGCCGAGCCGCTCCACCAGCGCGACCAGGGTGTCCGCCGCCTCCGCCGCGCACAGGTCACCGTCGGCGAAGGTGCGGTCCCCGAGCCAGTACCGGCGCACACCCGGCACGTCGGCACCCGCGCGGGCGCTTGTGGTGGCGAGGTCGGTGAAGCACTGGAGGCGATCGGCGACCACGATCGGGACACCGGTCGCCCGGGCCAGTCGGGTGGCCGCCGCGCTCTTGCCGACACCGGTCGGCCCGGCGATGAGATGGACCGATGGGCCTGTCGCCGGAGGCGTGTCGCTCTGGGCCATGGCGGGATGTCCCCTTCCGCTTCATCTACAGGGAGAGATGAGTGTCAAAGGTAAACGCGGCGGTCCATCGTCAAGAACCAGGCGGAGATCTGGACCGGGCAAAAAGACGTCCACATTTCTATGAGCCTGTTAAAGGTTGAATTACTCGGAGTGGGCGGCCCAAGTCCGGGGAATCCAGAACGATATGACTGAGCGTCGAGCCCGTTTCCTAACGAATTCTTGACGTGTCGAAAGAATATCCTCACCAGGAGGTCGTCCCGTGCACTCCGACATGCTGATCGCCGCCGCCGAGTCCCTTCCGGGGGCCGCGACGAGCGGCACCGTCCTCGTCGGCTACGGAGCGGTGGAGGAACTGACCAGGTTCGCCGCCACCCCGGGCTGGACCGTGCATGTCCCCGGCCACCCCGCCGAAGTGCGCCGAGCCGTGCTGGCCGCGGCGGCGGGCGGCGAACGGGCGTACATCCATGTCTGTGCCGACTCCAACACCGAGGCGCGCGGAGCCACGGAAGGGGTCGAAATCGTCCGGGAAGGCCTCGACGGTGTGGTCCTCGCGGTCGGCTCCACCCTCGATCCGGTGCTGCGCGCCACCACGGGCCTCGACCTGACCGTCCTCTACGCGACCACCGTCCGGCCCTTCGACGAGATCGGCCTGCGCACGGCCGCCCTCGCCGCCGACCGGGCGGACCTGGTGCTGGTCGAACCGGGGCTTGCGGGGACCTCCGCCCGGCAGGTCGCCGAGACACTGGTCCATGTGCCGCACCGGCTGCTGGCCCTGGGCGGCGCGGACGCCCGGGACGAGGAGGCGCTGGGCCGGGCCGTCCGGGGCTTCCTGCGGTGACGGATCCGCTCCCGTGCCGTTACTGATCAGTTGGACATAGGGTCGAGGGGACGGACACCGGCGGAAGGAAAGGTTCACCACCATGGCGCAGGAAGTTCGCGGCGTGATCGCACCGGGCAAGGACGAGCCGGTCCGGGTGGAGACGATCCTGGTGCCCGACCCCGGCCCCGGGGAAGCGGTCGTACAGGTGCAGGCCTGCGGGGTGTGTCATACCGACCTGCACTACAAGCAGGGCGGCATCTCGGACGACTTCCCGTTCCTGCTCGGTCATGAGGCGGCGGGTGTCGTGGAGGCGGTCGGCGAGGGCGTCACCGATGTCGCCCCCGGTGACTTCGTGATCCTCAACTGGCGGGCTGTGTGCGGGAATTGCCGGGCCTGTCTGCGGGGGCGCCCGTGGTACTGCTTCAACACCCACAACGCCTCGCAGAAGATGACGCTCGCCGCCACCGGACAGGAGCTCTCGCCCGCGCTGGGAATCGGGTCGTTCGCGGAGAAGACACTGGTCGCGGCCGGGCAGTGCACCAAGGTGGACCCGAGCGTGGCGCCGCAGGTGGCCGGGTTGCTGGGGTGCGGGGTGATGGCCGGGATCGGCGCCGCCATCAACACCGGCAATGTGGGCCGGGGGGACACCGTCGCGGTGATCGGCTGCGGTGGCGTGGGAGACGCGGCGATCGCCGGTTCCCGGCTGGCGGGTGCGGCGCGGATCATCGCCGTCGACATCGACGACCGCAAGCTGGACAAGGCGCGCTCGATGGGCGCCACCCACACCGTGAACTCGAAGGACTCCGACCCGGTCGAGGCGATCCGCGAGCTGACCGGCGGTTTCGGTGCCGACGTCGTCATCGAGGCGGTCGGCCGCCCCGAGACGTACAAGCAGGCCTTCTACGCCCGCGACCTCGCCGGCACCGTCGTCCTGGTGGGTGTGCCGACCCCGGAGATGAAGCTGGAGCTGCCGCTGCTGGACGTCTTCGGCCGTGGTGGTTCGCTGAAGTCCTCCTGGTACGGCGACTGCCTGCCCTCCCGCGACTTCCCGATGCTGATCGACCTCCATCTCCAAGGCCGCCTGGATCTCGGTGCGTTCGTGACCGAGACGATCCAGCTCGACGAGGTCGAGAAGGCCTTCGAGCGCATGCACGGCGGCGACGTCCTGCGTTCGGTGGTGATGTTCTGATGACCGCTCGCATCGAACGCCTCGTGACGTCCGGACAGTTCAGCCTCGACGGCGGTACCTGGGACGTCGACAACAACGTGTGGATCGTCGGCGACGACCACGAGGTGATCGTCATCGACGCCGCGCACGACGCCGAGGCGATCGCCGCCGCCGTCGGGGAGCGCCGGGTGGCCGCCATCGTGTGCACACACGCGCACAACGACCACATCGACGCCGCGCCCGCCCTGGCCGACCTCACCGGTGCCACCATCTGGCTGCACCCCGACGATCTGCCGCTGTGGAAGCAGACCCACCCCGACCGCGAGCCCGACGCCCACCTCCAGGACGGCCAGGTGATCGAGGCGGCCGGCGCCGACCTGCGGGTGCTGCACACCCCGGGCCACGCCCCCGGCGCGGTCTGCCTCTACGACCCCGGCCTGGCGACGGTCTTCACCGGCGACACCCTCTTCCAGGGCGGCCCCGGCGCCACCGGCCGCTCCTTCTCGCACTTCCCCACGATCGTCGACTCGATCCGCGACCGGCTGCTCAGCCTGCCGCCGGAGACGAAGGTCCTCACCGGCCACGGCGACGCCACGACCATCGGCTCGGAGGCCCCACACCTTCAGGAGTGGATCGCGCGCGGTCACTGACGGGGCCGTGGCGCCGCACGTCGCCGTGAACCTGCGCGCGGCCGGGTGACGCCGGAGAAGTTCCGGGTGACCCGGCGAAAAAGGTGACAGAAGATGCCCGGCTTACCCGGCACCGTGGAATCGACGACGACAACACGGGAGGCCGGACATGTCACAGCCGCTGAAGGGCAAGGTCGCACTGGTCGCCGGAGCGACCCGAGGAGCCGGGCGAGGGATCGCCGTGGAGCTCGGGGCGGCCGGTGCCACCGTCTATGCGACGGGGCGCAGCACGCGGGGCCGGCGCTCGGAGTACGACCGCCCCGAGACCATCGAGGACACCGCCGACCTGGTCAGCGAGGCCGGCGGTGCCGGCATCGCCGTACCCACCGACCACCTCGATTCGGCGCAGGTCCGCACGCTAGTCGACCGGATCGCGGACGCCGAGGGCCGTCTCGACGTCCTCGTCAACAACATCTGGGGCGGCGAGAACCTCTTCGAGTGGGAGAGCCCCGTCTGGGAGCACGACCTCGACAACGGGCTCAGGCTGCTGCGGCTCGCGGTCGAGACCCACGCGATCACCAGCCACCACGCCCTGCCCCTGCTGCTGCGCCACCCCGGGGGACTGGTCGTCGAGATGACGGACGGCACCGCCGAGTACAACGGCGCGACCTACCGCAACTCCTTCTTCTACGACCTCGCCAAGACGTCCGTCCTGCGGATGGGCTTCTCCCTCAGCCACGAACTCGGTCCGCGCGGAGCCACCGCCGTCGCGCTGACCCCGGGCTGGCTCCGGTCGGAGATGATGCTGGAGCACTTCGGGGTGGGCGAGGACAACTGGCGCGACGCCCTCGACCGCGTCCCCCACTTCGCCATCTCGGAGACCCCGCGCTATGTGGGCCGCGCCGTCGCCGCCCTCGCCGCCGACCCCGACGTGGCCCGCTTCAACGGCGAGTCCCTCTCCAGCGGCGGCCTGGCCCGGACCTACGGCTTCACCGACCTCGACGGCAGCCGCCCGGACGCCTGGCGCTATCTCGTCGAGGTCCAGGACGCGGGCAAGCCGGCGGACACCACCGGCTACCGCTGACTGCCCAGTTGATCGGCAGGGCACTACGGTGCGATCCCATGACGGACACAACACGCTTCGAGGGGTACGGGGTTCTCATCACCGGCGCGGCGCGCGGCATCGGCGCCGCGACCGCGCGGCGGTTCGCGGAGGAGGGGGCGCGGGTACTGGTGACCGACATCGACGTGCCGGCGGCGGCGGAGTCCGCGGAGCGCTTGCGTGAACAGGGCCTGGTGGCCCAGGCGTTCGGGTGCGACGTGGGAGACCGGGCCGAGGTCGAGGCGGCTGTCGGGCATGCCGTCGACACCTTCGGCTCGCTGGACGTCCTGGTCAACAACGCCTGTCACTGCACGGTGGACGCCCCCCTCTTCGAGGACGAACCGGACGACGAGTGGGCACGCGATCTCGACATCACCCTCACCGGCGCCTACCGCTGCTGCCGTGCCGCCCTCCCGCACCTGGCCGCCTCCGGCCACGGCGCGATCGTCAACGTCGGCTCCGTCAACGGCCTGACCGACTTCGGCAACCACGCCTACAGCGCCGCCAAGGCCGGCCTCGGCTCCCTGACCCGCACCCTCGCCGGACATGCCGCCTCCCGTGGCGTCCGCGTCAACCTCGTCGCCCCCGGCACCGTCCGCACCACCGCCTGGGAGGGCCGCGAGGGCGACCTGGCCAAAGCGCGCGATCTCTATCCCCTGGGCCGCGTCGGCGAACCCGAGGACATCGCCGCCGCCATCCTCTTCCTCGCCTCCCGCGACGCGTCCTGGATCACCGGAGTCGCCCTGCCCGTCGACGGCGGGATCACCGCGGTCGACTCCGGTTTCCGTCAACTGCGCAGGAATGCTTAACACAGGCTGTAGATCTTTTCACTTGTCCTTCGACGACAGTGTCGGGCAGCGTTCTCGTGTGCCCGACACCCCGCCCGACACCCTGCCGCGCTCCCCTTGGCGTACCGCCGACTTCCGCGTCCTCTTCGCCGCGAGCACCCTCAGCCAGCTCGGAACGAACGTCAGCTACGTCGCCGTCCCCCTGCTCGCCGTCACCGCACTGGACGCCGGACCCGGACAGGTCGGTGCGCTGGCCACCCTCAGCACGCTGGCGTTCCTGCTCCTCGGGCTGCCCGCCGGCGCGTGGGTGGACCGGATGCGGCACCGCCGGGTACTGATCGTGGCGGACCTGGCCCGCGCGGTGCTGTACGCCTCCGTGCCGCTCGCCTGGTGGACGGACACCCTCACCCTCGGCCAGCTGTACGCCGTCGTCCTGCTGAACGGCGCCGCGACCGTCTTCTTCGACGTCGCCTCCCAGAGCACCCTGCCCCGCCTGGTCGGCCGCGACGCCCTCGTACCCGCGAACGCCGCCCTGGTCGGCCTGCAGGCGGTGGGCAATGTCGCGGGCCGCGGCGCGGGCGGCGCCCTCGTCCAGTACCTGACCGCTCCGGTGGCCGTCGTGTGCGCCGCGGTGACCTATCTGGCCTCCGCCCTCCAACTCACCATGATCCGAGGGGAGGAGGGTCCCCGAGGCCGGAACCGGAAGACCACGCTGAAGGCGGAGATCGCCGAAGGCCTCCGGCACGTGTTCGGTAACCCGGAGTTGCGCGCCCTCGCCCTCACCGCCGCCCTCATCAACCTGGGCATGCAGGCCGTGAACACCATGCTCCCCATCCTGTTCGTCCGCGAACTCGACCTCCCCGCAAGCGCGTTGGGCCTGTTCTGGGCCGCGGGCGGACTGGGCCTGTTGCTCGGCGCCCGCTGCGCCCGCCCGCTCGCCGCCCGCCTGGGCCACGGCCGTACCCTCGGAGTGGTCGGCGCCATCCTGGCGCCCGCGGCCCTGCTCGTGCCGCTCATCGACCGCGGACCGTGGCTGTGGATCGCCGGCCTGGGATGGACCCTGGTCCTGTTCAAGACCGGCACGGACAACGTCCTCGGTGTCAGCCTGCGCCAGCGGATGACGTCGGACGAGCTCCTCGGCCGTATGAACGCCACCTACCGCTTCGTCCTGACCGGAGCGCTCGCGATCGGCGCCGCCGTGTCGGGCGTCCTCGGTGAACTCGTCGGCGTACGCGCCACGTTGTGGGTGGGCGGGGCGCTGATGACGGCGGCCTTCCTGCCGGTCTTCCTCTCCCCGGTCCGCACCCGACGCGAACTCCCGCGGTACGCCCCGGTCACAGCGCCCGCGCCACAGCCCCGCTGATCCGGTCCACGTCGGCCGCGGACGTACGCCAGTTGCTGAACGCCGCCCGCAGCCCCGGAGTCCCGTCGTACACGGTCGGTGTCACGAACGCCTCGCCGGTGGCCGCCACGGCCCGCGCGAGCGCGTCGACCCGCTCCTGCGTCGGATCGTCGGCCAGGGTGAAGCAGACGACGTTCAGCCGGACCGGGGCGAGCAGCCGCAGCCCGTCCGTCGCGACGACGCGCTCACCGAGTTCCTGGGCCAGTGCCACGTTCCGCTCGACGATCTCGCGATGCCCGTCACGGCCGTACGCCATGAGAGAGAACCATGCCGGAAGGGCCCGCAGCCGCCGCGAGTTCTCGGGCGTGAGATGCACGAAGTCGGGCTCGCCGGCCGGGAGTCCGAGGTAGGGCGACGCGTTGTGGAAGACCGCCACCTGAAGGTCCCGGCGGCGGGTGAACTGGACGGCCGCGTCATAGGGCACGTTGAGCCACTTGTGCAGGTCGACGCAGACCGAGTCGGCGGCGTCGAGACCGTCGACGAGATCGGCGTACGACGGGGAGAGCGCGGCGAAGCCGCCGAACGCGGCGTCCACGTGCAGCCAGAAGTCGTGCCGTTCCCGGAGCGCGGCGATGGCCCTCAGATCGTCGAAGTCGACGGTGTTCACGGTGCCGGCGTTGGCCACCACGATCGCCGGGCGGCCGTCCAGCGCGGACAGTGCGGAGTCCAGCGCGGCGACGTCGACGGCCTCCCGGTTGCCGGACAGCACCGGCACGGACCGCAGCCGGTCGCGGCCGATGCCGAGCACGGACAGCGCCTTGCCGATGCTGGAGTGCGGGCTGCCGGACAGCACATCCACCGGGCCGAGGGCGGCCGCCCCGTCGCGCGACACGGACACGCCGAGCCGCTCGCCCAGCCACTCGCGGGCGATGGCGAGCCCGACGGTGTTGGACGCGGTGGCCCCGGTGACGAACGCCCCGCTGTGTGCCTCGCCCAGCCCGAACAGCTCGCGCAGCCAGCTCACCGTCTCCCGTTCCAGGGCGGTCGCCCAGGACCCCACCTCCCCCGAACCGTTCTGGTCGTACGCGCTGGTCAGCCAGTCCCCGGCGACGGAGGCGGGCGTCGCGCCGCCCGTGACGAAGCCGAGGTAGCGGGGTCCCGCCGAGCCCGAGAAGCCGGGCGCCCACCGCTCGGTGAACCGCGCGAGAGCGCCCTGCGCCCCGGCACCCCCGGTCGGCAGGGCCTCGCGGTCGGGCGCCTTGTCGAGGTGGACGACCGGCCGCTCGGACAGCCCGGCCAGCTCACGGGCGGCGAGGTCGCGGGCGGACTGGAGGAGCTCGGGGAGCCGGGAGAGGTCGTCGGCGAGAGAACGGTGCATGAAGGGCAGCGTAGGAGGGAGTCCCCGTCCACGGCCTGGTCCACTTGGGGCAAACTGGACCGATGACCACGGGATTCGCCACCGCACTCGGCGCCTGGCGCGACCGGCGCGGCCCACTGGCCCAGACGCTGGCGGCGGCCGTACGCGAGGCGGTCGTCGACGGCCGGCTGCCCGCCGGGACCAGACTGCCGTCCGAGCGGGAACTCGCCCGCGTCCTCGACATCAGCCGCGGCACGGTCGTCGCCGCCCTCGCCCTGCTGCGGGACGACGGCTGGCTGCACACCCGGCACGGCAGCGGCAGCCTCGTCCGCCTCCCCGCCGGCCTCACCGAACGCACCACGCCCTGGTCCCTGGACCGCGGCGGGGCGGACGACGCGGACCTCGATCTCACCCTCGCCCTCACCGCCGCACCTCACGAGGCCTATCTCGGCGCCATCGCCCGGGCCGCCGAACGCAGCGCGGCCCTCCTCGTCGACTCCGGCATCGCCACCGCCGGGTTGCCACGCCTGCGTGAACTCCTGGCCGACCGCTACACCCGCGAGGGCCTCGCCACCCGCCCCGAAGAGATCCTCGTCACCTCCGGCGCCCAGGCCGCCCTCACCCTGCTCCTCGACCACCTCCACACCGACCGCAGACGCCCCGTCGCGGTGGAGAGTGCGTCCTATCCGGGCGCGCTGGCGGTCCTGCGCGCCCGCAAGGCCCGTCTCCTCCCCCTCCCCGTGAGGTCGGACGCCGGCTGGGACACCGCGCACCTCGCGACCGCCGTACGCACCCGCAACCCCCGACTCGCCTATCTGATCCCCGACTTCCAGAACCCCACCGGCGCCCACATGGACGCCGCGACCCGCGCCGAGATCGCCCGCCTCCCGCTCACGGTCATCGCCGACGAGACCATGCGCGACCTCGACCTGAGGACCCGGCCCGGCTCCGAACCGCATCTGGCGGGGCCCCGGGTGATCCAGATCGGCTCGGCGAGCAAGACCGTGTGGAGCGGGCTGCGGGTCGGCTGGATCCGTGCCACCGCCGATCTCGTACGCCACTTGCGGCAGAGCCCCCTCCAGGCACAGCTGTCGCCACCACCCCTGGAACAGCTCATCGCCGTCGAACTGCTCGGGGACGGACTCGACGAGATGCTCGCCGACCGCCGGGCCAGGCTGCGCGCCCAGCGCGACCACCTCGCCGGACTCCTCGACGGCACGGGATGGACGTACACGATCCCGCAGGGCGGTCTGTCGCTGTGGCCGCACCTCGGCCCGGCCACGTCGGCGACGGACCTCGCGGCTCGGGCCGCCCGCCTGGGCCTGGCGGTGACACCCGGCCCGCACTTCGCCGCCGACCGCAGCACGCTCACCCACCACCTGCGCCTGCCGTTCACGGCGACACCGGACGTCCTCAGCCGCGCGGTCCACCTGCTGCGCCGCTGTTCCGAGCAGGAAGTTCACCGTTTCGTCACAGCCTGACCCGGCGTACAACCGCAGTCCCCGCGCACCTGTCTAGCAGGCAGATCGCAGGACAGGACACATGCAACGGAGGGGCCCGCCATGGGGGACATACGCAGACGAGGGGCCATCGCCCTCGGAATCACCGGACTGATCGCACCGCTCACCCTCACGCTGGGCACCGCGCCCGCACAGGCGGCCACCGCCTGCACCACACAGACCGGGCCGTACCAGAAGCAGGTCGAGAAGTTTCTCGGCCGCCCCGTCGACGGCAAGCAGTCCGCCGCCGACTGCAAGGCCATCCAGGCCTTCCAGAACAAGCACGGCATCACGCCGAACGCCGGCTACGCGGGCCCCGTCACCTGGGGCGTGATGGACCTGATGAACAAGCAGAAGGCCGTGGGCAACAAGCCCAACAAGGACGGCAAGTGCCCGACGAACAAGGGCCGTATCGCCTGCGTCAACCTCACGCTCCAGCTCAGCTGGATCCAGGACGGGAACACCCTCGTGTACGGTCCGGTGCCCGTCCGCACCGGCCGCAACGGCTACGAGACCCGCACCGGTCTGAAGAAGATCTACTGGCGCGACATCGACCACGTCTCGTCGATCTACGACGTGCCCATGCCCTACAGCCAGTTCTTCGACGGCGGCCAGGCCTTCCACTCGGTCAACCTCAGCATGTGGAACCCGCCGGGCTCCCACGGCTGCGTCAACATGACCAAGACGACCGCCAAGAAGTACTGGTCGCTGCTGAAGAAGGGCGACGACGTCTTCGTGTACGGCCGCAAGCCGGGCACCTGACAGTCGGTACCCGGCCAGTGGTCAACGCGTCACTGAGGCGCGTCCCCGAAGTCCGGGATCTCCAGCCGCGCCCCGTCCTGCCGCGCGGAGTCGTGCGCGACGATGCCCGGCAGGGTGTAGCGGGCGGCCACCCACGCGTTCACCGACGGCAGGGTCCGGTTGTTGACCGCGGTGACGAAGTCGTCCACGAGGAAGTGGTGGCTGCCCTCGTGCCCGTTGTGCAGGTTGTCGAACTCCCGGGGCAGCCGGGAGCGGTCGTGCACGGGGGCCGAGCCGGAGGTGAAGGCGGCCCGCAGGTCCGGTGCGATGTGCCGCAGTGACGGGTCGTCAGGAGACAGGGTGGGCTTGGGTTCCAGCAGTTCGCTGATGTCCTTCACCCCGTTCTTGTCCTGCCACAGCGCGAAGGTGGCGAGCTGCTCCATGCTCCCCTCCGTGCCGAAGAAGCGGAAACGGGACTCACGGATGTGCGAGGGGTAGCCCACCCGCCGGAACTCGTTGGTACGGAACGATCCGCCGCCCGCCACCTCGAACAGCGCGGTGGCGTTGGAGATGTCGTTGCCGAACTGGCTGACCTCCTTGTCGAAGACGCCGTCGCCCCGGTCGTCGACCACCCCGATCGCCGACACGCTCACCGCATGCGTCTGCCAGGCGCCGAGCACACCGCCCACCGAGTGCGTCGGGTACAGCAGCGGGGGATAGCTGGCGGTCGCCTTCCAGCTCTCGCCGCCGCTGTACTGGTACGCCTCGTAGAACCCCAGATCCATGTCGTGGACGTAGTCGCCCTCGGCGTAGAAGAGGCGTCCGAAGGAGCCCTCCGCGATCTGGTTGCGGGCGTGCACGGTCGCCGGGTTGTACTGGCTGGTCTCGCCCATCATGTACGTCAGGCCGGTCGCCCGGACCGCGTCGATGATCGCCGCGATCTCCTCGGTGGTGATGGCCATGGGGACCGCGGAGTACACGTGCTTGCCGGCGCCCAGGCCCTGCACCACCAGCGGGCCGTGCGTCCAGCGCTGGGTGAAGATCGCGACCGCGTCGACCGCGGTCGACTCCAGCATCGCCTCGTAGGAGGGGAAGGTGCCCGACAGGCCTTGGGCGGCGGAGAGTTGTTCGGCCCTTTCCGGGAGGAGATCGGTGACGTAGACGTCGCTGACGCCGGGATGGGCCAGGAACAGTTTCGCGAACTGGCCCGAGAACTGCCCGGCGCCGACGATGCCGAGGGAGAACGTCATGGAGTAAGTGCCTTTCACTGGCCGAGGATGAAGTTGATCTGGTCGTTGGTTTCGGTCAGGCCGCTCACGGGGGCCCCGTTGGCGAAGACGTCCTGCATGGCCGGGCGCATGAGGGCGTAGACGTCCGCCGCGTAGTCGGTGATCGGGAAGGAGAAGGTCGTGGAGTCCTTCTTGTCGGTGACCGGTTCGGTGAAGGCGGACACGTCGATGCCCTTCTTCTCGTACGCGGCCACGGCGGCCTCGGTGCCCGACGGGGTGGCCGGGAAGACGATGCCGTAGCCACCGACGGTCTTCTGGCACGCGTCGGAGGCCAGGTACCGCACCCACTTCTTCGCGCCCTCCTTGTTACGGGCGTTCTTGGTGACCGAGTCGGCGAGGCCGTTCATCATCGTGGCCCGCTTGCCGCTCGGGCCGGTCGGCGTGGGGGCGGTGCCGACCTTCAGGCCCTTGGTGCCGTAGTACGTCGAGATCATCCAGGCGCCGTCGAAGGAGGCCGCCGCCCTGCCCGAGGCGACCTGGGCGTTGGCCGGGTTGGCGCCGTCGGTGTAGTCGGTGAAGGGGGCGAGATAGCCCTTCTTCGCCAGGCCGAAGTACCAGTCGATCACCGACTGGAAGGTCTTGCTGTCGTACTGGTACTTGCTGCCCCAGCGCGCCTTGTCCGTGTAGTGCCAGCCCGCCGATTCGACGAACGGGCTCCAGGTGGTCTGCCCGTCGCCGTCGCCCGCGCCGCCCGTGGCGAGGCCGTACACCTTGACGTTGTTCTTGTCGAAGCCCGGCTCGTCCCCGCGCTTGCCGTTCTTGTCGACGGTCAGATGCGCGATCGTCTTCTCGAAGGTGCCGCCGTCCCGCGGGTTCCAGGCGAGGGTGTTGAGCTCGTCGGCCGTGAGCCCGGCGTCCTTGACCATCTTCTGGTTGTAGAAGAGCGCGACGGTGTCCCAGTCCTTGGGAGCGCCGTAGCGATGACCGTCCTGGCCCGTCCAGTTGGCGCCCAGGCCCGCCTGGTAGGCGGAGTCGTCGATGCCGAGGTCGTCCAGCGGTTCGAGCACCTTGAGGTCGGCGAACTGGCCGAACTTCTGGATGTGGTCGGTGAACACGTCCGGCTCCGTGCCGGCGATGAAGCTCGCGGTGAGCTTGGTCCAGTAGTCGGCCCAGCCCATCTGCGTGATCTTGACGTTCAGGCCCGGGTTCTCCTTCTCGAAGCCCTTCGCACAGGCCTGGTAGGCGGGCAGTTGGTTGGCGTCCCACAGCCAGTACGTCACGGTGTTCGCGCCCGACCCGGCAGCGCCGCCCTGCGCGCACCCGGACACCAGGGTCAGGGCCAGGGCTCCGGTTGCCGCCACTACGGTACGAATTCGCATGCCAGTCCCCTTACTTGACGCCGGTGAAGCTGATGGTGCTGACGATGCGGCGCGCGAACGCACCGAAGAGGACCAGCATCGGGAGGGCCGCGATGAGCGTGGCCGCCATCAGGCCGGACCAGTCGTAGCCGGTCTGCGGGGTCTGCGCCCGGAAGATGGCGAGTGCCACGGTGAGCACGCGTGAGCTGTCGCTGTAGGACACCATCAGCGGCCAGAAGTAGTCGTTCCAGGAGGTGATGTACGTCAGCACCCCGAGTGTGAGGATCGGCGTGGACGCCATCGGCAGCATCACCCGGAAGAAGATCCGGATCTTGCCGGCGCCGTCGAGCAGGGCGGCCTCCTCGACCTCCCGGGGCACGTTCATGAAGAACTGGCGCAGGAAGAACACCGCGAACGGCGTCATGAACATCGTCGGCAGGGCGATGCCCAACAGGTTGTCGACCAGGCCGAGTTGTTTGATGAGAACGAAGTTCGGCAGCAGGGTGAAGATGGCCGGGACCATCAGACCGGCCAGGAACAGCCCGAACACCTTGTCCCGTCCGCGCCACCGCAGCCGGGCGAAGGCGTAGGCGGCCATGGCGGAGAAGAAGATCTGGCAGACGGTGATCAGGGTCGAGACGACGACCGAGTTGATCAGATAGCGCCAGAACTTCAGTCCGCCGCCGGAGCCGCCCTGGGCGATCGCCTCCTCGGTGGACTGCAGGCCCAGCGCCCGCTCGAAGCCGCCGGTGGTGAAGTCCACCGGCAGCGGGTCGCCGGGGTGGGCAGCGAGGGCGGCGTTCGAGGACAGCGCGGTGCGCAGGATCCAGTAGAACGGCAGCAGGGTCACGAGGATCATCGCGGCCATCGCCACCCAGGCCACGACCCGTCCCAGGGACGGGCGGCGTCGGACAGGACGTACACGGGGCGCCGCAGGTGTGGTCGGTGCGGTCACAGCAGTCATGTCGGTGTCTCCCCTCTCAGCCGAGATCCGTCTGGCCGGCCCGGGTGAGCCGGTACTGCAGGAAGGTGATCGCGCTCAGGACGACCAGCAGGGCCACCGACATCGCGGAGGCGTAGCCGAACTGGAAGCGGCCGAACGCGGCGCCGTAGATGTAGAACTGGAGCACGTTGGTCGCGTTCGCCGGACCGCCGTTGGTCGTCACGGCGACCGTGTCGAACACCTGGAACGACCCGATCACGGTCATGATCAGAACGACCGCCAGGACCGGCCGCAGCAGCGGCATGGTGATCCGCCAGAACATCCGCCACTCGCTCGCGCCGTCCACCTTCGCGGCCTCGTACATGTCGTTCGGAATGGCCTGGAGCCCCGCGAACAGCAGCAGCGCGGTGTACCCGACGTGCCGCCACACATTGATCAGGGCGATCGTCGGGACCGCCCAGGTCTCGTCGGCCAGGAACGGGATGCGGTCGAAACCGAGGCCCGCGATGATCTCGTTGCCGATGCCGAGCTGGGTGTCCAGGATCCACAGCCAGACGATGCCCGCGACCACGTTGGACATCAGATACGGCGTGAGCACGACCCCGCGCAGCACCGCCGACTGTGTCAGCCGTTGCAGCAGGACGGCTATCGCGAGCGCCGAGACCGTCTGGATGCCGATGTTGATGAACACGTACTCGACGGTCACCCTCAACGAGTCCCAGAAGATGGGGTCGTGGACCATCCGCGTGTAGTTGTCGAGGCCCACCCATTCCGCCGGGGTCAGCAGGTTGAAGCGGGTGAAGCTCAGGTAGATGCCCCGCAGTGTCGGCCAGAGCAGGAAGACCAGGAAGCCCAGCAGGGCCGGTGCGATGAACACCGCGGCGAGCCGTCCGTCGCCCCCGCCCTCGCGGGCCCGCGCCTTCCGCGTCCTGGGTTTTGTCGCTGCCCCCTCGGCGCTGCCTATGGGCAGACGCGACGGGGGGCTGCTGGAGGCGATGGTCATCGGGAGACTCCCTCGTCTACGGCGGCTCGTCCTCGGGGCACTTACTTTTGTAGCGAAAGAATCCAGACGTCAAGAGGCGTGCAAACATCTTTTCCAGGCCACCTTGAGTGACGTAGAGTGGTCATATTGGTTTCATGGCAAAAGAAATCTGATGGGGGAGACTGACCTGCATGACCGCAGTAGCCGCCAGCTGGCATCCACTGAGCCCCGGTGAACGCTCGGTGGCGATCGAGGTGCTCGTCAACGGACCGCTCTCGCGTACCGAGCTCGCCCGGCGCCTCGACCTGTCGGCGGGCAGTCTCACCCGGCTCACCAAGCCCCTCATCGAGTCGGGCCTGCTGATCGAGGTCCCCGAAGCGGGAGCTCCTGCCGAGGTGCGTACCGGTCGCCCCTCGCAGCCGCTCGACGTCGTCGCCGAGTCCCGCTCCTTCATCGGCTTCAAGATCACCGACGACATGGTCTACGGCGTCGTCACCACCCTCAGAAGTGACATCGTGGCCCGCCACGACCGCCCCCTGGCCACCCATGACCCGGCCGAAGTAGCCGATCTGCTCGCGGAGATGACCGACGAACTCGCCCATGCGCACGGCTCACGTCTGGCCGGCATCGGCATCGGGGTGGGCGGCCTGGTCCGGCGGCGCGCCGTCGTGGGGGAGTCCCCGTTCCTGCACTGGAGGGACGTCCCGCTCGCCGAACTGGTCGAGGAGCGCACGGGATTGCCGGTCGTGCTGGAGAACGACGTCGCCGCCCTCGTCGAGGCCGAGACCTGGTTCGGCGCCGGCCGCGGACTCGAGCGCTTCGTCGTCCTCACCATCGGCGCCGGACTCGGCTACGGACTGGTGCTGGGCGGGCGCCGGGTGCCCTGCGCCGAGGAGGACCGCGGCTTCGGCCGGCACTGGATCGTCAACTCCAACGGTCCGCTCACCCCCGAGGGTGAACGCGGCAGTGCCGTCTCGTTCCTGACCATCCCCAACATCCGCTACCAGGTGCACGCCGCAACCGGCCGCGACCACAGCTACGAGGAGATCCT
Source organism: Streptomyces sp. WM6386 (assembly GCF_000972385.1). GTDB lineage: Bacteria > Actinomycetota > Actinomycetes > Streptomycetales > Streptomycetaceae > Streptomyces. The sequence goes on from NZ_JXTE01000013.1 coordinate 29,023, forward strand.
CGCCCTCGCCGCCGCGGGCGAGCCCATGCCCGCCCGGGTCATCGACGAGGCCGCGCGCGCTCTCGGCACCCTGGTCGCGCAGATCTCCAACTTCGCGATGCCGCAGAAGATCCTGCTCGCCGGCGAAGGCGTCGGCCTGATGGACGTCGCCGGGAAGTCCGTGTCCGAGGCCGTCCGCGCCGGACGGCACCCGCTGGCCGCCCCCGTCGACCTGGAGACCAAGGTGTCCGACTTTCACGACTGGGCCCGCGGAGCGGCCGTTCTGGCCATCCAGGTGCTGGTGCTGGGTACGGCGGAAGCGTGAGCTCCGCCACGGTCGGGGCGCCCGAACTGCCCGATCTGCCTTGACAGATGTACGTGATCAGCAACACGGTCCGAAATGCCCGAATTACTCGTACTTACTCACGCGGCCTTCACCTCCGTAGCCGTATGCTTCACACCATGTCCACCACTGTTGAATCCGCCTTCGATAGGACGGCTGACGAGGTCAACGAGGAGATCAGGGCCCTGTGGCTCCGGTCGGGCGGGACACTGAGCGGCGAGCAGCGCGAGGAGTACCGGCGGCTCGTCCTGGAGTGGGCCGCCGCGGCCCCGCAGTCGGACTGACGCCTCCACTCGGCAGACCCTCGACGGCACCCGCTCGCACGGGTGCCTTTTTCATGACCCCTTCACCTTCCCCTGCCCCGGCCGGCGCCGGGGCCGCCCCCTCAGCCCCAGGTCGCCGAGTAGTACCGCTGATATGCCTTGCGGTCCTGCTCGGCGCGGATGTACCGCGTCGCCACCAGCGCGATCAGACTGCCCCCGACCACCAACAGCCCCGGACCGACGTTCCGGGTGTCCGTGAGCCGGGCCAGCAGCGTCTGCGTGGTCGCGCCGACGCCCGAAGCGGGAGCCGAGGATCCCGGCGAGGCCGCACCGGGGGCGATCGCGCCCTGCGTGGCCGCCGCGGACGGCGCCGGCGAGACACCCTGCTGTCCGGCCCCCGCCTGCTGTTGCGACACGATCATCTGGACCCCGAGCTCACTCATCGCCTTCGTCACCGGCTGGAAGAACGTCGTCCCGCCCGTCGTGCAGTCACCGCTCCCGCCGGACGTCACACCGAGCGCGATCCCCTCGGAGAACATCGGCCCACCGCTGTCCCCGGGTTCGGCGCACACATTCGTCTCGATCAGCCCGGTGACCGTGCCCTCGGGGTAGTTCACCGTCGCGTTGAGCGCCGTGACCGTACCGTCGCGCAGTCCGCTCGTACTGCCGCTGCGGAACACCCGCTGCCCCACGGTCGGATCGGCCGCGCCCGTGATCCGTACGCCGTTGCCGTCGCCGATCGCCACCACGTCGGCGCCGTCCCCCGCCCGCCCGCCGTCGTACTGGACGAGGGAGAAGTCGGCGCCGGGGAAGTTCTGCTCGATGGTCTTGCCGATCTGCGTCCGGCCCCGGTTGTCCGCGAACCAGACGGAGCCCGTGGGGCCGCAGTGCCCGGCGGTGAGGATGAAGTCGCTCTGCCCGTTGGTCACGTTGAACCCCGCCGAGCAGCGCCCGCCGGTCGACAGGATCGGCTGCGCCCCGTTGACACGGGTCGTGAAGGTGCCCTCGGTGCGCTCCATGCGGACGAAACCGCCGATGTTCTCGGCCAGTTCGGTCATCCGGGACCAGTCGGCGGCCGAGACGGTGCTGTCGGCCCGTACCACCACCTCGTTGGTCCGGTAGTCCACGGCCCAGGACGTGCCGGCCACCCGGGGCGCCGAACGCAGCGTGCCGGTCGCCGACTTGAGGTCGTCCATGCTGTGCTGCACCACCTTCGCGGTGGCGCCCGCCTCGCGTACCCGGGCGGCCGTGTCCTTGTCGGTGACGGCGACGACCGGCCGGCCCTCGGAGTCGATCCAGGAGCCCGCCGTACGGGACGTGCCGAGCCGCGACACCAGGTCGGAGCCCATGGCGGAGGCCGACTGCGCGGTCGTACGCGGCAGGGCGGAGGCGTCCGAGGACTCGCTGGCCATGGCGCGCGTGACCATCACCGAGCCCAGAAGGAGTCCGCCGACGGCGGCCAGCCGTGTCACTCGCCGGACCATCCGTCGTCGTGCGTGCCTCATGCATGGCTCCCGAACCCCGAACAGCACGGCATCAACACCGCGTGGCGCTCCGGTAGTCGAGCGCCCTCGTGTCATACGTGGCCCGAGGCGTCTGCGTTCACCTCTTGCGTCCCACTCCGCCGTACAGGGCCACCTGCTGCGGCTCGGCGCCGTTCGTGCGCTCGGGACGCCAGCGCGAGCACGACACCACCCCCGGCTCCAGCAGGTCGAGTCCGTCGAAGAACCGGGCCACCGCCTCGGGCGGGCGCTGCGTCAGCCGGGGCGTGCCGTGCGCGTTCCAGAACCGCACGGCCTCGTCGACGTCCGGCATCGACGAGTGGACGACGGTGTGCGACAGCACGAGATGGCTGCCGGACGGCAACGCGTCCATGAGCCGTCGCACGATGCCGTACGGGTCCTCCTCGTCGTCGATGAAGATGACCACACCGAGCAGCAGCAGGGCGACCGGGCGCGTGAAGTCCAGGGTGGTGGCGGCCCGTTGGAGAATCTGCTCCACGTTGCGCAGGTCCTCGTCGAGATGGTCGGTCGCCCCCTGGGACGTGCTGGTGAGCAGGGCGCGGGCGTGGACCAGGACCAGCGGGTCGTTGTCGACGTAGACGATCCGTGACTCCGGTGCCAGGCGCTGGGCGACCTCGTGCGTGTTGTCCGCGGTGGGGAGCCCGGTGCCGATGTCGAGGAACTGGCGGATCCCGGCCTCCGCGACGAGATGCCGCACCGCGCGCCCCAGGAACGACCGGTCGGCGCGCGCGTACTCGCCGATGCCCGGGTGCAGTTCACGGATCCGGTCACCCGCCGCGCGATCGACTTCGTAGTAGTCCCCGCCGCCCAGCCAGTAGTTCCAGATCCGCGCCGTGTGCGGCTGCAGCGTGTTGATCCGCCGGCGCAGTGATGCGGTGAGGTCCTCGGCGTCCGTCACAGGGCTCGGGTCTCCTGGAATGCCTGGTGGAGTACTTGGCGTACGACGTCAACCGGCAATCTAAACGGCAAAGTTGATGTTTGGTGAGGGGGCTGCGGCACTTTCCGTATTTTCCGTGAGCGAGGCCCGGCTGCGCGCGTCGCCCCACACCGATGCCGGACCCACGAAGGGGCGCAACAACGCGATGAGCGCCGGGTCCGCGCGCCCGTTCAGTTCGTCGGAGGCCAGCTTGCGGGCGATCCCGGCGAGGAAGTCGGCCAGCAGGATCCGCGGGTCCCAGCGCGCCTGCGCCAGCTCCAGACCGGCGAACCCGATCCCGGCCCGCGCCGCCTGCTCCTCGATCCACGCGATGCGCTGCTCGGTGAGCATGTTCTGCCGGTCATGAACCATCCGCACGGTGCGCCCGCCCGCGCTCCAGTGCGCGACCGTGTGCACGATCGCGGGCAGCAGCGGATTGAGTACGGGGATCAGGGGCGGCCCTTGGAGCAGGCGCGCCCGGTAGGCGTCGGCGCGGGGCCGGGCCGCCGCGAGCCGCTCCAGGATCTCCGTACCGGGATGGGCGCTCCGCAGGTCGTCCACCGTGCGAAAGAACCCGTCGACGGGACCGTCCGCCTCCCCGTCGACCCGTACCCGCAACAGCCGGTTGGCCGCGTCGAGGAAGTCCCGCCACCGCTCCTCGCCGAACTCCCGCCGCCCCAGCCGGTACAGCGCGAGCGCCTGAGTCCCGTCGCCGAGCAGCAGGTCGACGGCCCGGTCCACGACGAAGTACGCCTTCTCGGTGAGATGGACATGGGCGTGCCCGTCGATCGGGCCCGAGGGCGAGAGCAGCCACTCCAGGACGTCCCGGTGCTTCTCCCGCAGCAGATGGTTGGCCTTGTACTCGGTGGCGGGCGAGCGGATCCGGTCCCGGACCTCCTGGACGTACGCGGCGGCGACCTCCGTCGGCATGGACACACTGCCGTGCGAGAACACGTCTGTGTTGCCGCCGGTGAGGTTCTCCCCGTCCGACCCCGACTCGTCGCACACGATCTCCAGCGTGCCGCGTACGCCGTCCCCAGGTTTCCAGGTCACGTAGAAGCCCCCTGTCCGGTGCGTCACCACCAGCATCCCCCGGACGAAACCAGAGGTGAACCGAATTGTTCGCGCCCCCGGAAGCAACGGCCCGATGATCCCTGCCTAGACTCCCCGCCATGAGCGACACGCAGCTGGACCGGCTCGGTGCCGGGAAGTATCTGCTGATCACCAGCTACCGCAAGAACGGCAGCCCGGTTCCCACCCCGGTATGGGTGGTGCGCGACGGGGAGACCCTCGGCGTGTGGACGGTCGCCGACTCCTGGAAGGTCAAGCGGATCCGGGCCCGCGCCGACGTCCTCGTCGGCCCGTGCGACCTGCGCGGCAACCCGACCGGCGACCCGGTCCGGGCCACCGCCGAGATCTGCGACGCCGAGACCACCGCCCGTTACCGCGGGCTCCTCGCCCGAAAGTACGGCATCGTCGGCCGGCTCAGCCTCCTCGGCAGCCGACTGCGCCGAGGCGCGAACGGCACGGTCGGCATCCGCGTCACGCTGTGACGGACGCAGAACACGGCCAGGGGGCACGGACCGACCGTCCGTTTTCGTCACTCGCACAACGTCCCCGTATCGGGCGGCTGTTGAGCGTCTCTAATCGGCTTGGGTTTCCTGGGCGGTCCCGGGTGTTCGGGATCGCTCGGGTGGGTGACTCGGCCATGGCCGTCTTGGGACGGCGGTGGTGTGGGCGTGACGGTGGAAGCCTGCCCCGAGTCTGGCCCCGTCCGGCCGGTGTGGCCGTGCGGGGGTGCCGATCGCGTTCGGTCCCTGCTGCCGTGTCCGCTCCTGGGTGGGGCGTTTCGGGTGCGTGGGGGGCCGCCCCGCCGGACGCTTGCCACCCGGCCGTGCCGTGGGGGCACGGTTATCGGGTGGGGCGGGGACCCTGCGCCGCTTCCCGGGCACAGGGCGTTTTGCTGTGGGGCCGCTCTTGGTGCGGTCCCGGGTCTGGTGCTGGACCGTGCTGGTGCGGTCCAGGGCCTCGACCACCGTGCGGATGACGAAGGCGTTGCTGGTGCGGTCGAGGCTGGTCTTGTGCTGGTGGGTCAGGCCGCGGGCGCCGATCCGCTGCCAGGCGGCGTGGTCCCGGTCGGTGCTGTACCCGCACGCCTGGTTCGGGCAGGTCGCCCAGGCCTAGCCCGCCGTCCGGTCGCCTGGGGCTTTGTGGTGGCGGAATTCGGTCAGGCACCGGGGGCAGTACTTCGATGTGCCCCCGGGGCGGGACGATGACTACCGCGATCCCTCGGGCGGCGGCCTGGTGACGGGCCTGGAACGCGGCGATCTGACGGGTGCGGGCCAGCAGCATACCGTCGGCCACCGCCTCGCCCTCGGGCAGTGCGGCGCGCAGCGCCTCCCACTCGGCCCCGGTGCGCCGGGCGGGGTCGGCGGGCCAGGCCGCGAGGAGTGCGGCGGTGATCCCGGCCCGCCACCAGGCCGAGCGCAGCACCCGCCCGGCCTGCTCCTGCGCGATCCGCACCACCCGGTCCGGCACATACACCCCCTCCGGCACGGTCACCGGCCAGCCCAGACGCCGCAACGCCATCCACCCCTGCGACGGCAACCGGGTCCCCAAGCGGTCAACGCCGGAGGCGAGCTGGGCCAGATCGGCCCCGTTCCAGTGTTCCTGGACCACGCAGGCCGCGAGGCGTTCGACCAGAGCGGTCAGCCAGCCGGCCCGCTCCACCAAAGCCGCCTCGCCGAGCTGCTCCCCGCTCGCCGCATCCACACCCCGCAGCGCACGGGCACAGGCCGCCGCAACCTGCTGCACCTCCCCGTCACCCACCACAACCCTGCGCCGCACCCCACCCACTCCCTCACACACCCACGCCCGGCCCGACGATCACATCAACGGCCAAACCCCTGTGCGGGTTACGCACTCCCATGCGCCCCACCTGCAAAGCCCAGAAGAACCTAGGATGACCAGGCCAATCGGTCAACTGGTAAGCACCCTGTACCGGTCCGGGCGAGCGCGCCAGGGCCGCCAGAACCGCCACGGCGGTCACACATATTCGCCGGGCACGGATCAAGGTTCACTCCTCAAAACCCAGAGCGCAGGCGTCCCGTCGGTCCCGGAAAGCCTCTCGCGTCACAGAGGAGGGGTGCGGAGCATCTGTGGGTTGTCTGTGAGGAGGGACGGGTGATGGCCGAGGGATGTGATCAAGCCAGCGGAGCGTGCACAGGACTGGCGTGCCGTACGACGGGAAAGGCCCCCACAATGAGCCGAACCCCCTTTCTCCGCGCGGCAGTCGTCGGCACCGGTCACCGCGCCCAGATGTACACCCGGGCCCTCGCCGCCCGCCCGGGCCACCAGGTCGTCGCCCTGTGCGATCCCAGCCCGACCCGGATGGCCTTCCACAACCGGCTGCTGGCCGAGGCCGGTGAAGGCGCCGCCACCCAGTGGGAACCCGAGCGCTTCACCGACCTGCTGGCGAAGGAGGACATCGACGAGGTCGTCGTCACCACCGTCGACGCCGCCCACGACCACTACATCGTCCCCGCCCTGAAGGCGGGCTGCCGCGTGGTCACCGAGAAGCCGATGACCGTCGACGCGGACCGCTGCGCCCGCATCCTGGACACCGTCCGGGAGACCGGCAACTCCCTTGCCGTCGCCTTCAACTACCGGTTCAACCCCGTGCACGAGAAGGTGCGCGCCCTGCTCGCCGAGGGCGCGATCGGCGAGGTCGTCTCCGTCCATTTCGAGTGGCTCCTCGACACCCGCCACGGTGCCGACTACTTCCGCCGCTGGCACCGGGACAAGCTCAGCAGCGGCGGGCTGATGGTGCACAAGGCGGGCCACCACTTCGACCTGGTCAACTGGTGGCTCGCCGACGTACCGCACGAGGTCTTCGGCTACGGACGACTTGCCTTCTACGGCAGTGCGGCGGGCGAACGCCACGGGCTGCGCCGCGACTACGAGCGGGCCCACGGCGCCGAGCCGGCCGCCGACGACCCCTTCGCCCTGGACCTGGCGGCCGACGACACACTGCGCGCCCTGTACCTGGACGCCGAGCAGGACGACGGCTACGTCCGGGACCGCAATGTCTTCGGCGAGCCCGTCACCATCGAGGACGACATGGCGGTCCTGGTGCGCTATACGCGGGGTGCGACGATGACGTACCACCTCACCGCCTACTCCCCGTGGGAGGGCTACCGGGTCATGTTCAACGGCAGCGCCGGGCGGCTGGAGCTCGAGGTCGAGGAGAGCCGCTGGCAGCGGCCGTCGACGCGGATCACCTCCGGCACCGGAGCGGTGCACGGGGACGCGGCCGCGGAGCACGCCGGGGGTGCGCGGCTCGTCCTGCGGCCGCTGTGGGAGCCGCCGGTCGAGGTGCCGCTCGTCACCGCGCACGAGGCGCACGGTGGGGGAGACCCGCGGATGCTGGAGGCGCTCTTCGGTCCCGTGGGCGCGGGCGCGGTGACGGGAGAGGAGGCGCATCCGACGGCCACGGAGCGCGACGGGGCCCTCGCACTGGCCGTCGGGCTCGCCGCCAACCGGTGCTTCGAGACGGGGCGGCCCGTGGCCGTGCGGGCGCTGATCCGTGGAGTGTGGGACGACTGAGCTGATGCGCGAGGCGGGTCGGGTGTCTACCAGGAGATCCGACCGGGAACGGTGGAGCGGCCCGGCCGGTCAGCTCCAGGCGCGGTAGGGCTCGTCGACCAACTGGAAGACGGGCTCGCCGCGCACCGGGTCCTTGGCCGCGGACAGCCGCACCCGGTCCCCGCTGTGGATGCCGATGAGCGGGCCCATGACCCGGCCGCGCACGACGAACCCCTCGGCCATCTCGATCATCGACACATTGCGCGCGGCGGGGGTGTTGCGGTGCACCACCGAGGAGTGACGGACGATCCCCACGCCCTCGCTGCGCTCCGTGCGCAGGTCGCTGCCCTGGCAGACCGGACAGAGCAGCCGGTGGTACATCGCGGTGCCGCACCAGGTGCAGCGCTGGAAGTGCATGGCGTCGGATGCCGGGGCCGAGGGTTCGAGCAGGCCCGTTGCGGAGCCGAATCCCTGACGGGCAACGCTGGCTGAGTGGTGGTACACGCTGGTCAACTCCCTGCGCTCGGGCGGAATCCCACATGCCCGGTTCGCTGTGCCACCGTGCACGCCATCAATGTATGGCACTGAGTGCCGCCCGTAAAGGTACTGCGTACCCTGAATTCTCGGCAGTCCCCGTCAAGGGACCAGTCGGGGGCCCAGTTGGGGATCAGTCCTCGCCGAGCGTCGCCTCGATCTCCCGGACGACCCGCCACAGGGGCACCCCGCGCCGGGAGACGAGGACCACGAGGTCCTCGGTGTGCTCGGCATCGGAGGGCGGTGTGCCGAACGCGGACCCGACGTACCCGAGCGCGTGGTCCATCTCCGTACTCACGTCGGCCTCACCGTCCGAGCGCAGCCAGGAGCGCAGCGCGTTGTTGTGCGCCGCGGCGACGGCCGCCGCGACCACGTCGGCCTGCAGGGCCCCGTCGCGCCGCCCGGCGAGCCGTCCGCGGAGGTAGTCGGCGAAGGCGCGCTCGTAGCGCCACACCACGGAGAGCTCGTACGCGCGCAGTCCGGGAACCTGCTTGGTGAGCCGATAGCGCTGCACCGAGAAGGCCGGGTTCTCCGTGTACATCCGCAGCACCAGCCGGACCGCGTCGCAGACCCGCTGCACCGGCTCGTCCGCGTCGTCGCCGGCGGCGAGGAAGGCTGTCACGTCGGCCAGGCAGCCCTCGTGGTCGGGGAAGACCACGTCCTCCTTGGAGGGGAAGTAGCGAAAGAACGAGCGTCGCCCGACCCCGGCGAGCGACACGATGTCGTCGACCGTGGTCTGCTCGTACCCCCGCTCCGTGAACAGCTGGAAAGCCGCTGCGATCAGGGCGTCCCGCATGGGCGGCTTGGTGGGGGCCGCTTCCGTCTTCTCGCTCATGGACGGGAACGTAACACCGAAGCGGCATGGACAGCACTTAGTGCGCTCTCATGGGGAACTGAGTGCCGCGAGTTCCAGCGATCGATCGTATTGATCGGAAGTGATCGATACGATTGTGGGCGTAGAGTGAGCGATTCGGGATCACGCTCCGCGTCGGCCCGTAGATCGTTCGTCCGGCCTCGCCCCAGGGGGATTCCATGCGACTGCACGTCGACCAGCGTCATGAGCGGGTGCTCGAACTAGTCCGGCAGCGGGGCAGCCTCCGGGTCGCCGAACTGGCCGCCGAACTCGGGGTCTCCGCGGTCACCCTGCGGCGCGATGTGGAGGCGCTGGCGGCGCAGGGCCGGGTGCAGCGGCTGCATGGTGCGGTGGTGTGGCCGGGGGAGGGGGCGGTGGAGGTGCGGGAGCGGGAGCGGGAGCGGGCGGAGAGTGCCGAGGGTGTCGTGATCGGAATGATCGTTCCGACCACCAACTATGTCTTCGTCGACGTCGTCCGCGCCGCTCGCGAGGCCGTGGCCGCCCAAGGGGGCCGCCTCGTCCTCGGGGTGACCGGGTATGTCGACGCCGAGGACGCAGTGCAAGCCGAACACCTGGTCTCCGGCGGGGCGCAGGGGCTGCTCGTCTCGCCCAGCTGGTTCGGCGGCGTTCCCACAGACGGTCAGGAGAAGTGGCTGCTGGAACACAACGTGCCCGCGGTGCTGGTCGAGCGCTCGGCGCCGCCCGGCAACCCGGCGGCCGGACTCGACCGGGTGCGTACCGACCGTGCGCACGGTGCCGCTGTCGCCGTCGGCCATTTCGCCTCGCTCGGCCACCGCAAGGTCACCGCCGTGATGCAGGAGGGCCCGCACGCCACACAGATCGCGGCCGGTTTTCAGGCTGCCGTGCAGTCCCTGGGTCTCGACGTCGACGCGGGTGCTCCCAGCGTGCGCGAACACGGGGACTACGAGGCCAGCGTCGATTACCTGATCGACGCGGTGAAGAAGCGCGGCGTCACCGCGGCGCTCGTGCACAGCGACGAGGACGCGATCGTGCTCGTGCCCCGGCTCCAGGCAAGCGGTATCCGGGTGCCCGACGATCTGGCGCTCATCGCCTTTGAGGACGAGGTTGCCGGCCTCGCCGACGTCCCGCTCACCGCGGTGGCCCCGCCCATGCGAGAGGTGGGGGAGCAGGCCGCCAGGCTGCTGCTGCAGCGGGTCGCGGAGCGGAAGGCCGGCCGGCGGCCGGGTCCGCGTCAACACCTCGACCTGCTCCCGGAGTTGAGGATCCGCTCGTCCTGCGGTGGCGATTCCTCGGCGAGTTAAAGCTGAGCGATCGATCGATGAGCGTTGCGCGATCGTTTTGATTGTCTTGCACGAACGCTCTTGACTCCGATCGTGTGCGCACAAAAGATGTCCTCCGACCGCCTCTTTCCGTACGAGGTCTCGTAGGAGCCGTACATGACGCGCACTTCACGTTCGTTCCGCACCGCCGCCGTAGCCGCCGTCGCAGCGCTGGGCCTGTTCGCCACCGCCTGCGGCGGCGACGGTGACACGTCCGACTCCGCGTCCGACGGCAAGCCGGTCACCCTGGACTACTGGACCTGGACACTCGGCGCCAAGTCGACCGTGGAGGCGTTCAACAGGACCCACAAGGACGTCCAGGTCAAGTTCACCGAGATACCGAGCGGCACCGAGGGCTACAGCAAGATGGCCAACGCGGTGAAGGCGGGCAACGCGCCCGACGTGGCCACGATCGAGTACCAGATGGTCCCCGAGTTCGCGAGCCAGGGGAACCTGATCGATCTGACCGAGTACGCCGGTGAAACGGTCAAGTCGAAGTTCCCGGAGTCCATCCAGAGCCTCGTGACCTTCGGCGGCAAGACCTGGACCGTCCCGTACGACGCCGCGCCGCAGCTGTACTACTACCGCACCGACCTCTTCGAGAAGTACGGCATCGAAGTCCCCAGGACCTGGGACCAGTTCAGGACGGTCGCGGAGAAGGTCAAGAAGGAGGACAAGAACGTCCGCCTGGCCTCCATGCCCAAGAGCGACCCGGCACTGCTGGCCGCGCTGTCCTGGCAGGCCGGCGGCAAGTGGTTCGCCACCGAGGGCGACGCGTGGCGGGCCGGCGTGAACGACGCCGACACCAAGAAGGTCGCCGCCTACTGGGACGGTCTGGTCAAGGACGACCTCGTCCAGACCTTCACCGGCTGGAGCCCCGAGGAGACCAAGGCCCGCGCCTCCGGCAAAACCCTCTCCTTCCTCGGAGCCTCCTGGTCCGCGGGCGGCATGAAGACCTCGATGCCCGACCTCGCCGGCAAGTGGGCCGCCGCCCCGATGCCCAACTGGGGCACCGCCGCCAGCGGCAACTACGGCGGCACCTCCTACGGTGTCCTCAAGGGCAGTGACCACGCCGAGGCCGCGGCCGAGTTCATCACCTGGCTCACCACGCAGAAGGCCGGCGTCGAGGCCCGGCTCGCCGACCTGGAGTCGCCCAGCAGCGCCCTGCCGGCCAACCCGGAGATGCGGGAGGTGGCGGCTGCCAAGTTCGACACCGCGTACCTGAAGGGCCAGGACCTCTACGCGCTCGCCTCCGAGCAGGTCGACACCATCGTGCCGGGCTGGACCTGGGGCCCGAACCAGATGGACGTCTACACCGCCGTCCAGGACGCCACCGCCAAGTCCGGCTTCACGACGGGAGTCGACGCGGGCCAGGAGAAGGCGGAGTCCGGCATCACGGAGCGCGGCCTCAAGCTCACGAAGTAGCGCGCCGGGGCGACCGCGACCGCATCCGCAGCCGCCCCGCACGGGACGCCCACCGGACGCGCCGCGCGACGGGCCGGATCCGCACCTGGACCCGAAACGCCCTCCGCTTCACACCTCACGCACCTCGGTCAGGCCTGGCGCCGTGTCCCACCGGCGCCACGCCCCCGCCGCCTCCGCCACCGACCAGACCCTCCGGCCACCGCCCCGGCCACTCGCCCGCACCCCGCACGAGCCCCACCCACCCCGCCGTCAAGGAGCCCCCGTGGCACTCTCCTCCGCCCGACCCGCGAGCCGGTCGGCCGTGCGTCGGCCCCCGGGCCGGCCGCCGGGCGTCTCGAAGCTGCGACGCAGCCGGCGTCGTACCGCCGCGCTCTTCATCGCTCCGTTCTTCGTCCTGTTCGCCGCGGTGATGGCGGCACCCATCGGCTACGCGGTGTGGATGAGCCTGTTCCAGGAGCGGTCCTCAGGACTCGGCTTCGGCGGCACCGAGCGCGTCTTCGCCGGCTTCGCCAACTATGCCAACGCCCTGGGCGACGCCGGGTTCCGGAGCGGCTTCGCGCACATCGCGCTCTACTGCGCCCTCTACATCCCGGTGATGATCGGCGGCTCGCTCGCCCTCGCACTCCTCGTCGACTCGGCCCTCGCCCGCGCCAAGCGCTTCTTCCAACTCGCCCTGTTCCTGCCGCACGCCATCCCCGGACTGATCGCTTCGATCATCTGGATCTATCTGTACACCCCCGGCCTGAGCCCGGTGATCGACTGGATCGGCGCGCTCGGCGGGTCCTGGGACTTCTACAGCAACGACCATGTGCTCGCGTCGATGGTCAACCTGTGTGCCTGGCAGTGGATGGGCTACAACATGGTCATCTTCTACGCCGCCCTCCAGGCCGTCCCGCGCGAAGTGATCGAGGCGGCCGTCGTGGACGGAGCCGGCGCCCTCCGCACCGCCCTCCAGATCAAGGTGCCGATGATCGCCTCCGCGGTCGTCATGACCGTTCTGTTCACCTGCGTCGGCGCGATCCAGATCTTCACCGAGCCGAAACTCCTGGGCCAGCGGGGCGCGCCCTCCATCGACACCGAGTGGTCGCCCACCCTCTTCATCTGGAAGGCCGGCTTCGTACAGCACGACTACGGTCTGGCCGCCGCCGCGTCCCTGGTGCTCGCCGCACTCGGCGTGGCCCTCTCCTCTCTCGTCACCCGGCTCGGCAACCGGTGGAAGGCGGCCACGTCATGAGCACCCTCACCCACGACACCGCACCCGACACCCGGCACGAGGCGGATCACCGCACCCCCGCCCCCACCCGCAGCCGTAGCTCCGCGGGCACCCTCCTGTCCAAGGGCGCGGTCAACGGCATCCTGCTCGTCGCCGCGTTCTACACGCTCATGCCGGTCAGCTGGCTCCTGTTCGCCGCCACCAAGAACCACCGCGACCTCTTCGCCACCTCCGGCTTCGCCTTCGGCGACTTCAACCTCTTCGCGAACCTCGAGCACCTCTTCACCTTCAACGACGGCATCTACCTGCGCTGGTTCGGCAACAGCGTCCTCTACTCCGTGGTCGGCTCCGCCGCGTCCACGTTCCTGTGCGTCGCCACCGGCTACGCCTTCGACAAGTACGACTTCAAGGGCAAGGAGAAGCTCTTCGGCCTGGTGCTCGGCGGCGTCCTCGTCCCCAGCACGGTCATCCAGCTGCCCATGTACCTCCTCGCCACCAAGGCGGGCGTCGTCAACACGTACTGGGCGCTTCTCCTGCCCGCCCTCGTCAACCCCTTCGGCGTCTATCTCGCCCGCGTCTTCTCGGAGGGCTACATACCGAACGAGGTCCTGGAGGCGGCCCGGGTCGACGGAGCCGGCGAACTGGGCATGTTCGCGCGGATCTCCCTGCCCATGCTGGCCCCCGGCTTCATGACGATCTTCCTCTTCTCGTTCACCGCGAGCTGGAACAACTTCTTCGGTGCCCTCGTCATGCTCAACGACGACAAGCTCTACCCGGTCAACCTGGGTCTGTTCATGTGGAACAGCACCACCGCCCAGCAGCCCGAGTTCTACTCGCTCGTCATCACGGGCTCCCTTGTCGCCGTCGTCCCGCTGATCGTCGCGTTCGTCTGCCTGCAGCGCTTCTGGCGCTCCGGCCTGACCGCCGGCGCCGTCAAGTGACGCTGCCCGCCCCGGAAGGCACCCTCCTGAACACCATCCACCCGCCGGCCGCCCTGCCCCGCCCGCACACCCTCCTCGCCATGGGCGCCACCATCCACCAGCGGCTCCTGACCGAAGGCGGCCTCGACCGGCTCGCCTCCGTCGCCCACGTCGACACGGCCACCGTCGTCACCGACCTGACCACCGCCGACGCCCGCCAACTCGCCGCGACCGAGGTCCTCTTCACCCACTGGGGCGCACCGGAGCTCACCGAGGAGGCCCTGCAGAGACTGCCCCGGCTGCGCGCGGTCGTGCACGCGGCCGGCTCGGTCAAGCACCATGTCACCGACGCCGTGTGGCGACGCGGCATCGCGGTCTCCTCCGCGGCCGCCGCCAACGCCCTGCCGGTGTCCGAATTCACCCTGGCCGCCATCCTGTTCGCGAACAAACGCGTCCTCGAGGTGGCCCGCGGCTACGCCACCGCCCGCGCCCAACCCGACCTGCTGCCGTACTTCAGCGGTCACGGCAACTACCACCGCACGGTCGGCATCGTCGGCGCCTCCCGCATCGGACGCCGGGTCATCGAGCTGCTGCGCCCGCACGACCTCGACGTACTCCTGCACGACCCGTACGTCGACGAACAGCGGGCCCACGCCCTCGGAGTGGAGCCGGTCGGCCTCGACGAACTCGCCCGCCGCAGCGACGTGGTCTCCCTCCACGCGCCCCAACTTCCCGAGACGCGCCACATGTTCGACGCCCGCCGCATCGCACTCCTCAGGGACGGCGCCACGCTGATCAACACCGCGCGGGGCTCCCTCGTCGACACCGCCGCCCTCACCGGGCACCTGGTCAGCGGCCGTGTCCACGCCGTCCTCGACGTCACGGAACCGGACGTGCCTGCCGCCGACTCGCCGCTGTACACGCTGCCCAACGTGCTGCTCACCCCGCACATGGCCGGCTCCCTCGGCAACGAGCTGCACAGGACGACCGACTGGGCCATCGACGAGGTCTCCCGATACGCGCAAGGCTTGCCGTTCGCCCACGAGGTCGGGTCCGAGGAACTGTCGCGCTCGGCCTGAACACCCCACACCCGAAGGGAAATCCAGTGCAGGATCGTGTTCTGGTCGTCGGCATCGACGGCGTACGCCTCGACGTACTGCGGCGCCTGCCCACCCCGCACCTCGACGCCCTGGCAGCCGACGGCTTCCTCACCCCCATCGAGGTGGACGCGGACACCCCGACCATGTCGGGCCCGTGCTGGGCGACCGTCGTCACCGGCGTATCGGTGGCCAAGCACGGGGTGTGGAGCAACAACTTCACCGGCCACCGGCTCGACGTCTTCCCCGACTTCACCACCCGCCTCGCCGAGAAGGACGGCAGCCGCACGTTCGTGGCCGCCGGCTGGCAGCCCCTGATGCAGGTTCGCGGCGGCGGCCCCCTTTTCCGGGCCCCGTCCCGATCCGTCTACATCGCACCCACCGAGGACACCCCGCCGGCCTGGGAGGAGTGCGACGAGCAGATCATCACGGCGGCCACGCACGTGCTCGCCGAGGAGGACATGCGGGCGTCGTTCGTCTATCTCGGCGCACCCGACGAGACGGCGCACTTCCTGGGCTGCGGCGAGGAGTACGAGACCTCGATACGACAGGCCGACGCCCGCCTCGGCCGACTGCTGGTGGCGGTGCGTTCCCGGCCTTCGTACGCCGACGAGCGCTGGACCGTCCTCGTCGTCACCGACCACGGTCATGTCGACGCGGGCGGTCACGGCAGGCGTACGACCGAGGAGCGCACGGCGTGGCTGGTCGCGGCGGGTCCGGGCATCGGCGCGTCGCCGCCCGTCGTGCGTCACGTGGATGTCGCGGTCCAGGCGCTGGTCTCCGCCGGCCGTCATCCGGACCGGCACTGGTCGATGGACGGCCGCCCCTTCGCCGCCCGCCCGCATGCCGTCCTCCTCGACATGGACGGCACCCTCGTGGACACCGAGTCGCTGTGGCTGCGCACGGTCCGCGAGACCGCACCCGATGTCGACGTGACCCACGTCCTGGGCCGCTCGGTCGCCGACACCGCCGCCCATCTGCGCACCCGCGCCGACGCCGACCCGCGGGCCCTCGCCGCCGACCTGGAGGCGCGCTTCCTGGCGGCCGTACAACAGGAGGTCACCCCGCTGCCGGGCGCCCTCGACCTCCTGGACCTCCTCGCGGAGACCGGCATCCCCGCGGCCCTGGTCTCCGCCTCCTCGCGTCCCGTCGTGGACGCGGTCCTCGGCGTGCTGGGAGCCCACCGTTTCCGTACGACGGTCGCCGAAGGCGAGACGCCTCGCACCAAGCCCGCCTCGGACCCCTACCGCGCGGCGGCCCGCGCGCTCGGCGTCGACCCGGCGGCCTGCCTCGCGGTGGAGGACTCACCGACCGGCGTGAGGGCAGCGGAGGCGGCGGGGTGCCGGGTGCTCGCCGTCCCCTCGTACGCGCCGATCGATCCCGCGCCCCGGCGGACCGTGCTCCCCGACCTGAAGGGGATCGGCCCCAGGGAACTGTGGACGGCGGGACTGTGACCGCACAGAGCGCGGACCTCACATGATCTCGCAGGTAGGAATTTTGTTCGACGAATGCGTGCCGCATACGATCGCCCCTCGCCCGTAGCCGCCGAGGAGACCCGCATGCCCCGCATCCTGTACGTCACCGACCTGGCCTACGAGGCTCGCGGGCGCCGGTACTGCGACGAGGACATCTTCCTCACCTCACGGCTGCGCGAGGACTTCGACCTCGCCCTGTGCGACCCGCGGGACGCGGCGGCGTTGATGGACGCCTTCGACGCCGTCGTCGTCCGCAACAGCGGGCCCGTCCTCACTTATCAGGACGCCTACGACGCCTTCCGCGAGCGGGCGACCGCGACCGGGGCCCGCGTCTACAACCCTCTGTCCGGCAAGGCCGACATGGCGGGCAAGCAGTATCTGCTCGACCTGAGCGCGGCGGGGTACCCCGTGATCCCCACGGTCGACAGCGTCGACGACCTGCACCGGTTGCCCCAGACGGACCGGTACGTCGTCAAGCCGAAGCTCGGTGCCGACTCGATGGGTCTGCAGATCGTGACCGGCGACCGTGTGCGCGACCTCGTAGGCGAGGGCGTCCTCGTCCAGCCGTGCGTCGACTTCGCCTACGAGGTGTCCTTCTATTTCGTCGACCACGACTTCCAGTACGCGTTGTACGCGCCGCATCCTGACCGGCGCTGGCAGCTGGAACCGTACGAACCCACCGACGACGACCTCGGGTTCGCCCGCCGGTTCATCGACTGGAACGCCATCGACCACGGTATCCAGCGCGTCGACGCCTGCCGTGCGCCCGGTGGCAAGCTGCTGCTCGTCGAGCTGGAGGACCTGAACCCCTATCTGTCCCTGGACGCGCTGAGCGACGGCGGCAGGGACGCCTTCGTGGCGGCGATGACGGCGTCCCTGCACCGGTTCCTCGGGGCACAGGGACTCACCCCAGCCTGACGGTGATCCTCTGGGTGGCACCGGACAGCGTGGTCATGTCGCCGAAGACCAGCTGAAGTGCGGATCCCGTGGTCGCCGAGGTCACCGTGGACGGCTTCGACACCACCGCGGACACCGCCCGGTTCCAGGTGAGGGTGAGGCCCGTGTTCATCCGCTTCGGATCGCTGACACAGATCACCGCGGTGCCGTCGCTCTTCTCTGTGATCATCACGGAGCACGCATCGCTCGCGACGAGGCTCCCGACCGTGCCGCCGAACCAGAAGTTGACGCCGGTGAAGCCCAGCGAGGGCACAAAGACGCCCTGCTGGTCGTCGGTGTTGGCGAGGACGGTGAGCCAGGTCGTGGCGGCGGCCCGCGCCTGGGTCCGGGCGGCCGTGGCGCCCGGCATGAGGAGATAGGCGTAGGTGCCGTTCGTCGGGTCGGTGCCGTGGTCGACGTACAGCGTCAGGTACTTGCGGTTGAGGACCGTCGTGGAGCCACCCCTGTTGACGGCGCTCCAGGTGCCCTCGCGCGAGTCGCGCAGTGCCTGGACGGTCGCGCCGCCGGGGAAGACATAGCCGCCCATGCCGCCGAGATGCGCCCAGGTCGCGCCGGTGAGCGTCTCGGACCAGGGGTAGACGGCCGGCTTGACGGTGCCGTCGACGGTGAAGGAGTGGCTGCCGGTGGGGCCGAGGTTGCGGTTCTCGATCGTCGACTCCACGGTCGTGCCGTCGGTGCACTTGATCCCGGCGCCGAGACACAGGATCGAGTCGTCCAGACAGAACCACGACTTCTTCGCCAGGAGCGTGGACTGAAGGCCCTTGAGGTACTGGCCGATCGCGGCCCGCTGTCCGTCCGTGGCGCCGCCCACCCAGTTCACATCCGGCAGGGAGGCGCCCCAGTCGCCGCCGGCCGCGTCCGCGAGCACCCGGCGCGAGGCGGTCGTGCCGGGCAGCCGGTACGGGTCGACGGTGGGCCAGAAGGCGTCGCTGTACTGGCCGTTGGCGTAGGTGTCGCCCCACCAGTAGAGCATTCCGGAACCGGTGTGCCAGCCGCGCAGGTTCTCGCCGTTGCCGGTCTCGTAGTAGGTGATGCGCCGGTCGGCCATGCTGATCGACGCGGCCCAGCCGGGTCTGCGATGCGTGGCCCGTGCCATGTTGGTGAACAGGCGGTGGGCGGTCGGCTCGGCGATCGCGGTGACGGACGTGTCGTCCAGGACGTCCTTGAGCCGGGCCAGACTTGTCAGGCCGAGTGCGGGGTTGCTCATCGGCGGGCTGTAGTAGTCGCGCTGCATCCAGCCTTTGACCAGGCCGCGCCAGCGGGCGTTCTCCGTGCTGCTCGCGCCCTGTCCGAGGAGCACGATCGACGCGAGGATCGGATGACCGCGCAGGTGGTCGTTGTGCTGAAGCTGTTTCGTGTCGGTCGCGGACAGGCCCCGGCTGATCGCCCGGCCGGACACCCCGTCCATCACGAGCCCGTTGTAGACGAAGGGCGCCCACGCGTTCTCCACGGCGTCGAACACGATCTGCCGGTTCGTGTCGGTCACCGCCCAGCTCGACCCGGTGAGCAGCGCGAACAGCATCCCGAGGCCGCCGAGCATGACCGAACCGTACGAGCCGGTGTACGGAACGGTCGTGTGCTGGATGAACGAGCCGTCGGTGTAGAGACCGTCGCCGCCGCTCACGTACGGGAAGACGGGGGAGAGGGCGTCGCGGGCCAGCGCGACCTTCGCGGACGAACCGCCGACGATGCCGCGCAGCGCCAGCACCCGGCACAGGTCGACGCGGTTGGCCCCGGTGCTGGTGCCGGTGTAGTTCGCGACGGCCGAGTCGGGCACGAAGTGGTCCACGGCGGCGACGTAGTCGGTGATCTGTGCCGCCGACAGCTGGTCGTACATCAGCACGCACACGTCGAGCAGGGCCTGCGGTGCGCCGATCTGCCAGCTGTACCAGTTGCCGTAGCGGGTCCGGCCGGCGTTGTAGACCTCGGAGTGCAGGTGGTCGAGGCCGGTGAGGATCGCCGTCCTCAGGCTCGTGTCGCCGGTCAGCCCCGTGCCCTGCTGGCGGTAGGCCTGCGCGAGCGTGCTCAGCCGGTTGTAACTCGCGTTCATGTTGCCCGAGTAGCCGTACGACTCCTGGTCGGTGTCGGGCTCGGGATCCGCGTACACCAGATCCGGCCACAGCGAACCGGTTACGGGAGTCATGGAGGACTGCAACTGGGCCGCGGTGGTACCCAGTTCGGTGAGCCGGCTCTTGAAGGGCTCGACGGTGGGACTGAACCCCTCGCCGAGGAGCAGGGTGCGCCACTTCGCTCGCAGCGTCGTGAACTCGTCCGTCTCCGCGGCCTGGAGGGCGGACGCGGGGACAGCGCTCGACTGTGCGGGGAGACCGACAGCAACAGCGGTACCGGTGCTTGCGGCCAGAAAGCCGCGGCGTGACCAACGAGTCGTCATGACGGCGCTTTCTAGCACGCCATCGATCAAACGCTCAATAGCTCACACCAAGCTGAGCGTATCGATCGTTTGCTGGTGGATGGATCCGCTGAACTCACCGGGCCGCGGCCGCGTATCACTCCGCGAGGGGACGGGCCCGACCCCTGGCTACGGGACGGAAGGAGAGCGAGATGCCGACACCGCCCGAGCGCGGTCAGCAGCAGGACCCCCCGCCCCTGGAACCGATCCGGGTGCTGCGCCCGCGGCGCACCGATGCCCTGGCGGAACTCTTCAGGGAAGTGCCGCAGGAGAGCGCCCGCTACGAGTCCGTGGTGATGCCCCGACGGCTGTCCGGCTCCGAGGACGAGACACAGGAACTGCCACCCGTCCCCGCCTACGACGGTCCCCGCCCCTTCGGCTCCGGCCCCGGTCTGCGCCGCGCCGCCGTCGTGGTCGGCGTGAGCGCGGCGGCACTCATCGGCTTCGGCTGCGCCCTCCTGCTGCCGGGCCGCGGCGACGCCACCGCGGCACCTCCGCCGTCCGCCGTTCCCACCCCCTCCGCCGCGACCACCCCCGCCGCCACCGACCCCGACGGGCCCGGCACCCTGCGCGAGGGCGCCAGCGGCCCCGAGGTGACCGACCTCCAGCAACGCCTGCTGCGCATCCCCGACGTCTACGCGAACGGCTCCACCAGCGGGACCTACGACCCCGTCCTCACCGAGGCCGTGGCCCGCTTCCAGGTCTGGTACGGCATCCGGGGCGACGAGAGCGGCGTCTACGGCGACGACACCCGGCTCGCACTGGAGTCCCGTACGGGCTGAACTCTCGAACGCCGGATAACACAAGGAGAAAGAACACCGGACCACGGGCCGACGGGCCTCACGATGGACGCACCCGTCCGACCCGAGAGCCATGCCGATGAGCGCCTCCCGCATTCCGGGCCTCGTACTGCCCGCCGTCTTCCTGCTGGCCCTCGTCGTCGGCGCGTTGTGGTACTGGCGGCATCGCGGCGACGAGTGAAGCCGCCCCCGGGACGAGGAAGGGATGCGGGCCCTAGAAGTTGCTGAACGGCACCCGGATGTCGACGACACACACGTCGTCCCGCCGTTCACCCTCCAGCAGGTCCGCCAGCATCGGCCCCAGGGAGCCGGACTCGTTGCCGTGATGGGTCACCAAGGCGTCGGCGAGCCGCTTGAAGCCCCGGTCGATGCCCTCCGAGGGGCGCTCGACCAGCCCGTCCGTGTAGAGCAGGAGCCGGTCGCCCGGTTCCAGCACGCACTCGGCCTCCTGGAAGTGCGGGTGGGAGCTCGCCCCGAGGAGCATGCCCCCCGGCCGGTCCAGATAGCGGGCCTCGCCGGCGCGCAGCAGCAGTGGCGCGGGATGCCCGGCCTGCGCCCACACCAGGCGGTGCCCGTCGGGGTTGTAGCGGGCCAGGACCATGGTGGCCGTGCCGTGGGTGTCACGGGAGTGGAGCAGCAGGGTGTTGAGCCGGGCGAGCGCGCCGGTCAGCGACGAGCCCGTGATGACCATGCCCTTGGCGGTGAAGCGGAGCTGGGCCATGGTCGCGACGGCGTCGATGCCGTGCCCGGCGACGTCACCGACCACGAACAGGGCGTCTCCGTCGGGCAGTTCGATGGCGCTGAACCAGTCGCCGCCGACATGGATCCCGGACTGTGCGGGCAGATAGGCGACCTCGACCTCCAGTCCGGCCGGCTGTACGGGCCGGGTGGGCAGGGGCAGCAGCGCGTGCTGGAGCCGGGCGGCCAGCGTGCGTTCGGCGCGCAGGACGTCGTGCTGGGTCACGATCGCCTGCTCGCTCTCGACGAGGGCCAGTTCGGCG
Source organism: Streptomyces sp. WM6386 (assembly GCF_000972385.1). Classification (GTDB taxonomy): domain Bacteria; phylum Actinomycetota; class Actinomycetes; order Streptomycetales; family Streptomycetaceae; genus Streptomyces. The sequence goes on from NZ_JXTE01000013.1 coordinate 50,617, forward strand.
CTGCGTTGCGCGGTCAGGTCCTGGAGGAAACCGTGCACCTCGACGGGTGTGCCGTGGACGTCGGTGACCGTCTCGGCGACGATCCGCAGATGCCGGATCCCGTCCGTGGCCCTGATCCGGAACGGCATGGCGCACGGCCTGCCCCGGCGCAAGAGTTCGCCGACGGCGTGGGTCAGGGCGGGTGCGTCCTCGGGCACCGCCAGGTCCCGCAGTGCGGCCAGACGCACCGGACCGGCCGCGGGATCCCGGTCGAGCACGGTGTAGACCTGCGACGACCAGCTGACGTCGTGCGTGATCAGGTTCCAGTTCGCCCAGCCCAGGTTCCCCAGCCGCTGGACGTCCGCCAGCCGCTGCTCCTGCCGGTCGGAGGAGTCGTGCCGCAGCCAGCTGACGGCCAGTCCGCTGCCCAGCCGTGTGACCCGCACGGTGTAGGTGGACAGTTCCGCGACGCCCGCCACCACCGCCTGCTGCGCGAACGGCTCTCCGTCGTACGCCTCCCCGGTGGTCAGCGTGTGCCGGCACCCCTCCCACAGCGGCTCGCCCGCGAGGGAGGGGAAGCACTCCAGCAGTCGCAGACCGAGCAGGTCCCGGCCGGTGCGGCCGAAGGCGTCGAAGGTCTCCTCGGTCGCGGCCTCGATGCGGTAGTCCTCGACCTCACCGGACGGGGCACGCAACGGGGCGAGCAGCATGGTCGACCCCGGCAGCGCGTCGAACACCGTCTGTACGGCGTCCACGGCGGCGTCGGAGGACGGTTCCCGGCGCGGATCGAAGGCGCGCAGCCGTCCGGCGCACAGCCGGGCGACGGCGAGCAGATGCTCCCGGACGGCCGGCGTGAACCGTCCGCCGGGGGCGCGCAGGACCCCGATGCAGACGTCGGCGCGGTCCCTGGTGACCACGGGCAGCCAGGCGCGGGACAGCCAGCGCTCCGGCGGGTCCCCGATGAGCAGGTACCGCTCGCGGTCCGTCTCGACGTCCTCCAGCCAGCGCGGCTGCCCGTCCCGGAGCGCGTCGAGCGCGGCGATCCCGCTCAGCGGCGGCACCTGGCGCCACTGGGCGGCCAGGGTCTCGTCGATGCCGGCGTGCCCGACCAGTTCGAGGCCCCCGGCCGGCAGCCGGGCGAAGATCATCACCGCGTCCGCCTCCGTGCTCGACAGATGCTCGAGCAGGCACCGGGCGAGATCCTGCGGGGTGCCGACACGGACGAGGGCCCGGCCGAGGCGTCCGAGGTCACGGGGGCCGCCGGCCTCCGCGACCGGGAAGGCGTGGACTACGGCGTCCTGTTCCGGCGCGTCCGCGGAGGCGGCGGTCGGGGCCTGTGGGGCCAGGCCGCCGAGGGTGATCCAGCACTCCTCCAGGAGCGTGTGGTGCGCCGCCTTGGCACGCTGCAGCAGTTCCTCGCCGGCGGCGTCCGGGGAGCACCCGGTCAGTGCCATCACGGCGCCCTTGGCCCGTTCCACGACAGCCGAGGTCGCCGCCTGGTCGCGCAGCCGGTCCATCTCGGCACGCTGGCGGGCGACGATCTTGGCCAGCGCGACCGTGTCCGGGGCACCGGACTCCGCTGGGCCGGCGGGCTCGCTCGTCACGCGACGAGCATCGCACACGGAGCCCGGTGCGATTGCCGCCTTGTCAGGACCGGTTTCACTCGAAAGTGCGCCCTGGTCAGCGTCCGGCGTTGTGCTCGACGAGAGCCTGGGAAACTGCCCGTACGCTGCGGGCGATGTGCTGCAGCTGGAGGACCTCCGCCGCGTACAGCTTGATCGTGTGTTCGATGACCGACTCGGGCAGACCGAGCCCCGGAAGGTCGGCGCGGGCGGTCTGGAGGGCGGTGCGGGCGACCCGGATCTCCTGCTGGACCTGGATCTGCGCATGCCGGGCCAGCAGCACGGGGTGGCGGATCAGCGCCGGGTAGCTGGCGTAGCGTGCCGGCACCAGTTCGCGCAGCCACTTGGCCGCCGAGCGCTCCCAGTCGTAGCTGCCGGGGGTCTTGACCTGGCAGGGCCAGTCCGGGCTGATGCGCGTGGTCGTCAGAGTCATGGGAGTCATGGCCATCTCTTCCGGGTGTGCGGCGTCAGGAGGGGTGGTCCGACGGGTATGGGCGGCCCCGGCCTAGGGGATGACCGGGGCCGCCGCGGGCGCTCGCCGAGGCGATGCCCGACCGAACACCCGAGGCGCCGTCGCGGGTAGGTGGCGGCGGCTTCGGGTGTTCGCGCAGGGGCCCGGAAGGCGGACGGTGCCTGCGCGGCGGGTGGTGCGGCGTGCGCATGGGCGGACCGTCTGCTTTCTGCGGGCTGTTGCGAGGGGTGGGGACGGGGGTGCGGAACGTGTCCCGGGAGCGGCCCGGGGCGATCCGTGAGCAGTATTTATATATGCCGTCCGGTTTGCAAGACGTATGAAAACATTCATGCGTGAAATGAGACGGTTGATCCCTTTGTGATGTGGTTCGTCGGGTGTGGCCGGAGAGGGCCGGAGGGGCGGTGTCGCCCGCCGCGTCAGTCGCGCAGGAAGAACTGGTGCTGGTCGGAGATGTGCTCGTACTCCTCGAGCCGCGCCTGGGTCCGCTCGGGGTCGGCGTCGGTCATGGCCTGGAGCAGTGCGGCGGCCATCACCCCGGGGGCGGCGTAGGAGTCGAAGACCAGGCGGGAGCCGGTGCCGGTGGCGAAGACGATGTCCGCCTCGTCGGCGACCGGACCGAGCGCCAGGTCCGTGATGAGGGCGACGCGCAGCCCCGCGCTGCGCGCGACCCGCACGGCCGTGAGGGTCTCCTGCGCATGCCGGGGCATCGAGAACGCCAGCACCCAGGTGCCGCCCGCCTCGCGCGACTGCAGGAGTGCGTCGTAGGCGACGCTGCCGCCCAGGGTCACCAGCCGTACGTCGGGATGGACACGGCGTGCGGCGTAGGCGAAGTACTCCGCCAGCGACACCGAGATGCGCACCCCGAGCACGGTCAGCGGGGTCGACTGCGACAGCTTGCGGCCGAGGGCGATGAGTTGGTCGGGGTCGGCGAAGTCACGCCGCAGGTTCTCCAGGTTCTCGATCTCGGCGTCGACCGCGGCCTGCAACTCGTTGCCGCTGTTCTCCTCCGCCGCCGCCGGACCCCCCGCCAGGGTGCCCAGCGCGATCGACTGGAGCTTCTCCCGCAGCGCGGGGTAACCGCTGAAGCCCACCGCCGCGGCGAACCGTGTCACCGACGGCTGGCTCACGCCCACCCGCTCGGCGAGATCGGTGATCGAAAGGAAGGCCGCCTCGGTGATGTGCTCGATCAGGTACTGGGCGATACGGCGCTGCCCCGGGGAGAGTCGGGGCCGGTCGAAGAGGGCCCTGAGCTGGGAGGTCGGGGAGGCCTCGGCCTCCGGAACCGACTTGCCCGAGGTGATCGCGGATGCCTGTGCGCGTGCCTGCTGCGGCGATGGCACCGGTGCGCCTCCTTTGTCTTCCACAGTGCCTCAACATAGCCCACACACTGTTGTGACCAGGGGTTGTACGGTCACCGTCGATAGATCGTGATCGAGTGACCGACTTGATCGATCGAGCGACTGCTGTCGATCAACTCGGCCAGTCGGCTCGTGGCCTTGGCGACCGAGGAGTCCGACACCACCAGCAGTCCGTGCACGTCGTCCAGGGGAACCCCGCGCGGATCGGATGCGTCGATGCCGTAGTACGACGGCACACCACTGCCCTTGTAGACGAGCCAGATCCGCTCCGCCGGATACTGCTCGCGCAGCCGGTCGGCGAGGCGGCCCAGATCCTGGCCCCAGTCCACGTTGGAGTCGTGCAGCCGCAGATGCGTCTTGGCCGGCCCGCCGAACGCCTCGTTGGAGTACGGCAGATAGTAGGGGAACGTACGCAGCGAGCTGACCGCGACGAACAGCACCAGCGCCCCCGCCGCGACACCGGCCCACCGCCGTCGTACCGCGAGCACACCGGCCGCCGCCACCGCCAGGAACATCGGCACGAACACGGCGTACCGGGTGCCGAAGTCCCGGGAGCCGGTCATGGCCGCGGCGAGCAGCACGGCGGTGGGGGCCAGCAGATAGGGCGCCGCGGGCCGCAACCGTCGTACCGCCACGACCGCGACGGCACCGGCTGCCCACAGGGCGAGCATGCCGAGCGGGGTCTTCACCAGGAGCGCGGCCGGCAGGTAGTACCAGAGGGAGCCGGTGTAGAGCCGTCCGAACAGGAAGCCCTGCCACGGATGGTTCTCGAAGCCGAACTGCACCCGCATCCCGTCCCGGTAGGCCTCCGGGAACGGCATCAGATCGACGAGCAGAGCCCGCAGACCGTGCACGACGGGCACATGCTGCTGCGGACTCCAGCGCAGCCGCGGATCCACCACCAGGTAGGAGAGCCATACGACGGCGATCGCGACCACCGCCACGACACCCGCCGCAGCGGCCGCCCGCGCCGGCGCCCTGCGGCGGTCGTGGGAGTCGTGGGAGTCGTGGCGCCACACCGACCAGGCGGCGAGTGCCAGCAGCACCGGAACGGCTGCCAGCGCGCTCATCTTCGTCGCCAGCGCCGCGCCGGCGGCCACCCCGGCGAGCGGTACGTACAGCCGCGGCCGTCGACGCGCCCGCCACAGCAGCCACACCGACGTCAGCAGGAAACCGGCCGTGGGCACGTCGAGAGTGGCAAGGGAGCCGTGCGCGATCACGTCGGGGGAGAAGCCGTACAGGGCGAGCGCCACGACCCCGCCCGCCCGGCCGACGAGTTCACGGGCGAAGGCGAGGACCACCAGCCCGAACGCCAGCGTCAGCACGATCACCGGCAGCCGGGCCCACAGCATCACCTGCCAGGGGTCGTTGCCGGCCTCGTACAGCAGATGCCGCCCGACCTGCCCCTGATCGCCGCTGAAGGAGGGGTCGTAGCGCGGCTCGGCGAGAGCCACCCCTACCGCTATGACGAGCTTTCCCAGGGGCGGGTGTTCGGGGTTGTAGCGGATCTCGTGCTCGTGCAGGGAGTCGGCGGCGGTGCCCACGTACACGGGCTCGTCGATGGTCGGTGTCTGCTGAACGGCGGTGGTCACCATGGCGAAGGCCATCTGGGCGAGCAGCAGCACGACGAGGAGCGGCACGAGCCAGGGCCTGCCCGACCGTCTTGCCGGCCGCGGGGCGGGTACTTCGGGGGGCGTCTCCGGTTCGAGGACCGGGTGCAGTTCGCGCGCCATCATCCGCCCCGCGATGACGTGGGCCGCGCGGGGGCGGGAGCGATGCGAGGGCGCCTCATGCGCCTACTCTGCATCAGCTCCCGCCCCTCAGGGCGTCACCGCTTCAGGAGTCGTACCGACAGACCTTCCGCCGTGTAGACGGGTACGGCCCGCAGCGTGTCGGAGTTCAGCTCCACCCGGTCGAACCGGCCGCGCAGTCCCGCGGCGCCGAGCACGCGCACCACGCTCCCGGCCGCCGGCGGCCTGTCGGCGTCGAGCCGCAGCGACAGCACGCTGCCCGCGCCGAGCACCGCGCGCCGCGTCACCTCCAGGGCAGGGCCGCGGCCCGAACACAGCGTCACGTCGAGCGTCGAGGACTCCTGGGCGTACGTCCCGTGGATCTGTACCGACGACTTGGTCGCCACCCGCAGAGTGCCGCCCGACACCCGCACGTCGCCGTGGCCGAGGGCGTGCGCCGAGGCGGCGGACAGGACGCCCTCGCGCACCACGGTGCCGCCCGTGTACCGGTTGTGGCCGGTCAGGGTGAGGGTGCCGGTGCCGCGCTTGGTCAGGGAGCCGTCGCCGTCGATGTCGTTGCGCCAGGTGTCGGCCCCGCCGAAACCGCCGGCCGAGGCGTCGAGCGCGACGGTCACATCGGTGTCGAAGGAGCCGTAACCGTCCGCCGCGGCGAAGAGGTTGAGCCGGCCCCACTGCTCGAAGCCGTCCAGCAGGACGTACCCGGAGGACAGCGCGGTCGTGCGCAGCACCTCGCGCCGCTGCTCGGCGTCCAGGTAGGGCAGACGCGTCTCCAGCAGTACCTCGGCGCCCTTCGGCACGGTCAGCGGTGTGCTGCGGCCCCGACGGGTGAGGACGTACGTCAGCTTGGGCTCGACCAGGCAGGCGTTGTCGTCGCGGTCGGCGTACGCGTCCGAGGTGTCCGAGTGGGCGTAGGCGAAGAGGGTGTCCGCCGTCGAGCCGGTCCGCGCCTCGAAGTAGGCGAGGGCCTGGGCGCGGGCCGCCGCCTTGAGGTCGGCGTTGGCCGGGTCGGCGAGGGCGGCGGCGGCCAGGGCGGTGGCCATGACGCGGCCGCCGAGGACGTCGACCGTGGAGTGCATGCCCGACATGATCCGGGTGTGGCTGAGCTCGAAGGCGCGGGTCACCAGCTCCTGGAACCGCTCGGGAACGGCGTACGCGAACGCCAGCGCCGCCAGGTGGAAGGCGTTGGTGTGGCCGCTGGGGAAGCCGCCGTCCTCGGCCGCGTTGGTGCCGCGCTGACGCAGCAGCTGGGTCACGACGACCACGTCCGAGTCGTACACGGGGAAGCCGAGCGCGTCGGTCTTCCCGGTGTCGACGACCTCGCTGTCCTCGTTCATCCGCCACGGACGCGGGTACTGGAAGGCGAACTTGGCCGGGTTGCCGGAGGCGAACGGGCCGCGCACGGTGTCGACCAGCCTGGCCACCTGGCCGAGGTCCGAGGTGTACGAGCCGGCGCCGATCGCGGACCCCGCGGGCGCGCCGGCCGGGACGGCGTCGCTGATGGTGGTCGCGGGTGTGGTGTCCGGCGCGCTGGTGATCGACGTGACCGCCTTGGCACCCGACCTGTACAGGTCGGCGAGCGGGCCGAGCGCGCCGATCATCGCGTAGCTCTGGTGCTGGCGGTCGTAGACGAACGCCTCCTTGGCCTGCGCCTCGGTGCGTGCCTGCGTGATGCGGGCGCAGTAGCGCATGTTGGCGCGCAGGATCTCGGGCAGCAGCGGCGTGCCGGTGTTCCAGGCGGCGCCGGTCTTCCATATCTCGGCGAAGCCGCCGAGGATCCGCAGCACCGCGTTGGTCTCGGCGGTCTGGTTCGCCGTGATGTTGGTCTTGTAGTCGTCGACGAACGCGGCGGCACCGGTGGCGGCTTTCGCGTCCGCGGCTCCGAGCCACGAGGCGAAGGTGGGCGCGGCCAGGACGCCGGCCGAGACACCGATGGAGGTCCTCAGGAACCCCCTTCTGTTCAGGGCGAGTTCACTGACCGACGACGTGGAGCGGGGCCCGGCGGATGACGGCATGCTGCTGCCTCTCTTGAGTTCTTCGGCCGTGCGGCCGGGGGAGTCGAGCGATGACAGCCCGTGGGGCGCGGCAGGAGGAGCGAGCCGCGAGGTGCCCCATGAGGCTTACGAGCGAAGATCTACGGGCGAGTTGTGTCGGACGGGGGTGGACCCGGCGTCCGGCGGGTGTCACAGAAGTGAACGCGCCAGCGCCACCGCCCCCTCGACCGGCGGCACCCGCAGCGGCTGTGGCCTGGCCGTGGGCACCCTGTCCGAGAGGGCGGAGGTGAAGGCGTCGTAGAGGACGGGCTGGGCGAGGACGGTGCTGCCCGCGACCACCACGTCGTCCACCGCGACTCCGCGTGCGGCGAGTCGCTCGACGAGCGCGGCCAGCGACCGGCCGCCCTCCTCGATGACCGCGAGGGCGAGCGGTGAGCCCGCCGCGGCGGCGGCGAACACGGCCGGGGCGTGCCGGCCCCACTCGGCGGAGATGTCCTTGGCGGCTTCCATCGCCGCCCCGATCGCGGGGACTTCGGCGACCTCGAAGGAGGCGACGAGAGCGTGCGCGAGCGCGTCGGGCTCCTCGCCGCGATCATGGGCCGCCCAGACGGCGCGTACGGCATCACGGACGAGACCGGCGGCGCCGCCCTCGTCGCCGAGGACCGCACCCCAGCCGCCGACCTGAGCGGGGCGTCCGTCGGGGAAGCGGCCCACCGCGACCGAACCGGTGCCGGCCACCAGGCCGACCCCCTTGTCCAGGCCCGCTGCGGGCACGAGGAGTTCGGCGTCGCCCACGACCAGCGCGGGCGCGTCGAAGTGGAGCTGCAGGGCGGTGCGGATCTGAGCGCACTGGCGAGGGGTCTCGCAGGCATGTCCGCCGACCGCCAGAGCGGACGGGCGGGCGCCCGTCGGCAGGGCGTCGGCGGCCAGCGTGGCCAGCCAGCCGGCGGCGGTCACGGGGTCGTGCGGCCGCCAGCCGCTGCTGGAGCGGACGTGATCGGCGACCAAGGTGTCGCCCGCGAAGGCGCGCAGATGTGTTTTGGTGCCGCCCACGTCGATACCGACCACGAGCGGGCCAGAAGGTGTGGCGTCCTGCACGGATCCTCTTTCGTCGGTGCGCTGAAGCATGCGACGGCGGGCGAAACCGTGCCGGAGGAAGGCAGTTGAAGAACTAGGGAAGCCCCGGGACGGGCCTCTGACGGACCACGGCAGGCGAGTACCGTGACGTTCGTTAGGAAGTTAACTAACGAAGTACAGTGCGTCAAGAGAAATCGCGCACTCGACCACCGCAGGGCCGCTGCGGGGCGGGAACGCGTGACGTCATGGCATCCCATCGCCGCACCCCGTGAAGACGCTTCGACCGGGGCACGGCGCTCGACCTCCGTGGGAGAACTGTGGAACACGACGTGGCGGAAGCCCCCCGTCTGACCGAGAGCGCCAGCGCTGTATTCGCCGTGCTGGCACAGGCCGGCACGGCTACCCGCCCGCAGCTCGCGAGCCTGGCGGGCCTGTCGAAGCCGACGGTGTCCTCCGCCGTCGCGGAACTCGAGAGCGCCCGCCTCGCCGCCCACTCCGGCACCGCCTCCGGTGCCACCGGCCGCTCAGCCGCTGTATACGGTCTGGGACCGGCCGCCGGTGCGGTGCTCGCCGTCGACCTCGGCCCCGCCCTCACCCGGGTGCGTGGCTGTGCCCTGGACGGCACCCTGCTCGCCCAGGCCACCGGCTCCCGGGACGAGGCCGCCGATGTCGTGCGCGAGGCCGTCTTCGCGCTGCCCGACGGCGCTCCGCTGCGCTCCATCGTCGTCGCCGTCGGTGACGTCACCGCGGAGCAGGACGGCGCGGGAGCCCGCCCCGCCACCGCCAAGGCCAGGCCCGTCTTCGACGCCATGGCCGTCGCTCTGCCGAAGGGCGTCCCGGTCCATCTGGAGAACAACGTCAATTGCGCCGCGCTGGCCGAGCTGCACGAGGGCGCCGCCCGCGGCCGCGCCTCCTTCGGCTATCTGCGGATCGGCGTCGGTATCGGTCTCGGCATCGTCGTCGGCGGCCAGGTGCTGCGCGGGGCCAACGGGGCCGCCGGTGAGCTCGCCCGGCTGCCCTACCCCTGGGACGACGGCGTGGAGCCGCGTCAGGAGGCCCTGGAGGAGTACATCGGCGCCCGCTCGCTGGTGCGCAGGGCCGCCGAGGCCTGGCCGGAGGACGGCGGGCCCTGCCCGCGCACAGCCGACGAGCTCTTCGCCCTCGCCCAGGAGGGCCGGGCGGTGGCCCGTACGGTCGTGGACCGGCACGCCGCCGACATCGGCCGCCTGGCCGCCGCGGTGACCGCCGTACTGGACCCAGGCCTCATCGTGCTGGGCGGCAGCACCGGCGCTGATCCCCAGCTCCTGGCGGGGGTGCGGGCGGAGATGGCGCGGCTGAGCTGGCCCACCGAGGTGGTCAGCAGCACGGTGGGTGATCTCGGCACCGTCGTGGGTGCTTCCCGGCTCGCCGTGGCCCGGGGAGTCCAAACCGTGACCGATGTGGCGCGGGCCAAGGATTGACGGGTTCCGGCTCGGTCTGCCAATGTCCGGACAAGCGCTTTCTAAGTCGGCCGGGACGCCGGCTTGGAGCGAGCGTCCCGACCGTACTGACGTACGGCAACCGCACGAGGGCGTGCCCGCGCGGTGACGGCCATGAAGGCCGGGGATCCTCGCCCGTCAGGATGACGCGGCCGGGCGAGGCCGCGCCCCCGGAAAGCGACTTCTCCTGCAAAATGCACCCGTGCCGCCTTGATCGGCGCCGTGCTCCGTCCCCTGCGACGAAAAAGGGATCGAAGATGACCAATGTAGGTGTACGGCGCTCTCGCCGACTCGGCCGCGGCATGCGCCGCATGGTTCCCCTCGCTGCCGTGGCCTCGGCAGGCGCCCTGCTGCTGACCGCCTGCGGAGGAGGCTCCGACTCGGGCGGCACCTCCAAGTCGCTGACGTTCTGGATCTCCACGGTTCCGGGGCAGGACGCGGGCTGGAAGAAGATGGTGGCGCAGTACAAGAAGGAAACCGGCGTCGCCGTCAAGCTCGTCAACATCCCCTACGACGGCTACACGACGAAGCTGCACAACGCCGCGCAGGCGAACTCCCTGCCCGACGTGGCGGCCGTGCCGGCGCTGGACCCGATCTGGTCGAACAAGCTGATCGACCTCAGTGACATCGCCAACAACAAGGCGAACAAGATCAACGCCAACTTCGTCGCCAAGGACTCGTCCGGGAAGGTGCTTTCCATCCCCTCGGACGTCACCGCGTCCGGCATGTTCATCAACAAGTCGCTCTTCGAGAAGGCCGGCGTCGACTTCCCGACCTCGCCCGACAAGACCTGGACCTGGACCGATTTCATCAAGGCGGCGAACGAGGTCCGGGAGAAGACCGACGCCAAGTACTCCCTGACGTTCGACCAGTCGCCGTCGCGACTGCGCGCCATGGTGTACGAGATGGGCGGCCAGTACGTCCACGCCGACGACTCCGGCAAGTTCTCGGTGGACGCGGCGACCAAGAAGGCCGTGAACACCTTCGTCGGATGGAACGACGACAAGGTCATGCCGAAGTCGGTGTGGACCAGCGGCGCCGACCCGTCGGCCATGTTCCAGAGCGGTGACGTCGTCGCCTACTGGTCCGGCGTGTGGCAGGTTCCCGCCTTCGCCGACAGCATCAAGAAGTTCGAGTGGGCGAGCGTTCCGACCCCCGCCCAGCCGGTGCAGGCCAGCGACGTCAACAGCGGCGGCATGACGGTCGGCTTCAACAACAACGCGGACGCGTCCAAGGCCGCGACGAAGTTCCTGTCCTGGCTGTACGAGCCGGCCCACTACCAGGTGCTGTGCGAGACGTCCGGCTTCCTGCCGGTCGAGAGCGGACTGAACCCGAAGTACCCCTTCAAGTCCGAGGCGGCACAGGCGGCGTTCAAGCTCTACAACGAGTCGATCCCGCTCTACGACCCGATCTCCGGCTACTTCAACAAGGCGCAGACGAACTGGGTGCTGAAGGGCAAGAGCCTGACCGAGGACCCGACCAAGACGGAGCTCGGCAAGGCGATCAACGGCCAGCAGTCCTCCGACAAGGCCCTGGAGAACATCGTGGCCGGCTACAACCAGCAGGTTGGCGGCTGATCGTAGGCCGGTGGGCCCGGGCGGCGGTGGCTCGACCACGCCGCCCGGGCGCCAGGACCCCACGTGATGCCGGGCTCATGGCCTGAGCCCAGAGCAACCCCATCCACCAGCACGGAGTCAGGAAGATGACAAAACGCGCCTCGGCCGTGTCCACGAGCCCGCCCAGGCCGCCCAGGAGACGCAGTAAGTACACCTTTGCGCCGCTCGTCCTCATCGCGGCCAACGTCGTGCTCTTCGCGCTGTTCTTCCTCTGGCCGGCGGTGATCGGGCTTGTCTACTCGTTCACGAACTACACGGGTGTGGGGTCGTTCCAGTTCGTCGGACTCGACAACTACAACAACCTGGTCGGGGACTCCACCTTCTACGACGCGCTGACGCGGACGCTGCTGTACACCGTGCTCTTCGTCCCGCTGAACTTCGTGTTCTCACTGCTCATCGCCAACGTGCTGGTGAGCAAGCACGCCAAGGGCGTATCGGTGGCCCGCATCTTCTTCTTCATCCCGTGGCTGCTGTCGCCCATCGTCGTGGGTGTCCTGTGGCGGTGGCTGTTCGGTGAGAACTTCGGACTGGTCAACTACCTCATCGAGAAGTTCGGCGGCAGTGCCGTTCCCTGGCAGTCGAACGCGGACCTGTCGCTGCTCGTGGTCGTGGTGGCGGCGTCCTGGGCCTGGACGGGCTTCTCGATGCTGCTGTTCATCGCGGCGATCAAGAACGTACCCACCTCGTACTACGAGGCGGCCGCGCTCGACGGTGCCGGTCCGTGGCGCCAGTTCACCAGCATCACCCTGCCGAGCATCGCGCCGACCTCCTTCATCGTCATCCTGCTCAACACGATCCACGCGATGAAGGAGTATCCGCTGTTCGCCTCGCTCAACAACGGCGGACCCGGAACGTCGAACAACCTGCTCGTCCAGTACATCTACCAGACCGGCTTCAAGACGGGCCAGATCGGCTACGCGAGCGCCGCGTCGTTCGTGCTCATGCTCATCCTGATGGTCGTCGCGGTCATCCAGATGATGGTCAACCGGCGGCTGGAGAACCGATGACAACCACAGACATGCCGCGCAAGTCCGACGCCGGTTCCGCACGGGCCGTCGCCAAGAAGCGGTCCCGCAGTGGGCGCAGCGGTGAGTTCCGGCGCGCGGTGGCCCCGACGACCCTGCTGTGGGTACTGGCGGCCCTCTACGCGGTACCGGTGCTGTGGTTCGTCCTCAGCTCCTTCAAGCCGGCGGGAGACCTGTTCTCCCTTCCGCTGACCCTGTTCCCGAACAACCCCACCGTGTCGGGTTACAAGGCGGCGTGGGAGAGCGCCAACTTCTCCCAGTACTTCATCAACACGACCATCGTGTGTGTGATCGCGACGATCCTCACGGTGGGGGTCAGCTGCTGTACGGGGTACGCGCTGGCCAAGTACGACAACAAGTGGCTCAAGGTCTTCTTCGTCGGCATTCTGGCCACCACGATGCTGCCGTCCGAGGTCATGCTCGCCCCGCAGTTCCTGGTGGTCCGCGACCTCGGCCTCTACAACTCGCTCGCCGGCATCATCCTCCCGGCCCTGCTCACCGCGACCGGCTGCTTCATGTTCCGCCAGTTCTTCCTGACGGTCCCCGACGAACTCATCGAGGCCGCCCGCATCGACGGGGCGCGTGAGCTGTCGATCTTCCTGAGGATCATGGTGCCGATCTCCCGGCCCATCATGCTGACGCTCGCCATCCTGTCGTTCCAGTGGCGGTGGAACGACTACATCTGGCCGCTGCTGATGCTGAACGACCCCGAGAAGTTCACCGTGCAGATCGGTATCCAGAGCCTCGTCGGTGCGCAGAACATCAACTGGTCGGTGCTGCTCGGCGGATCGGTCATCTCCATGATCCCGCTGATCATCGTCTTCCTGGTGTTCCAGAAGTACGTCATGAACGCCGACATCAACGCCGGCCTGAAGGACTGACCTTGCCCACCCCGCTCGACCGCGAGTTCGTCCGGTCGGCGGCCCGTGCCGCCGACCGGACGGCCGTCCCCCTGGCGGCCGAACCCGACCGGGAACCCGCCGGTGTGCAGCACCGTGGTCTGGCGCGCCGGGTCAAGACCCTGATCGCGGCATACCGTTCCCCGGACTCGGCACTGCACGGCGACCAGCGGGCCGTGGCCGCCGCCACGACCCACCTGCGCGCCCTGCGCGCCGCGCAGACACTCACCGGCCTCTTCGCCGGAGGGGACAACGTGCAGTCACCGCCGGACTCCGCGTTCACGGTCAACGACGTGTGCGACGCGCATGTCCTCGCCGCCGGCGCGGGGCCGGAACTGCGCGACGTCACGGCGGCGCTCGCCGACATCGCCGACGCAGCCACCGGCCCCCTGCTGACCGGCGGCGCGCACACCCCGAACCACCGCTGGGAGCTGTCCGCGGCGCTGGCCCGGCTGCACCGGTCCTTCCCGGACGACCGGCTGCTCGACCGCGTCGAGGAGTGGCTCGCCGAGGGCGTCGACATCGACGCGGAGGGCCTGTACTCGGAACGCAGCGCCCTCTACGCGTCCCACGTGACCAACCCGTCGCTGCTCCTGCTGGCCGAGGTGCTGGACCGCCCCGACCTGGCGGCCGCCGTCGAACGCAACCTCGCCACCACCCTGGACCTCATCAGGCCGGACGGCACGGTGGAGACCGTCCACTCACGACGGCAGGACCAGAAGCACCCGTTCCCCCTGGCGCCCTACCTTCCGCACTACCGGCTGCTCGCGATCCGCACCGGCCGGGGCGACTTCAGCCGGGCGGCGCGACTGGCGGCCGCCGGCGGCATCGACGACTGGGACCTGCTCGCCCAGACCCTCCTCACCCCGGACCTGTGCCGCGCCCTGCCGGCCCCGGACACGGAGACGCTTCCGCGCGACCGGTACCTCACCACCGCACGCCTCGCCCAACGCGCCTCGGCCACCGCGCACACGGTGGTGTACGGCGGCTCCGACGTGCCCGAGCACCGGCGCATCCGCTCGGGCCTCGCCTGCAACCCCACCTTCCTGCGTCTGTTCGCGGGCGACGCCGTCCTCGACGCGATCCGCCTGACGCGAGGGTTCTTCGACCTGGGCCCGTTCCGCGCCGCCGACATGCGACAGCTCGCCGACAACCGGTACCGGCTCACCGAAACCCTGACGGCCGCCTACTACCAGCCGCTCCCGAAGGACCAGCGGCGGGACGACGGTGGCTACCGGCTGGTGGACGAGGGACGCTTCTCGGCCGCGATGGCCTTCCCGGACCGGCCTCGGGACGAGGTCTCCCACACGACCCACGTCGACGTGGACCTCAGGGAAGACGGGGCCGACCTGCGGATCGACATCAGCGGACCACGGGTGCCCTGGGCCCTCGAACTCACCTTCCGGCCCGGCGGTGTGACCGAGGGCGCCGTACCGATCGGTGACGGACGCTGGTGTCTGACGACCGGGCCGATGACCTACCGGGTCGGCGACGACGAGATCCGGGTCGAGGCCGCCGTCGAGGCGGGCGAACCGCTCGCCGGGCCGGACCGGAGCGACATACTGCGGTACGACCCGGGTCAGGACTACACCGTGGTCGGCGGCACCGACGCGACGACCGGGAACGGTGTCCACATCGGTGGACTCGGCCCGCACACGGTGACCCTCGCACTGCGCGCCCGCCGCCCCGCACCTGTCGTATGACCCCGACGACCCACGCCATGGCCATCTCCGGCACGAAGGGCTGATCCACCCGTGCACCTCCTCCACCAGCGCGGCCCGCTGCACGACCTCCCGGACACCCCGGAGGCATACGACGCCGTCCTCGCCGACGTCGTCGAGCAGGCCCTGGCCCGGCTCACGCCGGAGGGCAACCTCGAACACCCCGACTGTGTCGACGACATCGGCGACACCTCACTCGGCATCACCTCGCTCCTCGCGCTCGCCTGGCAGCGCACCAAGGACCCGCGGCTGCCGCAAGCCGTGCGCCGCAGCCTCGCCTTCCATCTGCGCGAGCGGGTGTACACCGCGGACAACCCCGGCTATCCGAACCTGAGGGTCCGCAACTCCGGTCTTCCGTACGCCCGTTACACCCTCGCGGCAGGCGCACACCCCATCGGTGACTGGCCCAGCACGGTGTGGGCGCTGCTCCAGGCGGTCAATGTGCTGGACGCCGCGGACGGTCTCGTCGACGACACACAGCGCGTCGAGCTGCTCGAGGTGGCCCGCGGCTACTGGCACTGGCTGACCGAGGCGACGTTCTTCAACCCGCAGGAGGCGGGCAACCAGGCGATCGGCTGCATTGTGGGCGGGCTGATGCTGGCGAGCCATCTGCCGTCCCCGGAACGGGAGTCGGTCCGTGGGCGCGCCGTGGACCTGTACGTCGACAGGATCCGCGCCCACCGGGTCCGCGACCGCGGCGCCCTGCTGCCCCCCGAGCACGGCGGCGCCTACGACAACAACTACGGCCCGATCTCGCTGTCCTTCCTCGCCCAGGCCCATCGGGTCAGCGGCGAGGACATCTTCGCGGAGGACGGCGACGCCCTCGCCCGCTACATCGACGCCCGCCTGACAGGCGGCGGTTTCGACAACGGCGGCCCCCGCTACAGCGAACAGCACTCCGCGTTCGAGTCGGTCCTGGGCCTGCGCTACTTCGGCGCCCGGATCGGCTCCGACCTGGGCCGCTACCGGGGCGACAGCCGCTGGGCCCGGCACGCGGTGAAGGCGGACGGCGGGGTCGACGGGCACTTCGCGTGGATGCTGGTCTGGCAGATCGAGGACACGACGCGCTGGCACCGTACGCCGTCGGCCGCCCCCGTCCGCCATCAACTCCGGGCGGGAACCGTGTCGGTGGCGTTCGACGGCCACATGACGCCGTCGGTGATCGAGGCGGACGGCACGTACTGTCTGCCCGCCGCCGTCGACCGTCAGCACGGGTACGGCCCGGTCGTCGACGGCTTCGTGTTCTGCCGCCCGATGGGCGAGATCCGCGTCCGCGACGTCCGCGCCGAGGGCCTCGCGGCCAAGCTGGTCACCAAGCCGGTCGTCGGCCGCGACCACGTCCTGCGGCATGTGCGGTCCCTGTACGTCACCGACGGCACGAGCCTGTGGGTGACGGTCGCCGTGGAACGCCTGCCCGGCACGCCGTATCTGCTCGCCGGCATGCCGTACGCCACGGACGACGGCGACCGGGTCCGCCGGACCGCCGAGGCCCAGGTCGCCTCCGTCGGCGAACTCCGGCTGACCCACCCGCAGTCGGAGGGCGCCGACCACTTCGACGCCCGCTCGGACACCACCCAGCAGCAGGCCGCGTTCGCGCTCGCCGCCGATCCCCGCGGTTACGGCAATCCCGACGAGGGCTGGAGCCATCTGGTCTCCTCGACGGCCCTGGAGGCCGACCCGGTCCCGGACGCCCCTGAGGACCTGCATGTCTTCGCGGTGCGCTACGGCCCCGGCGGCACGTTCACGGTGACGGTCGAGCAGCGCCCCGAGGGCCTGACGGTGCGGGCCGAGGCGTTCACCGCCGTGATCGGCGACATCGCGGGCGACGCCCAAGGCGAACCGGACCTGACGCTGCACCTCTGAATCACAGGGGCAGGCCGACCAGCCCCCAGCCCCGCCGGTCGGCCTCGCCCACCACCACCGCCCACTCTCGCAACAGCACCGAGAACTCGTCGAAGTCCTCGATCCACCGCCCCGGAGACGCGGCGTGCACGGCGAACGGCTCGCGCAGGCTCTCCAACAGCGGTTGCGCCAGGGCCCAGTGGACAGACAGCGCGGAGACGGTCGGCGGGGGACAGACGAGCAGCAGCTCGGGGCGCCGAGGATCGGCGCCGGCCGGGAAGAGGCCGGTGCCATCCTCGTCCCAGAGCAACGGGTGCAGGAAACCGTTCAGTTGCTCCCGCAGCGCGGGGCCGGCGAAGTCCCGTACGTCCTGCCAGGCGTGACCCGCCCAGAAGTGCGGCTTGTACGAGCCGGTGGTGCTGTGGAACTCGTAGCGTCCGCACCACGGCACGTTCGACGCCGCCGGGAACACCCAGCCTTTCCGTGGCTCCGCGTCCCAGTCGATCTCGTCCTCGGGAAGCGCCGCGTCCTCGAGCAGCCCGAGCCGTTCCTCGAACGGTGTCGCCTCGAGCCGCTCCCAGTCGACGGCGAGCACGGTGATGTCCAACCCCATGCGGTAAGTCCTACCGGAACATGGCGGTGTGCCGCCGCGCCCAGTCGGCGAACGTGCCCGCGGCGCGGCCGGTGACGCGCTCGATGTCGGGGCTGACGCGCTGTTCGGCGGGGGTGGGGGCGCCCAGGATGGCGAGGGTGGTGTCCACCACGGGCTCGGGCATGAACCCCAGCATCCGCGCGCGGGCCTCGTCCCGGCTCCACTCGACGAACCCGATCGGCTCGCCCAGCGCCTCGCCGAGGGCCGCGGCCTGCTGTCGGGGAGTGACGCGGGCCGGGCCAGTCAACTCGTAGACCTGCCCGGCATGTTCGGCCGAGCGCAGCGTCACCGCGGCCACCGCCGCGATGTCGGCCGGGTCGACCGTGGGCAGTGCGACGTCCCCGAACGGCGCGGCAACGGTGCGCTGTTCGCGTACGGACCCGGCCCAGGCGAACGCGTTGGAATGGAAGCCGCCCGGGCGCAGGAACGTCCAGTCCAGGCCCGACTGCCGTACGGCCTCCTCGATGCCGTGCCCGATGCCTCCGTGCGAGTCCGACTCCGGGCGGGTCACGACCCCCTGCGACGACAACAGGACGACCCGCTCGACCCCGCCGGCCTTGGCGACGTCCAAGAGGTGCGGGACGTCCAGCAGATGGGCGCTGGGACCCCCGTTCTGCAGGAACAGTGCGTGCGCGCCGTCGAACACGGGGCGCAGGCTCTCCGGGTCGACCAGGTCCGCCGGTCGGTGTCGTAGGCCGTGCGGAACGTCGGCGGAGGTGATCTGCCGGGATGTCGCGATGGTCTCGACACCGGATTCGGCCAGCGCCCGGACGAGCTCCCGGCCGACGTTCCCCGTCGCCCCCGTCACCACGATCATGAGCAACTCCCTTGTGAAGTCGGCGTTGTTGCCGACGAAGGGACGCTAACAGCGTGGATATAGTAGGTACCTAGAGGAAAGTGGCTATCCCGGAGGGATGCGCATGAAGGCCGACGTGACGACCGACCCCGCACTCGCCTGTCCCATAGGCCCGGTCGTGGACATCGTGTTCAGCCGCTGGACCACCCCGATCCTGTGGAGCCTGCACACGCACGGCCGGCAGCGCTTCGTCGAGCTGGAGCGGCGCATCACGAAGATCACGCCGAAGGTCCTCACCCAGCGGCTGCGGCAGTTGGAGCGGGACGGGCTGGTCGTGCGCACGTATCACCCCGAGGTTCCGCCCAGGGTCGAGTACGAGATCAGCAAGCTGGGCCGCAGCCTCGCCCCGCTCTTCGCGCACCTCGCCGACTGGTCCGCCGGCCACCTCGACGAGGTCGAGCGGGCGAGGCACACCTACGACAACGCCTGACGGCGCTCCAGGACCCGGGTGGGGACGACCAGGTCCGCGCGGTCCCGGGTCGCCGTGACCAGGGCGGCGTTGTGCTGGTCCGTGCCCAGCACCCAGGTCACGGCCTCGTCGTGCTCCTTGCCGAACCGCTCGTGCCGGGCCACCAGCCGCCGGATCCGCTCCGGCTCGTCCAGCTCGCAGAACCACACCTCGTCCAGCTGCTGCCGCACCCGTACCCACGCGCCCGTGTCCAGCAGCAGGTAGTTGCCCTCGGTCACCACCAGCCGAGCCGTCGGCGGCACCGGCAGAGCGCCCGCGACCGGCTGCTCCAGCACCCGCTCGAAGCCGGGCGCGTACACGATGTCGCCGTCCTCCTCCGCGCGCAGCCGCCGCAGCAGCGCCGCGTAGCCCGCCGCGTCGAAGGTGTCCGGCGCGCCCTTGCGGTCCCCGAGGCCGAGGCGCTCCAGTTCCACGTCGGCGAGGTGGAAGCCGTCCATGGGGACGTGCGCCACCCATGGCTCCCCGCCCGCGTTCAGCTCCCGCACCAGGAACTCGGCGAGTGTCGTCTTGCCCGCGCCGGGGCTGCCCGCGACACCGAGGATCGCGCGCCGGTCGTCGTGGGCCAGGGCCCGGGCGCGCAGGAGCAGGTCGTCGAGTGTCAGCGGCACACGCAGAGTGTGTCACCCCGTCGTCGGGCGGGGACCCGGACCGGCGGGGAGGATGGCGAGGGGACCCAGGAGGGAGCCGCCACCGTGCCCGACGACGCCGCACAGATCCGCACCCTGATCACGAACTGGGCCGACGCCGTCCACCGGGGCGACCTCGACGGTGTCCTGGCCGACCACGCCGAGGACATCGTCATGTACGACGTCCCGCCGCCCCACCACGGCATCCACGGACTGTCCGCCTACAGCGCCGCCTGGCCGCCCTTCTTCGCCTGGCAGGCCCAGGGCGCCTGCTTCGACATCGAGTCCCTCGACGTCACCGCCGGCTCCGAGGTCGCCTACGCCCACGCCCTCCTGCGCTGCGCGACCCCCGAGGAACTCGCCGAACACCCCGGCCTCCGCCTGCGCCTGACCTTCGGTTTGCGCAAGCAGGACGGCCGCTGGCTCGTCGCCCACGAGCACCACTCGTTCCCGCACGACTGACGCGACGGTTGCGCCGATAATCGGACGAAATATCAGGCACCTGGCCGAACTTCGCGCTGCGCACCGACCGGACGCGGGTTAGTTTGTCCGTGTTTTCTCTATTTCCCCAGCTCATGGCCGTGGGGTCTCGGAAACCCTGCGACGCGTAGGGGTAAGGGGTGGACGATGGTGCACGGCGCGAACGCGACGCTCGTGAGCGTGCGACGGCGCGACACGGCGACCGTGCCCGGTACGGCCCGGCGCAGGCGCGGCGACGTTCTGCTCGCCGTGGTGGCAGGTGCGTTCGTCCTCGCCCAGCTGGTACTCGTACGCCCCTGGATGGGCCTCGGCTGGGACGAGACCGTCTACGTCAGCCAGGTCAGCGCTCAGGCGCCACCCTCCTACTTCAGCGCACCCCGCGCGCGTGGCATCTCGCTGCTGGTGTCGCCCATCGCGTCCTGGTCGACGTCCACCGCACTGCTGCGCGTCTACCTGGCCGTACTGTCGGGCATCGGCCTCTACCTCGCCCTGCGCGTCTGGCGCGGGGTCTTCCCGGCCCGTGTCCTCGCCGGCGCCGGGGCGCTCTTCGCCTCCCTGTGGGTGACGCTCTACTACGGCCCGCAGGCCATGCCCAACTACTGGGTGGCGATCGGCGCGCTGGTCTGCGTCGGCTCCTTCCTGCGCGCCCCGGCCAACCTGTGGGGAGTCGCGGCGGGTGCCGCCCTCATGGCGCTCATGCGGCCCACCGACGCCGTCTGGGTGACCCTGCCCCTCCTCGCCCTCGCGGTGGCGCTGCGCCACTGGCGCATGCTCGTCGCCCTCCTCGCCGGAGCCGTCCTCGGCGCCGCCCAGTGGGTGGTGGAGGCGTACCTCACCTACGGCGGTCTGGCGCAGCGGCTGCACGACGGCTCCCGCATCCAGGGGGGACTCGGCTGGAACCTCGCCGTCGACGACCAGATGCGCAGCCTCGTCGGGCGCACCCTGTGCCGGCCGTGCACCGGTTCGATGCCCCACCCCGTGATCACCGTGTGGTGGTACGTCCTTCCGCTGCTCGCCCTCCTCGGCCTCGCCGTCGCCGTCCGGGCCGGGCGCACCGCACGCACGCTCGTCACGCTGGCCTGCGCCGCGTCGGCGGCCTTCCCGTACCTGTTCCTGATCGGATACGCGGCCCCCCGCTTCCTCCTGCCCGTCTACGCGCTGCTGGCCATCCCGGTCGCCGACGGGCTGCTCCACCTGGTCACCGCACCGGGCGGCAAGTGGCGACCGGTGGCCACGACCCTGGTCGCGCTCGGGCTGGCCGGGCACCTGGCCGTGCAGTACGCGGTCCTGGACCGCACCGTCAGCCGCAGCACCGCCGACCGACAGGCCTGGGAGCGCACCGCGGCCGACCTGCACCGGCTGGGCATCCGGCCGCCCTGTCTGCTCACCGGAGAAGAGGCGCTCCCCATCGCCTTCTACACCGGCTGCTCCTCCGCGGCGGTCAGCGGGCCCAACACCAACTCCACGGCGGCGGAGATCCAGGACACCGCCCGCCGGATCCCGGTCGCCCACCTCGTGCCGGCGCACGGCCGCCCGGCCGGGTACGCCCGCGACTGGACCGCGTACCGGATCGACGGGCTCGAGGTACGGATCGGGCCCGCGGGGGAGGACGGCGGCACATGACGTCCGAACCGGTCGTCTTCGCCCCCGGTCGAAGACGCGTCTACTGGCACACCGCACTCACCCTCGTCGTCCTGGTGGGCACGGTCTGCCTCGCCCAGAGGCAGTGGCCGGTCCTCGAGCGCGGGGCCGTGCGGCTCGCCGTCGCCGACCAGGGCTGGCTGCTGGTGGGCGGCACGGCCGCCGCCGCGACCTGGGTCTGCGCGGCGCTCGCCCAGCAGGGCGCGGTCGTGCGGCACCTTCCCCGAGGGCGGCTCGTGGCCGCGCAGTTCGCCGCCTGTGCCGCCAACCATCTGCTGCCCGCCGGGCTCGGCGCGGGCGCGGTCAACCTGCGCTTCCTCATGCGCTGCGGGCTGTCGGCCGGCCGCGCGGCGACCGCCCTCGCTGTCAAGGGCACCGCCGCCGGGGTGGTCCGGGTCGTCCTGGTCGTGGCGCTCGCGCTGGCCTGCCCGGGTGTGCTGCGGTTCCCGCAACTGTCCGGAGCGATCCTCGTCGCCCTCCTCGCCGCCGCAGTCTGTGTGGCCGGCGTGCTGGCGTGGCCCCGGTGCAGGCGCGCCGTGGCCGCCGTGGCCGCCGACATCAGGGCCGTGCACACCAACCCGCCCCGGGCAGCCGCTCTGTGGGGCGGTTCGCTGGCCTTCGCCGCCCTGCACGCCCTCGTCCTGATCGCCGTCACACAGGCCGTCGCGCTCTCCCTGCCGCCGGCCAGGGTGGCGCTGCTCTATCTCGCCGCCAGCAGCGCCGCCGCCCTGCTGCCCACCCCCGGCGGCCTCGGTTCCCTCGACGCCGCCCTGGCCTTCGCCCTCACCACCGCGGGCGCACCGGCCGCCGCGGCCGCCTCCGCCGTACTCGGCTACCGGCTCCTGACCGTGTGGCTGCCGCTGGTGCCGGGCCTGGTCGTGCTCGGCGTACTGGTGCGACGCAAGGCCTTGTGAGCACAACAGGCGCGTCCAAGGCGCGAGTTGTGATCCGGGCCGCGTGTTTCCCGTCCACCCGCTTCAGGTAGGACTCGGATGTCGGACCGGGGACACGAGGGGGAACGTCATGACGGAGAGCGAGCACGGCGGACGGCTGGGGGAGGAGTTCTTCACTCCGGGAAGCGCGTCCTTCACCGAGTTCCTCACCGCCCACCGACCCGCCCTGCTGCCCACCCGCAGACCCTTCCCCGACGGCGTGCGCGCCGCCCCCGACCAGTTCCCGCACGGCACCACCGTGCTGGCCCTCGCCTACCGCGACGGCGTGCTGATCGCCGGCGACCGCAGGGCCACGATGGGCAATCTCATCGCCCAACGCGACCTGGAGAAGGTGCATCCGGCCGACGACCACACCGCGGTCGCCTTCGCGGGCACCGTCGGTCTCGCACTGGACATGGTGAAGCTGTACCAGGTCGAGCTCACGCACTTCGAGAAGATCGAGGGCGCGCCGATGTCCCTCAACGCCAAGGCCCGGCGCCTGGCGGGCATGATCCGGCAGAACCTCGGCCAGGCCATGCAGGGCCTCGCCGTCGTCCCCCTCCTCACCGGCTACGACCACACGGCCGACGACGGCGAGAAGGGACGCATCTTCAGCTTCGACGTCGCCGGCGGCCTGTACGAGAAGACGGACTTCCACGCCGAGGGCTCCGGCTCGCCCTACGCCCGGGGCGCGCTGAAGAAGCTGTTCCACAAGGCATGTCCCGGCGCGACGCCGCGCTCGCCGCCCTCCAGGCCCTGTGGGACGCGGCGGACGACGACTCCGCGACCGGCGGCCCCGACATCAACCGGCGGATCTTCCCGATCGTCTCGGTCATCACCGAGGACGGCTTCGAGCGGCTGCCCGAATCGGAGACGGAGCAGCTCACCGGGAGATGGTCGAGCAGCGCAGCAGCCGGCCGGACGGCCCGAACGCCACGCCCTGACGAACCGCCCCGGCCACGATGGCACTCGGGGCGAGTGCGTCAGGCGCGCAGCCCCACCTCCTTGCGCCACTTGGCGATCTGTTTGTCCGGCTCCCCCGTGTAGGACCAGGCAGTGCGGGTGGCCCGCCGCCCCAGCATCCGGAACAGCGGGCCCGCGACATCCGCGAGGCCCGCGTGACAGGCCGCGTGCGTCAGGTAGTTGAGGTCACGCAGCTCGGCGGGGGCGACCGCGCCCTCGGGCCGGCCGGCGATCCAGCGCTGCCAGGTGCGGCGTACGTCGCTGACGGCCCCGTCGTTGCTCCAGTGCTGGGCGAGCGCCACCGAGGACTGCCGACCCTTGGCCGCGTCCAGCGCGAACCGGTACTCCTCGACCCGGGCGTACTGCACCAGCACCGGCAGTGCGCAGCCCGGCGGTGCCACTCCGGCCGCGTCGCGGGCGAAGTCGTACATCAGGCCGTGGGTGCCGTGCCAGCGGGACGAGTAGTAGTGCAGCACCTGGAGGTGGCCCTCCACGCTGTAGGGGTCGCGCTGGTGCAACTCGTCCCACCAGCGCGCCAGTTCCTGCCTGCGTACGCCCGCCGGGTACAGCCGCGCCACGGAGATCAGGGAGATCCACGGGGTGGGGTCGTCCGGATACGCGTCGGCGGCCTGCAGACTCGCCATCACCGCGGTGTCGACGCGGTGCTGGTCGATCGGTACACCGCGGCCCGCGGCGATCGCCAGGTTGAACGCCCGGGCCGTCTCGGTCGCCGCCCGCAGCACCAGCGCGTCGGCGCTGTGCGGTTCGGCGGCCAGCCATGACTCCGCCGTCGAACTGCCCGCGCAGGCCTGGGCGAGCAGCCGGACCCGATGGCCGCGGACCGGCCAGTCGGGTCCGGTCGCCCGCAGCAGTTCCCTCAGTCCCTGCCAGCGTCCGATGACGATGTCCTGGCGGGCCGTGGTGAGGGGTACGTCCCCGCAGTCGGGGTCGAAGTCGGGAGCGAAGCGATCCCGCGTCATCGCCACACCCCTCAGAAGTCGGTGGAGAGACCCTCGTGGGCACGGGACTGCGTGGGCACGGCGCCGGCCGGGACGTAGTCCGCCTCGACTGTGTGGGTGGCGTCCAGTTTGGCGGGCCGGTAGTAGTCGCTGCCCTTCTTCCAGTACCAGAGCATCGGGACCAGCCCGGCGGCGAGTCCGCCGACGCCGATCGTGACCGCGGCCCGGCTGAGCTCGCCCAGCGACTCGATGAAGATCCAGAACATGAACAGGGCGCCCAGCAGCGGCCACAGGCCACCGAAGAAGAAGTTGGCGGCGGACTTCAGCAGCGTCTTGCGGTAGGCGACGACGGCCGCGAGGCCCGCCAGACCGTAGTAGACGGCGATCTGCAGACCGATCGCCGAGATCGCGTCGGAGAGGATGTCGCCCACCGAGCCGAGCGCGTTGGAGGCGATGAACATCACCAGCGCCACCGCGCCGACCACCACGATGGCGACCCAGGGCGTGTTCCACTCGCGGTGCACCCTGCCCAGCGCGGACGGCATCGTACGGTCGCGGCCCATCGCGAACAGCGAGCGGGTGACCTGGATCAGCGTGGTCTCCAGCGTGGCGATGGTGGACAGCATCACCGCGACGATCAGCAGCTTGCCGCCCCAGCCCGGCCAGATCTCCTCGCCCAGCACCGCGAGCACATTGGCCTCGTTCTCCCGGACCTGTGTCGAGGACAGCACGACGTTCACCGCGATGGTGAACACCTCGAACAGCAGGAAGACGATGCCGACCCCGATCAGGCCCGCCAGTCCGGTCGTACGACGGCTGTTGCGGGTCTCCTCGCTGAGGTTGCTGGTCACGTCCCAGCCCCAGTAGTAGAACGCGGCGATCAGCGCGCCGGACGCGAAGCCGGCCATGCCGTCGAACTGGCCGAAACCGAACCAGGACCAGTCGAAGGCGCGGGCGTTGTCCGTGTGGAAGAAGGCCAGGACCGCGAACAGGGCCAGTATCGCGAGCTCGACGCCGGACATGAGGAGCTGGGCGCGGACGGTGAGCCGGGCGCCGCCGAGCACGACCAGCAGCATGGCCACGAACCAGGCGGCGCCGACGAGCGTGGACAGCGCGGTGTCGTCGGCGAGGCCCTCGTCGAACAGGGCGAGCGTCATCGAACCGGCCGGCAGCGAACCGGCCACCATGAAGATGGTCGCCGACACCACCAGCGCCCAGCCGCTGAGAAAGCCCAGGAACGGGTGGAGAGTTCGCCCCACCCACGAGTAACTGGCGCCCGCGTTCACGTCGATGCGGCTGAGATAGCTGAACGCCAGCGCGATGCCCAGCATCGGGATCGCGCAGTACAGGAGTGCGGCCGGGCTGGCGAGACCCACCGCGCCGACGAGGACGGCGGTGGTGGCGGCGATCGAGTAGGCCGGAGCGCTTCCCGCGACCGCCATCACCACTGTGTCGAACGTGCCGAGGGCGCCTGCCTGCAACCCTCTGCCCCTGCTGTTGCTCATGCTGAAGCTGCTTTCCGTCGTGCACGACGCGAGGACGACCAGGCCTCGACGGCGTAAGGGGTGGGGGGTGGAACCCGCCTCGGACCGAAGAGGGATGGCCTCGGCCAGGGACGGCACATTGGGGGGCGGCGGACACCGTTCAGCGTCGCGTCGGCAGACGGTCACACACCGTGTGTGCGAGTGATGATAGCCCTACGCGATCCCCTTTCAAGATTGACCGGAGGGTAACCTCCCGCATCCAACTCCGCCGCAGGTCAGGGGCCTTGTGGAGGCTCCGTGACGGAAAACCGTGGTTCGGAGGGGCGGATCTGGAAACGCGGATCGGGATACCGAAGAGGACCGAGAAGAGGACCGAGTCGACAGGGGAGGCTCCCATGGCCACGGACCCGGCGCACGCCGATGACGTGTACCAGCCCACCGCAACCGACGAGGAGCAGGAGGACGCCGCACCCCTGGACCCCGAGAACGTGCTGGACGAACGGACCTACGACGACACCCTCGACCAGGGCTACTCGCCCCCCGAGCGGCCGCTCGGCGTGACCAAGTACGGCACCACGGCCGCCGAACAGCACGACGGCGAGAGCCTCGACGAACGGCTCGCCCAGGAGAGGCCGGACGAAGGCGTCTGAGCGCCGGGTTCCCTCAGTCCCCGATGCGGTCGATCTGGCGGAGTTTGTTCGTCGCGTCGAGAGCGGCGACCTTGTAGGACTCCGCGAGCGTCGGGTAGTTGAACACCGCGTCGACGAGATAGTCGACCGTGCCGCCGCAGCCCATCACGGACTGGCCGATGTGGATGAGTTCGGTGGCGCCGGTGCCGAAGCAGTGCACGCCGAGCAGCGTGCGGTCCTCGGGGGAGACCAGCAGTTTCAGCATGCCGTGCGAGTCGCCGATGATCTGTCCGCGGGCCAGTTCGCGGTAGCGGGAGATGCCGACCTCGAACGGCACGCTGTCCTCGGTGAGTTGATCCTCCGTGCGGCCCACGAAGCTGATCTCCGGGATGGTGTAGATGCCGATCGGCTGGAGGTGGTGCATCCGCCCGACGGTCTCCCCGCAGGCGTGGTAGGCCGCCGACCGGCCCTGCTCCATCGAGGTCGCGGCCAGCGCCGGGAAGCCGATGACGTCGCCGACGGCGTAGATGTGCGGCACCTCGGTGCGGTAGTGCTCGTCGACCGTGATCCGGCCCCGGCGGTCCGCCGCCAGCCCCGCCTTGTCGAGGTCGAGGTCGTCGGTGAGCCCCTGTCGGCCCGCCGAGTACATCACCGCGTCGGCGGGGATCTTCTTGCCGCTCTCCAAAATGGTGAGCGTGCCCCGGGGGTGCCGCTCGACCGCGGACACCGTCTCCCCGAACCGGAACGTCACGGCGAGGTCCCGCAGGTGGTACTTGAGCGACTCGATCACCTCGACGTCGCACATGTCGAGCATCCCGGCCCGTTTCTCGACCACAGTGATCTTGCTGCCGAGCGCGGCGAACATGGACGCGTACTCCATGCCGATGACACCCGCGCCGACGATGACCATGGACCGCGGAACGTGTTCCAGGGCGAGGACGTTGTCCGAATCCAGGATCGTCCGCTCGTCGAACTCGACAGTGTCCGGCCGGGCGGGCCGGGTGCCGGTCGCGATGACGATGTGCTCGGCGCTGAGCAGCCGTTCATGGCCGGTCACCTCGCGCAGGGCGACGGTGTGGGCGTCGACGAAACGGCCGGTTCCGGCGTAGAGGGCGACGTGGTTGCGGGAGAGCTGACTGCGGATGACGTCGACCTCCCGGCCGACCACGTGCTGGGTGCGGGCGGTCAGGTCGGCGACGGTGATGTCCTCCTTCAGCCGGTAGCTCTGCCCGTACAGATCGCGCTGGGTGAGACCGGTGAGGTAGAGCACCGCCTCGCGCAGCGTCTTGGAGGGAATGGTGCCGGTGTGGATGGAGACCCCGCCGACCATGTCGGGGCGGTCGATGACGGCCACGCGGCGGCCCAGCTTGGCCGCGGCGATGGCGGCCTTCTGGCCACCCGGACCGGATCCGATGACAAGCAAGTCGAAGTCGGGCACCTTCCGCAGTCTGGCAGTTCCAGGGCCCGATTCGAAAGGGTGAACCGGCAGACACCGTGCAAGGGTTGGCTCGCGGCGCGACACTGGTGTCATGGGTCATCGACTCGGTGACGCGAGCGCACCCGCCCGGCTGGCCGGCCCCGAAGAGGGCATCGGCCCGGACGAACTCGCCCTCGCCACCCGCAACCACGGACTGCCGCTCGAAGCCCTGCGCCACGACCTCACCCCGCCGGGCCTGCACTACGTGCTGACGCACTACGACATCCCTTACGTCCCCGACGACACCGCGTGGCAGCTCACCGTCGGCGGCCTGGTCCGCCGCCCGCTGCGCCTGGACCTGGCCGACCTGCGGGCGTTCCCCCAGGTCACCACCCGGGTGACGCTGGAGTGCGCCGGCAACGGGCGGGCCCTGCTGACGCCCCGGCCGGTGAGCCAGCCCTGGCTCGTCGAAGCGGTCGGCACCGCAGAGTGGACCGGCGTGCCGCTGCGGCTGCTGCTGGCGGAGGCCGGCATCGAGCCCGGCGCCGTCGACGTGGTCTTCACCGGCGCCGATCACGGGGTGGAGCGCGGGGTCGAGCAGGACTACCGGCGCTCCCTGTCCGTCGAGGACGCCACGGGCAGTGAGCCCGAGGTGCTGGTGGCGTACGCGATGAACGGCTCCCCGCTGCCGCCGCAGCACGGGCATCCGCTGCGACTGGTGGTGCCCGGCTGGTACGGCATGGCCCACGTGAAGTGGCTGCGCGACGTGAGCGTCGTCGACGAGCCGTTCACCGGGTTCCAGCAGACCGTCGCCTACCGCCTGCGGGAACGCCCGGAGGACCCGGGCGAACCCGTCACCCGCATCGCGCCGCGCGCACTGCTGGTGCCGCCGGGCTTCCCGGACTTCATGTCACGGACCCGGATCGTGCGGCCGGGCGAGGTTCCGCTGGAGGGGCGCGCCTGGTCCGGGCGGGCGCCGGTGAGCCGGGTCGAGGTGAGCGCGGACGCCGGACGCACCTGGCACGAGACCGCGCTGGAGCCGGACGACGGGCACCGCTGGGCGTGGCGCCGCTGGCGTCTCACCTGGACGGCGACGCCCGGCGAGTACCTGCTGAGCGCGCGGGCCACCGACGCCGAGGGACACACCCAGCCGCTGGACCAGCCCTGGAACCGGGGCGGGTTCGCCAACAACCTCGTACAGCGGGTTCCGGTGCTCTGCCTGGACGAGGACGCACCGGACTGACGGGCCCGGCCGAACGCACCGGGCCCGGACGGTGGTGGAGCCAGGGCCGCTCCGCCGGACAGGGCTAGGGCCCTTCTGACGGATCATCGCGGCGTCGCGACGCCCGGCACGCACTCCCCCACTGCCTGAAGGGCGTGGGGGGACCCCCAGACGCACGGGGTGGAGGGCCAGGTGGCTCCGCCACATGACCCTCCACCCCGCACGACGATCGCACGCACCGGACGCCGCTCCTCGGCCCACGCTGATCCGTCAGAAGGGCCCTAGGGCAGCAGCTTCTCCATGGCGGCCGGCCCCTCGGCCGCCAGCTTGCGCCTGGCCCACTCCAGGTTGCGTGGGGTGAGGTCCCTGCCTGCGGCAAGCACCAGGTCCTCGGGCGACACCTCGGTGCCGGTACGGGTGTGGAGCAGGGCGTCCGGGGTGGCGCGGTCCTCGGACGGCCCGGACGCGTCGGGCTGTGACGTCGGCATGATCTCTGCTCCTCGGGTCGTCATCGGGTCCGATATCACCATTCACCCGGGGAGCGCCGCGTGCATCCGGAGCGACCTCACCCGGGGTGCCGAGGAGATCGCGCGGGCGTGTAATGGGGGTAGCGAACAAAGGTCCAGGACATGTCACCCACCCGAGGTAACGCAGGGGACGAGGGGACCGCCGCCATCGGGGCACTGCGACGGCTGGGCCAGTGGTGCGCCCGGCACTTCGTGATCGTCATCGTGGCCTGGCTGGTCGCCCTGATCGCTCTGCAGGCCCTGAACCGGTCCGTCGGCGGGGAGTACGAGGACAACTTCTCCCTGCCCGACGTGCAGTCCCAACAGGGCCTGGACGTCCTGAAGAAGCACGACCCGGCGGCGGGCGGCTACAGCAGCCAGATCGTCGTGCACGACGGCGGCAAGGCTCTCACCTCGCTGGACTCGCAGATGTCGACGACGGTCGGCGACCTGCAGAAGCTCCCGCACGTCCTGGCCGTCCAGAACCCGCTGACCGCCACCGCCTCGGCCGTCGGACCGCTGTCCTCCGACGCGAAGACGGCGTACATCACCGTCCGCTTCGACGTACAGCCCTCCACCCTGGGCGACGACTACCTGCACGGGGTGGACACGTCGGTGCAGCCGCTGCGGTCGGCCGGCGCCGACGTCGAGTACGGCGGACCGCTCGGCGAGCTGGCGCGGCCCGCCGCCGACGACCGGGTGAGCGAGTTGATCGGTTTCGCGGTGGCGATCGTCGTCCTGCTCGTCGGCTTCGGCAGTGTGATCGCCGCGGGTCTGCCGCTGCTGACCGCGTTGATCAGTGTGATCGGCGGGCTCGCCTGCCTCGGACTGCTCGCCGCCGCGTTCACCTTCGCGACCGTCTCGCCGACCCTGGCCACGATGATCGGACTGGGCGTCGGCATCGACTACGCACTGTTCCTGATCACCCGTCATCGCCAGCTCCTGATGAACGGTGCCGACCCGGTCGCCGCGGCGGGCCGGGCCACCGCGACCAGCGGCCGGGCCGTGCTCGTCTCCGGCTGTACGGTCATCGTCGCGCTCGCGGGCCTGTCCGCGTCCGGTGTGGCGTTCATCGGCAAACTCGGTCTCGCCGCCGCCGTGACGGTCGTCTCCGCCGTGCTCGGCGCGCTCACCCTGGTCCCGGCCCTGCTCGGGCTGATCGGTACCCGAATCGACCGCTACCGGGTGCGCCGCCCCGTCGCCGAGACCGACGCCGAGGAGGGCGCCGAGCCGCACGGCACCTGGCACCGTTACGCGCTCCGCGTGGAGCACCACCCGCTGCGCTATCTGGCCGCGGGCGTGGCAGCCGTCGCCGTCCTCGCCGTCCCGGTGTTCTCCATCCAGCTCGGCCACATCGGCGACGGCGCCGACCCCACCTCCTTCACCGACCGGCGCGCCTACGACCTGATGACCGACGCGTTCGGCCCCGGCTCCAACGGCCCGCTCACCGTCGTCATCGACCAGACCTCCGTGCCGGACTCCAGTCGCTCCGCCCTCACCTCACAGGCCCAGAAGACCCTCGACGGCGTCTCCGGCGCGACCGCCGCCACTCCGCTGACGCCCACCAAGGACGGCGACGTCCTGATCAGCACGGTCTACTCCAAGACGTCTCCGCAGAGCGCCGCCACCACGGACCTGACCAACCGCCTGATCGACGACACCCTGCCCGCCGCGGTATCCGGCACCGATGCCCAGGGCTACGTCACCGGCACGACCGCGGCCCAGGTCGACTTCCGCGACATCGTCTCCAGCCGGCTGCCCCTCATCATCGGCGTCGTGGTCGCGCTGGCCTTCCTGATCATCCTCGCGGTCTTCCGCGGTCTGCTCGTCGCGATCAAGGCGGCCGTCCTCAACGTCCTGTCGATCGCCGCTTCCTACGGTGTCGTCGTCGCCGTCTTCCAGTGGGGCTGGGGCGGTCCGGCGCTGGGAGTCTCCGGCAAGGTGCCCATCGAGAGCTATGTCCCGATGATGATGTTCGCGATCATCTTCGGGCTGAGCATGGACTACGAGATCTTCCTGCTCTCCCGGGTGCACGAGGCCTGGCTGCGCACCGGGGACGCCAAGGCGTCGGTCGCCCATGCGCTGGAGATCACCGCGAGGGTCATCACCTGCGCGGCACTGATCATGGTGAGCGTCTTCGCGGCGTTCATCGTCAGCGACAACATCGTGGTCAAGATGCTCGGCCTGGGGCTCGCCGTGAGCGTGCTGATCGACGCGACCGTCGTCCGGCTGCTCATGGTGCCGGCGGTCATGACGCTGCTGGGCCGGCACGCCTGGTGGACGCCGCGGTGGCTGGACCGGATCCTGCCGCACATCGACGCCGAAGGGGAGCACGAACAGGTCAGACAGGGCTGAGGACGAGCATCGTCACATCGTCCTGGACGGTCCTCCCGCAGTACCCCGTCAGGTCGCGCCACACATGCCGCACCATGACCGCGGGATCGTCTTCGGCGAACGCGGGGAGCCGGTCGAGCAGCGGATAGAAGGCACCGTCGGTGCCCCTGGCCTCGGAGACACCGTCGGACGCGAGAAAGAGCCGGTCACCCGCGCGCAACGGCACCGTGACCCCCACCGCCGGGCCGGCCCCGGACAGCCCCAGCCCCAGCGGCACACCCGCCGTCACCTCCAGCTCCGCCACCCGCCCGTCGCGCAGCAGCAGCGGCGCCGGATGCCCGCACACCACGATCCGCACGGCCCGCGCGTCGGCGGAGAACTCCAGCACCACCGCCGTGGCGAACAGCTCGGCGTGCGACACGTCCGCGGAGTCCACCACCAGCCTGCGGTCGAGCCGCGCCGCCACCGATTCCGGGTCCGGCTCGTCCAGCACCGCCTCCCGGAACGCGCCCAGCAGCGAGGCGACCGTCGCGACGGCCGACAGCCCGTGCCCCTGCACATCGCCCATCACCGCCCGCACACCGTGCGGGCCTCGCCGTACATCGAAGAAGTCACCGCCGACGAGCGTGCCGCGCTGCGCCGCCCGGTACAGCCCCGCACACCCCACCGGCCCCACACGCTCCGGCAGCGGCGGCACCACGGCCCGCTGGGCGGCCTCGGCGACCGCCCGTTCGGTGACCAGCTGGGCGTCCCGCCGGCTCCGTACGTAGGACACCAGCACGCTGAGCGCGGCGACGAAGGAGACGGTCAGCAGATCGGTGGTGCCGGGGTCGTTGAGCCGGAACGCCGGGACGACCAGCAGGCTCACGACGAGGGCGCCGAGCAGCGCGGTGCCCGCAGGGCCGTAGGACAGCACGGCCAACGGGGGGATGGCTCCCAGCAGGAAGCCGATGTCGAGGGGGCCGGGGCTGGCCAGGGTCGCCGCGCACACCCCCGCGAGCAGGGCGGGCGGCAGCACTCGTACCCAGCCGGGCGGCGGTGCGCCGTGCAACCAGCCGCGCCGGTCCCGGTGGTCCCGTGTGACCTGCGCCTTTCCCACGCCTCTACGGTCCTCCGACCCGGTGCGCCGCGCACGCCGGGAAATTCGCTGGACGCCCGCCCGCAGCAGCTTCTAGCGTGAGCGCGTCACGCCCCGACACCGACGGAAGGAGGCGAGTGCCGTGCAGTACACCGACATCCCGCGCTCCCTTCCCGTCGCCCCCGGCGTGCGTCTCTGAGCTTCCCGGGAGCGCTCCACGCAGCACGCATCCCGGAGGAATCCATGACCGGAACGGTCATCCGCCAGCTCGACGACAGCACCGCCCATGAGTTCGACTCCCTGCCCGACCCGCTCGGGGTGCGCGCCGCGCACCCGCTGACCCGGCACCGCCCCGACTGGCAGCGCGTGGCGCTGCGCGACGGCCGGATCGTCGCCAGGGCCGCCTGGTGGGGCGGCCCCGACGACACCGAACCGCTCTGCGTCGACCGGCTCGACATGGCCGAGGGTGAGACCGAGGCGGCCGCGGAACTCCTGCGTTCGGCGCCCTGGCAGGTCGACATCGACTTCAGCCTGCCGCCCGGCTGGCGCGAGGACCCGGATCTGCGCACCGCCGTCGAGGCCCGCTTCACCGCCGCAAGGGCGGCCGGATACGAGCTTCTGGTGGAACGCTTCACCTACCGCTGGACCCCCGGATGCGGGCTGTCCGAACGGCCCGGACGTCTGGTCTTCGGCGCCGAACCCGACGACGCCGTCTTCTTCGACGCGCTGCGCCGCATCCACTCCGCCACCCTGGACGCCCACGCGCTGAAGGCCGTCGAGGAGGGCGGCGTAGACAAGGCGGCCCAGGAGGAACTCGACTTCTTCCGCTGGTGCCCCTCGCCGCGCGAGTAGTGGCAGGTCGCGCACACGCCTGAAGGAGAGCTGGCGGGGATCCACATCCCGGCCCGCAACCACCAGGCCCCGATCGTCGGCTTCATCGGCGTCGTACCCGAACAGCGCGGACACGGCTACGCCTACGACCTTCTGACCGAGTGCACCCACCACCTCGTCGCGCAGGGCGCCGAGTTCATCGTCGCCGCGACGGACCAGGGCAACGCCCCGATGGCCGCGCACTTCGCCAAGGCCGGCTATCCGGTCACACGCGAACGCGTCAACTTCCATCGGCCGGCGGACGCACGGTAGCCAATTCGCCGCTGCGGGGCCGTTTCACGGCCGGTCCGGCCTTCGACACCCTGCGGAAGCTGTTCGCCCGTGACGGAGCGGGTCTACGACGAGGTCCGGCGACGCGTGTCCCTGACCTCGCCGGAAGGCCAGGTCGGAGCGACAAACCCTTCGACGAACAGGTGCCCTCCCTGCGATCTTGGGTGGCCGAGACGCATGGAGGAGACCCGTATGCAGAGCGCCGCGGACTTGATCGCAGACACCTACGCACTCGGTGCCGGGCCCTGGACGATGACGCCCGTCACCCGCGGCGCCCTGGGGCAGATCTGGAAGCTGACCGGGAACGGCGCCTCGTGGGCGGTGAAGGAACTGATCTTCGGCGGCAGCGAGGAGCAGTTCCGGCACGAGATCGCCCTGCGTGCCGCCACAGAGCATCTGGGGATCTCCGCACCACGGCTCCTGCCCAACCGCGACGGCCTGCACGTCTCGCAGCTCGACGGGTCCGCCGTGAAGCTCTACGACTGGGTCACCGGAACCCAGGCGGACCCCACCGACCCGGACATCCTGAGCTGGTGCGGCCGGACCCTGGGCCTCCTCCACCGGGCGGGCGGGGGCGCGACCGGAACCCCGCACCTCTGGTACGAGGAGTGCCCCCAGGACACCGACTGGGCTGTGCTCCACCAGCAGGTCCGCAGGGCCGGGATGCCGTGGGCCGACGAGCTCGGCCGGTTCATCGACACCACGGCACCCGGACTCGCGCGGTACGTCACCCCGTCCGGCCCCGGTGACCTGGTGGTGTCGCATCTCGACATGCAGCCGCAGAACGTCCTGGTCGGCCCGGCCGGCCCGACCCTCCTGGACTGGGACAACGCCGGACCCATCGCGGCCGAACGCGAACTCGCCCGTGTCCTGTACGTCTGGGCGGGCGGCAACGACTTCACCGCCGGATCCGCGCGTCGGCTCGTGCGGGCGTACGTGGACGCCGGCGGCCGTGCGACGGTCAAGAGCCCGGACTCGTTCTCGATGCTGTTCGCGACGGATCTGAACTTCGTCAAGGTGCAGGCCGAGGGCGCGATCGACCCGAACGCGACCACCGCACAACGCGAGTTCGCGAGCAGGAAGGTCGTCGACACGCTGGCGAGCCTGCCGGATCCGGCCGCCGTCGCCCGGCTGACGGAGGCGGTCGAGAGCCAGTGGTGAGCGGCGTCAGCCGCCCAGCAGAGCCTCCGCCGTCGCCAGGATCTCCGTGACCCGCAGCCCGAACGCGGCGTCGCACGGATGGGGACGGCCGCTGCGAGCGGCGGCGAGCAGCGCGTCCGCGGCCCGTTCGAGCGCGGGAACCGCACCGTCCGGGCTGCGTGGGAGAAGCGTCACCCCGCCCTCGCCGCGCAGTTCGACCGCCGCACCCGCCGCCGCCGGCGGTGCCGTCAGGCTCAGCGTCAGCGTGCTGGAGGCGCCACCGGTGTGGTGGAGGACCAGGTGCACGGTGTCCGCGGGACCGTGCACGGCGGCGGCCACCTGCCGTACGTCGCCCAGGACCGGCAGCAGCACCGACAGGGCGTGCGGTCCCACGTCCCACAGCGCGCCCTTCTCCCGCCGCCACGGCGAGGCCCCGAACGGACTGTCCGTGGTGAAGACCGCGCCGAGCCACTCGGCCCGCGCGGTGAACCAGCCCTCGACGGCGGCCTGTTCGGTGATCCACGCCTCGGTCACGCTCTGGAAACGGGTCGTGAAGAAGACGACCGAGGCGACTCCCGCCTCCTGGACCGCCGCCACCACGGCCCGGCCCTCCTCGGCCGTCGGCGCGAGCGGCTTGTCCAGCAGCAGATGGCAGCCCGCCCGCGCCGCCCGCACCGCCAGACCGGCCTGGACCGCGGGCGGCAGCGCCACCGCGACGGCGTCCACGTCGGCGAACAGCGCGTCGACGTCGTCGTAGGCCCGGGTGCCGAAGCGGCCCGCCAACTCCTTGGCGGCCTCCGAACGACGGCCCCACACCCCGACGAAATCCAGCTCGCGGTGTTGGCTCAGGGCGGGCGCGTGCGCCCCCTCGGCCCATGAGCCCGTGCCGAGCAGTCCGATGCGCATGCCCCCGCCTTTCCACACCCCGAAGGTCCAGCCCGAGAGTGCCACACGGACCTGAGGGGCGCGCAACCGGAATGCGGGGAAAGATCGATGACATGCCCAGTCCTGGCGCCGCAGCGTCCGGACAGGTCGCAGACAGCCCGGTTGCGAGCGGTGGCGTGGTCGGGGTCCGCCCGATGCATGATGGGGGCGTGGGTGCGGATACAGGACGGGGCAGCCGGTGACGGGCAGAGCGGCGGGAGTCCGAGCGGGACGCCCGCGAGCGACCTCGCGGGCCGTGCTGGAGCGCCTCGGTTTCGAGTTGTTCGACCGGCAGGGCTTCGACGCCACGACGGTCGACGACATCGCGGCCGCCGCCGGCATCGGGCGCCGCACCTACTTCCGCTACTTCGCGTCCAAGAACGACCTCGTGTGGGGCGACTTCGAGGAGCAACTGGTCAGGCTGGAGGAGCTGTTGGCGGCCACCGATCCGGCCGCCCCGATGATGGACGCGCTGCGCGACGCCGTCGTCGAGTTCAACCGGTTCGACCCGGCGGTGGTGCCCTGGCACCGGCAGCGCATGGCCCTCATCCTGCGGGTGCCCGCGCTCCAGGCCGACTCGGCGGTGCGCTACACCTCGTGGCGGGCGCTGGTCACGGAGTTCGCCGCCCGTCGTACCGGACTGGCGCCCTCGGACCTGCTGCCCCGGCTGATCGGGCACGCGGCGCTGGCCGCATGCGTGACCGCGTACGAGCACTGGCTGACGGAGGAGACGGCGAGTCTGAGCGACCTCCTGGACCAGGCCGTGCGACAGCTCGCCGCCGGCTTCGACGAGCCCGCCCTCGCCGTGCTCCGGGGCACCGGGCAGGGAGAGCGCCTGCGGTGATTCAGTCCTCGCGCTGCTGAATACGTTCGCGTTCTTCTATTGGACCTGCGGGCCGAGGCGGGTTCAGGCTGGTGTGCGACCGGTGCGGTGCAACCGCTTGCCGGCGCCCAGCGTCCCGCGACAGCCCGGAAGAGGTCACGAGCCCATGCACACGCGACGCATCGGTGATGCCGAGGTCAGTGCGATCGGTCTGGGCGGGATGCCCATGTCGATCGAGGGGCGGCCGGACGAGGCCCGTTCGCTCGCCACGCTGCACGCCGCCCATCGCGTTCCTGCCCTGGAGCCCCCTCGGCGGCATCTCCCGGGCCCGTGAACTGGGCTCCGCCTACGCGCCGTTCGCCCGAATCGCCGAGGAGCACGGGGTGAGCCCGCAGCGTGTGTGCCTGGCCTGGATGCTCGCCAAGTCGCCGGACGTCGTACCGATCCAGGGCGCCAGCCGCCCGGAGACGATCCTCGACTCCCTCGACGCGGCCGACCTGGTCCTGACGGCGGACGAGATCGCCGTGCTGGATGCGGTGTGGTCCGGCACACCCGGGGGACAAAGCGCTGCTGAAAGCCCCATGATCCGAACGTTCGGAAGGAACCGCCACCAATGGCCTCGCCGTTGGAGAGACCGCTCGACCACCGCTACCGGGGCGAGCATCCCGTCCGTACCCTCGCCTACCTGTTCCGTGCCGACCGCAGGCGCCTGGCCGCAGCGGTCGGCATCTTCACGGTCAAGCACAGCCCCGTCTGGCTGCTGCCGCTGATCACCGCCTCCATCATCGACACCGTCGTCGAGCATCGGGCGATCACCGAACTCTGGCTCAGCACCGGGATCATCCTGCTGATCCTGCTCGTCAACTACCCCCTGCACATCCTCTACGTCCGTCTCCTGTACGGCAGCGTGCGCCGCATGGGGACCTCCCTGCGCTCCGCTCTCTGCATCCGTATGCAGCAGCTGTCCATCGGCTACCACTCCCGCGTCAGCGCCGGCGTGCTCCAGGCCAAGGTGGTCCGGGACGTGGAGACCGTCGAGCAGATGGTGCAGCAGACCGCGGAGACCGGGCTCGGTGCGGGCACCGTGCTCATCGGCGGCCTCGTCATCATCGGCATCCGCACACCGGAGTTCCTGCCGGTCTTCCTCGTCGTGGTCCCCGCCGCCGCCCTCGTCGTGGCCCGCCTCCGCGCCCGGCTGCGCACCCACAACGAGCACTTCCGCCACGAGGTCGAGACCCTGTCCTCCCGCGTGACCGAGATGACCCGTCTCATCCCGGTCACCCGCGCCCACGGCCTGGAGGGCAAGGCGCTGCGGCGCATGGACGGCACCCTGCACCGCCTGCTCACCTCCGGGATGCGCCTCGACCTCGTCAACGGCCGCTTCGGCTCGCTGGCCTGGGTGGTGCTCAACGTCGTCGGCGTGCTGGTCCTCGCCGGTGCGGCGCTGGTGTCGTACTACGACGTCTGGGGTGTCACCGCCGGCGACGTCGTCATGCTCAGCGCCTTCCTGACCACGCTCACCAACTCCACGACCACGTTGGCGGGTCTCGCCCCGGTCATCACCAAGGGCCTGGAGTCCGTCCGCTCGATCGGCGAGGTCCTGCAGGCGCCCGAACTGGAGGACAACGAGGGCAAGTCGGAGGTCTCGGAGGTGCGCGGGGCCGTGGCCTTCGAGCAGGTCGGCCACGTCTACGGGGACGGCGAGCGGCCCGCCGTGCACGACTTCACCCTCTCCGTGCGGCCGGGGGAGACCATCGCCCTCGTCGGCGCGTCCGGGGCGGGCAAGTCCACCGTCCTCAACCTCGTCATCGGCTTCATCCGCCCGACCTCGGGCCGGCTGCTGCTCGACGGCACCGACATGAACACCCTCGACCTGCGCACCTACCGGCGGTTCGTCTCGGTCGTGCCGCAGGAGTCGATCCTCTTCGACGGCACGATCCGCGAGAACGTCGCCTACGGCATGGAGGACGAGGCCGACGAGGCGGCGGTGCGCGCGGCGCTGCGGGACGCCAACGCGCTGGAGTTCGTGGAGCAGCTGCCGCAGGGCCTGGACACCCTCGTCGGCGAGCGTGGCGCCCGGCTGTCCGGTGGCCAGCGACAGCGCCTCGCCATCGCCCGCGCCCTGATCAGGAATCCCAGGGTGCTGGTGCTCGACGAGGCGACCTCCGCCCTCGACACCCGCTCCGAGGCCCTGGTGCAGCAGGCGCTCGCCCGGCTGCTGCGCGGACGGACCACGTTCGTGGTGGCCCACCGGCTGTCCACCGTGCGCGGCGCCGACCGGATCGTGGTCATGGGCGACGGGCGCGTCCAGGAGATCGGCACGCACGACGAACTCCTGCGCCGGGGAGGGGCGTACACGGCGCTGCACAGCGGACAGGTCGCCTGACGGCACCAGCACCCGTCAGGCGGCGCTGCTCCGTGGGACGCGGTGCGGGCAGGTCGCGTCGTGCTCGGTGCCGCAGCTCGTCCACCAGCGTTCGCAGCACGCGGCGTCGAGCTCGGTGCGCACGACCTCGTCGTCGGCACCGGGCCCGACGCCCCGCAGCCGCCGTTCGGTCGACGGCGCACGCGGCTCGGCCTCGCGCACGACGGCGACCAGGGGGACGAGGCTCGCGGCGGCGAAGAGACCCGCGGCCCACCAGGGGCCGTGCCGGAACTCGTGGACCGTGGTCAGGGCGAGACCGGAGCTCGTGCTGACGTAGAGCGCGCAGAGCAGGCGCTGGGGGCAGTTCATGGGCGTACACCGTTCGTGCGTCCGTGCTGAGGGGCTGCCCCCTGTTCAACTGCCCGCGTGCCCGGGGGGAAGCGGGTCGGTGCCGTACCCGCCGAAACGTCACTCCTGTGGGTTTCGCACTGGTGGGATTCGAGCGTCAGTCGGGTGCTCGGCGACAGGATCCCGTCAATCGCGAGCCGGAGAGCGGGAGATGAGATTGATCTCCCCCTGCCCGGGCACACGCAGCGGAAAATCGAGAGAGGGGCTCTCCGTGCTCGTTCCGGATCCGAAGGTCGTCAGAAAGCTGCTGACGCGGTACGCATCGCTGCGGATCGCCGACGCGGAGCGGGGCAACCCGGCGACGACAAGGGAGTTGGAGGATGTCAGCTACACACTCTGCG
Source organism: Streptomyces sp. WM6386 (assembly GCF_000972385.1). Classification (GTDB taxonomy): domain Bacteria; phylum Actinomycetota; class Actinomycetes; order Streptomycetales; family Streptomycetaceae; genus Streptomyces. Next base: position 90,858 of record NZ_JXTE01000013.1, read on the forward strand.
TCATGATGGGCACCACCGGCATCCGCGACGCGGTCGCGAAGGCGGACGCCCTGCTCCTCGGTGTGGGCCGGACGGCGTCCACGGTGGAGGAACCGGCGCGACGCGGCGGCCTGTTGGCCGTGTGAGACCGCGTCGGCACCAGGTCCGCAGGCTCACACGCGCACTGCCGGGGAGCCCGACTTCCCGTGGAAGGCCGAGCGATAGCCCTGCGGACTGGTGCCGACCACCCGGCGGAACCGCTCGCGGAACGCGGTCGGTGAACCGAACCCCGCCTGCTGCGCGATCCGTTCGATCGGGTGGTCGCTGTTCTCCAGCAGGTACTGGGCACGCCGCACCCGCGCCCGCAGCAGCCACTGCAGCGGTGTGGTGCCCGTCTGCTCGCGGAACCGGCGGCCGAACGTCCGCTCGCTCATCCCCGACCGGGTCGCCAGGGCGCCCAGGGTGATCTCCCGGGCCAGATTGTCCTCGATCCACTCCAGGACCGGTTCGAGCGTCGAGCCGCGGGGCACGGGCGGATGGTCATGGACGATGAACTGGGCCTGTCCGCCCTCCCGTTCGAGAGGCATGACGGACATCCGGGCCGCGTCCGCGGCGACCGCCGAGCCGAAGTCGCGGCGGATCATGTGCAGGCACAGGTCGAGGCCCGCCGCGGCACCGGCCGAGGTGAGGATCTGCCCGTTGTCGACATAGAGGACGTCCGGCTCCACCCGTACCTCCGGAAAGCGGCGCGCCAGCTCCTGTGCGGCCACCCAGTGCGTGGTGGCGTGCAGCCCGTCCAGCAGCCCGGCCTCGGCCAGCACGAAGGCACCCGCGCACACCGAGGCGATCCGGGTGCCCGCCGCGGCCGCCTGGCGCAGCGCCTCCAGAACGGGCCCGGGCGTCGGTCCGGCCGCCGGGGAGCAGCCCGGCACGACGACCGTGTCCGCGTCCGCCAGTGCCTCAAGACCGCGCTCGACGCGCAGCGAGAAGCCGCCGTCGGCCCGTACCTCCGGCGATGCGGCGCACAGCCGGACCCGGTACGCGGGGCGGCCGTCGGGCAGCCGTGTCCAGTCGAAGACCTGCATGGGCGCCGCCATGTCGAACGGCACCACCTGGTCGAGAGCCAGGATCGCCACGGTGTGCATGAACGACACGATAGGCGGATTCCCGCCAGCCCCACCACACCGGGCCGAGGGAAGAGCAGCAGGCCCCCGCGGTTGGCGGGAACCCGTCGGAAGCTGTCGTTTCAGCCTCTGGGCGACCTCGCACGGAGATCCCTAGCGTGGGCGGCCGAACACCTCCGAACCACCCTGGACGCCACCCCATGACGAAGTTCCTGCTGTCCCTCCATGTCCTGGCCGCCATCGTCGCCATCGGCCCCGTGACCGTCGCGGCCAGCATGTTCCCGCCCGCCGTGCGCCGCGCGGACCCCTCCGGGACGGCGGCGGACACCGTCGCCCTGCTGCACCGCATCTGCCGGGTCTACGCCCGCTTCGGCGTGGCCGTGCCGGTGTTCGGCCTCGCCACCGCCGTCGCGATGGGTGTCCTGGGTGATGCCTGGCTCATCACCTCCATCACCCTGACCGCCGTGGCCGCCGGCATCCTGGTCGCCTTCGTACTGCCCCGTCAGGAGGAGCTTCTCGAAGAGCTGGGCGCCCGACAGACGGTCGAGCGCGCCCACACCGTCCAACTCGCCATGTTCACCGGGATCTTCAACCTGCTGTGGGCCACGGTCACCGTTCTGATGATCGTTCGCCCAGGTTCCACGACGGGAGCCTGAGTCAAGCCGAACGGTGGAATTCACCCCGCAGGGTGCAGGGGCGCCTAGACTCGGCAGCTGCGCCCATACATATGGGCCATGACACGAAAGGCACGTTGACGGGTGTTCCAGGATTCCCCCATCTATGACCGACTCATCGCGGAGCGCGGCGACGTCCCCACTCAGGTTCGCAGGGAGGCCGAGCGAGTCAGCAGGGAACTGGAGTTCGTCATGCAGCCCCTCCGCTCCATGGACCGCTCCCACTACGGAGAACTGCCCTCCGCGCCGCCCGCCCCGCAGTGGCAGCGGGCGGCCCTGCCCGGACCCGGGCAGCGGTGAGGCTCAGGGGACCACGGTGTCCCTGCCATTGACGCGCCCCGCACCGTCCGGCACGGGCCGGGCCAGCCACTCGGCTATCGAGCGGGCGATCGGCTGACCCGTCTCCACCTCGACGAAGCCGAACTGCCCCGACTGATTGCACTCCAGGAACCACCACGTCCCGTCGGCGTCCTCGGCGAAGTCGAAGGCGCCGTAAGCCAGTTCGGCGTCGCGAACGTATGCACGCACCCCCTCGGCGACCCGTGGCGGGACGTCGGTGGGGCGCCACGGAGAGGTGGGGGAGGCGAAACGGACGTCCACCTCGTCGTCCTCCGCGGTCGTCTTCCGCGCGGCCAGCATCCGGTCGCCCACCACCGTGAGCCGTATGTCCGCCCGCTTGGCGACCCGCCGCTGCAGCAGCGTGGGACCGAACGCGACGGCGGAGAAGTCCGTGTCCGGCGTGACCCGGCTGGTCGGCACCGCCCTCGGCGGGTCCTGCGGATGCGCCCCGGAGACCGGCTTGACCACCAGGTCCGGATAGCGCGCGGAGAACTCGCGGGCGGCCTGCGGAAAGGTCGTGATCAGCGTGGCCGGCACGGGCAGCCCGCAGCGCTGGGCGTGCCGCAGCTGCCAGGGCTTGTGCCGGGCCCGACGGGAGGCGTCGGGGTGGTTCATCCAGCGCGCCCCCGAACTGCGGAGCATCCCGTACAGCGCCTGTGACGACTCCTCGGTCAGCCACCCGGACGGCTCGGCCGCCCGGGTGGCCGCGGTGCCCGGCCGCCGCACCCAGACGGACCGCAGCCCGTTGATGCTCACCAGCCGGCCCCCCGACGACAGATGGCCCCGGAAGGCGCCGTGCACGTACTCGCCCGACAGCGCCACCCCCTCGGTCAGGTCGGCGGGGTCGAGACGGACCACCGGAACCCCCGTCGAATTGAGGTGGACGACCACCATGTCGGCGGTGACATCCGCCTCACAGGTCAGAATCAACACGGTCATCAGAGCCTGCCCGTGTTCAGTCGTCGAAGTGCGTCTTCGACCCCGCGGTCGAGGTCGTGGTCCCGAACTCTCTCAGCAGCGCGTGGTCGTGGGCGGCGATCCGCCCGTCCGAGAGCACGTTCAACTGCAGTCCGGTGTCGTAGGCGTACGGAGCGGTGACCTCCGACTCCGCTGCCGGACGTGCGTAGTTGAGCGCGAACGGTTGCATCGTCTCTCCCTCGTGGGTCCTGCGCCGATCCAGCGATGGTCACCTTGCGCCGTCGCTCGGGCCGCCGACTCCCGTCGGCTTCCTGAGACTTATACGAATCGAACGGGTGATTGGTTTCCTTACGCTGCGTAGTCATGGGCGGTTCATGGTCCGGACAATGGGGGAGACGTGGGCGAACTCAGGCAGGTTCACTGCCCGAGTGCCTGCGCATCGTGCGCAACGCGAGCAGCAGGACGCCGATGTCGTCGAGGTACACGGGGTCGGGCACCAGGTCGGCCGGCAGGAAGAAGTACGCGAGAGCTCCCCAGAAGACCCAGCGCGGGCCGGTCGGAAGTCCGGCCTGCCGCAGGCCGCGCCGGGCCCGGACCAGTCGTACGAACACCGCGACGGCAACGGCGAGGACGGCCGCTGCGAGGAGCACGGCGACAGCGATCCATCGGGTGGTGGTGTCCAACGGCCCTCCTCGTTCCGGTGCGCCCGCGAAGGGCGCGCGAATAACCGGATTCCCGCTCGGGGCGCCGGTATTGCCTGCCAGCGTCAAACCGGTGCACTCGAACACCAGTGGGAGTGGCGGGGTGGGGGTGCCGAAGCGGGAGTCATACCTGTGGCGCACCCGAGTGGCGCCCCCGGCGCGGACGCCCGGTAATGGTCACCGTAAGGTCGCGTGTCGCGCTTCGGGGACGCAACAGCGGCCGCATCCCCTCGCTTGGAGAGCCGCGCATGACCACTCGCTCGTCAACCCCGCAGTCGAACGATCCCGCCATACCCGCGACGGAGATCACCGACGCCCTGAGCCCGGCGCCCGTCGTCGTCGGGGGGAGCGGTTCGGCCTACGGCGATCCGGTGGACGGCCTGGTGCGTGCCGCCGTGGCCGACCGGCCGCTGGAAGAGGTGGCCCAGCTCATCACGCTGCTCGAACAGTCCCCCCTGTACGCACGGGCCACGGTCGACGCGCTTCGCGCGGTCGGTGTGAACCGGTCCGTGGACGACGTCACCCGGCTGGTCGTCCTGCTCACCCAGCCGCCGCGGGACGTGGCGAGCGCGGACGAGGCGATCCGCGCCGCGGCCGAGACCCGCCCGGTCGAGGACGTGACCCGGCTGATGGCCCTGCTGCAACAGGCACCGCTCGAGCCGCACTGCGGGCAGGAGGCGGTCAGGGCGGCCGCCACCGGCCGGTCCGTCGAGGAACTCGTGGAGCTGATCGGCCGACTGGCCCAGGAGCGCAAGGGAGCCCCTCCGCCGCAGACCACGGAAACCGCCGCGCCGACGGACGACGCGGACGACGCCGACCAGGACCGGAACCCGGCGAACCTCCCCGGCCTCGTGCGCCGCCGGCCCGCCGGACCTCCCCTCCGGCCCGCCCGCCTCACCGCGGTGGCCCTTCTCCTCTGCGCCGGCGCCCACTTCCCGGTGCACCAGGACGGGGTGTCCCTGCGCCGCTACGGTCTCGTCCTCGGTCTGGCCGGCCTGTGCGTGCTGCTCGGTCTGCTGGTGGCCGTGCGTCCTTCCGTGCCGGTACTGGCCGGAGCGGTCCTGGTGCCGGCCGCCCTGGCCGCGGCCCAGCTGTACGCGAGCCGCTTCGACTCGGGCCGGCTGTCCGCAGCCCTCGACCTCACACTCGCACCGGCCTGGATCGCCGGCCTCGCCGCCGTCTGCGCGGCACTCGCGGCGCTGACCGCCCTGGTCGTCCGGCTGGCCTCGCACACACCGGGGCGGAGCGCGGCGGACCGTCTGCTGGCGGAGTGATCGCGCGGCGGGCGCCGCGGCCGACGGTGACCGGACTGCCGTCGTGACCCCAGCGTCCGCGGCAGTTAGCCGACGCCGTTCTCGTCCCGTGGGGGCCGGCGAGGCTTGAAGCGTTCCAGGGTCCGGGTCAGCTGCTGCAGCGGCGAGCCCGGCTGTTCGGCGGACGGTTTCGGTGCCTCGGCGCCCGCCTCGCGGTAGGCGGCCAGCGCCTCGTTGGCGCGCTCGGCGGCCTCCCGGTACAGATCGCGGGACTTCGTCATCGCGTCGAGTGCCTCGGCGTACATGGCGACCAGCTCGCGCTGGCGGACCAGCTCCTCCTCGGCGGTCGTCAGCCGCCACTGCTCGCGCAGCGCGGTGAGCGCGTCCTCGGCACCCTCCGGCAGCGGCCTCGGCAGCCCGGCGAAGCGGGTCACGGCGTCGAAGAGTTCCGTGGGCCGGGTGCCGTCCAGGAAGACACTGCGCACGGAGAAGTCGTCGGCGTCGGTGTCGTGGTCGAGGGGCAGCGGGGACAGTACGACGGCTCCACCGCGCGGGACCTGGACGTCGAACTCCTTCAGCGCCCAGTTGACCGCCCGCAGCTGATGCGGCGCGGCCCGGTGCTCCACCACGCGGTGGCGCAGACTCGCCGGCAGATGCTCGGTCAGCGGCCGGCGGCCACGCTCGTCGGGGGTCATGGCCTCGTGGACGACGATGTGCAGCGCCCAGGAGTCGCGCACGCAGTCCCGCAGCAGGCGCCGCAGCTCCTTGTCGTCCTCGGGCAGCCGGTTGGCGTCCCGCAGGCGCAGACCGGCGACGGTGTCGTGGTCCCAGCCCGCGTCCGGACCCAGCGGCCAGAACATGCCGATGGGGGAGGCCCACGCCGCCTTCCACGGCTGTTCCGCCTCCGCGACCAGGACCCACTCCTCGCCGGACCCGAGCGTCAGCCGGGCCCGTACCGTCACGTCGCCGTCGACCCGCCAGCGGGCCTCGAAGACCTGCTCCTCCTTGAGTTCCAGGAAGTCGTCGACGACCGCGCCGTCCTTGAGCTGCTGGAGGTTGACGCGGAGCACGTCCGCGGCGGCGGATCCGACGTGACGGCCGCGGGCCGGCCACACGGTGGGGGGAAGGGCTGCGGGGGAGGTCTGCATGAGTCCATCTGTGGGGCGGGGTTCCGTGCGGCTACCAGTATCGTCACCGCCGGTCCGCGGAGGTCGGGCGGGGTCGGTATCCCGCCACCGTCCCCGTGCGAACCGCGCACTCGGGGTGTGCGCGATCCACTTCGGGTGGCCAGGGTTCACCCATGTCGGGGGTGCGATCCGCGCACCACAATGTCTGGGACGAACAGGGCCCGCCCACCATCCGCATTGGGGCGGGCCCTGTTCCCACTGACGCGCGCGACGGCTGCACCGCGGCCTTCACGGCGAGGACCGGGCCGCCGGTTCCGAGCAGGCTCTCCTGTGCGGCCGAGCCCGTGATCAGCTTGCCGAGACTTGTGGGCGTGAGGGACCCCGGCACCCACCCGCCTTCACCACCGCGGTTCAGCGTGGTGCGAGCGCGGCGAAGGCCTCGTCGAGCAGGGTGACCAGGTCGAGCCGGCCGTCGGAGGCCGTCCAGTGGTCGAGGGCGACCTGGAGACAGTCGATCGCGGCGGCAGCCCGCACGGTCTGGGCCAGCGTCGGGTGTCCCGCGGTGCCGGACCGCTCGGCCAGCGCCTCGACCAGCGCGGGCCGCCAGCTGTGCTGTTTCTCCAGGTGACGGGCGCACAGGGCCGGGGTCTCCCGGACCAGCCGGGTCGTCGCCAGCGATTCCTCCGGGTTCTCGTGATAGCGCGAGATGACGCTGTCCAGCGCGCCCCGCAGAGCCGTCCACTCGTCCTCGCCCGCCGGGCGGGCCCGCAGCGCGTCGGCCACCCGTCGGTCGTGGCCCTCGAAGGCGCCCAGGACGGCGTCCTCCTTGGTGCCGAAGTAGCGCAGGAAGGTGCTGCGCGACACTCCGGCGGCCGTCGCCAGGTCATCGAGAGTGACCTTGTCGAACCCCTCGCGACGGAACAACTCGAAGGCCACCTGTGCCAGTTCGGCCCGTACGGCGGCCCGGGCGATGTCTCTGGTGTTCGTACGCGCTGCTCCGGTCACCCCGTGATCGTACCGCTATCCCGACTCTCACTTGCAAGAGTGAAACTCGATGGCTAGCCTGACGCTCAGTTTCACATTGGACATCAAGAACCATGGAGGCGTGACCCTGTGCCCCAGACCCTCGGACTCATCGGCAGCGGAATGATCGGCGGCGCCATCGCCCGGATCGCCGTGGCCGCCGGACTGGACGTCGTCCTGAGCAACTCCCGCGGCCCCGAGACCCTCACCGGCCTCGTCGCCGAACTCGGCGGACAGGCCCGCGCGGCGACGCCCGTCGAGGCCGCCCGCGCCGGAGACCTGGTGGTCGCCGCCCTGCCGCTGAAGGCCTACCGGCAACTCCCGCCAGACGACCTCGCGGACCGGATCGTCATCGACGCGATGAACTACTTCCCGCAGCGCGACGGGACCGTCTCCGAGCTGGACTCCGGCGAGCCGGCCTCCAGCGTGCTGGTGCAGCGGCACCTGCCCGGCGCCCGGGTGGTGAAGGTCTTCTCCACCATCGACTTCCACCACCTGGTCACCCTCGCCCGCCCCGCCGGCGCCCCCGACCGCAGCGCCCTGCCCGTCGCCGGTGACCACGCCGGGGCCAAGGCCGAGGTGGTCGCGCTCCTCGACACGCTCGGCTACGACGCGGTGGACATCGGCGGCCTCGCCGGCAGCGGACGGATCAAGCCCGGCAGTCCGGCGTATGTCCAGCCGTACATGGGGGAGCGGCCCGAGGGGCTGAGTGCGCAGGAGGCGCAGCGGTGGTTCCTCGCGAGCCCCGGCGTGCCGGTTCCGGCCGCCCGGGTGAAGGAACTGGTCGAGGCCGGGAGCGCTGCCGCATGAGCACGATGATCGACATTGCCACGCAGGACGGCACCGCCGACGCCTATCTCGCCCACCCGGACGACGGCGCCCCGCACCCCGCCGTGCTGCTGTACATGGACGCCTTCGGGCTGCGCCCCCACCTCAAGGGCATGGCGGACCGCCTGGCCTCGGCGGGCTACACGGTCCTCGTCCCCAACGTCTTCTACCGCTCCGGCCGGGCGCCCCTGGTGGAGCTGCCCGACTTCATCAACCCGGCGGAACGCCCGGAGATCATCGCGAGCCTCCGCCCGGCCGCCCTCAGCCTCACCCCCGAGGGAGCCATGCGGGACGCGGCCGGCTACCTCGACTGGCTCGCCCGGTCCCCGCTGGCCACCGACGGCAAGGTGGGCGTCACCGGCTACTGCATGGGCGCGGGGCTCGCCCTGCGCACCGCCGGCACCCACCCCGACCGCGTCGCCGCGGCGGCCGGCTTCCACGGCGCGTTCCTCGCCGGCGATGCCCCGGACAGCCCTCATCTCCTCGCCGACCGCATCACCGCCGAGCTCTACTTCGGCCACGCCGACCAGGACTCCACCAATCCGGCCGACCAGATAGCCCGCCTCGACAAGACCCTCACCGCGGCCGGCGTCCGCCACCGCGCCGAGGTCTACCCCGGCGCCCTCCACGGCTTCACCCAGGCCGACACGGCGATGTACAGCGCCGAGGCGACGGACCGCCATTGGGCGGCACTGCTGGAGCTCCTGGGTCGCGCGCTCTGACCCCGCATTGACTGACAGGGCGTGTTGCCCTCGCAGAATATATCGGTAGCCGATATATTCTGTTCCATGGCATCGAGGAACATGACACAGGCGGCGTTCTTCGTCCTCGCCGCCCTGGCGGACGAGCCCCGGCACGGTTACGGCATCCTGCGCGAGGTCGAGGAACTCTCCGCCGGGGCGGTGCAGATGCGGGTCGGCACGCTGTACGGCGTGCTGGACCGGCTCACCGCGGACGCTCTGATCGTGCTGGACCGCGAGGAGGTCCACGACGGCCGGCTCCGGCGCTACTACCGCCTCACGGACGAGGGCATGCGGGCCCTCGGCGCCGAGGCGGAGCGGATGGCCGCGGGCGCCAGCGCCGCCAAGCAGCGGATCGCCGAGGGCCGCAAGGCCACCGGCACCCCGCCCGTCACCGGACCGGGACTCGCGGGAGGCCTCGCATGACGACCCTGCTCGAAGCGCGCTACCGCACCGTGCTGCGCCTCCTCCCCGCCTACTACCGCAGGGATCGGGAGGAGGAGATGGTCGAGGTCTATCTGTGGGACGTCGACCGCGACACCCAGGACCAGAGCAGGCCCACGCTCGGGGAGGTGGCCAGCATCGCCGCGCTCGCCGTGCGCAGCAGACTGGCCACCGTCGGCGCGCCCCGGCGCTACGCCCTGCTCGGCTCGGCCGTCCGGCACTTCGCGCTGTACGCCGTACTGCTCCAGGCGGCCGCTGTCGTCTCCGACGAGATCCTGCGGGTGACCTGGTCGGCCACCCGCGGCGCGCGTGAATGGGACATGTTCCTGACGGGCTTCGCCGGTCGCGGCCCGATGGAGAGCGTCGCCGCCATCGCCGGCTGGGTGCTGCCGTTGCAGTGGACGGTCGGGTTCTTCGCCCTCGTCCACGACCGCCGGCGCCTCGCCCGGGCCGCCGTGCTGCTGGCCGCGCTGCCCTCGCTGTGGCCGCTGATCGCGCCGCTGGTGAGCGACTGGTCGGCGTCCGACCCGTGGTTCGCCACCGCCAACGCGCTGTTCGCCTGGCTGCCGGCCCTCGCCGTGTGCGCCGCGTACCACCGCGACGCCCCGCAGGCCGCGCTGCCCGGCGATGCCCCCGGCCTCGCCTTCCTGGCCTGCTGCGTCGTCACGGGCGCCTCCGTCGCTGTCCTGCCCGCCATGGCCGACATCGCCTGGGCGCCCGCGACCTGCTTCGTGCTCGCCGTCCTGGGCTGGCTGCTGCTGGGTTCCCGCCGCGCGGAACCGGGCGCCGGAAGCAGTGCCCTGGCCCTGGCCGTACTGGGCCTGCTGATCCTCGTGGTGCGGGTGGCGGCACTGTTTCCGTGGCTCGGTTTCCCCCTGCCCGCCGTGTTCGTCGTCGGGGCGGTCGCCCAGGCGGCCGCGCTCACGCTGCTGGTCGTGGTGCTGGGGGTGGTGGCCAGGCGCGACCTCAGCTGTGGAACTTGATGTAACCGTTCCGGTCCGGGTCGGAGCCGCTCTTCGTGTAGGAGTGCACGTCGGCCCGGCTGCCGGAGGGCTTGTACACGTAGATCGTGTCCTTGTCGTTGTTCCACATGAAGTTGCAGTTGTCGCGGTAGGCGACGTTCTTCGCGTCGGAGTCCGTGCCGTGGCCGCCACGGAGCTTCACGTAGTCACCGGGCTGGAGGTAGTGGTTCGCCGGGAACTCGTAGTAGTTCCCGGCCGCGTCCTCGACGGCGTAACCCTTGAGGTTCACGGTCTTGGTCGAGGAGTAGTTCTTGATGGTCAGGTACTCCTCGTCGGTGTTCCCGGTGGCGCAGTTGTTGGAGTCGCTGCCGGGCGCGTCGTACTGGACGCCGCGGATCTTCAGCGCGGACGTGTACTCGGCGGCCTGGGCCGGTACGGCCGTGAGCGCGATCAGTGTGCCCGCGGCGGCGGCGGTCGTGGCGGCAAGGCGTATACGCATGACAAGGCCCCCCTTGTGAAGGTTCAGTGAAGAAGAACCTGGAGCGTATACAGCCTTGCTGCGCGATCACGGCGGATTCTCCGAAACGTGACCTTCAGTGCGGATACGCGCGTGGCGGCCGCTGTCGTGGCAGTTCGTCACGGAACTCCGCGATGACGGAGCTGATCTGGCGCATCAGTGCGGTGTTCTCGAGCCGGTCGAGGTAGAGGTTGCGGCCGGCGAGGGCGGTGGCGTCCACACAGAAGTACAGGGCCATGAGCGGATTGATGAACAGCTCGCTGTCGCGGGTCCGTTCGGTGAAGCGGACGTCTCCGAAGTCGCCGCGCACGGCGGCGGCGACGGAGCCGTTGACGATGCTCGGATACTCCGGGGTGCACTCCTGGGCATGGGCCACCGCGTCGAGGTAGAGGGCCCCTTCGCGGCTTTCGTGCGGCAGCGAGAACGCGCCGAGGTAGCCGCCCTCGCGGTCCAGCGCGGCCAGGTTCTCCAGGACCAGGCTGTGGTTGACACCGTGGTAGGAGTCCACCCCGAACCCGAGGCACGCCACCAGGCGTTCGGGTATCTCCTCCAGCCCCGCCACCGCGGCCAGGCTCGCCATGTCCTCCTCCGGGGTGCCGAGCCCGTGCTCGTCGCCCCGCAGCAGGATGTCGGTCCCGCCGTCCACCAGCACGAGCGCGTCCACCGGGCCCAGGTGGTCGAGGAGAGCGCGATAGGCGGCCCGCAGCGGTTGCACGCCGGAGCGCGGGAATGCGTACACCGTCGCGGGCAGGCCCTGGCGGTCCAGCCACTGGGCGAGGGAGCGTTCGGGGAAGTAGTCGCCGCGGGCGGCGGTGTCGGGGCGCACGGCCGCGACGTCCATGTCCAGCCACGCGTCCGCGTCGAGGCCGTAGAGATCCGCGAACGACAGATTGGCCAGATGTACTTCCTTCCCGGCCGACCTCAGCGCGAGGGCCAGCGGAAGACCGGCATAGATGTCGAAACCGCCGCCCGCACCGGCGATGAGCACCCGTCGCGCGGTACGAAGTCGGGTGAAGAGGGCAGGCTCATGGAGGGAGAACACCGCAGGACGCTAACAGGTGATCTTCCGCCCACGGGGTTGTGGGAGCGCTCCCAACTATGCAGGATGCTGCGATGACTTCGCCAGCCGTGATCCGCGCGTACCGTCCCGAGGACCGAGCCGCCCTTGAGGACATCTGCATCCGCACCGCACACAACGGCCTGGACAGCCGCCCTGTGTACGAGGACCCCGGAATCCTTCCGGTCATCTTCGCGACTCCCTACGCGGAACTGGAACCGGACCTCGTGTTCGTGCTGGACGACGGGCGCGGGCGGGCGGTCGGCTACATCCTCGGCACCGCCGACACCCCTCGCTTCGCCGACGACTTCCGAAAGAAGTGGCTCCCTCTGGTCGCCGACCGTTACCCGGAACCCAGCGGCCCGCCCGCAACCCCCGACGAGGCGATGATCCCGCTGTTGCACCACCCCGAGCGCATGATCGTCCCCGAACTCGCCGCCTACCCCGCCCACTTGCACATCGACCTGCTCCCCGAGTGGCAGGGTCACGGTCACGGCCGAGAGCTGATGCGGACGTTCCTGCGGGCCCTGCGGGACCGAGGGGTGCCGGCCGTGCATCTGGTGATGGCGACGGCCAACGTCCCGGCCCGCGCCTTCTACGACCGCCTCGGCTTCCATGAGATCGACGTCCCGGACCTGGGCGGCCCGGTCGCCTGCCTCGGGCGTACGACGGGAGAACTCGACCGTCTCTAGGGGGCATTGAAGTACGATGACTGTCGAACTACGATCATCATCGAACTTCAGGCTTCAGGGGGATACGTCATGACCAGGACCGTGCGGTTCCATGAGCTCGGCGGGCCCGAGGTACTGCGGCTGGAGGACGTGCCGGTCGGCGAACCCGGCGCCGGCGAGCTGCTGATCCGCGTGGACGCCATCGGTCTCAACCGGGCCGAGGTGCTGTTCCGCAGCGGCCGGTACATCGAACCCGCCCGGCTCCCGGCCCGGCTCGGCATCGAGGCCGCGGGCATCGTCGAGGCGGTCGGCGCGGACGTGACGGGGTTCGCGATCGGCCAACAGGTCAGCGTGGTGCCGGCGTTCTCCATGAACGACCACGGGGTCTACGCCGAGCGCGCCGTCGTCCCCGCCAGGGCGGTGCTCCGGCGCCCCGAAGGGCTCGACGCCGTCGCCGGAGCCGCGGTGTGGATGCCGTACATGACGGCCTACGGCGCGCTGGTCGAGGTCGGCGGGATGCGGGCCGGGGACACCGTCGTCCTGACGGCCGCGTCCAGCAGCGTGGGCCTGGCCGCCATCCAGGTCGCCCGCAGCGTCGGCGCGGTCCCCGTCGCCACCACCCGCACCCGTGCCAAGAGGGAGGCGCTGCTGAAGGCGGGCGCGGCCGAGGTGATCGTGACCGCGGAGGAGGATGTCGTCGGCCGGGTCATGGAGCTGACGGCGGGGCGCGGCGCCGAGTTCGTCTTCGACGCCGTCGCCGGTCCGGGCGTGGTGGACCTGGCCCGGGTGGTCGCCCCCGGCGGCACGCTGTTCCTGTACGGCGCCCTGAGCGGTCTGCCCACGCCGTACCCCGGGTTCGACCTCGGCATGCCCGCGCTGAACATGCGCAGCTACACCCTCCCCGAGACGACGCGGGACCCCGAACGGCTGCGCCGCGCCGAGGCGTTCGTCACCGCCGGTCTGAGCACGGGTGTCCTCGTACCCGTCGTGGACCGCGTCTTCGCTCTGGAAGAGATCGCCGAGGCGCACCGGTACATGGAGGCGGGCTCGCAGGTCGGGAAGATCGTCGTCACCGTCGAGCACTGAAACGCGGGACGGGGCCGGGGAACGAATCCCCGGCCCCGTCACGTCGTACGGAACAACTCGCTTACGCGCCGCTCGCCTTGAGCATGTCCTCACGCTCGACGAGCTTCACGCGCTCGCGGCCCTGCGGCTCGCCCAGCGCCTTCTCGGCGGCGTCCAGCTTGTACCAGCCCTCCCAGGTGGTGACGCGGAGCTCGCGCTCGGCGAGGAACGCCTCCACGGCCTCCGGCTCGGGAGAGGTCGGCGTCTGCAGACGGTCGTTCGCGAAGTCGTCCAGCAGGTTCGCCACGGTCTCGTTGGCGTCGCCCTTGGTGTGGCCGATGAGGCCCACCGGACCGCGCCGGATCCAGCCGGTGACGTACACGGACTGAAGGTGCGCGCCGCTCTCCTGGATCACACGGCCGCCCTCGTCCGGGACGGTGCCCGAGCCGATGTCCCAGGGCAGCTTGGGGAGCTTGTCGGAGAGGTAACCGACCGCGCGGTAGACCGCGTTGACGTCCCAGTCGGTGAACTGCCCGGTGCCCTTGACGTTGCCGGTGCCGTCCAGCTCGGTGCGCTCGGTGCGCAGACCGACGACCTGGCCGTCCTCGCCGAGTATCTCCGTCGGGGACTCGAAGAAGTGCAGGAAGAGCTTGTGCGGGCGGTCGCCGATGTCGCGGATGGCCCAGTTCTCCATGGTCTTGGCGACCATGTCGACCTGCTTGTTGCCCCGCCGCTCGGCGATCGAGCCCTCGTCGTAGTCGATGTCCTCGGGGTTGACGATGACCTCGATGTTGGGGGAGTGGTCCAGCTCGCGCAGCTCCATCGGGCTGAACTTCGCCTGCGCCGGGCCACGGCGGCCGAAGACGTGGATCTCGACGGCCTTGTTCGCCTTGAGGCCCTCGTAGACGTTCGGCGGGATCTCGGTCGGCAGCAGCTCGTCCGCCGTCTTGGCGAGGATGCGGGAGATGTCGAGCGCCACGTTGCCCACGCCCAGGACGGCGACCTTCTCGGCCTCCAGCGGCCAGATGCGCGGCACGTCCGGGTGGCCGTCGTACCAGGAGGCGAAGTCGGCGGCGCCGTAGGAGCCGTCGAGCTCGACACCGGGGATCCTCAGCTCGCGGTCCGCCATGGCGCCGGTCGAGAAGATCACACCGTCGTAGAACGCGCGCAGGTCGTCCAGGTGGAGGTCGGTGCCGTAGTCCACGTTGCCGAAGAGACGCACCTGCGGCTTGTCGAGGACCTGGTGGAGGGCCTTGATGATGCCCTTGATGCGGGGGTGGTCGGGCGCGACGCCGTACCGGATCAGCCCGAACGGGGCGGGCATCCGCTCGAAGATGTCGATGGACACACCGGGCTCGGTGGCCACGTCGGACTTGAGCAGAGCGTCGGCGGCGTAGATGCCGGCCGGGCCGGCGCCGACGATGGCTACCCGCAGGGGGCGGGGCATGATCAGGTTCCCTTCGAGTGGCGACAAGCGATCTCGTCGGGAAGCCTAAACTAAGGCAAGCCTAAGCTGGTACGCGGGTCCGATCTATGAGCTCATAAGGCTACTTTATGACCTGGACGGGCTGTGCGAGCACTCTCTCATGCCGGACGGGAACCCGATCGCGGGCATCGGCCAACAGCTGTCGACCATGCCCATGACTTCGAGGGAACCGCATGCAATCGACAAGCGATCCGCGCGTCCGAGACCGTCCGGAGGTCGTCTCCCGGCAGGACGCTCTCTCCGACGCCTCGGTCGTCGAGCGGTCCTGGGAGGAGCCCGATGCCTTCGAGATCCTCTTCCACCGCTACGCCGACGACATCCACCGCTATGTGGCACGACGGCTCGGCGCCGAGGTCGCCGACGATCTGATGGCCGAGACCTTCGTCGTCGCGTTCCAGCAGCGCCGCCGCTACGACCTGTCCCGGCCGCAGGCCCGCCCGTGGCTGTACGGGATCGTCACCAACCTCGTCGGCCAGCACCGGCGTGCCGAGGCGCGGCGGTTGAGGGCGTTCTCGCGCGTCGCCTCGACGGGGAGCGGCGACGGCGGCGATGCGCTGGCCGACCGGGTCGTGGCGAGGGTCGGCGCCGAGCACTCCCGCGCCCAACTGGCCGCTGCCCTCGCGAAGTTGCCCGCACGGTATCGGGACGTGCTGCTGGTGATCGCCTGGGGCGATCTCGACTACGCCGAGGCCGCGGAGGCTCTCGGCATCCCGGTGGGCACGGTGCGCTCACGGCTCAGCCGGGCGCGGACCAGGCTGCGCGACGCACTGGGAGGGGCGGACCCCACAGCCCTTCACGAGGAGACAGAGGAGACCGATCGTGGATGACCTGACCGCAGTGCGCGAGTTCGAGGCCGACGTGGCCCCGCTCACCGACGACGCCCGTAGCGCCGCCCGTGTCCGACTGCGGCGCGCCATCATCCAGGAGGGGCGCCCGGGCGCGCTGTCACGGCGGCTGATGCTCAGGGCCGCGGTGGTCGGGACCGCCACGGCGGCGGTCGCCGGTGGCGTGGTCGTCGCCGGCCGGCGCGAGGACGGCGGGGGCACGGACGCCTCGCGGATGGCGCCGCTGAGCGCGGCCGAGCTGCTGCACAAGGCCGCGGTGCGATCCCGTGCCGACAGCGCCGGGACGCCGATTCCGCGCGACGACCAGTACGTGTACACCAAGACGTACATCACCCGGACCTTTGTGAAGGGCGGGAAGCGCAGGACCTGGACGGACCAGAGCTGGATGTCCGTGGACGGCTCCAAGCCCTCCAGGCGCCAGGAGTACGGCAAGGTCCACCACGATCCTCCCCTGGGCAAGCACGACGTGATGTGGCCGCCGACCGAGTACGCCAAGCTGGCGAAGTGGCCGACGGACCCGGACGAGCTCCTCGAGAGGCTGCGGATGGGGGCCCAGGACGGCCAGGACCGCCGGGACCGCACGGCGTTCGTGAACGCCGTCCAGTTCTTCGTGGTCCCGCGGATCATGCCGCCCGGGCTGGAGGCGGCCACGTTCGAGGCGGTCGCGCGGATCCCCGGCATCCGGATCGATCGTGAGGCGGTGGACGGCCTCGGCCGCAAGGGAGTGGCCGTCTCCTACCCGAAGTTCGACTTCGCGTTCATCTTCGACGCGACCGACTACACGTACCTGGGGCTGCGTCTGAAGGGGAGCACCGCGGACGTGGTCGACGGGAAGTTCAGGCATCGCGACTGGTACCACGAGATGCGTGCCCGGGAGGCGTTGGGCGTCGTGGACCGCATCGGTCAGCGCCCCTAGTACTTCAGCCGGTGGCTTGACCTCAAGTCCAGTTGAGTTTCTACGGTCGGTCTCGTCGAACTGGCTCGGACAACGACAGGGGTTTCGGCCATGGAGTACTCGCACAGCGACAGCGACCTGATCAAACAGCCCATCGGCTACTGGAGTTGGGCGGCCTACAAGGCCGTCGTCGCCCGCACCCGGGCCGCCCTCGCCGGGATCGGCACCACCCAGCCGCAGTGGTGGGCCCTGGCGCAGGTCGCGGGCGCCGACACCGTCAAGACCCGTGACGAAGTGTCCCGCCTCCTTCGGAACTATCTCGACACCGGCCCGGAAACCATGGAGTCGGAGATCGACACGATCATCGCCCGGGGCTGGATCACCGAGGATGCCCAGGGACGCCTGGGCATCACGGCTGAGGGCAGGGCGTTCCACGACAAGGCCGCAGCCCTTCAGAGCGAGCTCTGGGCGGAACGGCACGCGGGTATCACCGACGAGGAGTACCTGACCGCCCTCAAGGTGTTGCAGCGGTTCATCCACAACACGGGTGGGCAAGCCTGGCACCACTAGTGTCCCGGCGGTGCCTCGGGACGGTCAGTCGATGTGGTAACTGTCCCCGTAGACCTGCCAGTCCAGCGGCGGGTTCAGGTCCAGGTTGCCCGCGCGCAGGAAGACCCGCTGGGCCGTGTCGACGCGGCTGGTGTCGCTGTGGGCCTCCTCCTGCTTCATGGCCCACACCCGCGCGTCCAGGAAGGCATGCAGGTAGGTGACCTCGTCGCCGCCCTGGGCCGGGGGCCGGGCCCGGTTCAGGGCGCGCTTTCGGATGTTGCGGAAGCTGGTCGGGTCGGTGCCGTCGCCGTGCATCACGATGGCGTCGTAGTAGGCGAACTGGCCCAGCACGCGCAGCCCGTCGGCCTTGCCCTGGCCTACGGCCGGGTCGAAGTACACGCGGTCGCGCTCGTCGTTCTGCGCCTGCCGGAACGCCTGGTCCTGGGCGGCCCGGCGCCAGTCCCGGGGAAAGTTCGGGTCGAGTCCGGCGTGCGAGTCGGTGCCGTCGACCCGGCGGAGAGCCGGCAGGTAGGGGGCGAGGACGTTCCCGGGGCGGCGGTCGGCGTAGAGCTCGACGAGGTCGAGCATGTCGCCGGTGCCGGAGCAGAAGCCGATGATGCCGGCGGTGTAGCCGCGGCCGTCGCCGATGTCCTCGATGTACTGGTACTGCGCCTTCCAGTCGAGCGAGGAGTTCTCCGCGCTCGACACCAGCTGCATGGCGATCTCCTTCTTCGCCGGGTCGTCGAGTCCCGTCGCGGTCGCGCAGACCGCGGCGGCTCGGGAGGTGAGCAGGGGTCCTGTCGCGAGGGACGCGCCGATCAGAGTGAGGACGGTGCGGCGCGACGCGTGCGTGGGGTGTTTCACGGCGGCTCCAAAGGGAGGTGGGGGGTGGGGAGTTGGCCGTACGTGAGACTGATAGGAAGGTTTACTATCAGAGCTGCGGCGCAATGAACACCCGTCGCGTCAAAGGTTCGTACCTATGAACAAGGTGTGCCGGTTACGGCAGCGGCTGCTCCGCCCAGATGACCTTGCCCTCGGGTGTGTACCGCGTGCCCCAGCGCTCGGCGAGCTGCGCGACGAGGAACAGGCCGCGGCCGCCCTCGTCCGTCATCGCCGCGTAGCGCAGATGGGGCGAGGTGCTGCTGCTGTCGAAGACCTCGCAGATCAGGCTGCGGTCACGCAGCACCCGGACGCGGATGGGCTCACCGCCGTACCGGATCGCGTTGGTCACCAGCTCGCTCAGGATCAGCTCGGTGGCGAACTCCAGCTCCTCGAGCCCCCATCGGGACAGCTGCCGGGTGACATCGGCGCGCACCCGCGCGACGGCAGCCGGGTCGGACGGCACGTCCCACTCGGCGACCTGGTCCGCGCCGAGCGCCCGGGTACGTGCCACGATCAGGGCGATGTCGTCGCTCGCCCTGGAGGTGAGCCGGGAGTCGAGCACGGTCCGGCAGGTGTCCTCCGGCGAGTCACCGGCCTGCTCCAGGGCGGCCCGCAGGAGTTCCAGACCTACGTCGATGTCCCGCTCCCGGTCCTCGACCAGCCCGTCCGTGTAGAGCACGAGGCGGCTGCCCTCGGCCAGTTCGAGGTCGGCCGTCTCGAACGGCAGACCGCCAAGACCCAGCGGGGGACCGGCGGGCACGTCCGGGAACTCCACGCTGCCGTCGGGGTGGATCAGGGCGGGCGGCGGGTGTCCGGCGCGGGCGACGGTGCAGCGCCGGGAGACCGGGTCGTAGACGGCGTACAGACAGGTCGCTCCGGTGACCGGGGCGCTGTCGCCGTCCTGGGTCTCGTCCTGGTCGATGCGGCCGACCAGTTCGTCCAGCAGGACCAGCAGTTCGTCGGGCGGGAGGTCGAGGGTGGAGAAGTTGTGGACCGCGGTGCGCAGCCGGCCCATCGTCGCCGCCGCGTGCAGTCCGTGGCCGACGACGTCCCCGACGATCAGCGCCACGCGCGCGCCGGACAGCGGCAGGACGTCGAACCAGTCGCCGCCCACACCCGCCTGCGCGGGGAGGTAGCGGTAGGCGATGTCGAGGGCGTTCTGCTCGGGCAGGTTGCGCGGCAGCAGACTGCGTTGCAGCGTCACCGCCATGGTGTGCTCGCGGGTGTAGCGGCGGGCGTTGTCGATGGAGACCGCGGCCCGGGCCACCAGCTCCTCCGCCAGGGCGAGTTCGTCGGTGTCGAAGGGCTCGGGCTTCTCCGAGCGCCAGAAGTTGACCACACCCAGGACCAGGGCGCCCGCGCGCAGCGGCACCGCGATCAGCGAGTGGATGCCGAATTCCAGGACCTGCGCGGTGCGTTCGAGATCCTGGGCCCGCCAGCCCGGGGACTCGGCCAGGCGCGCTTCGAGGACCGCCTGCCCGGAGTGCAGTGCGCGGATCTGCGGCGAGGACGCGACCAGCCGCATCCGGTCGCCCACGGAGTGGAGGGGAGGGTCCTTGCGGATCCCGCTGCACGCCGTGCGGCGCAGATCGGTGCCCGAATCCGGCTGCCCGCCGCTCAGTACGGCGTCGAACAGGTCCACGGTGACGAAGTCCGCGAACCGGGGCACGGCCAGCTCGGCCAGTTCCTCGGCGGTCCGGGTCACGTCCAGGCTGGTGCCGATGCCCACCCCGGCGTCGTACAGCATGTTCAGGCGCTCGCGTGCCGTCTCGGCCCGGCCGGACAGGGCCCGCAGTTCCGTCGAGTCGCGCAGCGTCGCCACGCTGCCGGCCGGGCCGCCCTCCAGGTCCGTGAGCCGCTGGTTGACGGCCAGCAGCCGGTCGCCGACCAGGTGCACCTCGTCCGTGGCGACCCGCCCCGAGGCCAGCAGGTCGGCAGTGTCCGCCGGAAGGCCGAGTTCGAGGACGTGCCGGCCCTCGGCGTCGGCGGGCAGATGGAGCAGCCGCACAGCCTCGTCGTTGGCGAGCAGCAGCACGCCCTCGCCGCTCACGATGAGCACGCCCTCGCGTACGGCGTGCAGCACGGCGTCGTGATGCTCGTACATCTTGGTCATCTCGTGCGGTCCCAGACCGTGTGTCTGGCGCCGCAGGCGCCGGCTGACCAGGGCCGTGCCCGCTGTGGCCAGGGCGAGGCCGCCCGCCGCGGCGCCCAGCAGGAGCGGCATCTGCTGGTCCGCGTTACCGCCCACGTGCTCGGTGGTGATGCCGGCCGACACCAGGCCCACGACCTTCCCGTCGGGCGCCTTGATCGGTACGACGGCCTGCACCAGCCGGCCGATGGTTCCGTCGATCTCCTCCGTCACGACCTGCCCCGCCAGTGCGGGGGCCAGGGTGCCGACGAACTTCTTCCCGATGCGGTCCGGCTTGGGATGCGTGTAGCGGGTCCCGTCGGTGTTCAGGACCACGATGAAGTCCACCCCGGTCGCCTTGCGCGCCGCCTCGGCCCGCGGCTGCAGGACCGCTGTGGGATCGGGGGCATCGAGGGCCTCGCGGGTGCCCGGCGCGTTGGCGAACGCCTCGGCGACCGCGACCGAACGGTTGCGGGCCTCGGTCGTGCTGTCGTGCCGCACCTGCAGCACCAGCGCCACCACCGCGGCCACGACCAGCAGCAGTACGATCACGACCTGCGATACGAACACCTGTCCGGCTACGCTGCGTCCGCCCAGCGCCGACCGGGCTTCGGCGACTCGCCCGCGCCGCGACCGGCCTGCGTCACGCTGCGAGAGTCGGGCCATGTGCCATGTCTACACTGCACGGCCCCATGAGGCGAGAGGCGTCACACACCGTGACAGAACCGCTACGGCGCCTCACCGCTGTCGCCTCCGGGTGGCGAGCAACAGAGCGATGTCGTCGGGCCGGTCGGCGGCGTGCCGGGCCGCCGCGGTGAGCCAGTCGGCCACACCCGCCAGACGTGCCGTGGGGGCTCCGGCGCGGGCGAGGGCCACGCGCAGCGCGCTGATGCCGTCGTCGATGTCGATGCCCGGCCGCTCGACCAGACCGTCGGTGTAGAGCGCCAGGACGGCGCCCGGCTCGATCCGCAACTCCGTGACCGGGTAACGGGCGCCCGGGTCCACCCCGAGCACGACGCCGCCGGGCAGGTCGAGGACGCGGGTGCTGCCGTCGGGGTTGCGCAGCAGGGGCGGTGGGTGTCCCGCGCGGGCCACCCGGGCGAGCCCGGTGACCGGGTCCAGACGGATGTAGCAGCAACTGGCGAACTGACCGGGGTCGAGGTCGATGAGGAGATGGTTCGTGCCGCTCATCACCTCGTCGGGCGGCCGGTCGCCGAGCGCGAACGCCCGCACCGCGCTGCGCAGTTGGCCCATCGTCGCGGCGGCCTGCACGCCGTGTCCCTGGACGTCCCCGATGACCAGGGCCAGACCGTCGCCCGCCTCGACGACGTCGTACCAGTCCCCGCCCACCTCCATGCCCTGGGTGCCGGGCAGATAGCGGCCCGCCGTCTCCACCAGCGGATGGTCCGTCAGACGGCGGGGGAGCAGCGCCTGTTGGAGACCGCGGGCGAGTGCGGCCTCGCTCTCGTAGCGCCGTGCCTTGTCCATCGCGTGGGCGATCAGCCCGGTGAGCGCGGTGAGGACCGAGCGTTCCTCGCCGGTGAAGGTCCGGGGGCGGTCGAAGCCCAGGATGCAGGAGCCGACCGGACGCCCCGAGGCGATCAGCGGCAGGAAGGCACGGGCGCCCTCCGTCGCGTCCAGCGGGATGCCCGGGTAGGCGTCGGTGAGTTGCTGCATCGAGTCGAAGAACAGGGGCTTGCCGGTGGTGAGCGTCTCCACGCCGGGCAGATGCGTGTCGAGCCCCACGCCGTCGAACGGCGCGAGGAAGCCCGGCGGGAAGCCGGACTCCCACGCCAGGTACAGATGCCGGTCCTGGAGGAGGTAGATCGCCAGCCGGCGACCCCCGAACACGGGCAGCAGCTCCTTCATGACCACGGCCGACACCTGACGGGCGGTGACCGCCTCGGTCAGCGCGATGGCCAGCACGATCGGGCGGTACAGCGGCGCCAGCGACGACGTACCCGTCTTGGCGGCCTCGAAGGTGTCGGCGGAGTCCGGCATCCGGCTCGTCGGCTGAACCGTGCAGGTCAGCACGTCCGGACCGGGGTAGACCGACAGTGCGAGCCAGTCGCCCTCGTAGGCGTCGTCCACGTCGGGTGGCCGCCGCACATGGAGATGCACCGGCTCGGGCGACAGCAGGGCGCTGCGCAGATGGTCCTCGAAGTCCGGCTGGGCCAGCCAGGGCACGCCGTCCCACAGCGGGTGGCCCAGGAGTACGTCCCGCGGCCGGCGCAGCAGCTGTGCGGCGCGGGGATTCGCGTAGGTGACCAGCCCCAGCCGGTCCAGGCAGAACACGCCCTCCGGCAGCAGATCGGCGGCGGCGTCGGCCGCCGAACCGGGGCCGGGATCGAGGACGAAACCCCTGACGGGCCGAGCGCCGGACGCGGTTGAGGAGGTCTCGGGGGTCCAGAACTCCATGAGCCGCAGCCCGCCGTCCGCGGCCCGCACATACAGCGGCAGCGACGGGGTGCTCGCGGCGGTCTCCCGCAGTGCGGCGAGCACATGCTGGGTGTCGTCGGGGGCCACGGCGCGGGCCAGCGCCTCGACCGTGCCGCCGAACTCCGTGGGGGCCACGCCCAGCAGGGCATGCAGATGCGCGTCCGCGGTGACCACACCGGTCGCCGGATCCCAGGCGAACCGTCCGAGCCGTCCCGCCGATGCATGCGCGGTCGGCGGCCGCACGCACATCGGCTCACCGTCCCAGGCGACCGGGTCGGTGTCCCGCAGATCCTCCAGACGGCGGGCCAGAACCTCAGCCACCCGCGCCACCCGTTCCCGCTCGGCCAGCACCTCGGTGGCGTCCGCGGCGGTAGGGCGCAGCACGGTCAGTACGCCGAAGGTCGTGGACGTGCCCACGACCGGTACGTACAGCGATCCGAACTGGAACGGCAGACCGGCCGCGAACTGGGGGTAACGGCGCATGGTCTCCGTGGCGTTCGGCAGCACGACCTGCACCCCGAGCCGGTAGGCGTCCGCGACGGGGAACGGACGGTCGGCGTGCAGCCGCCACCATGGCCGGAACAAGGGTCCCGGGAGCCCGGCGAGCACCGCGAGGCGCAGCATCCCGGGGGTGCTCGAACGCAGGTAGACGCCGCCGGCGTGACCACCGCCCGCGCCGATCGCCTCCGTCGAGGCGTCGATCAGCAGCGCGGCCAGCCGTCCCGGCGTCCGGTGCGCGTCCTCGCCGCTCCCAGTCATCGGCCTGCCTCGTCCCTGCGCCGCCCCACGGGCGACACAGCAAGAATGCGCCACGAGGTGCCTGCGGCGCATCCGGGTGGGGCAGATGTGACGGAAGCCGGGCGGGGGGCCGGGTGCCCCCCACGGTCGGGTGGTACGAAGACCCGGGCGCAGGGCGCAGGGCTCAGCCGGCGAGCCCCTGCAGCCCCTCGTAGGCCGCCATCACCAGTTCCAGGCCCCGCTGGTCCGCCCCCGGCTCGCGCATCTGGTTCGTCACGTACGCCACGGTCATACGGGCGTCCGGGTCGATCATGACGAGTGAGCCGCCCCAGCCGCCCCAGCCGTACGTGGTGCCGAAGCGGCCGTAGCCGAGGCCCCAGCTCACCGGCATGCCCAGGATGCGGTCCTCGCCGCTGTACTGCTCCTCCCAGGCCCGTGCGCAGCCCGCCGGGGACAGCAGCCGGGCGCTGCCCACCGTGCCCGCGCAGGCCATCGCCGACTGGACGAGGGCGACCGAGCGGGCGTTGCCGAAGCCGCTCGCCGCGGGGATCTGGGACCGGCGCCAGGACACGCTGTTGCCGTCCCGGAGGCGGATCCCGGTCGCCGTGGAGGGGGTCGGGTCCTGGCCCGCGGCCCCGGCGACGTAGTCCTCGTCCTGACCGGGCGGCGCAACGGCGAGCGCGACACGGTGGTCGTGCTCGGCGGACAACCCCATCCGGAAGTCGGCGCCGAGCGGCCCGGCCACCTCTTCGGCGAAGAACGCGCCCGGCGTCCGGCCCGTGATCCGGCGGACGACCTCGCCGACGAGGAACCCCTGCGTCAGCGAGTGGTACCCGGCCGCGGTCCCGGGCTCCCACTGCGGCGCCAGCGCGGCCAGCCGCGCCGTGACCGCCGCCCAGTCGTACAGCTCCTCCACCGGCCCGTCGTAGTCCGGCAGACCCGCGGTGTGCGAGAGCAGATGCCGTACGAGCACCTTCTCCTTGCCCGCCGCGGCGAACTCCGGCCAGTACCGGGCGACCGGCGCGTCCACGTCGAGATCGCCCCGGTCCGCCAGCACCAGCGCGGACAGCGCCGTCATCGTCTTGGTGACCGACCAGACGTTGGTGACGGTGTCCCGCTCCCACGGCACCGTGCGGCCGGCGTCCGCGAAGCCGCCCCAGACGTCCACCACGGGCTCACCGCCCACGAAGACCGCGGCCGAACCACCCACGTCCCCGGCGTCGAGGAAACCGGCCAGTGCGTTCGGCACGGCGGTGAACAGATCGTCGTACGAGCCCCGAATGTCTGCCATGCGCGGAATCTAGCCCGTGGGGACAGGGCCGGGGCAACCGAATTACCGGCACCCGCGGTCCGCGAGAACCGCCCGCCGGCAGCTCACGGCTCATATCGTGGAAAGTGATGCGATATCGGCAGTGAGGCGGCAGTGCCATGGCGGACGCGGGGATCGACTACGCAGCGGTGTTCCAGGCCCTGCCCGGCATGGTGGCGGTCCTGACCCCCGAGCTGGTGTACGCGGACGCCAACGAGGAGTTCGTCCGTATGTCCGGCCGCAGCCGGGAGCAGCTGGTCGGCCACTACCTCTTCGACGTCTTCCCGGACAACCCGGAGGACCCGGCCGCCTCCGGCATGCGCAATCTGGCCGCCTCCCTGCAGCGCGTCCTGACCACCGGCGAGCGCGACACCATGGCCGTGCAGCGCTACGACGTCCGGTCGCTGGAGCTGCCGGGGCGCTGGGAGGAGCACTACTGGAGCCCGGTCAACGCCCCCGTGCTGGGCCCCGACGGCGAGGTCGTCCTCCTTGTGCACCGGGTGGAGGAGGTCACCGAGTTCATCCGCGACCGCGGCGGACCCGTCGGCACCCGGGCTCGCGCGCTGGAGGCCGAACTGTACATCCGTGCCCGGGAGTTGCAGGAGGTCAACGAGCGCCTGAGAAAGGCCCACGCCCGCGAGCGCGAGGTCGCGCTGGCGCTTCAGGAGGCCATGCTGCCGACGCCCCGGCTGAAGGGGGACCACCGGGTGGCTGTCCGCTACCGGCCCGCGATCGGTGCGCTGAACGTGTGCGGCGACTGGTACGACCTCGTGGATCTGGTCGGCGGCGACCGTATCGGTGTCGCGGTCGGTGACGTCGTCGGCCACGGACTGGCGGCGGCCTGCGCGATGGGTCAGCTGCGCAGCGCGCTGAGCGCCGCCTCGCGGGTGGCCGAGGGCCCCGCGCAGGCCCTCGACGTCCTGGGCCGCTACGCACATGTGGTGGCCGGCGCGGAGTCCGCCACGGTGGTCATCACGTTCATCGACTTCGACGCCCGCACCGTCACCTACAGCAGTGCGGGGCATCCTCCGCCGGTCCTGGTCCACGCCGACGGCAAGGTCGAGTTCCTCGACGCGGCCACGGACCCGCCGCTGGACGCCAGCCCCGACCCGGTCCCGCGACCGCAGGCGACGACCGCCTTCGCCGACGGTGCCACTCTGGTGCTCTACACCGACGGCCTGGTGGAACGCCGCCGCGAGGACATCGAGATCGGTCTGGAACGCCTGGCGGACTCCCTCACCCGTCACCGGGACGCCGATCCGGAGACGCTGGCGGACGCGGTCCTGCGGGAACTCCTCCCGCCGGAGGGGGCCACGGACGACACGGCCCTGCTCGTCGTACGACTGTGAGGAGCGGGTCCTCCGGGCAGGGCCGGGGCCGTGCGCTCGGCCGTGCGTGCGCCCCGGAGGTGATCCGCTGCCGTGTCAGGCCGACGGCAGCGCACGTCTGCCGAGCAGGAGCGGTGTGGCGAGGAGGAGGAGTCCGGCCACGGCGATGGCGGTGCGGGTGGTGGTGAGGCCGGCCAGCAGGCCCCAGAGCGCGGTCAGGGCGGCGATGGTCAGTTTGGCACTGATGGACCAGGCGGACAGCGTGCGGGCGACACGGTCGGGCGGGGTGTGTTCGAGCCGGTAGGTGGCCAGGACCGGGTTGAAGACGCCGATGCAGGTGATGAGTCCGAGTTCGACGACCATGACCAGCAGGAGTCCGGGTACACCGGGACCGACGAAGGCCAGCCCCAGCGGCCAGCACACCCGCAGGGTTCCGGCGGTGACGAGCACCTCGTGCCGGCCGAACCGTGCGACGAGCCGCCGGGACAGACGTGCGCCGATCAGTCCGCCGACGCACGGCACCGCGAAGGCGAGGCTGTACTGCCAGGGCGCGAAATGGAGGCCGCCGAGCATGAGGACGGAGAGCAGCGGGGCGGCCACCATGATCAGCCCGTTGACGAGGACGGCGTTGAGGAACAGCGGGCGCAGCACCGGATCGGTGAGGATGAAGCGCCAGCCGTCGAGCAGGTCACGGCTCCTGAGCCGGATTCCCTTCTCGGGCCGTACCGGGCGGCTCTCCTTCTTCCCGCCCATGGCGCGGATTCCGACCGCCGAGAGCAGATAGCTGACGGCGTCGGCGACGACGGTCACCACGGGGCCGAGCAGTCCGATCGCCGCGCCGCCGAGGGGTGGCCCGATCATGGTGGTGGTCCACATCGTGGCCTCGAACCGTCCGTTGGCGGTCAGCAGATCCCCCTGCGGCACCAGGGCCTTGAGACAGGCGCCGGACGCGGCGGTGAAGGTGATGTCGGCCGCGGCGACAAGCACTGACACAACCAGAAGTTGTGCGAAGCCCAGTCGATCGAAGGCGTACGCGACAGGGACGCTCAGCAGCAGTGCGCACCGGGCCAGATCCATGGCCATCATCACCGGCCGCTTACGGCGGAACTCCACCCACGGCCCGAGCGGCACCGCAACCACCGCCCCGACCGCGAGCCCCGCCGCCGCCAGCGCCGACACCTGGGCCGGACCTGCGTGCAGCACGAGGATCGCGATCAGCGGAAAGGCGTGAAGGGCCAGCGCGGTGCCCAGCGCACTGACGCCGTACGCCGCCCACAACCACCCGAAGGACCGCCCCATGCCGCCGCCTCTCTCCCTGATCCACGGACATCCAAGCGGTCCACGGATCCAGAGATCAAACAACCCCCGAGCGGCTCGGACACAACCAGGGGTTGTGGCTCTACGATGGCGCCATGGACCTCGATGCCGTGCGGACGTTCGTGACGGCCGCGGAGACGGGACGGCTGCAGGACGCCGCCACGACCCTGGCGGTCACCCAGCAGGCGGTCTCCAAGCGCGTCGCCGCGCTGGAGAAGGAGCTCGCCGTACGACTGTTCACGCGCACTCCGCGAGGGGTGCGGCTCACCATCGACGGTCAGGCGTTCCTGCCGCACGCCCGGGCGCTTCTCGACACCGCGGAGCGGGCCATGGCCTCCGTACGGCCCGGCTCCCGTGCCCTGCGCGTGGACGTGATCGGCCGCCGGCTGGGCCCGGCCGCACTGCTGCGCGGCTTCCATCGCGCGTGTCCCGAGGTCGAACTCGATGTGGTGACCCTCTTCGATGCCAGGGAGGCGCTGGCCGCCATCCGCTCCGGCACGATCGACGCCTCCTTCCGCGCCGTCACCGTCCCCGCCCGCCGGCTCCCCGACGGCATCGCCGCGGCGCGGGTGTACGACGAGCCCGTCCAGCTGCTGACCGGGCCGCGGCACGCCCTGTCCACGGCCCGCGCGGTCACCCCGGCCCAGCTCGCCGGGCACCGGATCTGGATGCCGGGCCTGGTCGCCGACACCGAATGGGCGGCGTACTACGACGAGTTCGCCACGGAGTTCGGCCTCACCATCGAGGCGACCGGACCCGACTTCGGCACCGATCCGCTCCTGGACACGATCGCCGACTCCCCGCGGCTGGCCACGCTGGTCGGCGAACAGACCCGCATGGTCTGGCCCACCGACCAGGACCTGCGCCGCATCACACTGCGCGACCCGATGCCGGTGTACCCGCACTCACTGCTCTGGCGGTCGGACAACCCCCACCCCGCCCTCGAGAGGCTCCGTACCTACCTCGACAGTGCGGGGCCGGGCCGTCTCGACGCGGAGACCTGGTCGCCGCACTGGGCGCAGTGAATCGGCGGGGGGTGTCGCGAACGGTTACGGCGTCGCGTCCCGCCGGCCGTCGATCTCGGCGACCAGTGCCTCGATACGGCTCCTGATCTCGTCCCGGATCGGCCGGACGGCCTCGACGCCCTTGCCCGCCGGGTCCTCCAGGGTCCAGTCGAGGTACTTCTTGCCGGGGAAGACCGGGCAGGCGTCGCCGCAGCCCATGGTGATGACGTAGTCGGACGCCTGGACGGCCTCGGTGGTCAGGATCTTCGGCCGGGCCGCCGAGATGTCGACGCCGATCTCCTTCATCGCCTCGACCGCGGACGGGTTGACCTGGTCGCCGGGGACGGAGCCGGCGGAGCGGACCTCGATCCGGTCGCCCGCGAGGTGGGTCAGGAATCCGGCGGCCATCTGGGAGCGGCCGGCGTTGTGGACGCAGACGAAGAGCACGGAGGCGAGCGGGGTGTCGGACATGATGTGAAAGTATCAGCCCATGCTGACATCAGTCGACGCTGATCTGATGCGGGTGCTGGCCGACCCGCTCCGCCTGCGGATCATCACCCTGCTGGCCCGCGAGACGCTCTGCACCACGCATCTGATCGAGGAGACAGGGGCGAAGCAGACCAACCTCTCCAACCATCTGAAGGTGCTGAGAGAGGCGGGTGTGGTGGAGACGGAACCGTGCGGCCGCTTCACCTACTACCGGCTCACGCCGGAGGTCATCGCCTCGCTCGCGGGCGGGTTCGCCGAGTTGGCGGAGCTCGCGCGCGCCACCGCGGAGAACAACGTCAAGCGGTCCTGTCCGTGATCCCCGAAGACCTTTGTGAGGAGTCCCGTTGACCGTCACCGACGCCACGGCCGCGGCGCGGTCGGACCTGACCGCGACCCCGCGGCCCGCACCCCTGACCGCCCGGGCGGCGGCCGAACTGCTCGGCACCGCCGCACTGGTGGCGATCGTGGTCGGCTCCGGCATCCAGGCGACCGGGCTGACACGGGACGTCGGTGTCCAGCTCCTCGCCAACTCCCTCGCCACCGTCTTCGGCCTCGGCATCCTGATCCTGCTGCTCGGCCCGGTCTCCGGGGCGCACTTCAACCCGGTGGTCACGCTGGCCGAGTGGTGGACGGGGCGACGCGGCGGTGACGGTCTCGGGATCCGTGAGGTCGCGGTGTACGTCCCCGCGCAGATGGCCGGCGCCACAGCGGGCGCGGTCCTGGCGGACGCGATGTTCGGCGAGCCGCTGGTGAAGTGGTCCACGCACGACCGCTCGGCCGGCCATCTGCTGCTGGGCGAAGTGGTGGCGACCACCGGCCTGATCCTGCTGATCTTCGGCCTCGCCCGCACGGACCGTCTGCGCTTCGCGCCGGTGGCCGTGGCCTCGTACATCGGCGCGGCCTACTGGTTCACGTCCTCCACGTCCTTCGCCAACCCGGCGGTGACGGTCGGCCGTACCTTCAGCGACACGTTCGCGGGCATCGCGCCGGGCTCGGTGCCGGGATTCATCGGTGCCCAACTCGTCGGCGGGGTGCTCGGACTGGCCCTGGTGGCGCTGATCTTCGTACGCGGGCGGTCCTTCGAGTAGTCACCCGAAGGTGCGCAGCATCTGTCCCATCGTGGCGACCACGGACGGCTCGACCCGGTAGTACACCCAGGTGCCGCGCCGCTCAGAGGTGAGCAGGCCCGCCTCCTTGAGCTTCTTCAGATGGTGGGAGACGGTCGGCTGGGAGACTCCGACGTCGGAGATGTCGCACACGCATGCCTCGCCCCCCTCGTGCGAGGCGATCAGCGAGAACAGCCGCAGCCGCACCGGGTCGCCGAGCGCCTTGAACATCGCGGCGGTCCGCTCGGCCTCCTCGGCGGTCAGGGGCCGCTCGGTCAGGGGCGGGCAGCACGGTGCCGCGGTGTCGGGTTCGAGCAGGGGCAGCACCTCGGTGTTCGACATGCATCTATGTTGACACTTGTCGAATCAGGGGCCAAGCTGGCTTCTGTATCGATGAACATCGAAACAAAGGGGATCGCCCGTGAACGCCTCCACCATCGACCGTCTGCCCGTCGTGGTCATCGGCGCCGGACCGATCGGCCTGGCCGCCGCCGCCCACCTGATCGAGCGCGGCCTCGACCCCCTGGTCCTGGAGGCCGGCCCGACCGCGGGCAGCGCCGTGCGGGAGTGGTCGCACGTCCGTCTGTTCTCCACCTGGGGCGAGCTCGTCGACCCGGCCGCGGAGAAGCTGCTGGCCCCGACCGGCTGGATCCGCCCCGACGCCACCGCCTATCCGACCGGCGGCGACTGGGCCGAGCGGTACCTCCAGCCGCTCGCCGACCTCCTCGCAGACGCGGTCCGCTACGGCGCCCGGGTGACCGGCGTCGCCCGCGCCGGCCGTGACCGCATCGTCGACCCGGGCCGCGACGAGCAGCCCTTCACCGTGCACATCGAGACCTCGGACGGCCGCGAGGAACGCCTCACCGCCCGCGCCGTCATCGACGCGTCCGGTACCTGGTCGACGCCGAGCCCGATGGGCGCGGACGGCCTGGCCGCGCTCGGGGAGAAGGCGGCCACCGACCGCGTCTCCTACCGTGTCCCCGACTTCGACGACCCGGCCGTACGCGCCCGTTACGCGGGCAGGCGCACCGCCGTGATCGGCTCCGGAGCCTCCGCGTTCACCGCCCTCGCCCTCCTCGCCGACCTGGCCGCCGACACCCCCGGCACGCATGCGGTGTGGGTCCTGCGCCGGGGCATCGGCGCGAGCACATACGGCGGCGGCGAGGCGGACCAGCTGCCCGCGCGTGGCGCGCTGGGCCTGCGTGCGAAGGCGGCCGTCGAGGCCGGTCACGCGAGCGCGATCACCGGGTTCCGCACGCGGGCCGTCTCCTGCGACGGCGACCGACTGGTCCTCGAGTCCGACGACGGCCGCCGCACGGACCCCATCGACGAGATCATCGTCCTCACCGGCTTCCGCCCGGACCTCTCCTTCCTCTCCGAGCTCCGCCTCGGCCTGGACGAGCGCCTCCAGGCCCCGACAGCCCTGGCCCCGCTGATCGACCCCAACGTGCACTCCTGCGGCACGGTCTACCCGCACGGCGTGAACGAGCTCTCCCACCCCGAGCGGGACGTCTACCTGGTCGGCATGAAGTCCTACGGCCGCGCCCCCACCTTCCTCGCCATGACCGGCTACGAGCAGGTCCGTTCCATCACCGCGGCGATCGCCGGTGACCAAGAGGCCGCCGAGCGCGTCGAGTTGACCCTGCCGGAGACCGGAGTCTGCGGCGGCGCGGGCCTGTTCGAAGAGCCGGAGAACACCGAGCCGGCCGGCGGCGGATGCTGCGCCGCCCCCACCACGCTCCAGATCGGCACCGCCGCCCCGGCCTCCCCGTCCGGCGGCTGCTGAACCCCGCACCCCCACCAGGAGGTTCGCCATGACAACCCGCGTACAGCTCGCCCTGCGCGTCCCGGATCTCGACGCGTCCATCGCCTTCTACAGCAAGCTCTTCGGCACCGAACCCGCCAAACTCCGGGACGGCTACGCCAACTTCGCCATCGCCGAGCCACCGCTCAAACTCGTCCTGATCGAGGGAGCGGAGGGCGAGGCGACCCGCATGGACCATCTCGGCGTCGAGGCCGACAGCGCCGAGGCCGTCCACGCCGCCACCACCCGCCTGAGCGATGCCGGCCTGACCACCGACGTCGAGAACGACACCACCTGCTGCTACGCCCTCCAGGACAAGGTCTGGGTCCGCGGCCCCGGCCAGGAGCCCTGGGAGGTGTACGTCGTCAAGGCCGACGCCGACTCCCTGTAATCCGGTGTTGCCGGGCCCGGCGCACTGCGATCGTGGCTCCGGACCCCCGTACCCGGATCAGCAAGGAATCGCCACCATGCCCGTACCCGCCGACCCCACGGTGCTTCATCCGATGCCCGAGCAGCCGCGTGTGGTGCTGCTCAAGCCGTTGGTGAAGTCGCCGCTCATCGAGGTGGGGGAGTTCTCGTACTACGACGACCCGAAGGACGCGACCGCCTTCGAGACGCGGAACGTGCTGTACCACTACGGGCCGGAGAAGCTGGTGATCGGCAGGTTCTGCGCGCTGGGCACGGGGGTGCGGTTCATCATGAACGGTGCCAACCACCGTATGGACGGCCCCTCGACGTTTCCCTTCCCGACCATGGGCGGCTCCTGGTCCGAGCACTTCGACCTCCTCACCGGACTGCCGAACAGGGGTGACACGGTCGTGGGCAACGACGTCTGGTTCGGCCACGGCACGACGGTGATGCCGGGCGTACGGATCGGTCACGGCGCCATCATCGGCACCGGTTCGGTGGTCACCTCCGACGTCCCCGACTACGGGATCGTCGGCGGCAACCCGGCCCGCCTCATCCGCACCCGCTACAGCGACGAGGACATCGCCCGGCTGCTGGCGGTGGCGTGGTGGGACTGGCCGGTGGAGCACATCACCGAGCACGTCCGGACGATCATGTCGGGCACGGTCGCCGACCTGGAGGAGGCGGCCCCCTAGGCCGGCCGTCTCCAGGGGTCTGCGATCATGCTCGGATGCGGGAGATCGACGAGTTGACCCAGGTGGACGACCCGGCCTGGCCGGAACTCCAGGAGGCGTTCGCGGCCGGCGCCGTCCCGGTGCGGGTGCTCGCCGCCGACTCGGCCGAGGGGCGTCGGAGCGTGCTGCAGATGCAGGTCACCGCACGCTCCACGCTCGGCGCCCTGGCCTGGAACTGCGGCGGACTGGTCCTCGACGACGGATGGGTACGGGTCTTCGGTGGCGGCTCCGAGGCGAGCGGCGGCCTGCCGAGCCTGGCCCAGGTCAATCGCTTCCCCGACGCGTTCGACCCGGACTGGTCTCCCGAGGCCGGACTCGTCGTGGCACAGGACGCGCTGGGAGGCGTGTTCGCCCTGAACGGCCATGATCCCGCCGCGTCCGGACGCCCCGGTTCCCCGGGCCGGATGACCTACTTCGCGCCCGACACCCTGGCGTGGGAGGCGATGGACATGGGCCACTCCTCATGGGTGCACTGGCTGTTGTCCGGCCGCCTGGAGACGTTCTACGACGGGCTGCGCCGGCCCGGCTGGCGCGAGGAGGCCGCCGCGCTGGATCTCTCGCAGGGCATCAGCGTGGTCCCGTTCCTGTGGACCGAGGAGGCCCACGCCGATCCCGCCGCGAACAGCTGGCGGGCCGTGCCGATGCGCGAAGTCCTCGGAGTGGCCGCCGACTTCGCCCGGCAGCTGGGTCCAGCCGATCCGGGGTTTCTCGGCGACGTTTGAGTGAGACCCCTCGGTCTCCGACGAACACGAGGTAGCTGCCGGCAGTCGTGGCCCAGGCCTCAGGGATCTACCGGAGCGCGGCCTCGGCCACCTGCTCGCCGCCGCCGGTACCGGACATGAATCGAGAGGCGTGAACCGCGCTCGGGTGACACGCTTCGGGTGACCTGATCCCAAGTGCGGCTCGGGCGCGGGTGGTTCGAGTGTGGGGGATGGGTGCGGGGCGAGGAGCATGCGGTCTGGGAGCGGGATGTCCCGGTCAGGTTTCTGCTGGTTCAGGAGGACGCGGACGGCGAGGAGCGGTACTGGGGACGGTGTGCCGGTGTCGAGGGCCTGTTCGTCGACAAGGTACCGCCGCCGCGTGAGGTACTGACGCTGCGGGGCTGCACGCCCGAAGGCCCCTTGCGGGACGCCTTGTTGTCGGACGGCACGGGCACCGGGCTGCTGGGTGACCTGTGCGTCGAGGTCCGGGACGAGGAACAGCCGCTGCAGTGGTGGACCCTGGTCGACACCGTCGTCCTGGCACACCGGCCCCACCGGAGCGATCCGGCACTGGTGGATGTCGTCGTGGGCGCGGGCGTCGAAGAGGAACACGCCTGGGAGCACACGCGGCCGGCCCAGCCGGTGTTCAAGGTGTTCGCGGGGACCACCGCGGGTACCACGCCCGCCGGGCAGTGCCTGGACGTGGAGGGGCTGTTCGCCTCCCGCTGCGGCCGGGGGCCGGTGCCGATGCACCTCGTCGGCTGCGAGCCCGCCGAGCCGCTGCGTACGGTGCTGAGTCGACGGCGTAAGGGGGACAGGGACAGGGACAGGGTGGGGCTGTGGGCGCTGGACCGCCACGGCCGGGTGATGCACCGCCACGACGTCCATCTGCGTATCGAGAAGGCGCGCCCGTCCGTGCTCGGCACCGACCTCCTCGACATCACGCTCACCGACGGCGGCGACCAGCGCCCGCTGGTGGCCCGTCCGATCTGGGAGACCTGGTACCGGGGAGTCCCGTCGGTCCGTGATCAATGGGCTCCGTACACGGCCGAGGGCCGGTACGAGTGGCTCGAACTCACGGCCTCCGGTGTCGGCGAGCGGCGCCCCGACCGCTCCGGTGGCGTCCACCGTCTCGACGGCAGGTTCGTCACCGACGAGCCGGGCCTGCACTGTGCGATGGCCGAGGCGCTGGTGGGTCCGGGCCGCTACTTCGGGCGGGAGTGGAACGCGTTCAGGGACTGCCTGGGCGGTGGCTTCGGCATAGCCGCGCCCTTCACCCTGATCTGGCACGACTCCCACATCGCACGGCAGGCCTTCGCCGGCGACGTGTCCGGGGAGGGGCTCACCTACTTCGAGGCGATCGTCCAACTCCTCGAACGCCGTGGCGCCACGGTCGAGCTCCACTAGAACGGGCGCCCTTCGGAGCGGGACCCGCTCAGTCCTCGCCCACGACGGTCAGGTCGTCCCCCAGGGCCGTGGCGATCTGCGCGGCGCGCGCGTGGTCGTCCAGACGGCGGGTCAGGTACGCGCAGGCATGTCCGTGCCGCAGTGACCACCACGCGGCGGAACCGCCGATGCCGCCCTTGGCGATCTTCCCCTTGTCCCGGATGAGGCCGAGCGTCCAGGTGATGCGGGTGCCGAACACTTCGTCGTGGCCGGTGACCTGGGAGGTGAGGAGCTCTGAGTGCAGCCGCGGGCCCAGGAGTTGACGTACGGGTCCGTCGTCGTCGGTGAGGCGGGAGAAGAAGGCCGCCGTCGAGGTGGCCGTCGTCTGGAGGTTGGCCGCGCCGAACACCGACTGGCGCCAGGCCCGGGAGTTGGTCCGCTCCGTGTCCAGGGCACCGTGGGGGATCCGCAGCCAGGGCGCGGCGGGCAGTTGCTCCGGCCAGTCGGGGTGCGCGTACTCGAGGTCGGCGACGCGGTCCAACGCTTCGTCCGGTACGCCGAACCAGGCGTCGAGGTCCAGTGCCGGCCGCACGACGTCGTTGAACATCGCCCCGAGCGTGGTGTCGGCGGCCGCGCGCAGGATGCCGTCGACGAGATGGCCGTACGTCAGGGCGTGTTCGCCGAGCGAGGTGCCCGGGACGTACTCCGGTGCCGCCCGCGCCAGGCTGTCCCGCAGCCCGGCGTCGTCCAGCAGGTCGAGGTCCGCGGCCCCGGCGGGGAAGCGCGGCAGGCCCGCCCGGTGGGTGAGGATCTGGCGGAGGGTGGTCGCCTCCTTGCCGTTGCTCCCGTACGCCTTCCAGTACGTGCCGACGGGCTCGTCCAGCGCCACCACGCCCTCGCGCACCGCCACCAGCGCCGCGAGCGTGACGAAGGTCTTCGACAGCGAGTACGGCATGACCAGCGTGTCAGCCCGCCACGGCCGGCTCCGCCCGGCATCGGCCCACCCCGCGCTCAGCCGCGCCACCTCCCGCCCGTCCCGCCAGACCGACAGCCCGGCCCCGGTCTCCGCCCCGTCGTCCACGAGCTGCTGAAAGACCCGCCGCACCTCGTCGTACCCGTCCTCGGCGAAGCCTTCGACGCCGGCAGGGTTCTCGGACATGGCGTTCACCCTCCTTGTGCCGTGGGGAGTTCCTCTGGGCGGAACATACCCCGGGAGGGTATATGGGACAAGGGTCGGGGCGCTCACCCTTGGTCGTCGTCGACACCCCTCTCAGGCCCCACTCGTCGAGGCCGGAGTAGATCAACGCCGACGCCACGACGCGGTCTATCTCCTCCGCGGGGATGCCGAGCTCGAGCCACGCCTGGCGGTGTTGCTCCCTCGGTTGGACGTCGACCTTGACGCAGTGGGTGCCGATGAAATCGCGGGCCCGCAGGGTCAGTCCTTTGGGTACCTTGCCGGAGAGGTTCAGATTCACCGGGCGGACACTACCGGGGGCTGTCAGTGATCCTGCTTGCTCCCCGTACGGCCCACGCGCGGGCTTTCAGGGCGATCGTGCCGTCGGCCCCCGCCGGCACTCGGTCGCGCAGTGTCTGGCGCAGCCGTTCCCGGGTGGCCGGTGAGAGGGTGGCGACGTAACCGGGGGCGGGCCCCTGGCCGGACAGGAACGGGGACCACAGGTCGTCGAAGTGGGGGAAGAGGGTGGTGATGTCGATCGGTGCGACCGTCACCCGGGTCAGCCCGGCCTTGTCCCACAGATCGCGCAGTGCGGTGGGACCGCAGAGCGGGAAGCGGCGGCTCTCGTCGTGGGCGGCCGCCGATGGATCCACGGTTGTCGCCGCACTCCAGAAGTGGCGCAGGAACTCCATGCCCTCGGCGTAGTCCCACACATAGGCGGCGACCAGGCCGCCGGGCCGCACCGCGCGTGTCGCCTCGGCGAGCGCGACGCCGGGCGTGGCGAGGAAGTTGAGGACCAGTCCGCTGACGGCCACGTCGAAGACCGCGTCCCGCACCGGCAGGGCCTGGGCGTCCGCTACCGCGAAACGTGCCGGTTCGGGGGTCGAGGCGCGGGCCGTGGGCACGAACCCGGCGGACCCGTCCAGCCCGAGCAGTGTCCGGGGGCGGCAGCGGACCGCCACCGTGGAGGTCAGGGCGCCCGAGCCGCATCCGATGTCCAGCCATCGTGCGTGGGGCGGGCAGGGGAGCCATGCCACGAACGCGTCGGCCACGAGTCGGCTCCAGCGGCCCATGTACCGCTCGTACGCGTCCCCGGCCGCCCATACGTCGAAGCGTCGTTCGGTCACCCCTCAACCTTGCACCGGCTTCACCGGCGATCGCAGGCGGAGGGCTCAGGTGCGGGAGGCGTGAGGGCTCGCGGACGGGAGTCCCTTCGAGCCGTGCGCGCGGGCCGTCCCAGGACCACGCCGGCCAGCACGAGCGCCAGCCCGCACAGTTGCCGGCCCGTCATCGCCTCGCCTGCGACGGCCGTGCCGAGCAGCACACCCGTCACCGGGTTGAGCAGCCCGATCAGCCCCACGGTCGCCGCGGGCAGATGGCGCAGTCCGGCGAACCAGACAGTGAAGGCCAGCGCGGTGGCGACCAGGGAGACGTAGCCGAAGGCGAGGAGTGCCGACGGGGAGAGCGCGGGCGGTGGCCCCTCCACAGCCGCGGCGACCGGCAGCAGGAACACCGCTCCGGCGGTGAGTTGCCAGGCGGTGGAGGCGAGCACGTCCGTACCGGCGTTCCACCGCTTGGTCAGGATGTGGCCGAAGGCCGACACCAGCATCGCCCCCGCCGAGGCGAGGACGCCCGGCACGTTCACCCCGCCCTCCCCGGTGAGCAGCATCAGGCACACCCCGCCGAGCCCGACCGCCGCACCGGTCAGGTGCGCGAGGCCGGGCCGCTCGGCGACCAGGGGCCAGGCGATGAGCATCATCGTCAGCGGGGACATCGCCATGACGGTCGAGGCGATGCTCGTCGGAAGCAACTGGGAAGCGACGTAGACGAGCACGAAGAACACGCTCACATTGAGCAGCCCCAGCACCACCGACCGCCACCACCACGCGCCGCGCGGCAGCTTCCGGCACAGCGCGAGCAGGACGAGCCCGGCGGGCAGTGCCCGCAGAGTGGCCCCGTACAGCGGGCTGTCCGCGGGGAGGTACTCGTGCGTGACGAAGTAGTTGGTCCCCCAGGCCACCGGCGCGACCGCGGTCAGCGCCACCCAGCGTGCATTGGCTTCCATGGAAGCCAATATAGCTTCCCGGGAAGGTATTGTGACCGCATGGAACAACCCGACCGC
Organism: Streptomyces sp. WM6386; assembly: GCF_000972385.1. Classification (GTDB taxonomy): domain Bacteria; phylum Actinomycetota; class Actinomycetes; order Streptomycetales; family Streptomycetaceae; genus Streptomyces. The sequence goes on from NZ_JXTE01000013.1 coordinate 129,124, forward strand.
GTGGCCCGCATCCAGGCCGACTGGCGTCGTGAACGGCCCGACGTCGACGTCACCCCGCAAGGAGTGATCGGCCGGCTGCACCGTCTGGCCGGCCGGCTCACCGAGGAGCTCTGCCTCGTCTACGGCGACTACGGCCTGAGCGAGGGGGAGTTCGACGTCCTGTGCGCCCTGCGCCGCGTCGGCGAGCCCTACGAACGGGCACCCGGTGAGCTCGCCGCCCACACCATGGTCACCACCGGCGCGATGACGAAGCGGATCGACCGCCTGGAGCGCGCCGGACTCGTCACCCGCCGACGCGCCGACGACGACCAGCGGGGCCGGATCGTCGCCCTGACCAGGCCCGGCCGCGAACTGATCGACCGGGCCTTCACCGAGCACATGCGCAACGAACGCCGGCTCCTGGACCTGCTGACACCCACCGAGGCCGGGACCCTCGAAACGCTCCTCACGACCTGGCTGGCCCGCGTGGAATCCGCCGGAGGCCAGGAGGGCGCGCGCACCGACTGATGCCGGAGCAGCCGCACGCCGCTCAGACCGTGACGACCAACTTGCCCCGCGGATGCCCCTTCTCCAGGTGGCGTACGGCGTCGGCCGCCTCGGCCAGGGGGTAGGCGCGGTCGATGACCGGAGTGATCGCGCCCGTCTCGACGAGGGCCTTGAGCGTGAGGAGGTCCTGCTGCCGGGTGGCGGCGAACACCGGTCGCAGGCGCTGGCCCACGAAGGCGGAGAGGACCAGACCGCGGACCCACCGGTCCAGGCCGCCGAGCAGGGGGCCGGCGTCCTCGCCGCCGACGAAGACGGCGGTGCCGCGCGGGGCGAGGATACGGCGCAGCCGGGTCAGGGAGCGGTTACCGGCGGCGTCGACGATCAGGTCGTAGCGGACGGGCCGGTCGGTGATGTCCTCCTGGGTGTAGTCGATGACGTCGGTGGCGCCGAGCGAGCGGACCAGGTCGCCCGCGGTGGTGCCGCAGACGCCGGTGACCTGGGCGCCGTAGTGCGCCGCGAGCTGGACGGCGTACGTCCCCACCCCGCCCGACGCGCCGATGACGAGGACCTTCTGCCCTGGTCGGGGGCGCGCCACGGCGAGGGCCTGGAGGGCGGTTACGCCGGAGACGGGCAGGACGGCGGCCTGCTCGAAGGAGAGGCTTGCCGGCTTGGCGGCCAGCTGTTCGGCCTTGCCGCGCGCGTACTCGGCGAAGGAGCCGTCGCACTGGCCGAAGACCTCGTCGCCGGGCTTGAAGCCGGTCACCTGGGCGCCCACGGCCTCGACCCGTCCGGCCGCGTCCCAGCCGCGCACGGTGTGGGCGGGGCGGCGCAGCCCGAGCTGAGGACTGAGCCGGGCGATGTAGGGCCGTCCGGTCATCAGGTGCCAGACGCTCGGGTCGACGCCGGCGGCCCGCACCTCGACGAGCACCTCGTCGTCGCGGGGCACGGGACGGTCGATGTCCCGCAGGTGCAGTGTGTCGGTGGAGCCGTAGGCGTTCTGGACGATGGCCTTCACAGGGGCTCTCCTTGACCGCCGATTGGTCGGGATTCCCTCGGATCGTCGCGGTGAACCGTGCCGCTGGCCAGTGCCCGGGGTAGGACTGCGTCAGGAGTCGAGGAGAGGGTGGACGCGATGCGCAGGATTCCTGTCCGGGCCGTCCAGGTGATCGGAGTGCTCGCCGCGGTGGTGGTCGCGCTGTGGCTGGCGACGTTGCTCGTCAAGAACTTCTGACGAAGGGCCCCCGCACCGCGAACTGCCGTGGGTGCGAAGGCCCTTGGGAGTGCTGCCGGACTACTGCTGGGCGCCGCCCCGTCGGCGTACGACGAGAACGACCGCCCCGGCCACGAGCAGAACCGCCGCCGCGATACCGATCCACGCGCCCGTGGACAGACCGCTGTCCTCGTCCTGCTCGGTGTCGGCGGCCTGCGGGGTGGGGGAGACGCCGGTCTCTGTGGCGGTGGGTGTCGGGGTCGGGGTCGGCGACGCGCTGGGGGTGGGGCTGACCGTGGTCGCGCCAGGCGCGGCCGCCTTCAGTTCGAGGACCGGGGCCTCGTTGCCGTGCCCGTGTCCGTGCCCGTCGTCGGACTCGCCCAGTTCGATCCAGCGGTCGACCTTGCCGTCGCTGTAGGTCTGGAGCGTCTTGAACACCAGCTCCTTCGCGTCGGGCAGCTGCCGTACGACGACCGAGTGCTCGGCGTCGCCACCGACCTTCACGGCCGGGCCCTTGACGGTGTAACCGTCGTCTGTGGTGGCGAACTTCCAGCCCCCGGGGCCGTCCTCGTACGTCACGTCGGACGGGGTGATGCCCTTGGGCAGGATCACCCGGAGCTGGGTGATGCCGGCGGTGGCCGACTCCGACTCGGCGGTGAAGGTGAGTTCGACGTCCTGGGCGAGCGCCTGTGCGCCGTCGGCCTCGACCTCCACATGGGCGGCGGCCGGAACGGCGGTGAGCAGGACGGCGGTTGCCGCGGCCGCGGTGGCGACGGCGAGGCGGCGGATGGTGCGGGGCATGGGTGTCTCCAGGCAGGAGGGTTCGCCGGGGCGGCCGGAACAGGCTTCCCGGCGGGGTCAGTTGACTTCGGCCGGCCCGGACGCGGGAGGACCGCGCCGTACCACCGCATACGCGAGCACCGGACCGGTGGCCGCGGACCATCCGGTCTCCCTCGGCACGAGAACCGGCGGCCAGAGCCGCACGGCGGTCCGAGGCCGCGTGAACAACGTGCGCGCGGCGGCGACATGGGCGCGCGCCGCGTCGAGCACCGCGGCCACGCCACGCGCGAGGGTCCAGCAGGCCGCGTCCGCGCGGTGCAGCAGCACCGCGACGAGGACGGCGGCCGCGGCGTGGGCCGCCGCCATGGCCACGGAGTCGTACGAGGCCGAGTGGGCGCCCCGCATGTGGTGACCGTGCTGGTGAGCGGGCGGATGTGCGTGCGCGCCGAGTGTCAGCCACAGGTGCAGCCCGGACTGGCCTACGACACTGCAGGCCACGACCGTTCGCATGCGCCGGGGACGGCGTACGCCGACCAGCCCCAGAGCGAAGAGTGCGGCGGCCACGGCCGAGCCCTGCGCCCACGGTACGGCGCCCTCGGCGGCCAGATGGTGGGCGCTCACCCCCAGCACCGTGCCGACGACGGCGAACACCGCGGCCCGCAGGACGGGCAGGGGCGCTGGACGGTGCGCGGCGGGTTGGTGCATGACCTGCTCATCTTCGGCCATGGGTTGCCCGGCGCGCAGGCCGGTCGGCAAATGAGACGGACGCCTCGGACCTGTCAGGGCGTCACAGTCTGAAGACCACGCCGCGCCACGTCCATCCCGCGCCGAGGACCGCCGCGCGCAGCGGATCCTTGAGCTCCGCGGGATCGAAGCGGAACACCTCCGTCTTGTGCATCCGGCCGTCGTCCCCGCGCTCGTACGTCCACTGCCGGCTGACCGCGGAGACCTGCCCGCGCGAGTACTCGCGCGAGATGGCCAGCCTGGGCGTCTCCCCGACCCAGGTGACCTGCCACTGCTCGTCGACCGCCCGCACCTCCTGGTCGTCCGGGACCAGACGCATCCGCGTCCTGAGGGTCGACGTGAGCTGGGAGCGGGCGAAGAAGGTGTGCCAGGCGGGTTCCTCGATCCGCCACTCCGCGACCAGGTCGGCCCGCTCGTCGGGCCGGGCGTGGCGCACGACGTACGGCACGTCGGGCCTGTTGACGGCGAGCAGCGCGGTCCTGACCTCCTCGGCGGAACGCGGTGCGATGCCGATGTCGGGGTGGCGCGTGCCGGTCAGCTTGTCGAAAAGGCCCATCGGGTCAACGTACGGACGGGCAGCGGAGATCGGCAAACCGGCCACCACGTCACCGGCACCGCGCACGCCCATGCCGACCCCTCCGGCAGGGGCCGCACCCGCGCCGACGTACCCACCCCGGTCATCCCCGCCCCCCGCCGAGGCGGTCCTGGAGCACACGGCGAAGGCCTGACGCCGGGCGCGGCGTGCTTCTGATCCCGTCCTGATCCGGAGCGTCCTCCGGAGGCGGGGCCGGAGCGAACGACGCCGCCTCGATTTCGCTACAAGTTCCGAAATCATTCGCGACGGCTCCGTGCATATGGCCGAAATGCATGCCTCGTAGCTTCGTCATCGGGTCCGCCGGACCGAAAACGCTACTTCCCCCTGAAATCCCAGGAGCCCAAGGTGCCCAACCTCTCCAGACGCGGTGCCCTGAAGCTGACCGCCGGCATGGCCGTCCTCGGCACCCTCGGCCTCACCGGCTGCGGACGCGAGGACGGCGCCACCGCCGCGAAGTCCTCCGCCTCGCCCATCGGGGACTCGCCGGCCACCGGCACCGTCACCGTCTGGGCCGCGCAGGGCGACGCCGATGTGCTCGACAAGGTCATCAAGCCGTTCAAGACCGCCAACCCCGACGTCACCGTGAAGCTCACGCTGATCCCGAACGCCGATTACTACACCAAGCTGCAGTCGGCGGTCGCGGCGGGCAAGGGGCCCGACATCGCCCAGTTCTTCCCCGAGTCGCAGGCCCAGTTCCTCGACCCGTCGATCCTCCAGCCGGTGCCGGGCGGCCTCGTCGACCCGAACAGCTTCTTCAAGAGCCTCTGGGACGCGGGTGTCGTCGACGACGTGGCCTACACGGTGCCCTGGTACGCCTACACGTACGCCCTCGTGTACCGCTCCGATCTGGCCAAGAAGGCGGGCGTCGAGGCGCCGGCCACGTGGGACGAGATGGTGCCGTTCTTCAGGGCCCTCCAGAGCGCCGGCGCCAAGCACGGCCTCGCGGCCGACATCGGGTGGGACATCTTCAACGGCCAGGACGTCGCGATGTACGCATGGCAGGCGGGTGGCTCGCTGCTCTCCTCCGGCGGGAAGTGGACACTCGACACCCCGGCGATGATCGACGCGCTCAAGTACAACGCGTCGTTCTTCACCTCGGGCGTCGCCGACACGGCCACGCCCACCTTCCTCGACGCGCAGCCGTACTTCGTCAGCGGGAAGACCGCCACGATGATCACCGGCCCGTGGGTGGTCGGCCAGCTCGACACCGCCGCGAAGAAGGACGGCTGGACCGCGTCCCACGTCGCCACCGCACCCCTGCCGGCCGGGACCTCGGGCAGCGTCTCCTTCTCCGCCGGCGGCAGCTGGGGTGTCCTCGCGGACAGTGGCAACGCGGACGCCTCGTGGAAGCTCGTCCGGCACATGGCGCAGCCGAGCACCCAGATCGCGCAGTACAAGGCGTACAGCTCGCTGCCCGCGGTGGTCTCCGCCTGGGACGACCCCGCGATCAAGGGGCAGCCGCTCCTCGACGCCTTCCTCACGCAGCTCAAGAACACCCGGACGTTCCCGCAGGTCAGCACCTGGCAGCAGGTCGCGACCCGGATCGGCAAGGAGATGGAGGCCGTCGCCAGGGGCACATCGACCGCGGAGAAGGCCGCCGCGGACATCCAGTCGTACGCCGACAGCCTCGGCACGGGTGCGAAGTGAGCCGCCCATGACCACCACCCCTGTCGTGGGCACCCGGCGGCGCGCCCGTCGTACCGCCGTCGCCTGGCTGTTCCTCGCGCCGTTCGCCGTGGTGTTCCTGCTCTACACGGCCATCCCCACCGTCGCCGCGCTCGGCTTCAGCCTCACCGATCTGCGGGGCACGGACCTCAGGCATCCGTTCGCGGTCGACTTCACCGGCCTGGACAACTTCGTCCGGCTGTTCCAGGACGACAGCTTCCTGCGCGACATCCTGAACACCGCCCTGTTCGTGGCCGTCGGCGTGCCGCTGACCATGCTGATCGGCTTCGCCCTGGCCGTGGCGCTGAACTCCGGCATCCGCCGCCTGCGCGGCACCTTCCGCACGCTCTTCTTCGCGCCGGTCGTCACCAACGTCGTGGCGGTCGCCCTGATCTGGCAGTACGCCTTCTACGCCGACGGCACCGTCAACAGAGGGCTCGGCGCCGTCGGCCTCGCCGGACCGAACTGGCTGGACGACCCGAACCTCGCCATGCCCGTGGTCATCCTGCTCGGCATCTGGCGCAACTTCGGCACCGCGATGGTGCTGTTCCTCGCCGGTCTGCAGGCCGTCCCGGACGACGTGTACGAGGCCGCCTCCCTCGACGGGGCGGGAAAGTGGCGGCAGTTGAGGCACATCACCGTTCCGCTGCTGCTGCCCACCACCTTGATGGTGTCGGTGCTGCTGACCGTCTTCTACCTCCAGGTCTTCGACGAGCCCTACCTGCTCACGGACGGCGGCCCGCTCGGCTCCACCGAGTCCGTGGCGCTGTACACCTACCACCAGTTCGGCGCCGGCGAGTTCGGGATGTCCTCGGCCGCGTCCTTCGTGATGCTCGTCCTGGTGGCCCTGGTGAGTCTTGTCCAGTTCCGACTGCTGAGGCCCCGCACATGACCGCTCTCGCCGCGTCGCGGAACACGTCAACCACCATCGACCGTCTCGCCCCGCGCCGCCGGCCCGTGGCCCGACCACTGCTGTACGGCGCGCTGGTGCTGTGCGCGCTGCTCACGACGCTGCCCTTCTTCTGGGTGGTCAGCGGCTCGCTGCGAAGTCTCGACGAGATCCGCTCCGACCCCGGCGCCTGGCTCCCGCAGCACGTCACCTTCGACAACTTCCTGCGGCTGTTCCGCACCGAGGGTTTCGGTCAGTTCATGGTCAACAGCGTCGTCGTCGCGACCATCGTCGTGGTCGGCAACATCGTCGCGGCGTCGGCCGCCGGATACGCGCTCGCCAAGCTCGACTTCGCGGGCAAGAGGCTCGCGTTCGGCGCGGTCATGGCGGCGATGATGGTGCCGTTCACCGCGGTGTTCGTCACCCAGTTCGTGATCACCGTCGACCTCGGTCTCGCGGACACCCTCACCGGGATCGCCCTGCCCGGCGTGGCGATGCCGCTGTCCGTCTTCATCATGCGGCAGTACGCGATGTCGATCCCCGACGAACTCCTCGAAGCGGCCCGGATCGACGGCGCGGGCGAGTTCCGGATCTTCTTCCGGATCTTCCTCCCGCTGTCCGGCCCCGCCGTCGCGACGATCACGATCATGTCGTTCCTCGCCTCGTGGAACAACTTCATCTGGCCGCTCATCGTCGCCCAGAGCATGGACACCTACACCCTCCCGGTGGGCCTCGCCGCCACCAGCCAGGCGGCCGCCAACGTCAAGGACTACGGCCTGCTCCTCGCCGGTGCGATCGTCGTGATGCTGCCGGTGCTGCTGCTCTTCCTGTTCCTCCAGCGCTACTTCGTACAGGGCATCTCGGGAACGGGAATGCGGTGAGCGTGATGAACTCCCTCGACGCGCCGGGCGAGCCGGTCACCGTGCACGCTCCGGCCGGCACGATCACCGGTCGCCGCCACCGTCAGGTACGCCGCTTCCTCGGCATCCCCTACGCCGAACCGCCCACCGGTGCACGGCGGTTCGCCGCACCCGTCCCACGCGGTCGGTTCCACGAGCCGTACGACGCGGCCCGGCATGGCCCGACCGCCCAGCGCGTGCCGCTGTTCGCGACGACCACCGTGCCCGAGCCGTCGGTGCCGGGGGACGACGTGCTGAACCTCGGCGTCGTCGCCCCGGCCGCGGACGGTGATCGCGGGCCCTTTCCGGTCATGGTGTGGATCCACGGGGGCGGGTTCCTCGCGGGAAGTCCGGCCAGCCCCTGGTACGACGGCCGCGCCTTCGCCCGCGACGGCGTCGTCTGCGTCACCGTCGGCTACCGGCTCGGCGTCGACGGATTCGCCGTACTGGACGACGTCCCCACCAACCTGGCGTTGCGGGACCTGCTGCTCGCCCTCGACTGGGTGCGCGAGAACATCGCCGCCTTCGGAGGTGATCCGGACCGGGTGACCGTCGCCGGGCAGTCGGCCGGGGGCGCGGCGGTGCTCGCGCTGCTCTCGTCGCCGGCCGGCCGTGGCCGCTTCCAGCGGGCGGTCAGTCTGTCCGGCGGGTTCTTCGAACCACGCGCGGTACGCGCGTTCCTGGGACGGCTCGGGGATCGGCTCGGTGTGCCCGCGACGCGAGCCGGATTCGACACCCGCGGCGTGGCGGACCTCCAGCGGGCCGTCCTGGACCAGCGGGACGAAGGAGGCGACGACACGCTCGTGCTGGGCCCGTTCGTCGGAGACGACATCCTCCCGGTGCCGGTCGCGCAGGGCCTCGCCGTGCACGGGCACGACGTACCTCTGCTGCTCGGCGCGACGGGGGACGAGTTCGACAGCGGCCCGGGTCCCGTGCACGGAGCCCGCGCGGCGGGCACCCGCCGCACCGACACCCTGTTCCGCGCCGCCTGCCCGCGCGCCGCGGCCGCCCGTCGCGCCGCCCGCGCCGGCACCTGGCTGTACTCCTTCGAATGGCCCTCGCCCGTGCTCGGCGGTGCCGCGCACTGCGTCGACATCCCGTACTTCTTCGACGTACTCGACGCGGGCGGGATCGCCGAGGCCCTCGGCACCGACCCGCCCCAGAACCTGGCCACTTCGATGCATGCCGACCTGGTCGCGTTCCTCCACGGCGAGGAACCGGACTGGGCGCGCGCGACCGGGGCGCCCGGCGACCCGGCGCGCGAGTACGGCCGTACCGGTGCACCGCTGGTGGCCGACACCACGGGCGTGTTCGATCCCGTCGTACGGCCGCTGCCCGAGGCGGCGGCGACATGCTGATGTCGGGGATGAACCAGAGCGCCGTGCGACGCGTCAACACCTCGGTCGTCCTGCGTGCGCTGGCGGTGTCGGCGGGGCCGACGACGCTGACCGCGCTGGCCGGTCAGGCCGGTCTGTCCCGCCGTACCATCGAACTCATCCTGGACTCGCTCGTCGAGGCCGGCTGGGTGGCGGAGCTCGACCGGGTCCCGGTCAGCGGCTCTGCGGGGCGCCCCGCCCGGCGGTACGAACTGCGTGCCGAACACGCCCTGTTGGCGGCCGTGTGCCTCACCACCTCGGGCGCGTCCGCGGTCGTCGCGGATGTGCGCGGACGCATTCTCGGCCGGGCCGAGGGGCCGCTGCGCGCCTACCAGGACCCGCAGGCCACGCTCGACGACGCGGCGGCGCTGGTCCTTCGGGCGCTCGACGACGCGGGCGGGTCGTTGGACCGGCTGCGCGCCGGGGCGGTCGCGGGCGGTGGCGCCATCGACGACGAGGGAGTCGTACGGCGGCTGGTGCACACGAAGCACTGGGAGGGCGTGCACCTGCCCGAGGAGCTCGAACGGCGCATCCCGATGCCGTGGTTCGCGGACAACGACACCAACCTCGGTGCGCTCGCGGAGCGTTGGCGGGGCGTGGCCGGCGACCACGACAACGTCGTCTGGGCGATCCTCGGCAACCGCACCGGTCTCGGCATCCTGATACGGGGCGCCGTGCACCGCGGTCTCGACGGCGCGGCGGGCGAGATCGTCGAGGCACGGTCGATACCGACGGCCTCGGTCGAGAACCACCCGGTGGCCTGGCTGAGTTCACCCGAACCGGCACAGCGGGCCGTCGCCCTCGGCCGCTGCGAGGCCGCCAGGGCGGGTGAGGCGTCCGCGCTCGCGGAGGTCGACGAGTTCGTGGAGAACATGGCGTCGATCCTCACCATCCTGTCGTGGACGGTCGCCCCCTCGCTCATCGTGCTCGGCGGCGGTCTGGAGGACGCGGCCGACGTGCTGCTGCCCCGGGTGCGGGAGGCGATGCGCGACGCCCGCGCCCCCGAGATCGAACTGCGCGCCACCGTCCTGGGCCGCGACGCGGCCCTGATCGGCGCCGTGAAACTGGCCCTCGACCGCATGGACACCGAACTGTTCGGCCCGCTCGTCCCGCGCGCTTGACCCACACCCCCACAGCTCGCCCCCCATCCGCACCCGTGGCACGACACATGGAGTCTCACCTTGACCGACACCCCCCGCACCGACGTCCTCGTCGTGGGCAGCGGCATCATGGGATCCGTCGTGGCCCGGCAGCTGCGCGACAGCGATCCGGCGCTGGACATCACCATGGTGGACGGCGGCAGCACGATCGGCGCGGCTCCCGGCCTGCACCTGCACGACCTCGACGACCCGGACCTGTGGGCGCGCTACAACGAACGCGTCGCCACCGGCATCCAGGGTATGTACACCGGCGCCGAGGTGGTGCGCGAGATCGCGGGCAGTCTCGCCGACCTGACGCCCGGCATGTTCCACGCCCTGGCCTTCGGCGAGGACGCCGAGGAGATGCCCCAGGCGGCGCTCGCGTGGAACGCGGGCGGCATGGGCGTCCACTGGACCGCCGCAACCCCCTGGCCCGCCGGGGACGAGGTGTTCGACTTCGGCGACCCGGTCGGCTGGGCGACGGACCTGGACACCGCGCGCCGGATCCTCGCCGTCACGCCCGCCGCGATCGGCCCGACCGAGGTCGGGAGCCGGGTCCTCGACATCCTGCGCCGCCGCTTCGACGGCGGGGGACCGCACGACCGGCGACCACAGCCGATGCCCATGGCCGTCACCCCGACCGCATCGGGCCCCATGCCCCGCACGGCTCCCGGGACGATCTTCCCCACCATCGCGACCGGCGGCGACCCCGCCTTCACCCTGCTGACCGGCACGCTCGTGACCTCCCTCCTCGCCACGGACGACCGGGTCACCGGCGCCCGGCTGCGCCGCGTCGCCGACGGCGCCGAGTCCGAACTCCGCGCCGACACCGTGGTGGTGTGCGCCGATGCCCTGCGCACCCCCCAACTGCTGTTCGCCTCGGGCATACGGCCCCCCGCGCTCGGCCGCCGCCTCAACGAGCACGCATTCATCACCGCCCGCGTCCTGCTCGACCTCGACCGGTTCGGCATCGACCTCGACGCCCTGCCCCTGCCACGCCCCGGCGAGTTCAGCACCGACTCGCTCTGGCTGCCGCACAACGGGTCGGCCCAGCCGTTCCACGGCCAGATCATGAACCGCACGTACGTCGATGACGGCGGCCGCCCCCTCGCCCACTCCGTGGGCCTGTCGCTTTACGCCCCCGTCGAGTCGCGCCCCGAGAACCGGCTGCTGTTCTCCGACACCGAGACCGACCTCGCCGGAATGCCCCGGATCACCGTCGAGTTCGGCTACTCCGACGCCGACCGCACACTGATCGACCGAGCCCTGGCCGAAGTCCGGTCGCTGGCAGAGGAGTTCGGCCCCTTCGACCCGGCGACCGAGAGCGCGCTGCTCCCGCCCGGCTCGTCCCTGCACCAGACCGGCACCGTCCGCTCCGGCACGGCCGACGACGGCACCAGTGTGTGCGACCCGGACGGCAGGGTGTGGGGCTACGACAACCTGTACCTCGCCGGCAACGGCGTCATCCCCACCGCGATGGCCGCCAACGTCACCCTGACCGGCGCGGTGACCGCCATCCGGGCCGCTCGCGCCGTTGCCGTACGCAACACCGCACTCGCCGCCCACTGACAGGAAGTCCCACCGTGATCGACATCGCCAAGCAGTTCCACCTGGCCCTGCCGGACTGGATCGACGAAGAACTGGCCGACGTGCCCGCCGTCGTCCCCGGCCGCGACGAGCGGATGCGCCTGGTCCACCGCCTGGCCGACCGCAACTGGCGCGAGGGCAACGGCGGCCCGTTCGCCGCCCTTGTCGCCGAACGGGACACCGGCCGGATCGTCTCCGTCGGCGTGAACGTCGTCCTTGCCTCCGGCGTCTCCAGCGCTCACGCCGAGGTCCTCGCGCTCGGCCTCGCCCAGACGGCGACCGGAGGCTGGGATCTCGGTGGCGAGGGGCTCCCCGCCCATGAGCTGGTCGTCAACTGGCGTCCCTGCATCCAGTGTTACGGCGCCACCATGTGGTCCGGCGTGCGCGGACTCGTCGTCGCCGGTGAGGGCCCGGAACTGGAGGAGATCACCACCTTCGACGAGGGCCCGCTCGGCGCGGACTGGGCCCAGCAGTTCGCGGCACGCGGCATCGAGGTCGTGGGTGATGTGCTCCGCGCCGAGGCTCTCGCCGTGTTCCGCGCCTACCGCAAGGCCGTCGACGAGGGCGACGGCGTCGTCTACAACGCCCGCGGAGGTGCCGAATGACGACGCCGCGTTTCGCGACCGACATCATCACCTTCTACCACCCGGACTTCTGGCAACTCGCCTCGGCGGACGCCGTACGCGAATGGGCCCTGGCACACCCGGAGCTCTTCTGGGCCCGGGTCATGGACGCCCTGGCCGACGCCGGTGTCACCGGCATCGAGCTGACCTTCGCCCCCGGCGACATCGACTCCGCCCTGCGCGCCTTCGGCAGCGCGGCCGCGTTCCGCGGCGAGCTCGCGGCCCGGGGCCTGTCCGTCGTGAGCGCGTTCATCGCGGGCAGCGACGCCCCCGACTGGCGGCACGGCGACAACCTGCCCGCGATCGTCGCCGACGCCGAACGCCGGGCGGCCTTCCTCGCCGAGGCCGGCGGTGAACTCCTCGTCGCCGGGCTGCCGATGCGGACGACGTACGGGACGCGGCCGCCGTTCTTCGTCGACGCCGCCTACATGACCCGCATGGCCGACATCGCGCATGTCGTCGGCGAGGCCGTCGCCCGGTACGGCGTGAAGCTCGCCTTCCACACCGAGTCCCACAGCACGCTGTGGTACGAGCGGGACATCGACCTGTTCATGACCCTGACCGACCCGCGCTACGTCTGGCTGTGCCCCGACTCCTGCCACATCGCTCTCGGCGGCGGCGACCCGGTGGCCGTCGCCCGCCGCCACGGCCCACGGATCGCGCTGGCCCACTGGAAGGACGCGGTACGCCCGATCGACGTCCACCTCACCATCGACGACACGGTCTACGCCCGACAGCAGCCGTACATGACCGAACTCGGCAACGGCATCGTGGACTGGCCGGGCTGGGCCGCGGCGATGTCCCGCACGCCGGGTGCAGGCACCGTGCTGATCGAGTTGGACGAGGCGGCCGATCCCGTGGCCGCGCTACGGGCGGGAACGGCCGTGGCGAAGGCCGCGTGGAGCGCGAGCGCCTAGCATGGGCAGATGTCCCTGGACCTCTTCGCAGGCATTCCGGTCAGCGACTACACGGTGGCTCTCGCCTGGTACGAACGACTCTTCGGCACCCCACCGGTGTTCTTCCCGAACGACACGGAAGCCGTCTGGGAGCTGGCCGAACACCGCTACATCTACATCGAACACCTTCCCGCCCGCGCCGGCAACGCCCTCCACACCCTCTTCGTCGACGACCTCGACACACGCATCGCGGGCATCGCCGACCGGGGTCTGAAGCCCACGCAGCGCGAGACCTACTCCAACGGCGTCCGCAAGATCACCTACCACGACCCGGACGGCAACGAGATCGGGCTCGGGGGCGGTCCTGCGCCGACGTAGTGCGCGGAGTCCCGCTCTGGGAAAATCAGCGGCATGGGGGAGTCGGAGTCGGAGTCGGACCGCACGACGGGATCGGACCCGGGGCAGGAACAATCGAGCAGACCTTTCCTGACTGCGATCACGGCATTCGGGAGTGCTGTCGCCCTGGCGTTCACGAGTGTCTTCTTCGGGTGGCTGCCGAACCCGTGGGAGGGGGACGACGGGGCCGAGCCAGGACTGGAGGCTCTTTCGTTGTCGGTGGAGGAGGAGGTGCGGGTTCCCGCTGTTCTGGCGGCCGGGGAAAGCAAGGCACCGGGCAAGACCACCACTTTGGGTACTCCGATCCTGCTCACCTTGCGCAACAGGGGTGATCTGACGGCCGTGATCACGGACTTCCGATTCACGGTCGAGCACGTCTACCGGGCGACCGATCCGTGTGGCCGGGAGCTCCCGCCCACAGGGGGTGGGGTCACTGTCACCGGCAGCTTTGATGTGACCTTGCCCGATGAAGGCAGTGAGCTGCTTGTTCGGCCCTTCGAGATCTTGCCCGGTACATCTGAGGCTGTTCAATTCGTACTCGGTGAGCCCGAAAAGGATCCCTACTACGAAAAGGAGCAAGGGGCGACACGTGTCCATGTCGTGGAGGTGTCCTATCGCGAAGGGACGGATGAGCCCTTCCGTGACGCAGGAGCAGTGGCGTTCTTGTCGCCGCCCGAAGCCTCCCGGATATTGCTTCAGTTCGCACAGAAGTTCCCGAAGCTCCGGAAATCCGACCTTGATTGCAGTGGAAAGGTCCGACGGGATCTCGCGCGGGCTGTCGAGGAATCGGACCGTCATGGACGCGATCTGGATGACTACTTGACCCTCCTCAAGGGCATCAAGTGACACCGGCCGGTCCCCGGCCTGGTAAGAGCTCTACGTGAACCCCCAGCAGGCCCTGCCACCCTTCTGGATCTTCTGTGTAGCGTCCAGCCTTGTGTCGAGCGGCGGTCGTGCAACTGCCGTTCTACGCGCGAAGATTCGGCGCCCGCACCGCCTCCCGTCCCCCCACTCCTGGAGGTTCACCGCATGCTCGGCCTCGGCAAGTCCCCCCGCGGATTCACCACCGCCGTCACCGTGTTCGGCCTGCTCGCCACCGGCGCCGCAGTCCAGGTTTCCACCGCCGATCCGGCGGCCGCCGCCACCACGCACCGCGTCCTGTTCGACAACGCGCACGCCGAGACGGCCGGCAACGCCGACTGGATCGTCTCCACCAGCCAGCCCGACCCGACCGGTGAGGACTCCTCGCCCTCCGGCGAGGCGGACTGGACGGGCGCGCTGTCCTCCTGGGGTGTGGCGCTTCAGCAGACCGGCGACTACGCGCTGGACACCCTGCCGTCGGGCGGCAGCCTCACCTACGGCGGCTCCTCGGCGACCGACCTGTCGAACTTCGACACGCTGGTCCTGCCGGAGCCCAACACGCTGTTCACGACCGCCGAGAAGACGGCGATCATGAACTTCGTGAAGAACGGCGGCGGCCTGTTCATGATCTCCGAC
>NZ_JXTE01000013.1:143964-166973 GCF_000972385.1 Streptomyces sp. WM6386
CACACCGGCGCCGACCGCAACAACGACGGCGAGGACGCGGTCGAGATCCTCAACGACCTGATGACCAACAACAGCGTCGACTCCACCGACCCGTTCGGCCTGTCCATCGACTCGCTCAGCATCAGCTCCGGCTACCCCGCGGCGATCAGTGACAGCACCGACCCGGTGCTGCACGGCTCGTTCGGCACCGTCACCAAGAGCCTGATCGCCAGCGGTACGACGGCCACCCTCGAGCCCGCGGACAACTCGGCCGTCAAGGGGCTGCTCTACCGCAGCGGTTACTCCGGCACCACTGGCGCCTTCTTCGCCACCAGCACCTTCGGCAGCGGAAAGATCGCCTTCTGGGGCGACAGCTCACCCATCGACGACGGCACCGGCCAGTCCGGCAACACGCTCTACGACGGCTGGAACGACACCGGCGCCACCAACGCGGCGCTCGCACTGAACGCCACCGAGTGGCTGTCCTCGTGACACCGACCCGCTGAGCCCACACAAGGGGGATGGCGGGTGCGGTCCCGGGACCGCACCCGCCATCGACTCACTCAGGAGATGCGGTGCACGAGCTGGGTGGTCAGCTCGTAACGGGCCCCTACGACGGCCAGTTCACCGGCGGCCACCTTCGCGGCGAGGTCGGGCTCCGCCGCGATGCGGGAGCGGACGGCCCGGATGTTGGCGTCGATGGTCGCGTCGACGCGGGCGTCGCCGTCCTTGGTGCGGTCTATGTTCGGTCGTATCTGGTCGGCCAGGTACTGGATGTGGGCCGGCAGCTGCGCACCGGAGATGTCGGTCTCGACGGCGGCCTTCACGGCGCCGCAGGACTGGTGCCCCAGGACCAGCACCAGCGGTATGCCGAGTTCGAGCACTCCGTACGCGACACTGCCGAGCACGGCCTCGTCCAGCACCTCACCGCCGCTGCGCACCGTCATCAGATCGCCGAGGCCCTGGTCGAAGACGAGCTCTGGGGGCACCCGGGAGTCGATGCAGCCGAGGACGAGGGCGAAGGGATGCTGTCCCGTCGCCAGGGCCTGACGGACGGCGGGTGATTCGTCGGGGTGCCGCTCGCGATAGGTGCGCCAGCGCAGATTGCCCGCCGCCAGTTCCCGCAGCGCCTCGTCGGGAGTGCCGGGTCGAGGACGCGTGCCGGTGGGGGTCGCCGAGGCGGGGGTCGCGCCGAGCGTGAGGCCGGCGCCGAGAGCCGCGGCGCCGGTGAGCCCGGCGCGCAGGAGTGCGCGGCGCCCGGCTCTGTGGGGAGTGTCTTGAGAGTTCACGGCGACGAACATATGACCGAGTCCGGCACCGGTCCGTCGCGTTGCCAAACCATGGCGAAGCGCGGGCAAAGCGTGACGTGATCTTGGGTGGATCTTGGTCTTCCCTGGTGCCGCCCTTGGTGCGGCGGCCTCCGCAACCGCCTTGCTGTGCGCTGCATTTGAGACAACCTGGCTCGAGAGAAGGTTCAGACCTGATCCCTGGAGAGCTCTTTGCGCAGGCCGTGCGGGAGTCGTCGCGGACGCCGGAGCGTGTGAATGAGTCAGGGCGGGAACCGGCCTTGTTTGTCCCGTTGATAGTTCAACGTCGGCGCTGCGAGAATCCCCGTCCCGACCCCGTTGTGACAATTCGCAGCGCGTGAATTTCTGATTCACAAATTCCCCACGAAGTCCGCACAGAGCGTGGCTCTGGCCTGCCTCCGCGCAAAGCAGCGAAGAAGGTGCATTGTGTCACGGCACTCCATGCCGTTCGGCGCGCCGCCGCCGTCCTCCGAAACTCCCCATGAATCCACGGAGTGGTCAGCGGTGGCGCACGATCCCGCCTACCCGACACTCCGCCGCGCCCACCGGCAGTTCGGAGTGCGGGCCACGGCCGTCGCCGTCGGCGGATTCCTGGTGTACGTCCTGCTGTCCAGCTTCGTTCCCGCCCTGATGAACCGCACCCTCAGCGGCCACCTCACCCTGGGACTGGCCCTGGGGCTCGGGCAGTTCCTGCTGATGGGCGTCATCGTGTGGCGCTACCTCGTGCACCACCGCACCCACGTCACACCCCTCGTCCGAGGTCTGCGCAGGCTCGCCCGCCACCAGGAGGCCGCAGGGCGGGCGCGAGTGAGCGCCGCTCCCCGTGAGGGGGGCCACCGCAGATGGTGACGACCGGTGCCGCGGTCGCGGACCGCTTCAGCCTGCAACTGACGCTCGTGCTCTTCCTGACCGTGGTCGTGGTCACCCTCTTCACCGCGTTGCTGACCGCACCGCAGGGCGACGAGATCAGCGAGTTCTACCTCGGCAACCGCATGATGTCGCCGCTGCGCAACGGGCTGGCCATGTGCGGCGACTACCTGTCGGCCGCGACCCTGCTGGGCAGCACCGGCCTGGTCGCCCTGACCGGCTACGACGGCCTGCTGTACCTGTGTGGCACCGCCGTCGCCTGGCTGATGGTCCTGCTGATCATCGCCGAACCCCTGCGCAATGCCGGCAGGTTCACCCTGGGCGACACCCTGGCGTACCGCCTGCCCCGCATGCAGCGACCGGTACGCCTCGCCCTGGCCGTCTGCACCCTCGCTGTCGCCACCCTCTATCTTGTCGCCCAACTCGTGGGCAGCGTGGCGCTGTTGACCCAGTTCACCGGCGAGCCCAGTGCCACCACCCGCACCCTGTGCGTGGTCGTCATCGGCACCATCGTCATCGTGTACGCCGCCATCGGCGGCATGCCCGGCGCCACCTTCATCCAGGTCGTCAAGGCCGTGATGCTGATCTGCGGGGTCACCGTCACCGCCGTGATGGTGCTGCACCGCTTCGACTGGAACATCGACGCCCTGCTGGCCGCCGCCGCGGACAACAGCGGTCAGGGCCAACGGTTCCTCGAACCCGGGCTGCGCTACGGCGGCAGCACCACCAGCAAACTGGACTTCTTCAGCCTTCAGTTGGCCATCGTGCTCGGCCTCGCCGCGCTTCCGCACGTGATGATGCGGCTCCTCGCCCCGAAGCAGGTCAGCGTTCTGCGCTCCTCGGTGGTGTGGGCCATGGGCCTGGTCAGCCTCGTCTGTCTGGCCGCGGGCATCCTCGGCCTGGGCGCCACCGCCATCGTGGGGCGCGACACCATCGCGCAGACCGACCGCAAGGGCGACGCCGCCGTCCTGCTGCTGGCCCAGGACCTCGGCGGCGGCATCCTGACCGCTCTGCTGTCCTGTCTGGCCTTCGTCACCCTCCTCGCCGTCGCCGCGGGCCTCACCCTGGCCGCGGCCTCCTCCCTCGCCCATGACCTCTACGGCGAGGTGATCCGCAAGGGCCGGGCGAAGCAGACCGAGGAACTGGCCGTGGCCCGTCTCGCGGCGGCCGTCATCGGTGTCCTCGGCATGCTGCTCGCGCTGATCTCCTGGGGCGCGAACACGGCGACACTGGCATTCCTCGCCTTCGCGATCGCCGCCTCCGCCCTCTTGCCGACACTCGTCTACACCCTGTTCTGGCGGCGGTTCACGGCTCAGGGCGCCCTGCTCAGCCTCTGCGGCGGCCTGTTGAGCTCCGTCCTGCTCGTGGTCTTCTCGCCGGTGGTTTCCTCCACTCCCTCCTCGCTCTACCCGTCCGCCGATTTCGCCCTGTTTCCCCTGCAGAATCCCGGCATTGTCTCCATTCCGGCCGGATTCCTCCTCGGTTGGCTGGGATCGGTGTTGAGCAGACCGCAATCGCCCGAAAGCTACGAGGACTTCGAGGTCCGCACCCTCGTCGGAGCGGACCAGGAGTGAACTGGATGATGACATGGGGAATTTGTGGAGTTTCTGTTCATCGTTGATCAGGGCTTGCGGCGACAACTTTCCGTACAGTAACTAGGTGAATCATGAAATTGTTCAGCCGTGACACTTCGTTCCGCCGCACGGAGCGCTCCGTCACGCCCCAGCCCCCCACCATGTCGACGGCGGCCGGCACCGCGCTCCTCCCGGACCCGGCGCTGGCGCCCCTGACCGGCGAATGGGTCATCGACCCCGCCCACAGCAGGATCGGCTTCTCCGTACGGCACGCGATGGTGACCACGGTCCGCGGAGCCTTCCCGGAGTACCAGAGCCGCCTGTACTTCGACGGCCGCGATCCGTCCCGCTCACAGGCGGAGATCGTGCTGTCGACCGGCAGCGTCGACACCGGCGTGGAACAGCGCGACGCCCACCTCGTGGGCCGTGACTTCCTCGACGCCCGGAACCACCCGCGCATGCGCTTCGCGAGCACCGCCGTGGAGATGGTTGGCAACGATGTCTACCGCATGACCGGCGACCTCACCATCAAGGCCACCACCCGCCCCGTGGTCCTGGAGCTCACCTACATAGGCCATGTCACCGACCCCTTCGGCTACCAGAGGGCCGGTTTCGACGGCACCACCACCATCAACCGCTCCGAATGGGGCCTGAACTACGACTCCAAACTGGCCGAGGGCGGCGCCATGGTGAGCGAGAAGGTCCGCCTCCAGTTCGACATCGCGGCGATCCGCACCGCGCCTGTCGGCTGACCCGTGCGGACCTCCGTGGCCGGTCACCGTCGTAGAAGCGACTCGATCCGAGGCTACGACGTCGCGGCCTGGCGCTGTTCCAGCCGGATGATCACGCTCTTCGACGTCGGGGTGTTGCTGATGTCCGCGACGCTGTCGAGCGGCACCAGGACATTGGTCTCCGGGTAGTACGCGGCGGCCGAACCCGGGGGAGTGGGGTAGGCGACGACACGGAAGGCATCCGCGCGGCGCTCCGAGCCGTCGGACCAGACGCCGACCAGGTCGACGAGGCTGCCGTCCGGCAGACCGAGGTCGGCGAGGTCGGCGGAGTTCACGAGGACGACGCGTCGGCCGCCCTTGATGCCCCGGTAGCGGTCGTCCATCGCGTAGGGAATGGTGTTCCACTGGTCGTGCGAGCGCAGGGTCTGCAGGATCAGATGGCCCTTCGGGGCCCGGAGCATCGTGAAGTCGTTGACGCTGAAGACGGCCTTCCCGCTGGGCGTCCGGAACACCTTCTCGTTGACCGGGTTGGGCAGCCGGAAACCGCCGGGGCGCCGTACCCGCTCGTCGAAGTCCTCGAAGCCTTCGACGACTCGGGAGATGCGGTCGCGGACGAGACCGTAGTCGGCCTCGAAGTCCTCCCAGGGGATCTCGGGTGCGGAGCCCAGGGCCTTGCGGGCGAGGCGGCTGATGATGGAGACCTCGCTCAGCAGCCGAGCGGACGCGGGGGCGAGCCGGCCGCGGGTGGCGTGGACCTCGCTCATGGAGTCCTCGACCGTCATGAACTGCTCCCCGCCCGCCTGGACGTCCCGGTCGCTGCGGCCGAGCGTCGGCAGGATGAGCGCCGTGCGCCCGCACACCGCGTGGGAGCGGTTGAGCTTCGTCGAGATGTGCGCGGTCAGACGGCAGTTGCGCATGGCGCGCTCGGTGACGTCGCTGTCGGGCGTGGCCCGCACGAAGTTGCCCGCGACACCGAGGAAGACCTTGGCCCGTCCGTCGACCATGGCCCGGATGGAGTCGACGGAGTCCAGACCGTGTGCCGTCGGCGCGGTGAAGCGGAACTCGTCGCCCAGCCGGTCCAGGAACGACTGGGGCATGCGCTCCCAGATGCCCATCGTGCGGTCGCCCTGCACGTTGCTGTGTCCGCGGACCGGGCACACCCCCGCGCCCGGGCGGCCGATGTTGCCGCGCAGCAGAAGGAAGTTGACGACCTCCCTGATGGTGGGCACACCGTGCTTGTGCTGTGTCAGGCCCATGGCCCAGCAGACGATGACACCACGGCTCCTCAGGACCCGTGCGTGCACCTGCTCGATCTCGTCCTGGCTCAGCCCCGTGGCCTCAAGGACCTCGTCCCACGACGTCGTGGCGCGCAGATGCTCGGCGAAGGCCTCGTAACCGGTGGTGTGCGCCTCGATGAACTCCCGGTCCAGGACGGTGCCCGGCTCCTTGTCCTCGGCCTCGATCAGCATCAGGTTCAGCGCCTGGAAGAGCGCCAGGTCACCACCGGGCCGGATCTGCAGGAACTGATCGGCCATGGCCGTGCCCCGGCCGACGACGCCGCGCGCCTTCTGGGGGTTCTTGAAGCGCATGAGCCCGGCCTCGGGCAGCGGATTGACCGCGACGACACTGCCACCGCGGCGCTTGGTCTCCTCCAGCGCGGACAGCATCCGGGGATGGTTGGTGCCGGGGTTCTGTCCTACGACGAAGACGAGGTCGGCGTTGTACAGGTCGTCGAGCGTGACGCTGCCCTTGCCGATGCCCAGGGTCTCGTTCAGCGCTGAGCCGCTGGACTCGTGGCACATGTTCGAGCAGTCCGGCAGGTTGTTGGTGCCGAAGGCCCGGGCGAACAGCTGGAGCAGGAACGCCGGCTCGTTGGCCAGCCGCCCGGAGGTGTAGAACAGCGCCTCGTCCGGGTGGTCCAGGGCGCGCAGCTCGTGGGCGAGCAGGTCCAGTGCCTCGTCCCAGCCGATGGGCTCGTAGTGGTCCGCGCCCTCGCGCAGCACCATCGGCTCGGTCAGCCGCCCCTGCTGGTTGAGCCAGTAGTCCGACTTACGGCTCAGCTCGTCGACCGAGTAGCGCTGGAAGAACTCGGCGGTCACCCGCCGGGACGTGGCCTCGTCGCTGATGTGCTTGGCGCCGTTCTCGCAGTACTCGTTGAGGTGCCGCCGGCCCGGCGCGGGCTCCGGCCAGGCGCAGCCCGGGCAGTCGATGCCCTTCGCCTGGTTGATGCTGAGCAGGGTCAGCGCGGTGCGTTTCGGCGAGGTCTGGCCCAGCGCGTACTGCAGGGCGTGCACGACCCCTGGAGTGCCCGCGGCCCAGGTCTTGGGAGCCGTCACCGACAGTTCGCTCTCATCCGGTTCGCCGATGTCCCGCATCGAGCACCACGCCCTCTCCCCAGCTGTTCGCCCCTCACTCTTGGCCAGCCCATCGGTCCAGGTCAAAGCGGTAGTGGTTATCGCGTGATAGGCCGTACCGATCACACCGGCGCAGCCGTCGGCCCCGGATCCCCGCGCGCGGTGGATCATTGAGGGGTGCTGCTCCGTCAACTCGAGTACCTCGTCGCCCTCGCCCGGGTCCGCCACTTCGCCAAGGCGGCGCAGGCCTGCTACGTCTCCCAGCCGGCCCT
The DNA here is from genome assembly GCF_000972385.1 of Streptomyces sp. WM6386. Lineage (GTDB taxonomy): Bacteria > Actinomycetota > Actinomycetes > Streptomycetales > Streptomycetaceae > Streptomyces. The sequence continues at coordinate 151,049 of NZ_JXTE01000013.1, forward strand.
GTCCGAGGGCATCCGGAAGCTGGAGGAGGAGCTCGGCATCCCCCTGGTCCAGCGGGGACGCCGGTTCGACGGGCTCACCCCGGAGGGCGAGCGGGTCGTCCTGTGGGCCCAGCGGATTCTCGCCGACCGGGACGCCATGGAGAACGAGATCCAGGCGCTGCGGGCCGGACTCAGCGGCCGGCTGCGGATCGGGACCGTGCCCACGGCCTCCACGGCGGTGGGGCTGCTGACCCAGCCGTTCTGCGCCGCCAACCCGCTGGCGACCGTCCAGGTCTTCGCCGACCTGCGGGCCGAGGACATCGTGAACCGGCTGCGCGCATACGAACTCGACGCCGCCGTGACCTACCAGAGCTCGGTCGCGGACCACGACTTCAAGTTCGTCCCGCTGTACCGGGAACGCCACGTCCTTCTGACCCAGCGGTCCGCCCCCGACACCGGACCCGTGGACATCTCCTGGGAGGAGGCGGCCCAGTACCCCCTGTGCCTGCTGGACCCGATGATGCAGGGACGCCAGATCCTCGACGCGGTGTTCGCGACCGTCGGCGTCTCCGTCACCCCGCGCGTGGAGACCGACTCGATCGCCTCCCTGTTCGCCCAGGTCAGGGCCGGGCAATGGGCGAGCATCGTCCCGTACGCCTGGCTCCATGTCTTCGGCGTCCCCGCAGGGATGCATGCCGTCCCGCTGGTCCGGCCCGTCCGCTCCGAGCAGATCGGCCTGGTGCTCCCGGCCCGCGAGCCCGTCTCCGTGATCGGACAGGCGCTGATGGATGTGGTGGGCCGGTCGGGGATCTCGGCGGCGCTGGAGCGGCTGCCGGGATAGCCGGCGGGCGGCGGCGCCGGGCCGAGCAGGTGAGCACCACGCGCCCTGAGAGGCCGTCCGCGTCCAGCGGGCGGTGCGCTTGGCAGGCCTGCCCGATCGGCTCGGGCCTGCCCGGCCGTTGGGGTCCGCGGTCCGCGGGGTGATCCGGTCCGCTTCGGTCGCTTGGCGGGGGGTGGTCGAGCTCGGCCCGTTCCGGCGCGTACTGCGGTACGAACGGGTTCCGGATCACGATGCCGTGTTCACCCGGAACCCGTCTGCCTCGGCGAGCCGAAACGCCCTGCCCGTCGCCCGCGTCGCCCGCTCCGCCCGCTCCGCCCGCTCCGCCCGCGCCCGGCGGTCCGCGGACGGCTGGGCGTGGCCGGGACGTCCAGGTGTGCCGCGTAGGCTCCGTGCGTTCCGGAGTCGGCCGCCGCGGTCATGGCGGGGCCGTGGACGTCGGGACCGGTGCCGGCTCCCCGGCCGACGGACTTCCCTGTCCGATGGGCACGCACCTGCCGTCCTCGGCCTCGTCCTGGAGCCGGAGGAGCAGACCGGCAGGCGTGGGGGACCGCCGGGGCGCTGGTCAGTCGGTGGCGTGGGGCTCCCACGCCGCCTCGGGGTCCAGTGGCATGCCGGGCCGGTCCCGCTTGAACGCCTCGGCCTGCTCCTCGACCCTCGGCAGGGCATGGTCGGGGGCGCCGAATCCGCGGAACAGGGTCACGCAGTACTCACGGGCCAGGAAGGTCGCGTCCCACTGCCCGTCGGGGTTGACCCACTGGTAGGTGTGGTTGTGGAGGTTGAGGAACTGGAGAGTGGCCAGCCGCGGGGGCAGCGCACGGAAGGTGCCCTGGCCGACGGCCTCCGCCAGCAGCCCCGAGATGAGTTCCTCGAACTCGGAGCGCTGGCCCAGCAGGGTCTTCAACTCGGCACCGCTCAGACTGCGGTAGTCGTGTTCGTAGACCCAGATGTGGTCGAGCCTGCGGAAGATGATCGTCAGCAGCGACTCCGACAGCAGCCGCAGCCGCAGCAGCGGCTCCACGTCGAGTTCGGCGATCTGCCGGGTGCGGGACAGCAGCGGTCCCATCACCCGCGCCTGGATCTCGACGAGAAGGTTCTCCTTGGAGCCGATGTAGTAGTACAGCGCTCCCTTGGCGAGCCCGACCGCCCGGCCCAGGTCGCGTTGATGGAGGTGGCCGCGTATCCCTGGCGGGCGAACAGCTCCGCCGCGACGTCGATGATCTTCTGGCGTCTGACCTCGAAGCCCGGTCCGTGGCCCGGCGGTCGTGGCATGTGTTCTCTCCCCGCATGATGTGACGACGTATCGATCGAAACGGACTCCCGGGACCACGTCGGACGGCTTCGCGCACATCCGGGGGAAGTGGACCCGGGCATCCCTGAGTTTGCTAGACCAAACGGTACGTTAAAAGAGGGAGCTCAGGCAGGACATGGCCGGCTCTCCACGCGATCATCGCGTGGCCGCCAGTGGCTCGGGCACGGCGGGACCGCGACGAATACCGAGAGCCGCGAGACACTCACCCCGTGACGAGTGTTTCGAGTGAGGAGTGGCGCATGACCACGGTAGGTATTGCCACCGGTGCGGGTCGTGGGACGGGGGAGGCATGTGCGAGGCGCCTCGCCGCCATGGTGGACGTGCTGTTGCTCACCGACCGGAACGACGCGGCCGCGGCCGCGGTGGCGAAGGACCTGTCGGGCCGAGGGCGGGCCGTCGTCGAGTCGTTCGCGGTGGATGTCACCGACCTGGACAGCCTCGCCGACCTGGCCGGGCACGTCGGTGAGCTCGGCACGCTGCGTGCCGTGGCGCATGCCGAGAGCGTCGAGCCGGAGGACGCCGACTGGCGCGGGATCATCGAGGTCGACCTCGTGGGACCCGTCCTGCTCACCGAGGCGCTGCGGCCACTGGCCGGCGCCGGTGCGGCGTTCGTGTTCTGTGCCTCGGTGTCGCCGCTGATCGCCCACATCGAGCCCGACCCCGTCGTCGCGGCCGTATTGGACGACGCGGCGCAGGAGGGATTCCTCGACCAGCTCCGCGAGGCGATCGGCCCGGCGGTCGAGGACCCCGCGTGGGCCTATCCGTGGGCCACCTACGGAATGCAGCGCTTCGCCCGGGCCGAGGCAGTGCGGCTGGGGCCGGTGGGAGCACGCGCGTGCTCTGTGTCGCCCGGCGCGATCGACACCCCGCAGACCCGGCTGGAGGCGGCTCGGCACGAGGCCGTGCAGCAGCTCATCCGGCGCACACCGCTGGGCCGCACCGGTCGGTACGACGAGGTCGCCGCCGTCGCCGCGTTCCTGCTGTCGGACGAGGCGAGTTTCGTGAACGGTGTCGACATCGTCGTCGACGGCGGCCTGTGCGCCGCCGTGCAGGACGAGTGATACCGCACGCCGTCACACGCAGCGGCGGAGCGGGCTCATGACGCCATCGCCCTGAGGCTCTCGACATCGCTCAGCCGCTGCGCCGCGGAGTGTGCCAGGGGGCGGACCTGGAGTGTGGTGACTCCGGCGTTCCGGAACGCGCCGAGCCGTTCGGCGACGTAGGAGGCGGGGCCGATCAGAGAGGTGGCCCGCAGCAGTTCCGCGGGCACGGCGGCCGCGGCCTCGTCCTTGCGTCCGGACAGATACAGGTCCTGGATGGTGGCGGCCGCGGACCCGTACCCGTAGCGGCGGGCGAGGTCGTTGTAGAAGTTGTGGCCGCGGGCCCCCATTCCGCCGATGTACAGCGCCAGTTGGGGGCGGGCGAGATCGATCAGGTCTCTCACGTCCTCGCCGATGGCCAGGGGTGGTGAGGCCACCACGTCGAGCGCGCCGAGGGCCGGATCCCGTCGGGCCGTGCCGTCGGCCAGCGCCGGGCCCCATACCTCGGCCGCTCGCTCCGGGTGGAAGAACATCGGCATCCAGCCCTCGGCGATCTCCGCGGCCAGGGCCACGTTCTTCGGTCCGATGGCGGCGAGCACGATCGGGATGCGTGCGCGTACCGGCCGGTTGATGAGCTTGAGGGGCCTGCCCAGTCCAGTTCCCTGCTCGGGCGGGAGCGGTATCCGGTAGTGGCGGCCTTCGTGCACGACTTCTTCGCGGCGCCAGACGGACCGGCAGATCTCCACGATCTCACGGGTACGCGCCAAGGGGGCGGTGTACGGCTGTCCGTGGAAACCCTCGATCACCTGTGGCCCGGAGGCGCCGATGCCCAGGGTGAACCGTCCGTCGGAGACATGGTCGAGGCCTGCGGCCGTCATCGCCGTCAGGGTGGGCGTGCGGGTGTAGATCTGGAGGATCCCGGAGGCGATCTCGAGACGTTCGGTACGCGCCGCGATGAAACCGAGCTGGCTGATCGCGTCGAAAGAGTAGGCCTCGGGGACGAAGACGATGTCCAGCCCGGCCTTCTCGTAGTCACGAAGCCCGGCGACGGTCTCCTTGAAACCGCCGCTGTAGCTCAAGGGCATCCCGATACGCATCCCGATCCCACCCTTCCACGCCCGTTGAATAAAGTGCACTCTATAGACAGTTGGTTCCGGTCGGGCGCTCATACCCCTTCACTTTTGACACACGGTGCCATTAACCTCCGGACATCCGAGAGGAACGGTCCACGGCGCCCACGCGGCGCCACGGGATGCCCAGGGAGAGTCGCATGAACGAACTCCGCTCCGCCCCGACCGAAGAAGCCGCCGCCCCGACCGAAGAAGCCGCCGTCCTGGCCGAGACCGGCCAGGACGAGGCGCCGCCTTCACTGATCGAAGCCGAGGATCTCCTGGAGGAGATCTCCATCGACGGCATGTGCGGCGTCTACTAGGAGCCGCCCCATGACAACGATGGACCTCGACCGTGCCTGGGACCTGCATCCGCAGGTCTCGGTGCGGCCGGAACCCTTCGGCGCGCTGCTCTACCACTTCGGCACCCGCAGGCTGACGTTCCTCAAGGACCGCCGGCTGCTCGCGGTCGTGGAGCACCTCGCCCACACGCGCACGGCCCGGGACGCCTGTCTGGTCGCAGGCGTCGACGAAGCCGAACTCGCCCGCTACGGCCGGGCCCTGAGCGCGCTCGCCGAGTCGTCGATGCTCGTCGGAAGGACCTCATGACCGCCACACCGCGGCTGGTCGACCTCTTCGAGCACGGGCTCGACGCGCCGATCTGCCTCACCTGGGAGCTGACCTACGCCTGCAATCTGGCCTGCGCCCACTGCCTGTCCAGCTCCGGCCGACGCGATCCCCGCGAACTGACCACCGAGGAGGCCAAGGCCGTCATCGACGAGCTGGAGGCCATGCAGGTGTTCTACGTCAACATCGGCGGCGGCGAGCCCACCGTCCGCGCCGACTTCTGGGAGCTCCTGGACTACGCCACGGCCCACCGCGTCGGGGTCAAGTTCTCCACCAACGGCGTCCGGATCACTCCCGAGGCCGCCCGACGCCTCGCCGGCAACGACTATGTCGACGTCCAGATCTCGCTCGACGGCGCCACCGCCGACGTCAACGACGCGGTACGCGGGCCGGGTTCGTACGCCACGGCGCTCAAGGCCCTGGAGAACCTGGCCGCCGCCGGCATGAAGAACTTCAAGATCTCCGTGGTCTGCACCCGCCACAACATCCCCCAGCTCGACGACTTCAAGGCCCTCGCCGACCGCTTCGGCGCCCAACTGCGTCTGACCCGGCTGCGTCCCTCCGGCCGCGGCGCCGACATCTGGGACGAGCTGCACCCGACGGCCGCACAGCAACGCGAGCTGTACGACTGGCTGTTGGGCCACGGGGACAACGTGCTGACCGGGGACTCCTTCTTCCACCTCTCCGCGTACGGTCAGGCTCTGCCCGGTCTCAACCTGTGCGGCGCGGGACGCGTCGTCTGCCTGATCGACCCGGTCGGCGACGTCTACGCCTGTCCGTTCGCCATCCACGAGGAGTTCCTCGCCGGCAACGTCCGTGAACCGGGCGGCTTCCGTGGAGTGTGGCGCGACTCCGAGCTGTTCCGGCGGCTGCGCACCCCGCAGCACGGCGGGGCCTGCGCCTCCTGCGCGTTCTACGACACCTGCAAAGGCGGCTGCATGGCCGCGAAGTTCTTCACCGGGCTGCCACTGGACGGCCCCGACCCCGAGTGCGTGCAGGGGTACGGGGAGCAACTGCTGTCCCACCGTGACGGAATCCAGGTGCCGAAGCCGTCCGGCGACCACTCCCGCCGTACGGTCGATCTCGTCCTCGCCCGCCGGCCACCGGTCAGCGACTGCGACGAGAACCCGCTGGCCGGGCTCGTTCCAACAGCCACCGGAAAGGACAGGGCACATGCCTAGGAACCCCTGGTTCGAGACGGTCGCCGAAGCACAGCGCAGGGCGAAGAAGCGACTGCCGCGCTCCGTCTACGGCGCGCTCGTCGCCGGCTCGGAGCGTGGCCGCACGATCGACGACAACATCGCCGCCTTCGCCGAACTGGGCTTCGCCCCACGCGTCGTGGGCCACCAGGCCGAACGCGACCTGTCCACGACCGTCCTGGGCGTGCCCACCAAGTTGCCCGTGCTCATCTCACCCACCGGCGTACAGGCCGTCGACCCCGACGGCGAGGTGGCCGTGGCCCGCGCCGCGGCGAGCCGGGGCGTGATCATGGGACTCAGCTCGTTCGCGAACAAGCCCGTGGAGGAGGTCGCCGCAGCCCAGCCCGACTTCTTCTTCCAGCTCTACTGGAGCGGCACCCGCGACACCATGGTGCAGCGCATGGACCGGGCCAGGGCCGCCGGTGCCAAGGCGCTCATCGTCACCCTCGACTGGTCGTTCTCCCACGGCCGCGACTGGGGCAGCCCCGCCATCCCGGACAAGCTCGACCTCAGGACCATGCTGCGGTTCGCCCCCGACGTACTGCCCCGGCCCGGGTGGTTGTGGCGGTACGCCAGGTCCGGCCGCGTCCCCGACCTCACCGTGCCGAACCTGACGGCCCCCGGCGGCGGCGCCCCGACCTTCTTCGGCGCCTACGGCGAGTGGATGCAGACCCCGCCGCCCACCTGGGAGGACGTCAAGTGGCTGCGTGAGGAGTGGGACGGCCCCTTCCTCCTCAAGGGCGTGACCCGGGTCGACGACGCCAGACGGGCGGTCGACGCCGGTGTGACGGCCCTGTCCGTGTCCAACCACGGCGGCAACAACCTGGACACCACCCCGGCCACCATCCGGATCCTCCCCTCCGTCGCCGAAGCCGTCGGCGACCGGATCGAAGTCCTGCTGGACGGCGGGGTGCGCCGCGGCGGCGACGTCGCGAAGGCCCTCGCCCTCGGCGCCCGCGCCGTCCTGATCGGCCGCGCCTCCCTTTGGGGCCTGGCGGCGAACGGACAGGCCGGTGTCGAGAACGTGCTGGACATCCTGCGCGGCGGGCTGGACTCGGCCGTGCTGGGCCTCGGACACTCCCGCGTCCACGAGTTGGGACCCGGGGACCTGGTCATGCCCCCCGGCTTCCCGCTGACCCTGGGAGGCGGGGAACACCTCGTCACGGTCGGCTGAACATGGCCGAGCGTGGCGCCCTGGGTGACAGCGTCTGGCCGGCCGTGCCGACCGGGGCGCTCGTGCTGGTCCCGGTCGGCTCCACCGAACAGCACGGCCCGCACCTGCCGTTCGACACCGACACCAGGGTCGCCCACGCCGTCGCACGGCGGACGGCCGACGTCCTTCCCGGTCCGTCACTGGTGGCACCACCGCTCGCCTACGGCGCGAGCGGCGAACACGCGGACTTTCCGGGGACCGTCTCGATGGGACACGAGGCACTGCGCGCGGTGCTGGTGGAGCTGACGCGCTCCTTGTCCCTGTGGGCGGGCAGAGTCGTCTTCGTCAACGGCCACGGCGGCAACACCGCCGCCCTGGACACGGCCCTGGGACTGCTGCGCACGGAGGGCCACGACGTCGCCTGGACCGGTTGCGGGACACCCGGCGGCGACGCCCACGCCGGCCGTACGGAGACCTCCCTCATGCTGCACCTGGCGCCGGAGCGCGTACGTCTCGATGCCGCGGTCGCCGGCGACACACGACCGCTGACCGTCCTGCTGCCGGAGCTGGTGGCCCACGGCGTCCGCGCGGTCTCACCCTCCGGTGTCCTCGGCGATCCCACCGGCGCCTCGGCCGAGGAGGGGTGCCGGGTGCTGGACGCGACGGTGTCCACCACGGTCCGCCGGATCACGGCCTGGGCCGTCGACGGCCGGGGCCGCCTCGCCGCGGTGGAACGCCGATGACGCTTCCCGTCGGCTTCGTCGTCGAACTCGACCGGCACACCCGGGTGGTCGACGGCGGCCGCGCCCTCCTCGGCGGCTTCCCCACCCGGCTGCTGAGACTGACCCCGAGGGCCCGACGGCTCCTCGCCGGCAGAACGCTCCCCGTGCGGGACGCGGCGAGCGCACTCCTCGCCGACCGGCTCCTCGACACCGGCATGGCCCATCCCGTCCCCGCCTCGCTCCCGTCGCCCCCCGACCCCCGCTGCACGGTCGTCGTGCCGGTCCGCGACCGCCCGCGCCAACTGGACCGGCTGCTTTGGAGCATCGGTGCGGACACCCCCGTGATCGTGGTCGACGACGCCTCGCGACACCCGGCCGCCGTCGCCGAGGTCGCCGCCGAGCACGGCGCCCGGCTCGTCGCCCTCGCCGCCAACGTCGGACCGGGCGGCGCGCGCAACGCCGGACTCCGTCTGGTCACCACCCCGTTCGTGGTCTTCGCCGACTCCGACATCGTGCTGACCCCCGACACCGTCCCGACCCTGCTCCGGCACTTCGCCGACCCCCGCGTCGCCATGGCCGTCCCCCGCATCACCGGACTGCCCACCACCGCCACGACCTGGATCGAACGGTACGAGAACGCCAGATCCTCACTCGACCTCGGCGCCCATCCGGCCCCGGTACGCCCCGGCACCCCCGTCTCCTGGGCGTCCTCGGCCTGCGTCGCGGCCCGGGTGGACGCGCTGGCGGACGGCTTCGACGAGCGGATGCGGGTCGGCGAGGACGTCGACCTGTGCTGGCGGCTGGCCGCGGCGGGCCGCCGTGTGCGGTACGAGCCCGCCGTACAGGCCCACCACGAACATCGCGTGCGCCTGGGGGACTGGGTCCGGCGCAAGGCCGTCTACGGCAGCGGCGCCCACCCCCTGGCCCGGCGGCACCCCGCACACATCGCACCCGCCGTGTTCGCCCCGTGGAGCACGGTGTTCGCCGGCGCACTGCTCGCCCAACGGCGCTGGTCCGCCCCGGTCGCGGGAGCCGTCCTCGGCTTGGTCGGCGTACGCATCGCCCGCAAGCTCGACGGCACCCGGCACCCCTACCGCCTGGCCGCCCGGCTCACCGCCAACGGCGCGCTGGGCACCCTGGTCCAGACGTCCGCTCTGCTGACCCGCCACTGGTGGCCGCTGACGGTCGCCGGCTGTGCGCTCTCCCGCCGGGTGCGCCGGGCCACGACGGTCGCCGCGCTGGCCGACATCGCCCTCGAGTACCGGCGTGATCAAGCCACTCTCGACCCTCTCCGCTACGGCGTCGCCCGCCGCCTCGACGACCTCGCGTACGGCGCCGGCGTCTGGTTCTCCGCCCTCAAGGGCCGCTCAACCGCCGCGCTGCGCCCCCGCGTCACGCGCTGAGGCCGGTCCCAGTCCCGGTCAGCGGAAAGCACACAGCGGGCGCCGGTCCCACCCCCCGACACTGAGGCCGTCCGGCCGTCGGCGACGTGCGGCCCGTGCGAGGGATCAGTCACCAGGAGGTGTGCGGAGTGACGCATGAAGTGGTCGGCCGTGTCGAGGAGTTCGGTGGGGAACTGGCCGGGCTCGCCGACGAGAACGAGTCACTCGGCAAGCTGAGCGACCGGACCGTCGAACTGCTCCGGTCCGCAGGGGTCATACGGCTGCTGCAACCCAAGGAGTTCGGCGGATTCGGCGCTCACCCCCGGGACTTCGCGGAAGCGGTGATGGCGGTCGCCCGGCACGACGGCGCCGCCGGCTGGGTGTGCGGTGTCGTCGGGGTCCATCCGTGGGAACTGGCCCAGATGGACCCGCGGCTCGCCCACGAGGTGTGGGACGACGACCCGGACACCTGGATCGCCTCGCCCTACATGCCCAACGGTGTCGCCGACCCGGTGGACGGCGGCTACGTCCTCAGCGGACGCTGGCCGTTCTCCTCCGGCAGCGACCACTGCCGCTGGGACTTCCTCGGCGCGCTCCTCGGGGACGGCAAGGGGATGCCCGCCGGGCCCATCACCGTGATGCACGTAGTGCTGCCCCGCTCCGACTACGAGATCATCGACGGCACCTGGGACGTCGTCGGACTGGCGGGCACCGGCAGCAAGGACGTCGTCGTCGACAAGGCGTTCATCCCCGAGTACCGCACGATCCGGCAGGAAGCGGTCCAGGAGGGGACGGCCGCCGAGTCGTTCGGACTCACCGACACCCTGTACAAGCTGCCGTTCAGCTCGATGTTCCCGCTCGGCATCACCGCGGCCGTCATCGGCATGTGCGAGGGCGCCCTCGCCCTCCACCTGGCCCAACAGCGCGACCGGGTCGCCGTGACCGGCGTCCAGGTGCGCGACGACCCGTACGTCCTCTACGCCGCGGGGGAGGCCGCCGCCGAGATCGCCGCCTCACGGGTCCAACTCATCGACGGCATCAGCCGGTTGTACGACCAGGTCGAGGCCGGCAAGCCGATCCGTGTCGAGGACCGCGCCAATGTACGGCGCAACCAGATCCGCTGCGCCTGGCGTGCCGTCTCGGCGCTGGACGAGATCTTCGCGAGGTCCGGCGGCAACGCGATCCGCCGCAACAACCCCATGCAGCGGTACTGGCGGGACGCCCACGTCGGACTCCAGCACATGATCCATGTGCCCGGCACCGCCTATCACGCCAACGCCCTGGCACAGATGGGGCTTGAGCTGCCCGAGTCGATGCGCATCCTGATATGAGCCGTCAGTTCCGCGACGTGCTGGGCAACTTCCCCACCAGCGTGGTCGCGATCACCACCACGGACGCCGAGGACCAGCCGCACGGCATGATCGTGGGCACTTTCACCTCCGTGTCGCTCGACCCGCCCCTGGTCTCCTTCCTGGCGGACCGCTCCTCCACGACCTTGCGGACGATCACGGCCGCGGGCCGCTTCTGCGCCAACGCGCTCGCGGGCAACCAGGAGCGGCTCTCCCGGCGGATGGCGAGCGGTCCGGCGCGGGAGCGGTTCGCGGACACGACCTGGCAGGCGTCACCCCTGGGCAATCCCGTCCCGGACGGAGTCGTCGCCTGGGTCGACTGCACGGTGGAACAGGTCGTCGAGATCGGAGATCACCTGTTGGTCGTCGGGCGGGTCCATGACCTGCGCGTCGAGTCGCCGGGGACCCCGCTGCTGTTCTTCCGGGGCGGATACGGCGACTACCTGTCGAGCGCGGGTCAGCTGCTCGACAGCCTCGTGGGCTGGCACGAGATCGGTCGATAGACACCGGTCGGCAGAAATAGGGAGCCGCAAATGAAGAAGGACCTCTACATAAGACTGCAAAGAATATCGGCGTGGTGCGGCGTCATCCTCTTCGTGGGATTCCTCGTCGCGTTCGCCGTGGGCCACCTCACTCCGCCGATGAGCCCGACGGAAAGCCCCGAGGACGTCGTCGCCTTCCTCAAGGACCACCGTACGGGGATCCTCACCTGTGTCGCCCTGATGGTTCTGCTCGTCCCGTTCGAGTACCCGTACGTCATCGTGACGAGCATGCAACTGCGCCGGGTCGAGGGCGGCTGGGGGCTGCTGTCCATGACCCAGCTCACCACGGGTGTGGTGGCCCCGATCGGGTTCTTCTTCCCGCTCGCGATCCTCGCCGCCGCGGCCTACCGACCGGAGAGCCACTCCGTCGACGTCCTGACCGCGATGGTCGACACCTTCTGGCTCATGTTCGTGGGCAACGCCTGCATCTTCGTCCTCCAGGTCTGGTCGATCGGATACGCCGCGTTCATCGACCACACCCGGGAGAAGCCGCTCTTCCCGCGCTGGTACGGCTGGCTCAGCATGGTGCTGGGAGTGACACTCATCCCGGGCGCCTTCGTCTTCCTCAACCAGGACGGGCCGCTCGCCTGGAACGGACTTCTGGCGAACATCATCCCCTCGGCCGCGTACGCGGTGTGGAAGATCGCCACGCCGTACGTGCTGCTGAAGGCGATCACGAACGAGGAGAAGGAACTGGCCGGCAAGCCGGCGAACGAACCGGTGACCGTGTAGGACAGCCGCAACGCGTGTGGCCCCGCGACAGTCGTCGCGGGGCCACAGGCGTGTACGGAGTTCTACAGGGAGAGCGCGAACCCGCCCGTCACGCGCAGGGTCTCGCCGGTGACGAAGGACGCCTTCGACGAGACCAGGTACAGCAGCGCCTCGACGATGTCCTGCTCCCGGCCCTCCTGCCGGAGGATCTGCTCTCCGAGGACGCGCTCCGCCTCGGCCGGGGACAGCTGGGCGCGCACGGTGTCGGTGAGGATCAGGCCCGGCGCGATCGCGTTGACGCGGATCCCGGCGGCGGCGAACTCGCGCGCGAAGGACACCGTCAGGCCGCGTACGGCGAGCTTGGAGACGCCGTAGATGCTGCGGTTCGCGTACGCCGCCGACGAGGAGATGTTGACGATGGAGGCGCCGGGCCGGCCCCGCATGGCCTCATGGGCCGCGAGCGAGCAGATGACGGTGCCCATGACGTTGACATCGAGAACCCGCCGCACCTTGGCGAGGCCGAGCTCGGTGAACGGCTTGTTGTAGGCGGCGTGCAGGCCCGCGTTGTTGACCAGGATGTCGAGCCCGCCGTGGCGTTCGACGACCTCGCTGACGACCGCGCCGACCTCCTCCTCGTCGGCCACGTCACACGCGACTCCGGTCGCGCGCAGGCCCTTGGCGGTGAGTTCCGTCGCCGCCTCGGCCGCCGCCGCGCCGTCGATGTCGGCGAGCACGACATGTGCGCCCAAGGCCGACAGCGCCTCGCCGAAGGCCTTGCCGAAGCCGCGGCCGCCGCCGGTGATCAGCGCCACTCTGCCGTGATGTTCCATCAGCACGTCCTTACTTGGGGCCGAACCGCTGGCCGGCGTCGAGACGCAGGCACTGGCCGTTCAGCATCGGGTTGTCGACCACGGCGAGGGCGAGCTTCGCGTACTCCTCGGGGCGGCCCAGCCGCCTGGGGAACGCGGCGTCCTTCACCAGCGCGGCCCGGGTCTCGGCGGGGATCTTCTCGGTGGCGCCCGTCTCGAACAGGCTGGGCGCGAGGGCGACGACCCGGATGCCGAGCGAGCCGAGGTCGCGGGCCATGGTGAGGCTCATGCCGGCGATCGCGGCCTTGGCGGCCGAGTAGGCGACCTGGCCGATCTGCCCCTCGAATGCGGCGATCGACGAGGTGTTGACGATGACGCCCCGCTCGCCGTCGGGTTCCTCGGGCTCGTTGCGGCTCATGTGCGCGGCGGCGAGGCGGCTGATGTTGAAGGTGGCGACGGCGTTCAGATCGAGGACCCGGCGGAAGGTGTCCAGGTCGTGCGGACCGTCCTTGCCGAGTGTGCGGCGTACGCTGCCGCCGCCCGCCGTGGTGACCGACACATGCAGACCGCCGAGGGTGTCGACGGCGGCGGCCAGCGCGCTCTCGGTCGCCTCGAAGTCGGTCACGTCGACGGGGTGGAAGCTCGCGCCCAACGCGGCGGCGACCTCGGCTCCGGCCGAGGCCGGACGGTCCAGTACGGCGACGTCGGCGCCGCGGGCCGCGAGCAGCTCGGCGGTCGCCCGGCCCATACCGGAGGCGCCGCCGAACACCACGGCCTTCTTGCCCTTGATCTCCATCGGGAACCTTTCGGATCGTCCGCTCAGGCGGACCTGGCGGGTCTGGGTGACGGCCGCAAGAGGGCGCACAGCCGGTCGCGGTGCACGGCGGCGTCGCCGTACAGCACGCTGTCCGCCCGGGCCCGGCGCAGATGGAGATGGAGGTCGTGCTCCCAGGTGAAGCCGATGCCGCCGTGCAACTGGAGTGCCCTGGCGGCGACTTCGCCGGCCTCGGCGGCGACGTACGAGGCGGCGGCGCAGGCGGCCCGGGCGGCGTCGTGCGCGCCCGCGTCGGCGGCCATCGCCGCGTAGGAGGTGGCGGCCCGGGCGCCGTGCACCAGCAGGGCCATGTCGGCGCAGGCGTGCTTGACGGCCTGGAACGTTCCGATCGGCCGCCCGAACTGCACACGGGACCTGGTGTGTTCGACCGTGAGCTCCAGCATGCGGTCCATCACCCCGAGCGCGTCGGCGCAGCGGAGCACGGACGCCTGGTCGAGCAGCCACTGGATCTCGTCGGGCCCGGCGGCGAGGCGGCGCTGGTGCGGGACGCGTACGTCCTCGAAGCGGACCTCGTGGAACGAGCGGGTCAGATCCAGGACTTGCTGGCGACGGACGGCGACGCCGGGCGCCTCCCGGTCGACGAGGAACGATGCGGGGACCCCGTCGTCCTGGCGTGCGGTGACGAGCAGCCAGCGGGCACCGCCCGCATCCTGCACCGCCGTCTTGACCCCGCGGAGGACGACCGCGTCCCCGTCGGTCCGGGCGGTGGCGTGGACGCCGTCGAGCGACCACGGGGCACGTGGCTCGGCGAAGGCCCAGGTGGCCCAGCCGTCCCCCGCCGCGAGCATGGGCAGCACCTCGGTGCGCAGTTCGGGAGATCCCGTGGCGGCGAGTGCGCGGCCGACGATCGCGGTGGGTGCGAAGGGGCCCCGCCCGAGCGCTCGCCCGATCTCCTCGGCGACGAGCGCGAGTTCGATCAGGCCCTGGCCGGCGCCGCCGTACTCCTCGGGCAGGCCCAGACCCGGCCAGCCGAGGTCGGCCGTCAGCCGCCACACCTCGGGATCGACGTCCTCGTCGCGATCGGCCCATGCCCGTACGTGCTCCGCCGGGGCCCGGTCCGACAGCAGGTCGCGCGAGGCCTCGCGCAACATGCACTGCTCCTCGCTGAGCTCGAAGTTCACTCCAACAAGGTATCCTCTTTTCCAGTCATGGTCGAGATGTCGGCGCGAGTTACTGACCTTGCTGGCGTGATGTCGCGGGGGCTGACAAGTTGTGGTTGTGGCAGTAGGCCGGTCACATGAGGTATCCGCAAGGGGGCGGGTTGACCGGTCGGGCGTTTCGCGAGCACATCCGGATGCAGGCGGCCGAGTTGTTCGCCTTGGGACACGACAGTTCCACGGTCGCCAAGCAGTTACGTGTCAGTGTGCGGTCGGTACAGCGGTGGCACCAGGCGTGGGAGCACGGCGGAACACCGGCTCTGGAGTCGAGGGGGCCGGCGTCCAGGCCCAAGCTGAGTGAGGCACTGTTCGCCGTGCTCGAGCAGGAGCTGGCCAAGGGGCCGGTCGCGCACGGCTGGCCGGACCAGACCTGGACGCTGGCTCGGATCAAGACGCTGATCGGGCGCCGGTTCCACAAGAGCATGACGCTGTCGGCCATCGCTCAGATGCTGCACCGGCACGGCTTCAGCCACCAAGTCCCGGCCCGCCGGGCGATCGAGCGCGACGAGGAAGCCGTCACCGGCTGGGTGAAGGAGACCTGGCCCCAGGTGGAAACGCCGTGGCGGCGCTCGGGGCCTGGCTCTGCTTCGAAGACGAAGCAGGTTTCTCGATGACGCCGCCCACCGTCCGCACCTGGTCCCGACGCGGGCACACGCCCGTCATCCGGGTGCGGGGACGCTCTCAACGCCGTTTCTCCATCGCCGCTCTGGCCTGCTACAAGCAGGGCGAACGCTCACGGCTGATCTACCGGCCCAAGCGGCACGTCGATCACAAGCGGGGCGGCAGACGCAGTTTCACCTGGACCGAATACCGCGACCTGCTCATCGCCGCCCACCAGCAGCTCGGCACACCGATCGTGCTCGTATGGGACAACCTGAACGTCCACAGAGACCACCGGCTGAGGGAGTTCATCGACACCTGCGACTGGATCACCTGCTATTTCCTGCCGCCCTATGCACCCGACCTCAACCCCGTCGAGGGCGTCTGGTCACTGCTGCGACGCAGCAGCCAGGCCAATACCGCCTTCACCGACCCCGACCACCTCATGCGGGCACTGCGCCGCGGTCTCCGCGAGATCCAGTACCGAAGCAACCTCATCGACGGATGCTTCACCGAAACTGGCCTCACCTTGCCGACATCACGGCAACAAGGTCAGTAGCG
>NZ_JXTE01000130.1 GCF_000972385.1 Streptomyces sp. WM6386
GTGCTGCGGGGTTCGCTGGGGTTGCTGTCGAGCCTGGGGTGGGGTTGGCGGGAGACGGTTTTGGGCTTGTGTCGGCGGCGGGAGCCGGGGGTTCGGGAGCGGGGGGCCGGGTCGTGTTGCTTGTTCCTGTGCCTTCCGCGCGGCGGGTGGTGGGTGCTCGGGGGCATGATCCGGCGCGGCGGATCGCGCTTGCGGCGGCGGGGGAGCTGCGGCGCGGTGGAGTGGCGGCGCGCGTGGTCGGTGTGTTGCGGCAACGTCGTGCCGTGGCTGATCAGTCGGGGCTCGATTCGCGGGAGCGGCTGGAGAATCTCGCGGGTGCGCTCGAGGTCGTTCCCGGTGGTGGGCGGCTGCTTCTCGGTGGTCCGGTCGTACTCGTCGACGACCTGATGACGACGGGTGCGTCCCTGACGGAGGCGGCGCGTGCCGTGCGGGCGGCGACGGCTGCGGAGACGATGGTGCGGGCGCGTGAGAGCGCCTCGGTCGCGTACGGCTCAGCCGTAACAGCTGTGTACGGCGCGGCCCCTCGGGAAGGCACAGGGGGACGGAGGAATCGATTGGCGGAGGCAGACATGGGCGGTGGGCCCCGAATGGTGCGGACCTACCGTGCCGGTGACGTCATCTGCGCGGCTGTGGTCGCGGCGTCGCCAGGTTCTTTCGAAATAAACCGGAACTGACTGCGAACTTGCATCGTTGCAGGTAATGAGAGGGCCAATTCACCTGAACGGAGGTACGCCGCGGTAGAGGGTGACGACATCCGTCCGGGCGAGATATGTTCGGTTGTGAGGAAAGGCGCAGGCCACACCTCTCATATCCGATTGCCGTGCCGCGGGTTTCTCACAATCACCCGTCCCGGTGGAGTGGAGATCTTGCCCACGGGGGAGGAGGTGGACGTCACCGAGTCCGAGGTTCCGGGGCTCACCGGGACCT
The DNA here is from genome assembly GCF_000972385.1 of Streptomyces sp. WM6386. Lineage (GTDB taxonomy): Bacteria > Actinomycetota > Actinomycetes > Streptomycetales > Streptomycetaceae > Streptomyces. The sequence goes on from NZ_JXTE01000130.1 coordinate 928, forward strand.
GGTGCAAAAGGGAGATGCTCCGCCAGTGGCGCGGAGTGATCCGGGAACGGAGTTCTGCGTGGACATCGTCGTCAAGGGCCGCAAAACCGAGGTGCCCGAGCGGTTCCGCAAGCACGTGGCCGAGAAGCTGAAGCTGGAGAAGATCCAGAAGCTCGACGGCAAGGTGATCAGCCTCGACGTCGAGGTGTCCAAGGAGCCGAACCCCCGACAGGCCGACCGCTGTGACCGAGTGGAGATCACGCTCCGCTCCCGCGGTCCGGTGATCCGGGCGGAGGCGGCAGCAAGTGATCCGTACGCGGCGCTCGACCTGGCGGCGGAAAAGCTCGACGCCCGGCTGCGCAAGCAGCACGACAAGCGTTACTCCCGTCGCGGCTCGCGCCGGCTCACGGCGGCCGAGGTCCCCGACCACGTCCCGGGCGCGGCGACGCTCAACGGGAACGGCAACCCGGTCCATGAGCAGGAGCCGGACGGCGTACCCACCAAGAAGATCGGCTCGCTGGAAGTGAAGGGCGAAGGCCCCCTCATCGTCCGCGAGAAGACCCACGTCGCCTCCCCGATGACCCTTGACCAGGCTCTTTACGAGATGGAACTGGTCGGGCACGACTTCTATCTGTTCGTCGACTCCGAGACCAAGGAACCGAGTGTCGTCTACCGGCGGCACGCCTACGACTACGGCGTCATCCACCTCAGCACGGACCCGATGGTCGCCCAGGCGCAGTCCCCCGCGGCCGGTGGCACGCTGGGTGGCTGACGCGCCCGGCTGACGGCTCAGCGGTGCCCCTGGAGCGCGTGTGCGCCCCCAGGGGCACCGGTGTGCGACCACTTCGCGCCCGGCTCGTCACCGCAGTGTCGTCCGGGCATGAAATCATGGCCGCATCGGCCCAACCGGTGGGCCGTTGCCTTGGGTTGGCGATGGCACATGACCAGCCACAGCCTTCAGGGGGAGGAACGATGGCGGACAGCTTCGGACCGACGCATGACGAGGACGCCGGCGACGGCGTCGTCGGCATGGGATCGGACGCGGGCTCACCACGCAAGGAGCCCATCCGAGTCCTGGTCGTCGACGACCATGCCCTCTTCCGACGGGGACTCGAGATCGTGCTCGCGGCCGAGGAGGACATCCAGGTCGTGGGCGAGGCGGGCGACGGCGCCGAGGCCGTCGACAAGGCCGCCGATCTGCTGCCCGACATCGTCCTGATGGACGTACGGATGCCCAAGCGGGGCGGCATCGAGGCCTGCACCTCCATCAAGGAGGTGGCACCCAGCGCCAAGATCATCATGTTGACGATCAGCGATGAGGAAGCCGACCTCTACGAGGCGATCAAGGCGGGCGCGACCGGTTATCTCCTCAAGGAGATCTCCACGGACGAGGTGGCCACCGCCATTCGCGCGGTGGCCGACGGGCAGTCGCAGATCAGCCCGTCCATGGCGTCGAAACTGCTCACCGAGTTCAAGTCGATGATCCAGCGGACGGATGAACGTCGACTTGTGCCCGCGCCGCGGCTGACGGACCGGGAGCTGGAGGTTCTCAAACTCGTCGCCACCGGTATGAACAACCGCGATATCGCCAAGGAGTTGTTCATCTCCGAGAACACCGTGAAGAACCATGTGCGCAACATCCTGGAGAAGCTGCAGCTGCACTCCAGGATGGAAGCCGTCGTCTATGCGATGCGGGAGAAGATCCTCGAGATCCGCTGAGGTCCGGCGGTTCTGTCAAACCAGTGCTCGGGTGAGTTCACTGGCCAGGGGCTCGCGGAGTTCCGGTGTGTCCACTCTTTCGACGCGTACGTCCGTGCAGTCCACCCAGCTCGCCGCCTCGACCAGCGCCTGGGCCACCGCCGGGACCGCCTTCGGGCCGTCCAGGGTGACCTGCCTGGCGACGAGGGTGCGGCCCTCGCGTGCCGGGTCCACACGGCCGACGAGACGGCCGCCGGCCAGGACCGGCATCGCGAAGTAGCCGTACACCCGCTTCGGCTTGGGGACGTAGGCCTCCAGGCGGTGGGTGAAGCCGAAGATCCGCTCCGTGCGCGCGCGTTCCCAGATCAGGGAGTCGAAGGGCGACAGGAGGGTCGTACGGTGGCGGCCGCGCGGGGGCGTCTCCAGGGCCGCGGGGTCTGCCCAGGCCGGCTTGGACCAGCCCTCGACCGTGACCGGGACCAGGCCCGAGTCGTCGATCACCGCGTCGACCTGGTCGCCCTTGAGGCGGTGGTAGTCGGCGATGTCCGCGCGGGTGCCGACGCCGAGGGACTGGCCGGCGAGGCGGACGAGGGTGCGCAGGCACTCGCTGTCGTCCAGGTCGTCGTGCAGCAGGGCTGTGGGGACGGCGCGTTCTGCCAGGTCGTACACGCGCTTCCAGCCGCGGCGCTCCACGCAGACAACCTCGCCGTACATCAGCGCGCGCTCCACGGCGACCTTTGTGCCGGACCAGTCCCACCACTCGCTGGTCTTCTTCGCACCGCCCAACTCCGTGGCGGTGAGGGGGCCTTCGGAGCGGAGCTGTTTGATGACCTGCTCGTAGGTGCCGTCCGGCAGGGTGTGGTTCCAGTGGGGGCGGCTGCGGTAGGCACGGCGGCGGAAGGCGAAGTGGGGCCATTCCTCGATGGGGAGGACGCAGGCGGCGTGGGACCAGTACTCGAAGGCGTGTGTGTCTGTCCAATAGGCGTCCTCGACCGTTTTGCGGCCTACGGCTCCCAGGCGGGCGTACGGGATTAGTTCGTGGGAGCGGGCCAGGACCGAGATGGTGTCGAGTTGGACCGCGCCGAGGTGGCGGAGGGTGCCGCGGACGCCGGCCTTGCGGTTGGGCGTACCGAGGAAGCCCTGGGCGTGGAGGGCGATGCGGCGGGCCTCGTCTGCGGAGAGCGCTGCGGTGGGGCGCGGGGTCGTCATGCTTGCGCACGATAGGAGGTGGGACTGACAGTGTGGGTTGAGCTGCGGGTTCTTCGGGGGCGCTGTGTTGGGGGCGGCGTTGGGTTGTTGCGCCCCCGCCGCCCCTACCCGTCCCATCCTCCAGGGGCGCCGCCCCTTCGACCCGGGTTCCTGGGGGCTCCGCCACCAGGCCCCTGTCGGCCCCGAAAGGGCCTCGTCCTCGAACGCCGGACGGGCCGAAAGGCTCGGGGCGGTGTCAGGAGGTGGATGGTGTGTGTGCCGGCAGATATGGCGCCGTTGACGGCAGACCCAAGTCCGAGGGCAGCAGGGAACCCACCCAGCAGTCTCGTCGTACGCCCTTGTTGTTGACCGCGGAGCGGAGGGTGCCTTCGAGGGTGAAGCCGGCGCGTTCCGCCACCGCGCGGGAGGGGGTGTTGCCCACTTCCGCGCGCCATTCGATGCGGTCGATGGAGAGCGCTGTGAAGGCCCAGCGGGCGGCCGTGGTGGTGGCCTCGGTGATGTAGCCGTTGCCGCGGTGTTCCTTCGTGGCCCAGAAGCCGATCTCGGCGACGCCGAGGGAGCGCATGGTGATGCCGAGCATGCCGACGAGTTCGCCGGCGGGGAGGAAGACGCCGAAGGTGAACATGGAGTCGTTGGCCCAGCCGTCGGGGGCGAACTGTTCCGTGAAGGCCTGTGCGTGCTCGTGGAGATAGGGCGAGGGGAACTGGGAGAGCCAGCGCTGCATCTCGGGGTCCTGGGCGGCGGCGTACACGGCGTCGGTGTCGTCGGGACCGACGGTGCGCAGAACCAGGCGGCCGGTGGTGAGCGTGACGGGTTCCATCGGCCGATTCTGCTCGGGATCCGGGCGCGGACGCCATCTTTTTGCTCTGTGTGAGCGGGTGATCACACTTCGCGCAAATCGTCGGGGGAACACGGCACCATCCGCAACCTCCGTCCGTTGTCCCCTTTGACGGAGATTTGAAGCAGCGGACGGTCGGCGTCCTCGGCAGGCTCCCGGCGTGGCCGGGTCCTCGCATACGATGGCCGTTGCTCAGTCAAGTCAAATGGAAACCGACCGTCCCAGGCCCGACCGGCAAGGAGACTTACCCCCGTGTCCGTCCTCTCGAAGATCATGCGTGCAGGCGAAGGCAAGATCCTGCGCAAGCTGCACCGCATCGCGGACCAGGTCAACTCCATCGAAGAGGACTTCGTCGACCTCTCCGACGCCGAGCTGCGGGCCCTCACTGATGAGTACAAGCAGCGGTACATCGATGGTGAGACGCTGGACGACCTGCTGCCCGAGGCGTTCGCCACCGTGCGCGAGGGCGCCAAGCGCGCGCTCGGTCAGCGTCATTACGACGTGCAGATCATGGGCGGCGCGGCCCTCCACCTCGGCTATGTGGCCGAGATGAAGACCGGCGAGGGCAAGACCCTGGTCGGCACCCTGCCCGCATATCTGAACGCACTGTCCGGCAAGGGCGTCCACCTCATCACGGTCAACGACTACCTGGCCGAGCGCGACTCCGAGATGATGGGCCGCGTCCACAAGTTCCTGGGCCTGGACGTCGGTTGCATCCTCGCCAACATGACGCCCGCCCAGCGCCGCGAGCAGTACGCGTGCGACATCACGTACGGCACGAACAACGAGTTCGGCTTCGACTACCTCCGCGACAACATGGCGTGGTCCAAGGACGAGCTCGTCCAGCGCGGCCACAACTTCGCGATCGTCGACGAGGTCGACTCCATCCTGGTCGACGAGGCCCGTACGCCGCTGATCATCTCCGGTCCGGCCGACCAGGCCACCAAGTGGTACGGCGACTTCGCCAAGCTGGTCACCCGCCTGAAGAGGGGCGAGGCCGGCAACCAGCTCAAGGGCATCGAGGAGACCGGCGACTACGAGGTCGACGAGAAGAAGCGCACGGTCGCCATCCACGAGCCCGGTGTCGCCAAGGTCGAGGACTGGCTGGGCATCGACAACCTCTACGAGTCGGTGAACACCCCTCTGGTGGGCTACCTGAACAACGCCATCAAGGCGAAGGAGCTCTTCAAGAAGGACAAGGACTACGTCGTCATGGACGGCGAAGTCATGATCGTCGACGAGCACACCGGCCGTATCCTCGCCGGCCGCCGCTACAACGAGGGCATGCACCAGGCGATCGAGGCGAAGGAAGGGGTGGACATCAAGGACGAGAACCAGACGCTCGCCACGATCACCCTCCAGAACTTCTTCCGCCTCTACAAGCGCCACGACCACAACGGCAAGGAACAGCCCGGCCTCTGTGGCATGACCGGTACGGCGATGACCGAGGCCGCCGAGTTCCACCAGATCTACAAGCTCGGCGTCGTCCCGATCCCGACCAACCGGCCCATGGTCCGCAAGGACCAGTCGGACCTGATCTACCGCACCGAGGTCGCGAAGTTCGAGGCGGTCGTCGACGACATCGTCGAGAAGCACGAGAAGGGCCAGCCGATCCTCGTCGGTACGACGTCGGTCGAGAAGTCCGAGTACCTCTCGCAGCAGCTGAGCAAGCGCGGAGTCCAGCACGAGGTGCTGAACGCCAAGCAGCACGACCGGGAGGCGACGATCGTCGCCCAGGCCGGCCGCAAGGGTGCCGTGACCGTGGCCACCAACATGGCCGGCCGCGGTACCGACATCAAGCTCGGCGGCAACCCCGAGGACCTCGCCGAGGCGGAGCTGCGCCAGCGCGGCCTCGACCCCGAGGAGCACATCGAGGAGTGGGCGCAGGCCCTGCCCGCCGCCCTGGAGCGTGCCGAGCAGGCGGTCAAGGCGGAGTTCGAGGAGGTCAAGGACCTCGGCGGGCTCTACGTCCTCGGTACCGAGCGGCACGAGTCGCGTCGTATCGACAACCAGCTGCGCGGTCGTTCCGGCCGTCAGGGCGACCCGGGCGAGTCCCGCTTCTACCTGTCGCTCGGCGACGACCTGATGCGTCTGTTCAAGGCCCAGATGGTCGAGCGCGTGATGTCGATGGCGAACGTCCCGGACGACGTGCCGATCGAGAACAAGATGGTGACGCGCGCGATCGCGTCCGCCCAGTCGCAGGTCGAGCAGCAGAACTTCGAGACGCGTAAGAACGTCCTGAAGTACGACGAGGTCCTCAACCGCCAGCGCGAGGTCATCTACGGCGAGCGGCGCCGCGTCCTGGAGGGCGAGGACCTGCAGGAGCAGGTCGTGCACTTCATGGACGACACGATCGACGAGTACGTCGGTGCGGAGACCGCCGAGGGCTTCGCGGAGGACTGGGACCTCGACCGGCTGTGGGGCGCCTTCAAGCAGCTCTATCCGGTGAAGATCACTGTCGAGGAGCTGGAGGAGGCGGCCGGCGACCGGGCCGGGCTGACCGCAGACTTCATCTCCGAGTCCATCAAGGACGACATCCACGAGCAGTACGAGGGGCGCGAGGCGCAGCTCGGCTCCGAGATCATGCGTGAGCTGGAGCGCCGGGTCGTGCTGTCGGTCCTGGACCGCAAGTGGCGCGAGCACCTCTACGAGATGGACTACCTCCAGGAGGGCATCGGCCTGCGCGCGATGGCGCAGAAGGACCCGCTGGTCGAGTACCAGCGCGAGGGCTTCGACATGTTCACCGCCATGATGGAGGGCATCAAGGAGGAGTCCGTCGGCTACCTGTTCAACCTGGAGGTCCAGGTCGAGCAGCAGGTCGAGGAGGTCCCGGTCGAGGTCGACAGGCCGTCGCTCGACAAGCAGGACTCGGTGCCGGCGCAGGCGGGTGCGCGTCCGGAGATCCGTGCGAAGGGGCTCGACGCTCCGCAGCGTCGGGATCTGCACTTCTCCGCGCCGACCGTGGACGGCGAGGGTGGTGTCGTCGAGGGTGAGTTCGCCGATGACGAAGAGCCGGTTCGGTCCGAGTCGGATGGCCTGACGCGGGCGGAGCGGCGCAAGCAGTCGCGTGGGCGGCGCCGCAAGAAGTGACGGTGTCCGTGACGCTGTAGCGGTGTGAAGGGCCGGGCCACCTGGGGTGGCCCGGCCCTTCGGCGTTCGCCTGCGGGCGCTCGGAGGCACCCGCACCGGCCGTGCGGGCCTGCCCTGCGAGGGTTCCTGGTGTCAGGCGTCGTCCGTGCGGCTGCCCCGCGGGCCGCCCAGTTCCACCGCTGCACAGCGCCAGCGGCGGTCCCGGCCCTGTTCCAGGCGGAAGGCCATGGCGCGGAGCTGGTCGCCGGCGCCGATGCGGGCGAAGGCCTCGACCGCTCCGTCGCGTGGGACGTAGTAGCCGATGTCGCGGATGACGGGGCGGGTGCCGTGGGTGCGGAGGGGGCCGCGTTCGGCGAGCACGGCGAGCTCGTCGTAGGCCTGGCCGATCGTGTGCCGGAGCATCGAGTGGACGGGGCGCTGGCCGCTGAGGACCGCGAGGAGAAGGTCGGCGAAGAGGTCGGTGGGGCGGGGCTGGGGGATGGGCCTGCGAGGGGTCTGGGAGGGGACGACAGGGGCGCCGAGGGGCCTTTCGCGGGCCTCTGCGCGAGTCGTCGGTGGGCGGTTGTCGGCGGGGGCGATGCGCGGGCCGGTGCCGGTCCGTGAGCCCGGCGGGCGGCTGTCGTCCGGGGCCGTGCGGGGCGTGCCGCCGGTCGGGGTGCGGGGCGGGGTGGTGCCCGGGC
>NZ_JXTE01000131.1 GCF_000972385.1 Streptomyces sp. WM6386
CGCGTTTCCCTTTCCGGCGGTTCCGACTCTACCAGATCCTTTCGGGCCTGACTCCCAGTCAGAGGGGCTTGCCTTCCCGGCTGTTGGGCCGTTCCGACGTCTCAAACCTTAGCGGATCCTCTCGGCAGTTCCTAATCGAGCTGCCGAACCCAAATCGAATTGAATTCGGGCACGCCGAATTCTATCCCGTTGGGAGATCGTGCTGATGGTTTGTGTGCCGCTGATGCGGCGGGAGGCGCTGTCGAAGAACCGTTACGGCTCTGCGGCAACCCGAAGAACTCTACGGATTGCGGAGGAGGCTGTCAACCAAGCCTGTCAAGATCTTTTCGGGTGACGCGTCAGTCCAGGTCACTGAGCCGACCGCCGGCGTCCGGCTGGGCGTGCTCCACCCGACGGAGGAGACGGGTGAGGACGTCGCCGAGGCTGGTCCGCTCCTCCGGGGAGAGGTCCTGAAGGAGATCCTCCTCGAAGACCGTAGCGAGCCGCATGGCCTCCAGCCACTTCTCGCGCCCCTCGTCCGTCAGCTCCACGATCACGCGGACACGGTTGGACTCGTCCCGCTCCCTGGTGACCAGCCCCTCGGCGACCATCCGGTCGATGCGGTGGGTCATCGCGGCCGGCGTCAGGCCGAGGCCCTTGGCGAGGTCGCTGGGGCCCATTTGGTAGGGGGCGCCTGAGAGAACGAGGGCCTTGAGGACCTCCCACTCCGCGCTGCTGATGCCGAGGGCGGAGGTCTGACGGCCGTAGGCGACGTTCATACGGCGGTTCAGCCGGGACAGCGCCGAGACGATCTGCTCGACCTGGGGGTCGAGGTCCTGGAACTCGCGCTGGTAGGCGGCGATCTGCTCTTCGAGGGTCGGCTCACTGCCGATGCTGCCGGGGGTGTCACCCATGGGCGGAAGTATCGCACGGGGCTGCTTGGTGTTGAAGTTCTTCTGGGTGTACTGTTTAGGTTCTAACTTTAGCTTTGAAGTCTTCGGTTCTAAGTACTGAGGGACTCCAACTACCTGATTGAGGTGACCGTGACCAGGGCGATGGGCGCAGCGATGCGCCGGATTCACGTGGGTAACGCACTCAGCGCGTTCGGGCTCGGCTTCACCGTCCCCTACCTGTACGTCTATGTGGCGCAGGTGCGGGGACTGGGAGCCATGACGGCGGGGCTCGTCCTCGCCGTCTTCGCCGTGGCCGCGCTGATCGTGCTGCCGTTCGCCGGCCGGGCGATCGTGCGGCGGGGCCCGCTTCCGGTGTTGCTCACCGCCTTGGTCACCGCCGCGATCGGTGCGCTGAGCCTGGGACTCGCGAGCAACGCGACCACCGTGCTGCTGTCGGCGGCCGCGCTCGGCGCCGGGCAGGCCGTGATGCAGCCGGCGCTCGCCACGATGATCGTGGACTGCTCCACCTCCGAGACCCGCTCCCGTGCCTTCGCGATGCAGTTCTTCCTGCAGAACCTCGGGCTGGGCGTCGGCGGTCTCATCGGCGGTCACCTCGTCGACACGACGAGCGCCTCCTCCTTCACCCTCCTCTTCGCGATCGAGTCGGCGATGTTCCTGCTGCTGGCCGTGGTGATGGCGACCGTACGGATACCGCACTCGCCGCAGATCGGGGACGCTCCCGCCGGTTCGACGAAGGGCAGCTGGAAGCAGCTCCTGGGGAACCGGGCCATGGTGCAGCTGTGCGTCCTGGGCTTCGTGCTGTTCTTCGCTTGTTACGGCCAGTTCGAGTCGGGCCTGGCCGCGTACGGCGTCGAGGCCGCCGGGATCTCCACCTCCGCACTGGGGTCGGCGCTGGCCGCCAACACCGCGATGATCGTCATCGCGCAGTTCGCCGTACTGAAGTTCGTCGAGCGGCGTCGGCGCTCCAGGGTGATCGCCGCGGTCGGCGTCATCTGGGCCGTCGCGTGGATCACCGCCGGTTACGCCGGTCTCGGCCACACCAGCCAGGCCATGGCCACGGCCGCGTTCGTCTCGACGTACGCCCTCTTCGGTCTGGGCGAGGCGATGCTGTCCCCGACCGTCGCTCCCCTGGTCGCCGATCTCGCCCCCAGCGGGATGGCCGGCCAGTACAACTCGGCCTTCGCCCTGGTCAAGCAGCTCGCTCTGGCGGTGGGCCCGGCGGTGGGCGGTCCGATGGGCGCCTCGTTGCACGCGCCATACATCGTGATGTTCCTGGTGTTCTCGGTGGGCATCACGTTCCTGGGCCTGAGGCTCGGACGGCAGCTCACCGCGGTACAGGACCACCCGTGGCGAGCAAGGAGCCGAGTGGTGGCGAAGGGTGGAGCGACGGTGGAGTCCGTCGCCGCGTAAGCGGGGCGCCCCTTCAGGGGCGCCCCTACCCCTTGGGCAGCACGAACTCGCACCAGACCGCCTTCCCGCCCCCCGGCGTCCGACGCGACCCCCAGTTCGAGGCGATCGTCGCCACGATGGCGATGCCCCGACCGGACTCGTCACCGGGCTCGGCTCGCCGCCGCCGGGGCAGGTGATCGTCCCCGTCAGTCACCTCGATGATCAACCGTCGGTCCGTCCGGCGCAGCCGCAACCGCATCGGGGGCGTTCCGTGCTGAAGCGAGTTGGCGACCAGCTCACTCGCCGCCAGCACCCCCAGGTCATGCAGCTCCGCCGGGAACCGCCAACTGGTCAGCACGCCGGAGGCGAACGCACGGGCGCGTGGGGCCGCCTCGATGCCGCCCAGGAGTTCCAGCGCGGCATTGCGGAAGAGGTCGCTGTCGGGGCCCGTGCGGGCGGGGTGCTGGAGGACCAGGACCGCCACGTCGTCGTCGTGGTCGGCGGTGACGCCGGCCGAGCGGACGAGGCGGTCGCAGACGACCTGGGGTGTCCCGGTCGCGCCGGACAGGGCGCGCTCCAGGGAGGCGATGCCCTCGTCCAGGTCTTCGTCACGACGTTCGACGAGACCGTCCGTGTAGAGGACGGCCGTGGAGCCGGGGCCGAGCGGGATCGAACCCGACGCGTGCATCCATCCGCCGGTGCCGAGCGGGGGGCCCGTCGGTTCGTCGGCGCGCAGCACCGCCCCGCTCTCGTCGCGGACGAGGATCGGGAGGTGGCCGGCGCTGGCGTACACCAGTCGGCCTTCGTTGGGGTCATGGATGGCGTACACGCACGTGGCGATCTGGTTGGCGTCGATCTCCGCGGCCAGGCCGTCGAGGAGTTGGAGGATCTCGTGCGGGGGGAGGTCGAGGCGGGCGTACGCCCTGACGGCCGTACGCAATTGGCCCATGACCGCTGCCGCGCGGACTCCCCTGCCCATCACGTCGCCGATGACCAAGGCCGTGCGGCCGCCGCCGAGGGTGATGACGTCGTACCAGTCGCCGCCGACCGCGGCCTCGGTGCCGCCTGGCTGGTAGGTGGCGGCGATGCGGAGGTCGTCGGGTTCCTCCAGGACCTGGGGGAGCAAGGAGCGCTGGAGGGTCACGGCCGTCTCGCGCTGGCGGCGTTCGCTGGCTCTGAGGCGTTCCGCGGCTTCGGCGTGGTCGGTGACGTCCGTCGCGAAGACCAGGACGCCTCCGGTGTCGCCCTCCGTCACCGGGGTGCAGGTGAAGGTGTAGGAGTGGCCGTCGGGGGCCTTGCGGGACTTGACCGTGCGCGGCTTGCCGCTGCGCAGGACCTGGTCGAGGAGGGGGAGGAGGCCGATCTCGTCGAGCTCCGGGAGGGCTTCGCGGGCGGGTGCGCCGGGGTTTCGTACGCCGAAGGCCGTCACATAGGCGTCGTTGACGTAGGCGAGGCGGTGGTCGGTGCCGTGGACGAGGGCGACGAGCGCCGGGACGCGGTCGAGTACCTCGCGCACGGGGAGTTCGTCGACGCCGGGCACGGGCGGTGCTTCGTCGGTGAGTTGTTCGGCGCGGGCAGCGGGTACGGCGCCCTCCCCGAGTCGGTCGGGGGTGACCGGGTGGTCGGTCCGCGCTGCGGCGCGGCGCTGTGTTCCGGGGAGCCGGGCGCTCCAGCGCGTGAAGTTCACGAATCCTTGCCTCGTGTCGTCGTCTTCGGCCGGCTCCGGACCCGGCCTGGGGTCCTCTGGGTGCGGAGAGCGGGCGTCCACCCGTCCTGGGTCGGGGATCAGTGTGGCAGTGTGGCCGACCGGGTCGACATCCGTCAGACGCCTACCTTGCCGATGGAGTTCCTGGGTCCGGTCAGGACGACCCCTTCGGGTCGTTCGTGGGGTCCTGAGGAGGCTTTCCACCGGCCGCGAGTTCGAACTCCGCTCGGGGATGTTCGAGGGAACCCAGCGAGACGATCTCCCTTTTGAAGAGCCCGGACAGCGTCCATTCGGCCAGGACGCGGGCCTTGCGGTTGAAGGTGGGCACCCTGCTGAGGTGGTAGACGCGGTGCATGAACCAGGCAGGGTAGCCCTTCAGCTTGCGTCCATAGACGTGTGCGACACCTTTGTGGAGGCCCAGGGAGGCCACCGAGCCGACGTATTTGTGGGAGTACGTCTCCAGCTCCTCGCCCCGTAGCGCGTGCGCGATGTTGTCGCCGAGGACCTTGGCCTGGCGTACCGCGTGCTGGGCGTTGGGGGCGGTCTCCCTGCCGGGTTCGGCGACCGTCACATCGGGGACGGCGGCGGCGTCCCCGGCCGCCCACGCGTGCGTGGCGCCCTCGACGGTGAGCTGGGGGGTGCATTTCAGCCGACCTCGGTCCGTGAGCGGGAGGTCGCTGGCGGCGAGGATCGGGTGGGGTTTGACGCCGGCGGTCCACACGACCGTACGGGTCGGGAAGCGGGCGCCGTCGCTGAGGACGGCCACGCGGTCGGCGCAGGATTCGAGGCGGGTGTTCAGGCGTACGTCGATGTTGCGGCGGCGCAGTTCGGTGACGGTGTAGCGGCCCATCTCCTCGCCGACCTCGGGGAGGATGCGTTCGGAGGCCTCCACGAGGATCCACTTCATGTCCTCGGGCTGGACGTTGTGGTAGTACCGCGCGGTGTAGCGGGCCATGTCCTCGAGTTCGCCGAGCGCCTCCACGCCCGCGTAGCCGCCGCCGACGAAGACGAAGGTGAGGGCCGCGTCGCGGATCGCGGGGTCGCGGGTGGAGGAGGCGATGTCCATCTGCTCGATGACGTGGTTGCGCAGGCCGATGGCCTCCTCGACGGTCTTGAAGCCGATGGCGTGGTCGGCGAGGCCGGGGATGGGCAGGGTGCGGGAGATCGAGCCGGGGGCGAGGACGAGTTCGTCGTACGTCAGCTGCCGGGCGCCCGTTCCTTCTTCCTCGGTGGCGAGGGTGGTGACGGTCGCGGTGCGTTTGGCGTGGTCGATGGCGGTGGCCTCGCCGATGACGACATGGCACTGGTCCAGGACGCGGCGCAGGGGGACGACCACATGCCGGGGGGAGATGGAGCCGGCGGCCGCTTCGGGAAGGAAGGGCTGATAGGTCATGTACGGGTCGGGGGTGACGACCGTGATCTCGACGTCGCCGCGCCTCAGTTCCTCTTTCAGCCTCCGCTGAAGACGCAGGGCCGTGTACATCCCGACGTAGCCGCCACCGACAACGAGAATGCGCGCGCGTTCCTTCACCACCCCATGACGCACCCGACGCTTGAGTTTGTCCACAGCCCCGGCAATTTGTGTGACCGCGCGTTTCGCGCGAGCGGGGTTGGCCGAATCGGCGGCGTACGGGGAAGGTTTGCAGGTCAGCGAGTGTGCGCCGGGGGTCCTGAGGGGGTGCAATCGGGACGTATGCGACCCGTACTCCGATCGGGGGGCGCTCCGTGCGGAACCTGCCCCTTCTGAATTGACCCCCTCTCAACTATGTTCGTGTGTCGACGGGGTGTAGGGGGATGCACTCATCGGATCCGCGACGGGCGGTCCGTGAAGCGGTTTGTTCCCCATAGCGCTCCGGCTTTCAGTGGCGGGGAAAGTCTCCGGGGGGAGACGTCATTACCGGGGGATCGCTTATGCATGTTCAGGACTCTCATTGGTCTTCCGCGTCTGCCATCGGACCCGGTGGCGGGGCGATGAGCGCGGCGGTGGGGAACGGACGCGACGCTTCGCGTTCGACGCCGCTGCGCGTGGACGCACAGCGCAATCTGGAGCACGTACTGCGTGCGGCGCGCGAGGTCTTCGGCGAGCTGGGGTACGGCGCGCCGATGGAGGACGTGGCGCGACGCGCGCGGGTCGGTGTCGGCACGGTGTACCGGCGCTTCCCGAGCAAGGACGTCCTGGTGCGCCGGATAGCCGAGGAGGAGACCTCCCGGCTGACGGACCAGGCGCGTACGGCGCTCGGTCAGGAGGACGAGCCGTGGTCGGCGCTGTCGCGCTTCCTGCGGACGTCGGTGGCCTCGGGTGCCGGGCGGCTGCTGCCGCCGCAGGTGCTGCGGGTCGGGGTGGCCGACGAGCAGGACGACGGTGTCGGGTACGACGAGGCGCGGGTGCCGCAGCAGCGGACGCAGCCGGGCTCGGGTGAGCTGCGGCTGGTGCCGGAGGCCCCGGGGAACTCGGTCGAGGACGACTCCGGGGCGGCGGCGCTGCTCGACGTGGTGGGCCAGCTCGTGGAGCGGGCGCGGACGGCGGGCGAGCTGCGGGCCGATGTGTCGGTGTCGGACGTGCTGCTGGTGATCGCGACGGCGGCGCCCTCGCTGCCGGATGCGGCGCAGCAGGCGGCGGCCTCGGCGCGGCTGCTGGACATCCTGCTGGAGGGTCTGCGGTCGCGGCCGTAGTAAAGGCCGCTTGACGCGGTGCCTCGATCAGGTGACGACGAGGTGTGGGTGCTGCGCCGCCCGCGCCTCGTTCGTATGCCCGGATTTCCCGGCATGTCCCCAACTCCCGCTCAGCACACGAGAGTTGAGCCTTCCCCGGATGGGTGACGGCTAGTACTGCGGTGCGGCAAAACCCCACGGACGAGTGGAAGCCCCGCACAGCCGGGTTCTGACCAAAAGCCAATATGGCACGCTGACCCGGTGTTCGTGACTGGTGGGCAGGCGGCGGGGGCTTTCCGCGATGGGCGTTGACGGGCGGGACGAGTCACAGGGCGAGGGGGACGCGGAGGCCGGCGGCCTGGCGTCGCCCCAGGTGCCGAGCCAGGGGGGCCGGGCGGGCCGCCACCCGGTCGGCGGTGACCCGATGGAGGGCAGCGTCCCGACCCAGCGCGACCGCCGCGAGGACAGCGTCCTGCCGCCGCCGATCGAGCTGCCGCCCGGTGACGCCGACCTGATCGGCCGGATGCGCTCGGGCGACGACACCGCCTACGAGGCGCTGTACCGGCGCCACGCGGACGCGGTCCGCCGGTACGCCCGCACCTGCTGTCGCGACGCCCACACCGCGGACGACCTGACCGCCGAGGTCTTCGCCCGCATGCTCCAGGCGGTGCGCGGCGGCTCCGGCCCCGAGCACGCCGTACGCGCGTATCTTCTGACGACGGTCCGGCGCGTCGCCGCGAACTGGACGAAGTCAGCCAAGCGGGAGCAACTCGTCGACGACTTCGCGGTGTTCGCCGCGCAGTCCGCGCGCGCGACCGACGTATCCGACGACGACACATTGGACCTGGGGGCCGATGTGCGCGCCATGCACGAGGCCGAGCAGTCCATGGCCATGCAGGCCTTCCGGTCGCTGCCCGAGCGCTGGCAGGCCGTGCTGTGGCACACCGAGGTCGAGGACGAGTCGCCGAGCGACGTCGCCACGCTCTTCGGGCTCGACGCCAACGGCACGCGCGTGCTCGCCAGCCGCGCCCGCGAGGGCCTCAAGCAGGCCTATCTCCAGGCCCACGTCAGCGCCGCCCTCGCCGACGACGAGGAGTGCGCCCGCTATGCCGACCAGCTCGGCACCTACGCCCGCGGCCGGCTGCGCACCCGTGCCGAACGCGGGTTGCGCAAGCATCTGGAGGAGTGCGCCAAGTGCCGCCTCGCGGCCAGCCAGATCGCCGAGGTCGCGAGCAGCATCCCCGCCGTCGTGCCGGTCGCGGTCATCGGCTGGTTCGGTGCCGCCGGGTACGCCAAGGTCGCCGCGCTCATCGCCGGTGGCACGGGAGCGGGCGCGGCGGGTGTCGCGGGCGCGGCGGCGGCCAGTGGCGGTTCGTCGGGCGGCGCGGGTGCGGGTGGCGGTGCGGCGGCCTCGGAGGGCGTGGGCATGCCGGTGAAGGTCGGTATCGCGGCCGGTGCGCTGGTCGCGGCGGGTGTCGTGGTGGCGCTCGCCCTGTCCGGCAACGACAAACCGGCCGACGACAAGCCCGCGGCCCAGCCCCCCGCGACCACGCCGGTGGTCAAGCCCGCCGAGAACGCCCCCAAGCCGCCGCAGAAGGAGCCCGCGCCCGCGCCGCCGGTCATCGCACCCGAGCCGACGCCGACGCCCACCCCCACACCGGCCCCCAAGCCCAGCCCGACCCCCACC
>NZ_JXTE01000132.1 GCF_000972385.1 Streptomyces sp. WM6386
TGTGTGTGCTGGGGCTTGCGGCCTGCGGGTCCCCGCGGGCGGGAGACAAGGGGCCGACCGCCCAAGCCGAGGGCCGGGTCGCCGCCGCCCCCGCAACCCCCGCCCCCCCCCCGACCCCCCCCACCCCCGCCTCCGAGGAGACCGAGGGCGCGGACGTCCTCCCGTTCATGGAACTGCTTCTCGACATCGCCGAGCCGTGTCTGCCGGCGGATCTCCCCACCTCATTGCCGCCGGAGGAGTTGGAGGATCTGGAGGAGGCGGAGGCGAGGGAGCCCGGCGGCACGGTCCCGCCCGAGGAGCCCCTCCCCGTGCCGGACTACCCGGTACCCACCAGCGAGTCCAGGGATCCCGAGGCGGCCAAGAAGGAGACGGAACTGAGCTCCGTGGAGAAGTGCGAGGCCCCTCTCCACGTCGACCGCATCACCGAGGCCCTCAAGAAGACCCCCGACCCGACAGCGGCCCAGGTCGCCGAGACACTGCACGATCTCGGCTACATCGCAGAGCGCGTCGACATGCCCCGACGCGCCGCCGATCACGTCGAGTTCACCCTCGACCTGCGCGTGATGGACGGCCAACTGTGCCTGTCCGGCAGCACCACCGGCACCAGGACGACCATCGAGGCGTACGGCGGCTCCCCGGAGGTCGAGTGCCAGGACGTGCGGCGCACGAGCTGACCGACGGGAGCCCTCAACGCCCCCAGTCGGCGCGGGTGAGTTCGTACTCGACCTCCCCGTGCTCAGACCCCTCGATCGCCTCCGGCCACTCGCTGCTGAACCCCCGTACGAACCTCAGCCCCGCCTTCTCCATCACCCGCCGGGACCCCGCGTTGACGGTCATCGTGTTCGCGGTGACGCGCTCCACGCCCAGCTCGCCGAACCCCTTGTCGATCAGCGCCCGGCAACCCTCGGTGGCATAACCCCGGCCCCACACGTCCTTGTTCAGCCGGTAACCCAGCTCCACGACCTCGGCACTGTGCTCCTCCAGTGGCCGGAACTCGAACCATCCCAGGAAGGCGCCCGTCGTCTTCTCCTCGGCGGCCCAGAAGCCGCGGGTGCCGAGGCAGGGGTGGTCGTGGAGGAGGTGCGGGAGGGAACGGGTGCGGATGGCGTCGAGGGAGGTCGGCTTGCCGCCGTTGAGGTAGCGCATGACGTCGGGGTCGTTGTCCAGCGCGAACAGGGCCGCGACATCGGCGTCGGTGTCGGTGAAGGCGCGCAGCCGCAGCCGTTCGGTGGTCAGGAAGACATCCATGGCGCGATCCTCGTCATCGTCCGGCAAACACGTCAGCGGCCGTTCGAGTGGTGCCCCAGCGGCCTCGTGAACTCCTCGACGGCCTGCGCCAGTTGTTCCGGCTCTTCCAGGTGGACGTCGTGACCGGCCGCCGCCACCACCGTCACCCGTGTGTCCGGGCGCAGCTCCCGCATGTCGGCGGCCTCCGTCGGACGCATCGTGCCGTTCTCGCCCTGGACCACGAGTGTCGGGCAGGTGATGCGCGACCACTCCTGCCAGTAGGCGTTCTCGGCCAGTTCGGCCAGTGAGTCGACCATGCGGTCCCGGTCGAAGCGCGGATGCCAGCCGTCCGCGCGTTCCTCCAGCCCCCTCGCCCACCCCTCGTGACCGAGGAAGCCCTCGGCCTCCGCGAGGGACCGGAACGGCGTCGGCCAGCCGTCCAGCCATCCCCCGATCTGCGCCGGTACGTCCGGACTCGGACCGGCCGGACCCGCCTCTACGAGGATCAGCGCGTCCACCAGTTCCGGGCGGGCGGACGCCAGCAGCATCGCCGTATGGCCGCCGAGGGACTGGCCGATGAGGGTTACGGGTCCCAGCTCGAGTTCCTCGATCAGGGTCGCCGCGTCCTCGACGTAGGACGCGCGGGTCACTTCGGGCGGGTGGCGGGTGCTGGCGCCGTGGGCGCGGGCGTCGTACGACACCACGCGGAAGCCGGAGGTGAGGAGGCGCGGGATCAGGGCGTCCCACTCCCCCATGTGGCCGGCCAGGCCGTGCAGGAGGAGGGCGGTGCGGGGCGCGCCGGGGCGGGGGTGGTCGCGGTAGGCGACGCGGGTGCCGTCGGGCATGGTGACGTGGTTCAAGGTGCCCCTGTTTCTCTGTGACGGCCCGTCTCCGCGGCAGGCGGCAGCCTGTCCGTCTCCTATGACTGGCCGCCCGTCTTCTATGACTGGCCGCCCGTCTTCTATGACTGGCCGCCCGTCTTCTGTGACTGCCCTGTTGCCGGAACTGTGGGCTCCGCCACAGCCGTAGAGATCGTGCGCTGTTGGACTCGGCGTTCAGGAGATCACACCGGGGGGCGCGATGGCTTGGCTGAGCATGCTGTTGTTCGTGATTGCGGCGATCACAGCCGTCGCCCTCACCGGGTACGGCTTCGGCCGCCTGGCCGACCATGGCCTACGGCGGTCCGGTCTCCCGGTGATACTCCGCAGCGTCGCCGCGCTCGCGGGTGCCGCCGCGGTCGCCCTCTACGCCCTCGGGCTGCTGGGGGTCATCGGCGCGATCATGACGGCGCAGGACGGGGGCACGGACTCGGCCCCGCCGCAGTCCTGCCGTACGCCGGGCTGGTGGGAGCGGCACGAACAGGGCATCGAGATCGTCGACTGGTCGGTGAGCTACCTGCCGCTCGGGTTCGTGTGCGAGACCAGCGACGGCGGGAGCTACGACAACGGTGACGTGCCGGGGTACGTCAATCCCGCCGCCCTGGGCCTCGCCCTCTCCGCCGCCGGATGCGCCGTCGGCTCGGGATACGCGACGGAGCTGCGCACCCGCAGGCGCGAGGCTCTGCGGGAGGGCCGGTAGGAGTGCCGGTGGGAACGCCGTTCGGGGGCGGCGTTAGCCTCGGGACATATCGAACGTGATCGCCAGAAGTGACACCAGTTCTCAGGAGGCAGGCATGGCGAAGGTTCCGAGCGCGGTGGTCGCGGCGGGCGGGCTCGTCGGTGGGTACGGCGTGGCCCGTTGGACCGGGAAGCGGCAGCTGGGCGGGGTCGTGCTGGCGGTCGCCGGGGCCGCGGCCGCGCAGCAGTGGCGACGGCAGGCGGGCGGGAAGGCCGCGGGTGCGCTGTCGGCCGCGTATGTCGCCGGCTTCGCGGGGTCGCATCCGCTGGCCAAGAAGGTGGGTGCCTGGCCCGCGGTGTTCGGGGTGGCGGGTGCGGTGGCCCTGGCGTCGTGGGCGGTGGCGGACCGGCGGGGCTGAGGGGCGCCTGTCGCCGCCTCTCCGGCAGAGGCCGCCCGGCGCCTATATCGCGCGCCGTGAACGGGCCCTCGCCGGTACCGTCTCTTCCGGACGAACGGGCCCTCGCCGGTACCGTCTGGTCCGGCACGAGGGGGATGGGCAGGATGAGGCTGGGGATCACGGAGCATCGGGTGCGGCTCGGTCCGGAGGAGTACCGGGTGCTGCGTACGACCGGGCTGCGCCGTGCGCTGTGCGGTGACACCGGGCACTGGCTGGACTTCCGGGTGGACCGCGAGGCCGCGGCAGAGCTGGCGGCGGCCTGGCTGCTGGCCGCACGCTCGCCCCGCTCGCTGGTGCACGTGCCGCTGCGGAAGCGTGGCGAGCGGCCTGTGGGTCCTCATCCGCCCGAGCCGCATCAATCCCGTGACCTGCTGCTGGTGCATCACTCCCGGCAGTTCCCGGCCTCCCGCTGGAAGGCGGTCCGGGCCCGGCTGGGGCACGGCAGCCCGCACACGGTCGAATTCCGCCGGGCCGACTTCCCCGCCGGCGAGGACCGCCCCGTTCCCGGTGCCCATCACGCCGAGTTCCGCGACCGGGTCCGGCTGACCACCGCCGCCGACACCCTCGTGCTGAGCGGCAGCGCCGTGCCCTTCGCGGATGCCGCCGCGGACTTCCTCGACCTGGCCGACACGGGGCCCGGCTGGGACATCCGATGGCGCGGGTCCGGCGGGCACGCGTGCGCCGAACTGCACCCGGCCTCCGGTCTGTTGGACCGTTCGGTGCCCCTGATGCATGTCGAGTACTGCCCGGACTGGGAGCCGGCACCGGCAGGCGGCCAGGGCCCACGCCGATCCGTCAGAAGGGCCCTGAGCGGGTCGGGTGAATTCCTCTACGGTTCGGCGGCGCCCTGAAGGGGCGCGGGGCCGTATCACTATGCGGCTCCGCCGCGGGGCGCGACCAGCCACGACGGCGCCGCGCACGGCCGACGGCGCATCGCGGCTCTTCCCGCGGAGCGCTCAGCTCCGGTGCGTCAGCACGTTCACCACCTGCCCGTTCGGGTCCCGCACGAAGAAGCGCCGTACGCCCCACTCCTCGTCCCGCAACTCCCGTACGACGTCCGCGCCCGCGGCCACGACCTGCGCGTACACCGCGTCCACGTCCTCGACCTCGACGCTGAGGTCGGGCACTACGGGGGCCGTGCGTTCCTCGGTGAAGAAGCTGATCTGGGCGGTGGGGTTGGCGGGTGAGGCGAGGGTGACGACCCACCCCATGTCCATTACCTCGCGGAAGCCGAGGAGGCCGTAGAAGTCACGGCTGGCCTTCATCGCCTCCTCCGACTCGACCTGGAAGTCGGGCATGATCCGGCGGACGGTCATGGGTACGTCTCCTCGCAGTCGCCGTCGACTTTCTGTTATCTCCGCTCCCACCCTCGCGTCTCCTGACCGTCCCCAGCCACAGGCACGCGAGGAATGACGCACGTGACTTCGACTTCACTGATCAGCCGCCGCACCATGCTCAAGGCAACCGGAGCCGTCGGTACCGTCGGAACCTTCGGCGTCGGTACGACCCTGCTGGCGCCGCCCGCCTCCGCCGCCGGCTCCGGGTACGCGCACCCGGGTCTGCTGCACACCGGCGCCGACCTGAGCCGTATGAAGTCCAAGGTGAAAGCGGGCGCCGCGCCCTACACCGCCGGGTACGCCCGACTGACGGCCAACCGGCATGCGCAGAGCGGCTGGACGCCCAACCCGCAGGCGAGCATCACCCGCGGCGGCACCGGCCAGAACTACGCGATCCTCTACAACGACATCCACGCCGCGTACCAGAACGGCCTGCGCTTCCACGTCAGCGGTGACGGTGCCCACGCCGACACCGCCGTGGCGATCCTCAACGCCTGGTCGGCCAGGCTCACCACGCTCGCCGGCAACGCGGACCGGTTCCTCGCCGCCGGGCTGTACGGCTACCAGATCGCCAACGCCGCCGAACTCGTCCGTGACCACCCGGACTTCGAGCTCGACCGCTTCAGGGAGATGCTGTCCGGGGTCTTCGCGCTGCTCAGCGACAGCTTCCTCGTCAAGCACAACGACGCCGTCGTCTCCAACTACTGGACCAACTGGGACCTCGCAGCCATGTCCTGCGTGCTGGCCACCGGCATCTTCTGCGACGACAAGGCCCAAGTCGGCCGCGCGGTCGACTACTTCAAGCACGGCGAGGGGCTCGGCTCGATCAGGAACGCGATACCTGTCGTGCACGACGACGGGCTCGCCGAGTGGTTGGAGGCGGGGCGTGATCAGGGGCATGCGCTGCTCGGGGTCGGGCTGATGGGCACGTTCTGCGAGATGGCGTGGAACCAGGGCATCGATCTGTACGGCTATGACGACAGCCGCTTCCTCAAGGGGGCGCAGTACGTGGCGAAGTGGAGCATGGGTGGGGAGGTGCCGTTCACCGCGAACACGCGTGCCAAGGGGGCCGTCAACGGCTGGTCGGGGTCGGAGACGGTGGCCGGGGCCGCGGGGGTCGATCCCGCCATGACCCGGCCCATCTGGGCGATGATCGCCAACCACTACACCAAGCGGCGGGGGGTCTCCGCCTCGTACCTCACCCGGATCGCCGCGAAGTCCGGGCCTGAGGGTGGGGGTGGGGACTACGGGCCCAACAGTGGGGGGTACGACCAACTGGGGTTCGGGACGCTGGCATTCACGCGGGACAGGTCGACGGCGTCCGCGAGTCCGTCCGCCACGGCGTCCGGTGCGGCATCGGACCCTCGTCCGCAGACCGGCTCCTCCGCGTCCGCGTCCGCGTCGGCGTCCGCAACTCCGGCTTCCGGTAAGGACCTTGCGGCCACCGGGTCCACCGACGTCGTCGCCTGGAGCGCCACGGCGGGGATCACTGCGGTCGCGGGAGGCCTGCTTCTGCTGCGCCGCCGGGACAAGGTCCGCCGCGGGACCGCCGAGTAGGCACCCGGTGCGTGCCGGATTTGTTTCGCCCCCGCCGCCCTTACCCGTCCCGTCCCTGGGGGCTGCCGCCCCCAGACCCCCGCTTCGGCCCTGTAGGGGCCTCGTCCTCAAACGCCGGACGGGCTGAAATCAGCCCCTCCGGCGTTTGAGGAGCGGGGGTCCAGGGGGCGACGGGGGCGAAACACCCCGGCGCTCAGCGCCTACGGGTGGGTGGGGGATCGGGACGGCAGTCCCGCGGCCACCGCCGTCAGCGGGCGCGCGACGTCCTCCAGCGACCGCCGCTCCGCCTTCACCGCCAGCACCGCCGCCACCAGCCCCGCGATGCACATCAGGGCCGCGCCGATCTGGAAGGCGAGCACGGTGTCGCCCACGTGGCCCGTTTCCGTCAGGTTGGCGAAGATGAGCGGGCCGCTGATGCCGCCCGCGGCTGTGCCGAGGGCGTAGAAGAAGGCGATCGACATCGCGCGCGTCTCCATCGGGAAGATCTCGGAGACCGTGAGGTACGCACTCGACGCACCCGCCGACGCGAAGAACAGCACCGCGCACCAGCAGGCCGTCAGCGTCGTCGCGTCCAGCACGCCGCGGTCGAACAACCACGCCGTACCGAAGAGCAACAGCCCCGACAGCAGATACGTCGACGAGATCATCACCCGGCGACCGACCGTGTCGAACAGCTTGCCGAGCAGCAGTGGGCCCATGAAGTTGCCGATCGCGATCACCGCGAAGTAGTAGCCGGTGCTCCCGGTCGGGACGTCGTAGAACGTCGTCAGGATCGCCCCGAAGCCGAAGGTGATCGCGTTGTAGAGGAACGCCTGCCCGATGAACAGGGCGAACCCCAGCACCGCGCGCCGCCGGTACTTCGAGAACACCGTCCGGGCGATCTCCACGAACGTCACGCTGCGCCGCTGATGGATCGTGAGCTCGGCGTCCGGGGACGGCGGCGCCAGTGACTCGCCCCGCTCCGCCTCCACCCGCTCCTCGATCGAGGAGACGATCCGTTCCGCCTCCTCGTCCCGCCCGTGGATCAGCAACCACCGTGGACTCTCCGGGACATGACGTCGTACCAGCAGGATCACCAGCGCCAGCACCGCGCCCAGCGCGAACGTCAGCCGCCACCCCACGTCCTTCGCGAACACGGACGTGTCCAGCGCGACGATCGACAGCAGCGAACCTCCCACCGCGCCCAGCCAGAAGCTTCCGTTGATCATGAGGTCGACCCGCCCCCGGTACTGAGCCGGGATCAGCTCGTCGATGGCCGAGTTGATCGCCGCGTACTCGCCCCCGATCCCGAACCCCGTCAGGAACCGGAACGCGAAGAACCACCAGGTGGAGAAGGAGACCGCGGTCAGCGCGGTCGCCGCGAGATACACCGCCAGCGTGATCATGAACAGCTTCTTGCGGCCCCACTTGTCCGTCAGCCGGCCCCAGAAGAGTGCCCCCGCGCACGCCCCCGCCACATACAGGGCCGCCGCCATCCCGGTCACCTGGCCGGAGGAGATCGGCAGCCCGCTCCCCGGTTCCGACAACCTCCCCGCGATGTTGCCGACGACGGTCACCTCCAGGCCGTCGAGGATCCACACGGTGCCCAGTCCGATGACGATCGTCCAGTGCCAGCGTTACCATGGCAGGCGGTCGAGTCTCGCGGGGATGTTCGACGTCACGGTCCGGCCGGTCTCGGCCTCGGCAGTGGTCATGGGCTCCCTCCTCATCGAGTGAGAACCCGGGCCGGGTGCCCAGAAAGGGCCCGCCCTACGCCCGTCAGAAGCCCGACCCGCTCCCGACCCGCGCCTGCCCTACGCCCGCCCCCCCCTGCGCTTGCCCCCCAAAATGTAGAAAACCCGGTCCCGCCGAATCTGCTGGTCCCCCGAAGCGCACATGGAATACGCGAGGTACTGCAA
>NZ_JXTE01000133.1 GCF_000972385.1 Streptomyces sp. WM6386
CGTGATTCTGGGCGGCGCGGCCCTGACGCGCGCGTATGTCGAGCAGGACCTGCACGAGATCTACGAGGGCGAAGTCCGCTACGCCCGCGACGCCTTCGAAGGCCTGCGCCTCATGGACGCCCTGATCGGCGTCAAGCGCGGCGTACCCGGCGCGAAGCTCCCTGAGCTGAAGCAGCGAAGGGTGCGTGCGGCCGCCGCCGTCGAGGTCGACGAGCGCCCCGAGGAGGGCCACGTCCGTTCCGACGTCGCCGTGGACAACCCCGTGCCCACCCCGCCGTTCTGGGACACCCGCGTCATCAAGGGCATCCAGCTCAAGGAGTACGCGACCTGGCTCGACGAGGGCGCCCTCTTCAAGGGCCAGTGGGGCCTCAAGCAGGCCCGCGCGGGCGACGGACCGACGTACGAGGAACTCGTCGAGACCGAGGGCAGGCCCCGGCTGCGCGGCCTGCTGGACAAGCTCCAGACGGAGAACCTGCTCGAAGCTGCCGTCGTCTACGGCTACTTCCCGTGCGTGTCCAAGGACGACGACCTGATCATCCTCGACGACCAGGGCAACGAGCGCACCCGCTTCACCTTCCCGCGCCAGCGCCGTGGCCGCCGACTGTGCCTGGCGGACTACTTCCGCCCCGAGGAGTCCGGGGAGACGGACGTCGTCGGCCTCCAGGTCGTCACCGTCGGCTCCCGCATCGGCGAGGAGACGGCCAAGCTCTTCGAGGCCAATTCCTACCGCGACTACCTCGAACTGCACGGCCTGTCCGTCCAGTTGGCCGAGGCCCTCGCCGAGTACTGGCACGCCCGCGTGCGTTCGGAACTGGGCTTCGCCGGTGAGGACCCGGGCGACATCGAGGACATGTTCGCCCTGAAGTACCGGGGCGCCCGCTTCTCCCTCGGCTACGGCGCCTGCCCGAACCTCGAGGACCGGTCCAAGATCGCCGACCTGCTCCAGCCCGAACGCATCGGCGTCCAGCTGTCCGAGGAGTTCCAGCTGCACCCCGAGCAGTCCACGGACGCGATCGTGATCCACCACCCCGAGGCCAAGTACTTCAACGCACGCTGAAGCACCCCTCCACCGTGACTTCGGTGTGCCCCTGGGCACACCGGTTAAACAAGGCATGTCGTCGTACCGCGACGTACACTGGTCGGTCCACCGCAGGCCGGCCCCCTTCGTGGGGGTCGGCCTGATCGTCCCTCAAGGAGGTGCGCCAGGATGACCAGCACGGTCCCCGCGCCAGTAACCCGTACGGCCGAAGGCTCAGCCCTGCAGGCGGTGCTCCTCGACATGGACGGCACCCTCGTGGACACCGAGGGGTTCTGGTGGGACGTCGAGGTCGAGATCTTCGCCGGCCTCGGCCACACCCTCGACGACTCATGGCGCCATGTGGTGGTCGGCGGCCCCATGACCCGCAGCGCGGGGTTCCTGATCGAGGCCACCGGTGCCGACATCACCCTCGCCGAGCTGTCGGTGCTGCTCAACCAGGGGTTCGAGGACCGCATCGGCCGCACCCTGCCGCTGATGCCGGGCGCCGCCCGGCTGCTGGCCGAGCTCGCCGAGTACGAGATCCCCACGGCCCTGGTCTCCGCCTCGCACCGGCGCATCATCGACCGGGTGCTCACCACGCTCGGCCCCCAGAACTTCGCGCTCACCGTGGCGGGGGACGAGGTCGCCCGGACCAAGCCGCACCCCGACCCGTATCTCTTCGCCGCCGCCGGTCTCGGCGTGGATCCGGCCAGATGCGCGGTCGTGGAGGACACCGCGACCGGTATCGCGGCGGCCGAGGCCGCGGGCTGCCATGTCGTGGCCGTGCCCTCGGTCGCACCCATCGCCCCGGCCGCCCGGCGCACTGTCGTGACCTCGCTCGAGGAGGTGGACCTGGCATTTCTGCGCGGTCTGATGACGGAAATGCGCTGAGCGTTCACCCAGCGTGCGGCACCGATAGGGACCGCTTTTCCCGGGTGCACGCAAAGGAATTCACAAAGCTCGATGGATGGCCGAATTCCGGTACGGACAGAAACCGTTGGGGATGTGACGTTCCCCACGCGACGGGGGATCGACACTCGATGAGGTGTGTGCTTCGACGCCCGGTTCGGGCGGCTTGCGCGTGCCCTTGTGTCCCGATTGATGGGACCCTGCACGCAATCCTTCCCCTGTCGGGTTTTCAATGCGTCCACACCCGGTTTCGCTGCGTGATGGCAGCTCAACTCCGGTGGCCGCCAACCCTCGTGCAGGTGCGGACTAATCTCGTCGCGAGAACATCGACGAAACCCCCGTGACCCGCCGCACCACCCATGCATGCCGGGTACACGGACTCAACAGCTCTGGAGAAACTCGAGCATGAACCGCAAGACTTTGGTGCTGCCGGCCGTCATCGGTCTGCTCGCGCCGGTCCTCGCCGCGTGCGGTGGGTCCGACGGCGGCAGTGGCGGCGGGGACGGAATCGTCGTCGGCACCACGGACCGGTTCACCGCCTCGCAGGACGCCCCCGCGCCCCTCGACCCGGCCTACGCCTACGACGTCGGCACCTGGAACATCCTGCGCCAGACCGTGCAGACCCTGATGATCCAGCCGCGCGGCGAGGGCGAACCCGTGCCCGAGGCCGCCGAGAGCTGCCGCTTCACCGACACCGGCAACGAGCGCTACGCCTGCACCCTGCGCAAGGACCTGCAGTTCGCGAACGGCGACGCCATCACGGCCGAGGACGTCAAGTACTCCATCGACCGCGCCCGTTCCCTCAAGGCCGACAGCGGTGTCTTCGCCCTGCTGTCCACCGTCGACACCGTCGAGACCACGGGCGACCGCGAGGTGATCTTCCACCTCAAGACGGCCGACGCCACGTTCCCGTACAAGCTGTCGACCCCCGTCGCCGGCATCGTCAACCCCGACGACTACCAGCGCGGCAGCCTGCGCGACGGCTTCGACGTCGACGGCTCCGGCCCGTACACCATGTCGGCCGACGTCAAGAACGATGAGCTCGTCGACGCCGTGTTCACCAAGAACCCCCACTACAAGGGGACGCTGGAGGTGAACAACGACAAGGTCGAGCTGCGCTCCTTCGAGGACGCCGACGCCATGGGCACCGCCCTGAACGACGGTGACATCGACGTCATGTCCCGCACCATGTCGCCCGAGCAGATCGAGAAGCTCTCCGCCTCCTCGGACGACGACGTCGACCTCGTCGAGATGCCCGGCCTGGAGATCCGCTACCTCGCCTTCAACACCGACGCCGCGACCGTCAAGACCAAGGCCGTGCGCCAGGCGATGGCCCAGGTCGTCAACCGCAGCGAACTCGTCTCCAAGGTCTACGGCTCCGAGGCCGAGCCGCTGTACTCGCTGGTCCCGGCGAGCATCACCGGCCACTCCAACTCGTTCTTCAACAAGTACGGCGACCCGAGCAAGGCCAAGGCCCGGGCGCTGCTGACGAAGGCGAGCATCACCACCCCGGTCAAGCTGACCCTGCACTACACGACCGACCACTACGGCGCCGCCACCAAGAACGAGTTCGAGCAGCTCCAGAAGCAGCTCAACGACAGCGGCCTGTTCGACGTCAGCATCAAGGGAGCGCCCTGGGCGACCTTCCGCCCCGCCGAGCAGAAGGGCGAGTACGACGTCTACGGCATGGGCTGGTTCCCCGACTTCCCGGACGCCGACAACTACCTCGCGCCGTTCCTCGACAAGGACAACTTCCTCGGCTCGCCGTACGCCAACAGCGAGATCCGCAACACCCTGATCCCGGAGTCCCGCCGCGAGGCCGACCGGCTGTCCGCCTCCAGCAGCCTGACGGACATCCAGGACATCGTCGCCGACGACGTCCCCGTGCTGCCGCTGTGGCAGGGCAAGCAGTACGTCGCCGCCCGCGACGACGTCACGGGCACCGCCTATGTCCTCAACTCCTCCTCGACCCTTCAGCTGTGGGAGCTCGGCCGTGGCGTGAGCGGCTGATCCGTCCCCCCGCCCGGGCCGCGGACGACGGCCCCGGGATTCGCCAACCGACGACAAGGGCATCCGTAAGTGAACATGCGTAACCAGTGGCCGGTCCTGCCGATGATGGCGGGACTGGCCTCCGGCCTGTTGACCGGCTGCGGTACGGAGAACGGGGGCTCGGGGAGCGACGGCTCCAACGTGGTGATGGGGATGTCGGACGACGTCCTGGCCACCGACCCCGCGTCCGGCTACGACCCCGGATCCTGGCTGTTGTTCAACAACGTCTTCCAGTCGCTGCTGAGCTTCCCCAAGGGTGGCACGGAGCCCGAGCCCGAGGCCGCGGAGAGCTGCGAGTTCAGCGACACCGAGACCCGGGTCTACACGTGCACGCTCAAGGACGGCCTGCAGTTCAGCAACGGTGACTCGCTCACCTCGGAGGACGTCAAGTTCTCCTTCGACCGCATGCTGAAGATCAACGACGACGCCGGGCCCGCGATCATGTTCCCCATGCTCGAAAAGGTCGAGACGCCGGACGAGAAGACGGTCGTCTTCAAGCTGAACACACCCGACGCCACCTTCCCGAGCAAGATCGCCTCCGGCGCCGGCTCCATCGTCGACCACCAGCAGTACGACGCCGACGGGCTGCGCAAGGACGGCGACGCGGTCGGCTCCGGCCCCTACAAGCTGGACTCGTTCGGCGACGACGAGGCCGTCTTCTCCGTCAACGAGAACTACAAGGGCACCGCCGACGTACAGAACTCCGGCGTCACCCTGAAGTTCTTCCACGGCGACCAGGACGAGCTCAAGCAGTCCCTGATCGACAACAAGATCGACATCGCCTACCGAGGCCTCAGCGCGAGCGACATCGCGGACATCGAGGCCGCCGGCACCGACGCCGGCGTCGAACTCGTCGACGGCACCAGCGCCGAGGTCCAGCACCTGGTCTTCAACATGGACGACCCGGTCGCCGGACAGCTCGCAGTACGCAAGGCCATCGCCTACCTGCTCGACCGCGACGCCCTCATGACAGAGGTCTACCAGGGCACCGCCACCTCGCTGTACTCGATCATCCCGGCCGGTATCGCGGGCCACAACACGGCCTACTTCGACACCTACGGCGCCAACCCGTCCAAGACCAAGGCCGCCGCTGCGCTGAACGCCGACGGCATCACCGGCAAGGTCGAACTGACCCTCTGGTCGACCCCCACCCGCTACGGCCCGGGCACCGATCAGGAGCTCAAGGCGATCGCCGGACAGCTCAACAGGAGCGGCCTGTTCGACGCCGACGTCAAGTCCGTCGACTTCGAGCAGTACGAGAAGGACATCGCCGACGGCAAGTACGGCGTCTACGTGAAGGGCTGGGTGCCCGACTACCCGGACCCCGACAACTTCACGGCCCCCTTCTTCGGCAAGGGCAACGTGCTCGACAACAACTACGACAACAACACGATCACCGCCACCCTCATCCCGCGCACGGCCGCCCAGAGCGACCGCGCCGCGACCGACAACGACTACGGCCGCCTCCAGGACCTGGTCGCCGAAGAGCTCCCGGTCATCCCGCTCTGGCAGGCCAAGCAGTACGCGGTCGTCCGCGAGGACGTCTACGGCCTGGAGTACTGCCTCGACGCCTCGACGGTCTTCCGCTTCTGGGAGATCAGCAAGGGCTGAGGCCGGACACCCGGACACGACGAAGGGCGCCGCTTCTCACGAAGGGGCGCCCTTGGCCGTCGTACGACGTGCTCCTACTGTGCGCCGGGGCGCACCAGCCCACTCTCGTACGCGTACACCGCCGCCTGCACCCGGTCGCGCAGCCCCAACTTGGTGAGGACGTGACCCACATGCGTCTTCACGGTGGTCTCGCTCACGAACAGGTCCGCGGCGATCTCGGCATTGGACAGCCCACGCGCCACCAGCTTCAGCACCTCGACCTCACGGTCGGTGAGCGTGTGCAGGGTGTCCGGGACGGGGTCGTCGCCCGACGGCAGATGCGTGGCGTACTTGTCGAGCAGCCGGCGCGTGATGCTCGGCGCGAGCATCGCCTCACCGGCGGCGACCACACGGATCGCCTGCACGAGCTCGTTGGCCGGGGCGTCCTTGAGCAGGAAGCCGCTGGCCCCCGCCCGCAACGCCTCCACCACGTACTCGTCGAGGTCGAAAGTGGTCAGTACCAACACCTTCGCCGGGCCGTCCCGCCCGGGGCCGGTGATCTGCCGGGTTGCCTCCACACCGTCCATCCGCGGCATGCGGATGTCCATCAGGACCACGTCGGGCTGCAAGGCCCGCACCTGGTCGAGCGCCTGGAGCCCGTCGCCGGCCTCGCCGACCACAGCGATGTCCTGCTCCGCTTCCAGGATCATCCGGAAGCCGGTACGCAGCAGCGGCTGGTCGTCGACCAGTAGGACGCGGATGGCCACGTGAGTCTCCTTCGCTAGTCCCGCCCCATTCTGCCCTGCTGGTCGTCGCCGGACTCGGCCGCCCTCACCGCCAGGGGATACGGCGGGGGAGTGCCGCCGAACTCCGGGCAGTGGGCCTGGTGGTCGCACCAACCGCACAGCTTGGTGGGGCGGGGCCGCCAGTCACCCGTCTCCGTCGCCAGCCGGATCGCCTCCCACAGCGCGAGCAGCTTGCGCTCGACACGCTCCAGGTCGGCGAGGACCGGGTCGTACGTCAGGACGTCACCGCTGCCGAGGTAGACGAGTTGAAGACGGCGCGGGATCACGTTCTTCAGCCGCCAGACCACCAGGGCGTAGAACTTCATCTGGAACAGGGCACCCTCGGCGTACTCCGGCCTGGGCGCCTTGCCGGTCTTGTAGTCGACGATGCGGACATCCCCCGTCGGCGCCACATCCACCCGGTCGATGATCCCGCGCAGCTTCAGCCCCGAGTCCAGCACGGCCTCCACGAACAGCTCGCGCTCGGCGGGCTCCAGCCGGGTCGGATCCTCCAGGCCGAACCACCGCTCGACGAGCCGCTCCGCCTCACCCAGCCACCGCGCCAGCCGCTCACCCTCCGGATCGTCCGCGAACAGCTCCACGACCTCCGGCCGGGTCTCCCGCAACCGGTCCCACTGACCCGGGATGAGCGACTTGGCCCGCGGCGGCGTCCGCTCCGCCGCCGGGGCGTCGAAGAGCCGCTCGAGGACCGCGTGCACCAAAGTGCCCCGCGTCGCCGCCTCGCTGGGCTTCTCCGGCAGCCGGTCGATCACCCGGAACCGGTACAGCAGCGGGCACTGCATGAAGTCACTGGCACGCGACGGCGACAGGGACGCGGGCGCTATGGCGACAGGCGCCTCGGCGACGGCCGCCGTGACCGCCGTCCCCTGCGTCGTCGCCTGCTCGTCCCGTGCCGGCGGATCCACTTCCGCGATCCCGCCGCCGGGGGTCTCGGCCGCGCCCTCAGTGCTCGTCTCCATGACCCCAGACCTTACGGCCCACCACTGACAGTGACCCAGTCGCGGCCGAGCCCCCTGCGACAACAGAGAAAACAGAGGGGGTGCCGGGGCGGAACGCGTGACGGCCGCCGCATACCATCGTCCCGAGACCCTTCCGCCGGCAGGTGCGGAAGACGCTTCGAACGAGGGGACACCGTGGACGAGAGCGGCGGGAGCGGGCAGCCGCGGTCCGGCAACGACGAGCCGGCCCAGCACCACGCAGGCCCTGCGGCCCCGACTGCCGACCCCGACCACCCCGAGGCGGACGCCCCCGCGCAGGGCGCCGACACCGCTGCCACCGTCCGTTCCGAGGAAGACCCCGCGGACACGTCGAAACACGACAGCGAGACCGCGGGGACCGCCGCGACCGCGCCCTCCGCAAAGGCTCCGGCCTCACGCGAGGACACCACGCAGGACGAGGGGGAGCCGCCCCCCACC
>NZ_JXTE01000134.1 GCF_000972385.1 Streptomyces sp. WM6386
CCGCCGTTGCCGGCCAGCGGGAAGTACGGGTCGCCCGCGCCGGACGAGCCGGCCGACGGTGGTGCGGCCGCCCCGAGCAGCGCCACCAGGGCGACGGGGACGGTTCCGAGGACGAAGGTGCGTCTGACGGCCTGAGGCACGTGCGCTCCTGCGGTTGGGGGTGGCAGACGGCTTCACACTAAGGGTGATCCCGGTGGAACTCACCCTGGAGCCGGTCAAGTCGTGCCGCTCCCCGAAGTACGCTCCCGGCACGTCACCACCCCCGTGGAAGGGCCCCGCCATGAGCGTTCGTGTGCGCCGCGTCTACGAGTCGCCCGAGCCTGAGGACGGCGTACGCGTCCTGGTCGACCGGCTGTGGCCGCGCGGCCTGTCCAAGGACGCCGCGCGGGTGGACGAGTGGCCCAAGGCCATGACCCCGTCGACCGAGCTGCGCCGCTGGTACCACGCGGGTGAGGGGTCCTACGAGGAGTTCGCCGGGCGTTACGAGGCGGAGCTGGCCGCACCCGAGGCGGCCGAGCTGCTGGACCACGTGCGCGAGCTGGCCCGCAAGGGGCCCCTCACGCTGCTGACGGCCGCGAAGGCTCCGGAGGAGAGCCACGCGGCCGTACTCGTACAGCTGTTGGGCTGAACGGCTCTCAGCCGGTCTGCTGCGCCGCCGCCCGTCCCGCCGCCCGCCCGGAGAACAGGCAGCCGCCGAGGAAGGTGCCCTCCAGCGCGTTGTAGCCGTGCACGCCGCCGCCGCCGAAGCCGGCCACCTCACCCGCCGCGTACAGACCGCCGATCGGGTTGCCGTCGGCGCCCAGGGCGCGGGAGTCAAGGTCGGTCTGGATGCCGCCGAGGGTCTTGCGGGTCAGGACGTGCAGCTTGACGCCGATCAGCGGGCCGGCGGCCGCGTCGAGGATGCGGTGCGGGGTGGCGACCCGGCCGAGCTTGTCGCCGATGTAGCGGCGGGCGTTGCGGATGCCCTGGACCTGGGCGTCCTTGCTGTACGGGTTGGCGATCTGGAGGTCGCGGGCCTCGATCTGGCGGCGCACCGTGGCCGCGTCGAGGAGCGGCTTGTCCGTCAGGGTGTTCATCTTCTCGACGAGCTGCTCCAGGTCCGGCGCGGTGACGAAGTCCGCCCCGTTGCGCAGGAAGGCGTCGACCGGCCCCGGGGCGCCCTTGCCCAGCACGCGCTCCTTGAGGAAACCGACCCGGTCCTTGGCGGTGATGTCGGGGTTCTGCTCGGAGCCCGACAGCGCGAACTCCTTCTCGATGATCTTCTGGGTGAGGATGAACCACGAGTGGTCGTAGCCGGCGATGTCCTCGGTGGTGCGCAGGTACTTCAGGGTGCCGAGGGTGTCGTAGCCGGGCAGACACGGGTCGGGCAGCCGGCGGCCCAGGGCGTCGAACCACATGGAGGACGGTCCGGGCAGGATACGGATGCCGTGGCCGGGCCAGATCGGGTCCCAGTTCTGCACGCCCTCGGTGTAGTGCCACATGCGGTCGCGGTTGACCAGGCGGACGCCCGCCTCCGCGCTGATGTCGAGCATGCGCCCGTCGACGTACGCGGGAACGCAACGCCGGTGACCATCTCGCCGGGCGGGGTGCCGAGGCGCTCGGGCCAGTAGCGGCGGACGATGTCGTGGTCGGCGCCGATACCGCCGGTGGTGACGACGACGGCCTGGGCGGTGAGTTCGAAGTCGCCGACGCGGTCGCGGTTGGACTGCACGCCCCGTGCCGAGTTGTCCTCGGCGAGGACGGTGCCGCGCACGCCGCGTGCCTGCCCGTCCTCGATGACGAGTGCGTCGACCTGGTGGCGGTAGTAGAAGGTGAGCAGACCGTCGCGGGCGGCCTGCTTGGCGTAACGGACGAACGGCTCGACGACGCCCGTGCCGGTGCCCCACGAGACATGGAAGCGCGGTACGGAGTTGCCGTGACCGTGTGCGCGCAGGTCACCGCGTTCGGCCCAGCCGACGGTCGGCAGGAACTTGATGCCGTGCCCCTCCAGCCAGGTCCGCTTCTCCCCCGCCGCGAACTCGACATAGGCGCGCGCCCAGCGCACCGCCCAGGAGTCCTCGTCGTCCTCACGGTCGAACTGGGCGCTGCCCTGCCAGTCGCTCCAGGCCAGGTCGAAGGAGTCCTTGATGCCGAGGCGCCGCTGCTCCGGGGAGTCGACGAGGAAGAGCCCGCCGAAGGACCAGAAGGCCTGACCGCCGAGGTTGGCGGCGTTCTCCTGGTCGACCAGCGCGACCCTGCGGCCCCGGCTGGTCAGTTCGTGCGCCGCGACCAGGCCCGCGAGCCCCGCTCCGACGACAATGACGTCGGCATCCATGGCGACCGTCCCTTCCTCATACGGTGGTGTCGCTGCCGTCGGTCAGCAGCGCGGTGAGCAGTTGCCCCAGCCAGGCCCGGGCCCGCTCGAGGTCCCGGTCAAGCAGCAGTTGCGTGGTGACCCCGTCGTACGCGGCGACGACGGCGTGGGCGGCCCCGTCGAGGTCGCCGAGGACGGCGGGCAGTGTGGTGTGGCCCTGCGCCCGGGCCAGCCGTTCGGCGACCGCCCGGCGCAGCCGCTCCCGGTGCTCCAGCAGGGTCTGCGCGACGGCCGGTTTCCGGGCTGCGTACACCAGGAAGTCCGTCTTCACCAGGAGCCAGTCCCGGTCCAGGAGCAGCACCTCGGTGACGCGGTCGACGGCGGCGGGCACGTCGAGATCGGGTCCGTCCAGGGCCAGCGCCCCGGAGACCTGGTCGGCGATCAGGTCGGCCCGCTGCCGGTAGAGGGCGAAGAACAGCTCGTCCAGGCTGTCGAAGTTCGAGTAGAAGGCGCCGCGGCTGTAGCCGGCGGCCTCGCAGACCTCCTCGATGGAGACCCGGCCGAAGCCCTTGGCGGCGAAGACCGCGAACGCGGCGTCCAGGAGGTTGGCGCGGGTGCGGACCCGGCGCTTGGTCACGCGCTTGGTCGTGCCCTCCAGTGCCATGTCCGGCCCTCCGTTCGATACGGGAATGTATCCGATACAACGATGTATCGAAAGAGTCGGGGTGCGGCGACGCCACGCGCGATGGGAACATATTTTCGAATCAGGAGTACGCTGGATCCATGACCACGCACCTCCAGGCCTCGCTCTTCGACCAGACCGACGAGCTCCGCCTCGGCCGCCTCGACGGGATCCGGCGGACCGCGCTCGGACACGGTGCCTGGATCGACGTACTCCCTGGTTGGCTCGGCGGCTCCGACGCGCTGTTCGAACAGCTCGCCTCCGAGGTTCCGTGGCGGGCCGAGCGCCGGACGATGTACGACCACGTCGTCGACGTACCGCGGCTGCTCGCGTTCTACGGCGTGGACGACGTACTGCCGCACCCGGTGCTGACCCAGGCTCGCGAGGCGCTCACCGCGCACTATGCCGAGGAGCTGGGCGAGCCGTTCACCACGGCCGGGCTCTGCTTCTACCGCGACGGCCGCGACAGCGTCGCCTGGCACGGCGACCGGATCGGCCGGGGCGCCCGTGAGGACACCATGGTCGCCATCCTCTCCGTCGGCGCGCCCCGCGATCTGCTGCTGCGCCCGATGCGGGGCGGCAGTGCCGTGCGCCGCCCGCTGGGCCACGGCGACCTGATCGTGATGGGCGGCTCCTGCCAGCGGACCTGGGAGCACTCCGTACCGAAGACCACGCGCGCCGCGGGACCGCGCATCAGCGTCCAGTTCCGCCCGCACGGCGTGCACTGAGGCAGTGAGGCGGCTGCTTCGGAAGCACGCGGGGGCTGCCTCCGGCGGACGGCGCCGGAGGCAGCCGTTCCTCCGGGCGGGGCCTGACGACCGCGTAGCCGGTCTTCGCGAGGGTCCTCCCGCCACCGGACCCGCCGACTCCGGCCCCTACTTGTTCTGTTTTGCTGTGCCTGTCGAGCAGGCACCTCACCCCTCGGGACGATCATGCAGACGGACGTGCGGCAAGTCGCCGACGGCACCTACCTGGTGCACGGGAGCAACACCAACTGGGTGATCCTCACCGACGGGGACGCCGTCACCCTGGTCGACACCGGCTACCCCGGGGACCGCGAGCAGGTGCTCGCCTCCCTTGCGCAGGTGGGCAGTTCACCGGAGGCGGTCGCGGCGGTACTGATCACGCACGCCCACAACGACCATCTGGGTTCGGCCGAGTATCTGCGCGCCACGTACGGCACGCCCGTGTACCTCCATGACGCCGAAGTACCGCATGCCCGCCGGGAGTTCCTGCACCAGGTGAGCGTCGGTGACGTGGTGAGGAACGGCTGGCGGCCTGGTGTCCTGCCGTGGGCACTGCACGCGATCCGCTCCGGAGGCACGGCACACGTCCCGGTCACCGATCCCGAGACGTTCCCCTCCAAGGGCGCGCTCGACCTGCCGGGCCGGCCGGTCCCCGTGCACACGCCGGGCCACACCGACGGACACGCCGCCTTCCACCTTCCGGACTCCGGCGTACTGATCTCCGGTGACGCCCTGGTGAGCGGCCACCCGACCTCGCGGGTCAAGGGCCCTCAGCTGCTGCCGGACATGTTCCACCACGAGCGCGCCCGTGCCGTGGCCTCGCTGGACGTCCTCGCCACCCTGGAGGGCGACCTCCTGCTCCCGGGCCATGGTCCGGCGCACCGCGGTCCGGTCCGTGAATCGGCACTTCAGGCCAGGGAGCGCGCCCTCTAAGGTGAGGTGACGATCACCCGCGAGGCGAGGACGAACGGCCCATGGCACTGCAGATCAGCGCGACGAACCCGGAGCACCCCGCGCTCCTGCTGGAGCTGCCGTGGGACGTGCCCCTGGAGGAGTGGCCGGAAGAGGTCCTGGTCCCGCTGCCGCGCGGCATATCCCGGCACATCGTGCGCTACGCCCGCGCCGGCGACGAGGTGATCGCCGTCAAGGAACTCGCCGCGCGGCCCGCCCTCAACGAGTACGACATGCTCCGCGACCTCGACCGGCTCGCCATCCCCTCCGTGGATCCGCTGGCCGTGGTCACCGGCCGCACCGACCAGAACGGCAACCCGCTGGAGTCCGTCCTGGTCACCCGCCATCTGGGCGGCTCGATGCCGTACCGGTCGATGTTCGAGACGACGATGCGGCCGGCGACCATGCACCGCCTCATGGACGCCCTGGCCGTCCTGCTCGTACGACTGCATCTGGCCGGGTTCGCGTGGGGCGACTGCTCTCTGTCCAACACCCTCTTCCGCCGGGACGCGGGCGCCTACGCCGCCTATCTCGTCGACGCCGAGACCGGCGAACTGCAGCCCCGGCTCAGCAACGGCCAGCGCGAGTACGACCTCGACCTCGCCCGGGTGAACATCAGCGGCGAGCTCCTCGACCTGGAGGCCTCCGGGGCGCTGCACCCCTCCGTCGACCCGATCGAGTTCGGCATGGAGATCTGCGCGCGCTACCGCGGCCTGTGGGAGGAGCTGACCCGCACCTCCGTCTACCCGGCGGGCAAGTACCACTACATCGAGCGCCGGATCCGGCGTCTCAACGAGCTCGGTTTCGACGTGGCCGAGATGCAGATCGAGCACGCGGCCAACGGTGACACGGTCACCTTCGTGCCCAAGGTCGTGGACGCCGGCCACCACCAGCGCCAGCTGCTGCGGCTGACGGGCCTGGACACCGAGGAGAACCAGGCCCGGCGGCTGCTGAACGACCTGGAGAGCTGGATGGCCACCCAGGACGACTACGCCCCGGGCGACCCCCTCGGCGCCCGCCCCGAGGTCCTCGCCCACCGCTGGGTGCGGGACGTCTTCCGCCCGACCGTGCGCGCGGTGCCGCTCGAACAGCGCGGGTCGATGGACCCGGCCGAGATCTACCACGAGCTGCTCGAACACCGCTGGTACCTGTCGGAGCGGGCGCAGCACGACATCGGCCTGGACACGGCGGTCGAGGACTACATCGCGCACGTCCTGCCCAAGGCGCGGGAGACGCTCCAGCCCACCGTCGAGAACTGACTCAGACGGGCGGGACGACCGCCACCGGGCACTCCGCGTGATGCAGCACGCCATGGGCGACGGATCCGATCCGGGCGCCCACGGCGGTGCGGTGGGCGCGCCGGCCGACGACCATCAGCTGGGCCCGCCCCGCCACCGACAGCAGCACCTGTCCCGCACTGCCCATCTCGACGTGCTCCACCACCGGGACGTCGGGGAAGCTCGCCCGCAACGGCTCCAGGGCCGCGCCCAGCGCCTGCTGCTCGCGCGGCTCCAGACCCCCGGCCTCGTCGAGCAGCTTCAGCGAGCCGGGGCTGTAGGCGAACACCGGTGGCAGGGTCCAGGCCCGTACGACACGCACTGTCGCCCCGCGCGACGCGGCGGTCTCGAACGCGAACCGCAGGGCGGCGGCGCTGTCCTCCGGCTCACCCTGCTGGCCTACGACGACCTCGCGGCCGGCGGCCTCGGCGGAGGGCTGGTCCCCGGCGCGTACGAGCACGACGGGCCGCGTGGTCCCGGCGATCACCTGCTGGCCGACGGAACCGAGCAGGAACCCCACGACCGGCCCGTGGCCGCGCGAGCCGAGCACCAGCATCTCGGCGTCCGCCGCCGCGTCGACCAGCGTCTCGACGGTGCCGCCCTCCAGGACGTCGGTGGTCACGGTGAGCCCCGGGTACCGCCCGTTCACGGCCCGGG
Source organism: Streptomyces sp. WM6386 (assembly GCF_000972385.1). Taxonomy (GTDB): domain Bacteria; phylum Actinomycetota; class Actinomycetes; order Streptomycetales; family Streptomycetaceae; genus Streptomyces. The sequence continues at coordinate 6,607 of NZ_JXTE01000134.1, forward strand.
TCGCCTCGGTCACCGTCTCCCGCACCCACCCGGCCTGTGTGTCCGGGGTGGCCACCTCGACGGCGTCGTACGCCTCGAACCGCCAGGCCTGCACCACCCGCAACGCCAGGTCGCGGCGGACCGCCTCCCGGGCCGCCCAGTCCAGCGCGGCCAGGCTCTCCTCGGATCCGTCCACCGCTGCGGTGATCGGGCGCGTCATAGGGCTGTCTCCCTGCGTCGTCGTCACGTCGTCCATCAGGCCAAGTCTTCACTACGCTGCCCCCATGAGCCTGGAGTGGGAACAAGTGATCGTGGACGCGGCCGACGCGGCGGCGCTGGGCCGCTGGTGGGCCGAGGCGCTCGGCTGGGTGGTGGTCAACGACTCCGCTGAGGAGTTCGAGATCCGGCCGGAACAGGACCGGCTGCCGGGCCTGCTCTTCGTCCCGGTCCCCGAGGGCAAGACGATCAAGAACCGCCTCCACCTCGACTTCCGCCCCGACGACCAGGCCGCGGAGGTGGCCCGTCTCCTCGCCCTCGGCGCCCGGCACTGGGACGGCGCACAGGGCGAGTTCCCGTGGGTGACGCTCGTGGATCCCGAGGGAAACGAGTTCTGCGTGCTGGGCGAGCGCCGGTCGCATATCTGAGCGAAGCAGGGCGATCGAACATACGATGGGCCAGAGCCGACGCGATGCCGGAAACGCGGTACCGGGCGGCCGGACTCTCGGGGTGGAAGACGTATGGCACAGGCCGCCGAATCAGCGCGGACCGTCATCCTGACCGTGGACGACGACCCGGGGGTCTCCCGTGCCGTCGCCCGGGACCTGCGGCGGCGCTACGGCGAGTCCTACCGGATCGTGCGCGCGGAGTCCGGCGAGTCCGCGCTGGAGGCGCTGCGCGAGCTGAAGCTGCGCGGGGACCTGGTGGCGGTGATCCTGGCCGACTACCGGATGCCGCAGATGAACGGCATCGAGTTCCTGGAGCAGGCGCTCGACGTGTATCCGGGCGCGCGCCGGGTGCTGCTGACGGCGTACGCGGACACCAACGCGGCGATCGACGCGATCAACGTCGTGGATCTGGACCACTATCTGCTCAAGCCGTGGGACCCGCCGGAGGAGAAGCTCTACCCGGTCCTGGACGACCTCCTGGAGGCCTGGCGGTGCAGCGAGTACCGTCCGGTGCCCGCCACCAAGGTCGTCGGGCACCGCTGGTCGGCGCGCTCCTCTGACGTGCGGGAGTTCCTGGCCCGCAACCAGGTGCCCTACCGCTGGTACTCGACCGAGGAGCCCGAGGGGCAGCGGCTGCTGGCCGCCGCGGGCCAGGACGGACAGCGGCTGCCGGTGGTCATCACCCCGGACGGCACTCCCCTGGTCGAGCCGGAGGCGCCCGATCTGGCCACGCACGTGGGTCTGGCCACGACGCCCACCGCGGACTTCTACGACCTCGTCGTCATCGGCGGCGGCCCGGCCGGGCTCGGGGCCGCGGTGTACGGCGCCTCGGAGGGGCTGCGGACCGTCCTCGTGGAGCGGTCCGCGACCGGCGGGCAGGCGGGGCAGAGCTCACGCATCGAGAACTACCTGGGCTTCCCCGACGGTGTGTCGGGCGCCCAGCTCACCGAACGGGCCCGGCGGCAGGCGGCCAAGTTCGGCGCCGAGATCCTCACCGCCCGTGAGGTGGCCGGCCTGGAGGTGAACGGGGCGGCCCGGACCGTGCGGTTCTCGGACGGCTCCGCGGTCGCCGCGCACAGCGTGATCCTGGCGACCGGTGTGTCGTACCGGCAGCTGGA
>NZ_JXTE01000135.1 GCF_000972385.1 Streptomyces sp. WM6386
CCCCTCCGTCAGAGCCTCCCGCCCCGTGCTCCCCGCCGTCCGTGCCGCCGCCAGCGTCGACATCACCGCGAGTCCCAGCGAGCCGCCCATCGTGCGTGAGGTGTTGACCAGCCCCGACACCAGTCCCGCCTCCCCGGGCGCCGCCCCCGACGTGGCCAGCGCGGCCAGTGGTGTCGTGGCGAGACCGGCCCCGAGCATCATCAGGACGCCGGGGATCATGATCGTGACGACGTAGTCCCCGTCCACGCTCATCGTCGACTGCCAGGCGAACCCGGCCACGGCCACGAGCGTCCCCAGCACCGCCACGTTCCGCTCGCCCAGCACCCGCATGAACCGTGGCGCCGCCTTCGACGCCAGCACGATCGCCAGGGAGCTCGGCACCAGTGCGAGGCCGGCCTCGGTCGGGGAGTAGCCGAGCACGTTCTGGGCGTACAGCGTCATGAAGAACCACATGCAGAACATCGCGGAGCCACTGAGGAACATCGCGACGTTGGCGGACGCCACCGAGCGCCGCCGCAGCAGTCCGAGCGGCATCAGCGGGGCCGCCGTACGTGCCTCGACCAGCAGGAACACCCCGATCAGCGCCACCCCGACCATGAGCGGGACCACGGTCGCCGCCGACGTCCACCCCTCGGCCTCCGTCTGCGAGATGCCGTACGCCGAAGCCGCCAGCCCCGCCGTCACCAGCACCGCGCCCGGCAGGTCGAGCCGTCGCCCGTCCCCGGCCCGGTTCTCGGTCAGCCACCACAGGGCGCCGAGGAGGAGGACCGCGCCGACCGGCACGTTGACCAGCAGCGTCCAGCGCCACGACCACACGTCCACCAGCACCCCGCCGACGAACCCGCCCGCCGCGCCGCCGCCCGCACCCACCGCCGTCCAGGTCGCTATGGCACGCGCGCGTGCCGCTCCCTCGGGCACCGCGGACGTGACGATCGTCAGTGTCGAGGGCGCCAGTACCGCCGCGCCCAGCCCCTGCACGGCCCGTGCGACCAGCAGCTACCAGCCGTCCTGGGCCAGTCCGCCGCCGAGCGAGGCGAGCGTGAACAGGCCGAGCCCGACCAGGAACATCCGCTTGCGCCCGTACAGGTCGCCGGCCCGTCCGCCGAGCAGCATGAACCCGGCGAAGGCGATCGCGTACGCGTTCACCACCCACTGCAGGCCCTGCTCGCTCAGGGCCACGACGAGGAACTGTCCGGCGCACGCGAGCGCCACGACCAGCCAGACGGGAGGTGTCGTACGTGGACGACGTGGACGGGGGGCGCGGGTCACTGCGGCGGCTTCCAGCATGGCCGTCATGGTCTCAACCGCCGGATGCCCCCGGCATCGGGATTTCGGCCCGGTCCGTCCCCGTAGGAAGACCTAGGCCGGTCCTGGGCCTGCCTCTTCTTCAAGAGAAGCTAAAGAATTCGTTAGCTGGCCAAAGCATCGGAATAGTTGCCCCAGCACACCGGGTTGGCCACTCACATGAGACCTACGCCGACCGATCAGCCCAGCCGCCCGGCGAGCGGCGCCCTCGTCCCGGTGCTCGCCTTCGCGGGCATCGTCGTCGCGGTGATGCAGACCCTGCTCGTCCCGGTCATCAAGGACCTGCCCCAACTCCTCGACACCGAGCCCAGCAACGCCACCTGGGTCCTGACCTCCACGCTTCTCTCGGGCGCCGTGGCCACGCCGATCATGGGCCGCCTCGGCGACCTGTACGGCAAGCGCCGGATGCTGATCGCCAGCCTCGCGGTGATGGTGGTCGGCGCGCTGGTCAGCGCGCTCACCAGCGACCTGATCGTCATGGTCGTCGGCCGTAGCCTCCAGGGCTTCGCGATGGGCGCGATCCCCCTCGGCATCGGCCTCATGCGCGACATGCTGCCCCGCGAGAAGCTCGGCTCGGCGATGGCCCTGATGAGCTCCTCGATCGGCGTCGGCGGCGGCCTCGCCCTGCCGCTCGCGGCCCTGATCGCCCAGCACGCCGACTGGCACGCCCTCTTCTACGGTGCCGCGGCCCTCGGCGTGCTCTCCATCGCCCTCACCCTCCTCGTCGTACCGGAATCCCCCATGCGCGCCGAGGGCTCCTTCGACGTGCTCGGCGCGTTCGGCCTCTCCACCGGCCTGGTCCTCTTCCTCCTGCCCATCACCAAGGGCAGCGACTGGGGCTGGAGCTCGGGCACCACGCTCGGCCTGTTCGCCGCGTCGGCCCTCGTGCTGCTCCTGTGGGGCGTCTTCGAACTGCGCACCAAGGCGCCGCTCGTCGACCTGCGCACCACGGCCCGCCCGGCCGTCCTCTTCACCAACCTCGCGTCGATCATGGTCGGGGTCAGCTTCTACGTCGTCTCGCTGGTCCTTCCCCAGCTCCTCCAGCTCCCGAAGGCCACCGGCTACGGCCTCGGCCAGTCGATGGTCGTCGCCGGACTGCTGGTCGCCCCGCTGGGCCTGACGATGATGTTCACGGCGCCCGTCTACGCCCGCCTGTCCGCGAAGTACGGCCCCAAGACCACCCTCATCCTGGGCATGCTGATCATCGCGATCGGCTATGGCGCGGGTCTGGGTCTCATGAGCGCCGCCTGGCAGAGCCTGGTCATCGCCGTCGTCCTCGGTGCGGGCATCGGCCTCGCCTACTCCTCGCTCCCCGCCCTGATCGTCGGCGCGGTCCCCGCCTCGGAGACGGGCGCGGCGAACGGCCTCAACACGCTGATGCGGTCCATCGGTACGTCGGTGTCGAGCGCCGTCATCGGCATGGTCCTTGCCAACACGGCGAACACCGTGAACGGGGTCGAGATCCCGACCATGCACGGTTTCCGCGTCTCCTTCCTCATCGCGACCGGTGCGGTGGCGATCGGTCTGCTGATGGCCCTGTTCCTGCCGAAGCCGAACCGTGCGCCCCAACTGCGGGCGAGCAGCGAGGAGGAGGACAACCTGGCGCGCGCCGAGGAAGCCCTGCGCGGTTTCCGCGGCCGGGTCCTGGACGCCGAGGGCACCCCGGTCCCCCGCGCCAAGGTCACGCTGATCGACCGCCGCGGCCGCCAGGCGGGCGCGACGCTCTCCGAAGAGGACGGCAGTTACGCCCTCGCGGTCCCGGCCCAGGGCACGTACGTCCTTGCCGCCCGCGCCACCGGCCACGGGCCGCTCGCCTCGTCGGCAACCCATGCGGGCGACGAGAGCGCGGTCGCCCTGGACCTGTCGCTGCCGGGCGGGACGGTCTCCGCCTGACCCACCGCCACCGCACCCCCCGTCGCCCACATGGCGGGGGGCGTGGTGCACCATGGGGCGCCCACAGACCCGTACGACCGGAAGGCCCCCGCCCATGACCGCGGCACCCAAGCCCGAGATCCTGGCCGCGTTCGAGGCGGCGAAGGGATTCATGCCGGTGGACGAGGGCCTCGCCTTCTACGCGGCAGCCGTCGAGGCCGGCACGCTCGGGCTGCCGCTCCTGGAGGTCGGCACGTACTGCGGCCGTTCCGCGATCCTGCTCGCCGAGGCGGCCCGCGCGGCCGGTGTCACCGCGCTGACCGTCGACCACCACCGCGGCAGCGAGGAGCAGCAGCCCGGCTGGGAGTACCACGACCCCGAGACGGTCGACCCCGAGATCGGCCTGATGGACACCCTGCCGACGTTCCGCCGGACCCTGCACAAGGCGGGCCTGGAGGACCACATCGTGGCCCTGGTCGGCCGTTCCCCGCAGATCGCGAAGATCTGGAACTCGCCCCTCGCCCTCGTCTTCATCGACGGCGGCCACACCGACGAGCACGCGAGCGCCGACTACGAGGGCTGGGCGCCCCATGTCGCGGAGGGCGGACTGCTCCTCATCCACGACGTGCACCCGGACCCGAAGGACGAGTTCACCGGCCAGGCGCCGTACCGGATCTATCTGCGGGCGCTGGAGTCGGGGGCGTTCACGGAGGTGTCCGCCACGGACACGCTGCGCGTGCTGCGGCGGGTGGGTGCGGGGATCTGAGGCACCGCGGGTCTCACGGCTTCACGTTGATGTCGATGTCGACCGGGGTCTGGATGACATTGCCCGTGCCGACGCCCGGCTGACCGTAGACGTAGTCGACGGCACAGACGTCTTCCGGCGGCATGCAGGGGAACGCAGTGGCCTGGGCCGTCGGCGCCCCCAGTACGACCGCCCCGGCGACGGCGACGGTGGTGAGGACGCCCGCTATGACTCGCACATGTGAAATCATGGTCGATTCTCGACATATCACCCAGTCGTGAGCGACACCGACGGTGCCGTTCGGATGAAGCGACCCACCCTGCGGGCACCCGCCTGCCGCGCCGGTGACCCGCCGCTAGGGTGGTTGTCGTGTCGTACGTAGGCCCGGACTTCGATCCTCCCCAGCCCCGCCGTTCCCGGCGCCGCCCCCTCACCGTCGCGGTCGCCGCGCTCGTCCCGGGCGCGCTGCTCGGGTGGCTGGTGTACGAGGCGGTGGGTGGATCGGATGGCGGCCCGGACCGCCCCATGGGGGCGTCCTCGGCGTCCGGCGGTCTCTTCACGCCCGCCGAGAGCCCCACGGACGACGACAAGGAGCCGAGCCCTGGCGTGACCCCTTCGCTCACCGGTCCCACCTCCTCCGCGCCCGTCGCCGCCGGCCCGCTCAAGGGCAAGGTCGTCGTCATCGACCCGGGCCACAACCCGAACAACTTCCAGCACACGGCCGAGATCAACAAGAAGGTGGACATCGGCACCGGCTGGAAGGAGTGCGACACCACGGGCACCTCCACCAACTCCGGTTACGCGGAAGCCAAGTTCACCCTTGACGTCGCCCACCGGCTGCGCACCCTGCTGGAGAAGCAGGGCGCCACGGTGAAGCTGACGCAGGACGGCGACCGGACGTTCGGCCCGTGCATCGACGAGCGGGCGAGCATCGGCAACAAGGCGGACGCGGACGCCGTGGTGTCGATCCACGCGGACGGCGCGGGCGCCGGCCAGCGCGGCTTCCACGTCATCCTCCCCGGCAAGGTCAAGGCGGGCAGCGCCGACACCGGCCCGATCGTCGCCTCCTCCGCCGAACTCGGCGAGCGCATCGCCGGCAACTTCGTCCGCGTCACGGGCAGCGCCCCCTCCAACTACGTCGGCGACGGCACCGGTCTGGTCACGCGTAAGGACCTCGGCGGTCTCAATCTGTCAACGGTTCCCAAGGTGTTCATCGAGTGCGGCAACATGCGCGATAGCAAGGACGCGGCACAGTTGACCAGCGGTGCCTGGCGACAGAAGGCGGCGCAGGGGATCTCTGAGGGGATTGTGAGTTTCCTGCGCGGGTAGCGTTCCGCGGGTTGATCCCCGGGGACAGCTTCGTCGGACGGACGATAAGGTCGTCTTTACGATGAGGGGCCACCCCCGCGCTTCACACAGGGGCCTTACGGCGACATGGTGACAGCGACGCCTCCAACGAAGCCGATGACGAGACGACTGAACCGAAGGACCTAGAAGTGAATATCCGCTCCCTCACTCGAGGCGACGGCGTGGTGATCGGAGCAGCGGTACTGCTCTTCATCTCGTCGTTCCTCAAGTTCTACACCGTCGACGGGTACAGCAGCATCTCCGTCACCGCGTGGGACAACCTCGGCTACGGCCTCGGCACCTACATGGGCGGCGTCATCGGCGCCGCGCTGATCGTCGTCAACCGCCTCCTGCCGCAGCCGCGCAAGGTTGCCGGCCTGGACCTCGGGACGGTGGGCGCGGCGTTCGCCGTGCTCGTCGCGTGGAGCCTGTTCTGGACCCTGGTGGATATCAGCGACGGTTCCAGCGCCGCCGCCGGTCTCATCCTCGGCTTCATCGCCGCCCTGGTCCTGACCGGTGGCGCCATCGCCACCCCTCTCGTCCCCGCCCTCCAGGCCGCCCTCGTCCCGGCC
>NZ_JXTE01000136.1 GCF_000972385.1 Streptomyces sp. WM6386
GTCCTGCGGCGGGCCGAAACCACCCCCGGGCGGGGGCTGGTTGGGCGGCGGGGGCGGGGGCTGGGTCATGACGCGGGTACCTCGGGAAGTAGGGACGACGGCGGGAACGTGACGGGCGAGGGGCTACTTGCCGTAGGCGAGCATCAACTTCTCCTGCGTGTCGTCGTTGCCGCTCAGCCGTGTGGTCGAGAGGTAGAAGCGTCCGTCGACCCAGTCGATGGCCTTGGAGTAGAAGCCGTCCTCGATGTCGGCGATGCCCGCCGGGTTCTGGAGCAGCTTGGCCGGCTTGTGGTTCGAGCCGGTGGTGGCGAGGGAGACGACCTGGCCGCCCGCGTCGTACGACGGCTGGACGTAGGCGATCAGCTTGCCGTTCTCGATCTTCAGCGGCAGCATCGCCTCGTCCGCCGGGGACTTGACGCGCCACTTCTCCTTGCCGTTGGAGAGGTTGATCGCCACGATCTCGTTGGCGCTGGAGGTGGCATCCGTGGGCAGGTAGAGCGTGTCCGCGTCGGCGACGGCGCCCGTGCAGCCCGTCAGGTCACGCGCGAAGATCGCCCAGTCGCAGGCGGGGGCGAAGTCCTCGTCGAAGGCGACCTGGGAGCGGAACTTGCCACCGTCGGTGAACGTGGAGATGTTCCAGCTGTTCTTGTCCTCGTTGGTGCTGTAGATGACCAGCGGGTCGAGGGAGTAGGCGCGCGCGACCCGCCAGCCCTTGTCGAACTTCTGGGTCCACTTGACCTTGCCGGTCGTCGGGTCCAGCTCCTGCACCTCGTCGTGCTCGTTGTCACCGGAGGCGTCGCAGGAGGAGACGGCGATCAGTTTGGCACCGCCCGCGAAGGCGCTGGGGAAGCAGGCGTCGCCGTACTTCGCCTTGTCGAAGAGCTTCTTGCCGCTCTCCACGTCGTACCCCGTGCCCGACATCGAGCGTCCCACCAGCAACGTCTTGCCGGTGATGGACAGTTCGATCTGGAGGGTGCTGTCGAACAGCTCGCCGTCGGCGACCTCGCCGCTCCAGCCCTTCTCGCCGGTGTTGAGGTCGATCTCCTGGAGCTTGTTGCACTCCGCCCGGTCGCTGCTGCCGCTCATGTAGGCCACGACGATCTTGCCGGCGGCCGTCTGCTGCGGCGTGGTCGCGCAGATCTTCTGGTCGAAGGTGATCGGGGCCCAGGTGGGCTTGCCGTCGCCGACGTTGTAGGCGAAGAGCTGCTTGTACGCCGCCTTCACCGCGGTCTTGTCGGTGATCCACATACCGGGGGCGTCGGCGCCGTTGCCGGGCGCGTCGGGCGCGTCCTTGTACCAGAGCACCTTCGACTCGCCGGACTGGCGGCCCTCGTTGAGGTCCGTCTGTTCCTCGCCGCCGCCACCGTCGCCGTAACCGGGGTTGACCGGGTCGTCGGAGGCGGACGGCTTGGCGCTGCCGCTCTCCTTGGCGACCGGCTTCTTCGGGTCGTCGTCGCCGCTCGCTACCGCCCACACGGTGCCGCCGACCACCAGCAGCCCGGCCACGGCCGCGGCGATGACGAGGGCCGGCTTGCCCTTGAAGGGGTTGCGCGAGCCGGACGGCGGGGTGCCGGGGCCGCCGGGGTACTGCGGCTGAGGCGGGTAGCCGTAGCCGGGCTGGCCGTAGGGGCCGGGCGGCTGGGGCTGCCCGTAGGGACCGGGCTGGCCGTAGGGGCCCGGCTGCTGGGGCTGGGCGTACGGCCCCGGCTGCTGCTGCGGCTGGCCGTACGGACCGGAGGGCGGCTGCTGGGGGTAGCCGTAACCGGGCTGGGGTGCACCCGCCGGCGGTCCCTGCGGGGGCGGCGGCGTCTGCGGCGGGCCCGCAGGGGGCGGCGGCGCGCCGAAGCCGCCCTGCGGCGGCTGGTCCTGCGGTGCTCCAAAGCCGGGCGGCTGGTTGGGCGGCTGAGTCATCAGCGCGTTCCCCCTCGTTCACTGATTTTTAGCCACGCCCTGAGGTACGTAACGGACTCAGAGTCGTACTCAGAAAGTTCTCAGACGGCTCTTTCTATCACCCGGGACTGACAGGAACCCGGGCCGATCATCCCCTGTACCCAAGGGAGGACCGGCCCGTGACGCCTCTGTTATGCGCCTTCACGCAGCCTTCACGCATCCTCGGCGAGTTCCAGCCAGCGCATCTCCAGCTCCTCGCGCTCACCGGCCAAGCCCCGAAGGGTGGCGTCCAGTTCGGCCACCTTCGCGAAGTCCGTGGCGTTCTCGGCGATCTGGGCGTGCAGCTTGGTCTCCTTGTTACTCAGGTTCGCCTCGCAGCGTCCGCGCCGATCACGCGGTCCGACCCGTCTTTCGGCTGGGGGTCCGGGGGTTATCCCCCGGGAAGATGCAGCGCGCCTTCACGCAGCCTTCACGCGTCCTCGGCGAGTTCCAGCCAGCGCATCTCCAGCTCCTCGCGCTCCGCGGCCAAGTCCCGGAGCGCGGCGTCGAGTTCGGCCACCTTCGCGAAGTCCGTGGCGTTTTCGGCGATTTGGGCGTGCAGCTTGGTCTCCTTGTCGGAGATCTTGTCGAGCTGCCGCTCGATCTTCTGGAGCTCCTTCTTGGCGGCCCGCTGGTCGGCGGCGCTCACCGACGCGGCGGTCTTCTGGACGACCGGTGCGGCGGCGGCCGCGGCCTCCTCCATCTTGTGGCGGCGCTCGATGTACTCGTCGATACCGCGCGGCAGCATCCGCAGGGTGGCGTCGCCGAGGAGGGCGAAGACGCGGTCGGTGGTGCGCTCGACGAAGAAGCGGTCGTGGGAGATGACGATCATCGAGCCGGGCCAGCCGTCGAGGAGGTCCTCCAGCTGGGTCAGGGTCTCGATGTCGAGGTCGTTGGTGGGTTCGTCGAGGAAGAGGACGTTGGGCTCGTCCATGAGGAGACGCAGGAGCTGGAGCCTGCGCCGCTCACCACCCGACAGGTCGCCGACCGGCGTCCACTGCTTCTCCTTGTTGAAGCCGAACGTCTCGCACAGCTGTCCGGCGGTCATCTCGCGCCCCTTGCCGAGGTCGACGCGCTCGCGCACCCGCTGCACCGCCTCGAGGACCCGCAGGGTCGGGTCGAGTTCGGCGACCTCCTGGGAGAGGTAGGCGAGCTTGACCGTCTTGCCGACGGCGACCCGGCCGCCGACGGGCTGGGTCTCGCCCTCGGTCCGCCAGGCCTCGCGCATGGCGCGCAGCAGCGAGGTCTTGCCCGCGCCGTTGACGCCGACGAGGCCGATGCGGTCGCCGGGGCCGAGCTGCCAGGTGATGTGCTTGAGCAGCACCTTGGGGCCGGCCTGGACGGTCACGTCCTCCAGATCGAAGACCGTCCTGCCGAGTCGCGAGGAGGCGAACTTCATCAGCTCGCTGCTGTCGCGCGGCGGCGGCACGTCCTTGATGAGCTCGTTGGCCGCCTCGACCCGGAAGCGCGGCTTGGACGTCCGGGCGGGGGCGCCCCGGCGCAGCCAGGCGAGCTCCTTGCGGACCAGGTTCTGCCGCTTGGTCTCCTCGGTGGCGGCGATGCGCTCGCGCTCGGCGCGGGCGAAGACGTAGTCGGAGTAACCGCCCTCGTACTCGAAGACGTCGCCCTTCTGCACGTCCCACATGCGCGTGCAGACCTGGTCGAGGAACCAGCGGTCGTGGGTGACGCAGACGAGCGCGGAGCGGCGCTCGCGCAGATGCCGGGCGAGCCAGGAGATGCCCTCGACGTCGAGGTGGTTGGTCGGCTCGTCCAGGACGAGCAGGCCCTGCTCCTCGATGAGCAGCTTGGCGAGCGCGATCCGGCGGCGCTCACCACCGGAGAGCGGGCCGATGACGGTGTCCAGGCCCTGCGGGAAGCCGGGCAGGTCGAGGCCGCCGAAGAGCCCGGTCAGCACATCGCGGATCTTGGCGTTGCCGGCCCACTCGTGGTCGGCCAGGTCCCGGATGACCTCGTGCCGGACGGTCGCGGCCGAGTCCAGGGAGTCGTGCTGGGTGAGGACACCGCTGCGCAGCCCGCCGGAGTGGGTGACGCGGCCGGTGTCGGGCTCCTCCTGCTTGGCGAGCATGCGGATCAGGGTGGTCTTGCCGTCGCCGTTGCGGCCGACGACACCGATGCGATCGCCCTCGGAGACGCCGAGCGAGACGCCGTCGAGCAGGGCACGGGTGCCGTACACCTTGCTGACGTTCTCGACATTGACCAGATTGACGGCCATTTCTCTCCTGACAAGGGGGATGCTCGACCCTCCAGGGTAGTCGGGCGCACCCACAGGCCTTCAAACGCACCGGTCCGCTGCCCGGACGCGGAGACTCCCTTGATCGACGTGGCCGCGTCACGTCCACGGCAGGTGGGTCAGCGGGCGGCCGCCGCCCGTACCTCGGTCAGCAGGTCGTACATCGTCTGCCCGGGGCAGTCGGTCTGGAGCCAGTCGCGGTGGCCGCTGACCGTCTCGACGTCCTTGGTCACACCGTTGACCGGGTTGGTGAAGGTGGTCTTCGCCTGCGGGTCCAGGCCCTTGAACCGGGAGATCACCTTGATCAGGCGGACCAGCGAGGCCTTGGCCGCGTCCGTCGGGCCCTGGTCGGTGAGGGTGCCGAGGAGCGCGATGCCGAGGTTGCCGGAGTTGAAGCCGGAGGTGTGGAAGGCGGTGACGAGGTCGCCGTCGGGGTTGAAGGCGGGGACGTTGTCGTCGCCGGAGTAGCGGCCCTCGTAGACGGTGCCCGCCTCGTCGATCAGGAAGTGGTAGCCGATGTCGCCCCAGTCGAGGGTGACCGCGTGGTACTCGTAGATCGCCCGGACGGTCGCGGCGGGGTCGGCGTCGCCGTTCGGGGTGTCCGAGTGGTGGACGGTGATCGTCTGCAACGCGTAGTACTTCTCCGGCGAGTTGACCGCGCCGTTCTTGTACCGCTTCGACTCGTCCGCGCCCCACGCCGGCCGCGAGAGGTAGCGCACGCCACGCACGCGTGTCGGCTCGGACGGGACCTGGAAGGCACGCCTCGGACCGTCGGTGGTGTCGATCGCGAGCGAGCTCACGTCCGTCGTACCGTCCGCCGCCTTCACCTCGTACGACGTGGCGGCGCCGGCCGCGACCAGGGCCGTGCCCCCGTCGTCGACGGTCGCGCAGCCGCCGCTCAGCGTCTGCCAGTCACCGTCCGGGAGGCGCAGGGCGGCGCCGTCCCGCTCGCCGGCCCAGCGGACCCCGACGTAGGAGGCGGCGAAGGCGGGGGCGGCCGCGCCGGCGCCGGTGCTCGCGTCGGAGCGGGTGACGGGGAACTTCTCCGGCGTCGTACCGGAGGCCTTGTCCTGCGAACCGGAGTCGGAGTCGGTGGCGGCGAAGACCACCGGCGTCAGGGCAGCCCCGGCGGCCACGGCGCCGGCGGCCCCGATCACGCCACGACGGGACAGGGGCCGCTTCCTGCGATGGGAGGCGGGGGAGGGGGTGGGGG
>NZ_JXTE01000137.1 GCF_000972385.1 Streptomyces sp. WM6386
CTCCGGGGGCGGCGGGGCGGGCCTTGCTGGACTTCCGGCGGGGGCTGCTGGCGGAGAACCTGGCGCGTTCGCCGCAGTCGGCGCGGGCGGCGTATCGGCGGGCGCATGCGGGGGCGGGGGGTCCTGCCGATCCCCCGCTGCTGTCCTTCACCTGGCGTCACCTCGCCGGACTCGCCCTTCGGGACGGCGAGTTGGCCGAGGCGCGGCACGGCTTCGCCGAATCCCTGCGGATCCGTGAGGAGTTGGGGTACCTGGTGGGCACGGCCCCGGCGTTGGCCTCCCTGGCGGACGCGGAAGTCGAGCCGGAGGCCTCTCGGTTGCGGGAGGAGGCCCGGCGGCTGTTCCGTCTGCTGGGCGGGGTACCGACGTGGCTGTCCCAACAGCTGGCACCACCACCGGCGGCTACGGCCTGAGGCGACCGGGGGTTTCTTCGCCCCCGCCGCCCCTACCCGTCCCGTCCCTGGGGGCTGCGCCCCCAGACCCCCACGGCCGGCGTCAGTGAATCCAGCCCCTCCGGCGTTTGAGGAGCGGGGGTCCAGGGGGCGGAGCCCCCTGGGAGCGGGGTCGAAGGGGCGGCAACCCCTGGGGATGGGAACGGGTGAGGGCGGCGGGGGCGAGGAAACCTCAGCTCGCGCCCGTGAAGTGTTCGCCCACCAGCACCCGCACCACATCCACGTCCCCGGCGATCAACGCGTCCAGCAGCGCGGTGTGTTCCGCCGCGTCCGACACGAGTTCCGCGCGGCCGCGGGAGGCGGGGGCGCCGACGAGGGGCCACTGGGCGCGTCGGTGGAGGTCGTCGGCGATCTGGACGAGCTGTTCGTTGCCGGCGAGGGCGAGGACCGCACGATGGAAGGCGCGGTCGGACTCGGCGTACGCCGCCCGGCTGCCGCTCGACGCGGCCCGCACCGTCGCCTCGGCGAGCGGCCGCAACTCGGCCCACCGCTCGACCGTCACGGTACGCGCCAGCCGCAGCATCACCGGCACCTCGATCAGCGCACGCACCTCGGCCAGCTCACCCAGCTCCCGCGCCCCCCGCTCCACGACCCGGAACCCGCGGTTGGGCACGACCTCGACGGCGCCCTCCAGCGCGAGCTGCTGCATGGCCTCACGGACCGGCGTCGCGGACACCCCGAAGCGGTCACCGAGAACGGGCGCCGAGTAGACCTCACCGGGCATCAGCTCGCCGGAGACCAGCGCGGTCCGCAGGGCGTCGAGGATCTGCCCGCGCACGGAGGCCCGCTGCACGACGGGCCGGACGGGCGGCTCGGCGGGGGGCCGGTCGGCACGGACCTGCGGGGCGACGTCGTCGTCGGTACGCGTGCGCTCGGTACGGGGCTCCGGCACAGAGCCTCCGGGGCGCGGTCGCGCCACGCCGACCGGAGGTCCGGCCGGCTCGGGACGGGGCCGCTCGCCATGCGTATGCTCACCCCTCGCCGCCGTGAGCTGCGGCGGTACACGTACCGCTGGTGGAACCCCCGTCCCGGTGGAGCCCTGCGCGCTCGGCTTCACGGGTCCTCCTGCGGACGTGTCGGTACTTGAGGTCATTACGGCGGGTTGTTACTCGTCCGTCAAGCACCTTAGGCGCAGAAGCCCCGGGTTCAAATCCCGGCGATCTTGGGTAAGGCTAGGCTTACCTTCAAAACAGTCGTACAACTGTCTTGGATCGGTGGTCCCCGCATGACCGTGCGCACCTCGGCCCTCACCGACGCCTACAACCGTCTGACCGAGGCTTTCCCGGGACTCACCGTCACGGAGCTGGACAGTGCGGACCAGGCCCCTCGGGGCGGCGGCTGGGTCACCGCCGCCTCGCTCGCGGAGGGCGGGGCCGGCCTCGACGCCTTCCTGGCGTGGGACGACGCACAGGTGCTGCGAGACCACGGGCGCGGCGGACGCCCGGACGTCATCGCGAGCTTCGGGCTGCACCGGTACGCCTGGCCCGTCTGTCTGCTGATCACCGCGCCGTGGTTCCTGCGGCGCCGGGTGCCGCGCTTGCCCGTGACGCATGTCTCGTACGACCGGACCGGGGGGCCGATGACCTTCGCCGTGCGGACCGGCGCCTTCACCTGCCTGCCGGGCGATCCCGCCGCCGAGCTGCCCGGCGCCCGCGTCGTCCCCGACGAGGAGGCGCTGCGGGCCGAGGTGCGGTCAGCGATCGCCGAGCACCTGGAGCCCGTGCTCGGCGGGTTCGGGCCGCGGATGCGGCGGCGCGGACGGGCGCTGTGGGGCATGGTGACCGACGAGATCGTCGAGGGGCTCTGGTACGTCGCCCAGCTGCTCGGCGAGAACGAGCAGGCGCGGGCCCAGCGGGAGCTGGAGCTGCTGCTGCCGGGCTCGACGAAGCCGTACGTCGGCGCGGCGGCCTTCCGGCAGCTGACGGGACCGCGCGGCGAGGCGCTGCCCACCCGGGACCGGGCCAGCTGCTGCATGTACTACACGCTGGAGCCCGAGGACACCTGCGCCACCTGCCCGCGCACCTGCGACGCCGACCGTGTCGTCAAACTCCTGGCCGAAGCCGCCAGTTGAGGACCCCTGGGGCGCAGGTGCGAGTCGGCGTCCCGTAAGATCATCGGCGAACAGGGCTGCCACTCGGTTACAGGCGATTCACAATTTCCTCACCTGGCGCAGGAACTTTCCGTGGAACCACCCGTACGGGTAGTCTTATTCGAACTCAACTCCCGCCCCTCACGCGGCAGTTCGAGCAGAACGCCGCCCTGGGCATTCCCTTGCACCTCCTTGGCGGCCTCTTGCCCCGAAACCCCCTGAGGGCCAGTGGGATTGGGCCACTATGGCGGGCGTTACACGCCCTATCCCAATGCAAGGGACCCCAGATGAGACTGACCGACATATCGCTGAACTGGTTGCTTCCGGGCGCCGTACTGCTCCTGGGCATGCTGGCAGCGGTAGCGGTGCTGGCGCGCGGCAAGCGGTCCGCCGGGGAGCACGCGAAGACCGAGGACTCCTGGGAGCGCAGCGAGGAGCGCCGCAGGCGCAAGGAAGCCATATACGGAACGGCCTCCTATGTACTCCTTTTCTGCTGCGCCGCCGTCGCGGCCGCACTCTCCTTCAAGGGCCTGGTCGGCTTCGGTGAGCAGAACCTGGGCCTGGACAACGGCTGGCAGTACCTGGTGCCGTTCGGCCTGGACGGCGCGGCGATGTTCTGCTCCGTCCTCGCGGTACGCGAGGCCAGCCACGGTGACGCGGCCCTCGGCTCCCGGATACTCGTATGGACGTTCGCGGGTGCCGCGGCCTGGTTCAACTGGGTGCACGCGCCCCGGGGCCTCGCCCACGCGGGTGCCCCGCACTTCTTCGCCGGCATGTCCCTCTCGGCGGCCGTCCTCTTCGACCGCGCGCTGAAGCAGACCCGCCGGGCCGCCCTGCGCGAGCAGGGTCTGGTGCCGCGTCCGCTGCCGCAGATCCGCATCGTCCGCTGGCTGCGGGCCCCTCGCGAGACCTACAGGGCCTGGTCGCTGATGCTGCTGGAGAACGTGCGCAGCCTGGACGAGGCGGTCGACGAGGTCCGCGAGGACAAGCGCCAGAAGGAGACCGCCCGACTGCGCCGCCGCGACAAGGAGCGCATGGAGCGCGCCCAGCTCAAGGCCATCAGCCGCGGTCACCGCGGATTCATCGGCCGCGGTGGCGGCCGGCCGGGCGAGACCCAGGCCCTGGAGCGGGGCTCTGACATGGTCTCCGCGGAGCCTGCCATATCGACGCCGGAGCAACTGCCCGTACGCTCACGGCCGTCCCTGCAGCCCGTCCGCAAGGGTACTGACCCCATCACCGTCGACCTCACCGCCGAGGACGACACCATGGCCCTGCCGCGACTCGACTCCCTGGAGCGCAAGCTCAAGGACCTCGAGCAGCAGTTCGGCTAGGCCTTCGGGCATCACGGGAGGGGGGTACGGCCTCACACGGCCGTACCCCCCTCCCGTTCGTCATGGGACACCGGCGTCATCCGGCTGCGATGTCACGCGGTCCCGGCGTCGAGTTCGAACCACACCGCCTTGCCCACCCCGTGCGCCCGCACGCCCCACGCGTCCGCGAGGGACTGGACGAGGACCAGGCCCCGGCCGTGCGTACCGTCGTCGGCGTTCGGTACGCGCAGTCTGGGTCGGCGGGCCACGAAGTCCCGTACCTCGACCCTGAGTCCGCCGGGTCCGACGGTGGCCGTCACCACCGCGTCGTGATCGGTGTGGATGAGCGCGTTGGTCACGAGCTCACTGGTGAGCAGTTCCGCTATCTCCGATCGCCCCGGCCTCCCCCATTGTCGTAACAACTCCCGGAGCGCTCTGCGGACTTCGGGCACCGCCCGCAGGTCCGCCTTCCCGAGTCTGCGCCTGAGCTGAGACGCCTGCGCCCCGGCGCCCGCGGCCACGTCCTCCACCGTCTGTGCCGAGAAGGCCCCGATCGCCATGGGACCGCCTCCTCGCGCCTGCCTTTTCATGACCCCCGCCCGCGTGCCGATGTCGGTTCCCCTCCTGCTCGAACACGTTCACGGGATCCATGCCCCGTCGGGCACGCGGCAGTCATGTCGAATCATCAACGACCCGGTGTTCGGCCACGGTTGGGCCGCGCCGGAGCAGGGGCGGCGGTACCGCGAGCGGGGGCGCGCTGGAAGGCGGGCGCCGGGGGTGGTGGGACGGG
>NZ_JXTE01000138.1 GCF_000972385.1 Streptomyces sp. WM6386
AGGGGGGGGACCCGGCCCAGGTCCTCATCCCCGCCCTCCCCTACGCCCGCCGCTACTGGACCCTGCCCGGCGCATACGACTACAGCGCCCACATGCTGCGCGCCGGATACGCCGTGCTGCTGCTCGACCGCCTCGGTACCGGAGCCTCCAGCAGACCCCACGGGGACGAGGTCGACCTGGACGCCCACGCGGAGAGCATCCACCAGGCGATCACGCTGCTGCGCTCGGGCACCCCGGCAGGCCACCGCTTCTCCCGGGTGGTGAGCGTCGGCCACTCCTACGGATCGGGCATCGCTCTCGTCGAGGCGGCCCGGCACGCGGACGTGGACGGCCTGGTCATCACCGGCATGCTGCACACCACGACCGACTTCTACGAAAAGGTCGACAAGGTCCACGACTTCTTCCACCCGGCGAACCAGGACCCCCTGCTCGCCGGTCTCGGCGCGCCCGCCGAGTACCTGACGCAGCGTCCCGGACGCCGCGCCAGGATGCTCGAGTTTGCGGGCGGCATCGATCCGGAACTGTCCGCGCACAACGAACAGATCAAGTCCACCGCCACCTGGGGCGAGGGCAATTCACTGCCCGAGACCTACCGGCCCGAGCACTCGCGGGCCGTCAAGGTGCCCGTCCTGGTGGTGGTCGGGGAACACGACGCGCTCTTCAGCAGCTCGGACGTGGGCTTCGCCGCCCGCTCCGAGGCCGTGCACGCCTTCGAGCGGGACTACTACGCGCCCGAGGCCCAGCTGGAGACCCACGTGGTCCCCGGCGTCGGCCACTCGCTGAACGTGCACCGCGGCGCCGCCGAGTTCTACGACCTGGCACGCGACTGGTTCGACCGCAGATTCGCGGCCGTACGCGGACCCTCCCGGCCGGCGTGAAGCCGAAGCCCTCACCCACACCATAGGAGGAACGATGTTCGACAGGCTTTCACGCCTGGTGCTGCGCTCACCGCGCAAGGTGGTTCTCTTCACCTTGCTGCTGGTGTTCCTCGCCGGAGCCGCAGGCGGCGGCCTGCAGGACCGGCTCACCTCAGGCGGCTACGAGGCCACCGGCACCGAATCCCGTGCGGCGGCCGAGGAGTTGGAGAAGACCTTCAAGCAGGGCGAACCCAACCTGCTGCTGCTGGTCGAGGACAAGCGGGGCGTCGACGACGCCTCCGCCGCCGCGGCCGGCCGCGCCCTGACACAGAAGCTGGCCAAGGAGTCCGACATCACCGATGTCGTCTCCTACTGGACCACCGGCAGTGAGGCGCTGCGCAGCAAGGACGGCGACAAGGCCATCGTGCTGGGCCGCATCGACGGTGACTTCGACGACCAGATCGACTGGGCGAAGAAGATCGACGAGAAGTACTCCGGCACCGTCGACGGCCTCGAGGTCAAGACCGGTGGCTCGGCCATGATGTGGCACGAGAACATCGAGACCTCCAGCAAGGACGCCTCCAAGGCCGAGGGCATGGTCTTCCCGCTGCTCCTCATCGTGCTGGTCGTCATCTTCGGCAGCGCCCTGGTCGCGCTGCTGCCGGTGGCCGTCGCGTTCGGCGCGATGCTGGCGTCGATGGGTGCGCTGTTCACCATCACCTTCTTCAACGACACCTCCAGCGTCGTCGTCAACACCACGACGTTCCTCGGTATCGGTCTGGGCATCGACTACTGCCTGCTGTTCGTGACCCGCTACCGCGAGGAACTGCGCCAGGGCCGGGACATCAACACCGCGATCACCACGACCCTGCGCACCGCCGGCCGCACCATCCTGTTCTCCGCGCTCACCGTGGCCGTCGCGTTCGTCGGCCTGCTCGTCCTGCCGTTCACGATGCTGCGCTCGCTCGCGATCGGCTGCATGACCACCGCACTGGTCGCCGCCGCGGTCACCCTCATCCTGGCCCCGGCGGTGCTGCGCTGGATCGGCCCGCGCGTCGACAAGTGGAGCCTGTTCAAGCGCAAGCAGAACCCGGCCAACGACGGCGGCGGCTTCTGGCACCGCACGTCCACCGCCGTGATGCGCCGCCCGGTGCGGGTCGCCGTGCTGGTCCTCGCCGTCGTCATCACCCTCGGCCTGCCGGCCATGGACATGAAGCTGCGGCTGCCCGACGAGGCGGTCCTGCCCGCCGACGCCAAGTCCGCCCAGGTCGCCCAGGTGCTGAAGAAGGACTTCGACACCCGCGAGCAGCAGGCCCTGACCGTGGTCGCCGCCGACGCCGGCGACCCGAGCACGAAGACCGACACCATCGACGCCTACGCCAAGGACCTCTCCAAGGTCGCCGACGTCAGCCGCGTCGACGCCCTGACCGGCTCCTACGTCGACGGCGCCAAGGTCGCCGAGGCGAGCGAGGCCAACACCCGGTTCGGGGTGACCGCGGGCACCTACCTGTCCGTGGTGCCGTCCGTCGACGCCTACGGCTCGCAGGGCGAGAAGCTCGTCGAGGCGGTGCGGGACACCAAGGCGCCGTTCGACGTCAAGGTCGGCGGCCCGGCCGCGGTCAGCGTCGACACCTTCGACACCCTGCGCGACAACCTGCCGCTGTCCGGGGCGATCCTGTTCATCGGCATGTTCCTGCTGCTGTTCCTGCTCACCGGCAGCATCCTGCTGCCGCTGCAGTCGATCCTGCTGACCGTGCTCAGCCTCACCGCCACCTTCGGCGCGCTGGTCTTCATCTTCCAGGAAGGCCACATGGCGAGCCTGTTCGGTGACTTCATCATCACCGGCAGCATCACCTGGACCGTGCCGATCATGTGCTTCGGCCTGGCCTTCGCCCTGTCGATGGACTACCAGGTGTTCATGCTGTCGCGGATCAAGGAGGAGTACGACCGCACCGGCGACAACGAACTGGCCGTCGCCAACGGCCTGGAGCGGGTCGGCAAGGTCGTCACCTACGCGGCCGTGCTGCTCTCGCTGGTCTTCCTGGTCCTCATCACCTCCGGCATCAGCTACATGAAGGCGATCGGCCTCGGTATGGCACTGGCGATCCTCATGGACGCCACGCTGATCCGCGGCGGTCTCCTGCCGGCCCTGATGAAGCTGTTCGGCAGCGCCAACTGGTGGGCGCCCGGCCCGCTGCGGAAGTTCCACGCCCGCTACGGCCTCAGCGAGGCCGAAGCCGAGGAGGCACCGCCGATCCCCGGCGGGCGCACCGGAAGCGACAGCGACACTCCGGTCCCCAGCCAGCCGCACTGACGCCGCACGCCGCACCGGCCGCCGCCGGCCCGACCCCCGCACCCAGCGGGCCGGGCCGGCGGCGGCCCCGGCTCCAGGCGCCCCCGAGAGGTCCTACGACGGAAGAGAACGGCCGATGCCCAAGACCAAGCGCCCCAAGAACATAGGGGCCCACTTCGACCACTTCGCCGGGAAGCCCGGGCCCATCTGGCACCTGGACCGCCCCTTCGACATCGCCCCGGACACGGGCCGCGCCCACGACTCCACGTCCCTGGCACACCTGGTGCAGGACATGTCGGGCCGCCTGTACGCGGCGGGACTGCGCCGCGGCGACCGGCTGGCGATCATCAAGCACAACCACATGGACGTCGTCCTGCTGGCCGCGGCCGCGGCCCGGATCGGCGGCCTGCCCGCCATGATCACCTCGACGTTCCCGCCGGACACCCTCGGCAAGATGATGGAGCGGCTGGACCCAAAGGTGATCGTCGCCTCCGACGACGTGCTGGCGGCCGCCCACGAACAGGGCGTCCAACTGGCCGGACCCGGCACCCGGGTGCTCGCCGTCGAGGGCGAGCTGCTGCCTGGCGACGCCACCCGCCTCGCCGACCTCGCCGGCAGCGACATCCCCGCGCCCGAGC
This sequence comes from Streptomyces sp. WM6386, assembly GCF_000972385.1. Taxonomy (GTDB): domain Bacteria; phylum Actinomycetota; class Actinomycetes; order Streptomycetales; family Streptomycetaceae; genus Streptomyces. The sequence continues at coordinate 3,789 of NZ_JXTE01000138.1, forward strand.
TGCGCCCGGACTCCGAGCCGATGCTGCTCACCCACACCTCCGGCACCACGGGCGTGCCGAAGTTCGTGATGCACTCGGCGGACACCATCGGCGTGTACGGGGTGATGGAGACCATCCGCATCCCGTTCCTGTCGACGCGGCCCGACGACACCGTCGCCTCCTGCATCGCCTTCGTGCACTCGCGCGCCGTGACCTGGGTGATGGCCCAGTCGGTGCTGATCCCCTCCAAGGTCGTGGTGCTCGGCGGCTCCGACCCGGACGTGGTCGTCGAGACGCTCGGGCGCAACCGCCCCACCACACTGGAGGCCTGCCCCAACATCTTCCAGCGCTGGGAGCACCTGCCGAAGGCGCACCCGGAGCTCTTCAGCGACGTGCGGATGTTCGTCTCCACCTTCGACGCCATCCACCCCGGAACCATGAGCAGGCTGCTGGGGGCGTCCGACCGCAAAGGCGCCCTGTTCTTCCAGATCTACGGGCAGAGCGAGGTCGGCCCTGCCGTCGGCCGCGCCTACTTCCGCCGCTCCGCGCACAAGGCCAACGGGCGCTGCGTGGGCTGGGCCATGCCCAGGGGCGCCGCGCGGATCCGCGTGGTCAGCCGGGACGGCAACACCCCCTGCGAGACGAACCCCGGCTCCATCGAGGTC
>NZ_JXTE01000139.1 GCF_000972385.1 Streptomyces sp. WM6386
ACCACGTCCGCACCCAGCCACGCCAGCAACTGCGTCGCCGACGGACCCGACTGCACATGCGTCATATCCAGCACCCGCACACCCTCAAGAGCCTTCGTCGTCACAGGTCACCTCGCTTGTCCGTTGCCTTGAGCGTGCTGGCGGCGCTGATCCTGAGCCGTGCTCGGTAGATTGCATACAGTCGACGAATACTGTATGAAGATTGTTATCCCGCATCCCGTGGGTGATGTCCAGGGGTCGTGCACCACTTTTCGGACGCGACCCGATCGAGACGGGAGCCGAACCATGGACCTGTACGAGCACCAGGCCCGCGGGCTCTTCGAGGAACACGGCATCCTCGTGCCGAGGGCGGAGGTCACCGACTCACCCAAGGAGGCGCGCGAGATCGCGCGCACGCTGGGCGGCTCCGCCGTCGTCAAGGCGCAGGTCAAGACCGGGGGGCGGGGCAAGACCGGCGGTGTGCGGCTCGCGGCCGACCCGGCCGCGGCGGAACTGGCGGCGCGTCGGATCCTCGGTATGGACATCAAGGGCCACACCGTCGGCAAGGTCATGCTGGCCCAACCGGTGGACATCGAGGCCGAGTTCTACGTCTCGTACGTCCTGGACCGCGCGGCGGGCCGCTTCCTCGCCATCGCCTCCGCCGAGGGCGGCATGGAGATCGAGGAGGTCGCCGCCGGTCGGCCGGAGGCGGTCGCCCGCATACACATCGACCCGGCCGAAGGGGTCACGTCCGCCAAGGCGGGAGAGATCGCCGAGGCCGCCGGCCTACCGCCGCAGACCGTCGACGTCCTCGTACGGCTGTGGCAGGTACTGGTCCGCGAGGACGCCGTCCTCGTCGAGGTCAATCCGCTGGTCCGCACCCGGCAGGGGCAGATCCTCGCCCTCGACGGCAAGGTCACACTCGACGACAACGCCCGCTTCCGCCAGGCCCGTTGGGGCGTCGAGGAAGCGGAGCACGGGGACGCGCTGGAGGCGGCCGCAGCCGCGAAGGGCCTCAACTACGTCAAGCTCGACGGCGAGGTCGGCATCATCGGCAACGGCGCGGGGCTGGTCATGTCGACCCTCGACGTGGTCGCCGGCTGCGGCGCCCGGCCGGCCAACTTCCTCGACATCGGGGGCGGGGCGTCCGCCCAGGTGATGGCCGACGGGCTGTCCGTCATCCTCTCCGACCCGGCGGTGAAGTCGGTGTTCGTCAACGTCTTCGGCGGGATCACCGCGTGCGACGCGGTCGCCGACGGCATCGTACGGGCCCTGGACACCGTCCAGTTGACGAAACCGCTCGTCGTACGCCTCGACGGCAACAACGCCGCCCGTGGCCGTGCCGTCCTCGACGCGCACGCCCATCCGCTGGTCCAGCAGGCCACCACCATGGACGGCGCCGCCCGCCGCGCCGCCCGACTCGCCGACACAGCCTGAGGAGGCGGCACATGGCGATCTACCTCACCAAGGAGAGCAAGGTCCTCGTCCAGGGCATGACCGGCGGCGAGGGCATGAAGCACACCCGGCGCATGCTCGCGGCCGGCACGAACGTCGTCGGCGGCGTCAACCCGCGCAAGGCCGGCCGGACCGTCGACTTCGACGATCGTGCCGTACCTGTTTTCGGGTCGGTTGCCGACGGTATACAGTCGACCGGAGCCGATGTCACCGTCGTCTTCGTACCGCCCGCCTTCGCCAAGGCGGCCGTCGTCGAAGCCGCCGACGCCGGCATCGGGCTCGCCGTCGTCATCACCGAGGGCATCCCCGTCCACGACTCCGTCGCCTTCACCGCGTACGCGAAGGAGAAGGGCACCCGGATCATCGGCCCCAACTGTCCGGGCCTGATCACCCCCGGACAGTCCAACGCGGGCATCATCCCGGCCGACATCGCCAAACCCGGACGCATCGGCCTGGTCTCCAAGTCGGGCACACTCACCTACCAACTCATGTACGAGCTGCGCGACATCGGCTTCACAACCTGTGTAGGCATCGGCGGCGACCCCGTCGTCGGCACCACCCACATCGACTGCCTGGCCGCGTTCCAGGACGACCCCGACACCGAACTCGTCGTCCTCATCGGGGAGATCGGCGGCGACGCCGAGGAACGCGCGGCCGCGTACATCGAGCAGCACGTCGGCAAACCGGTCGTCGGCTACATCGCCGGATTCACCGCGCCCGAGGGTAAGACCATGGGACACGCGGGCGCCATCGTGTCCGGTTCCTCGGGCACGGCGCAGGCCAAGAAGGAAGCGCTGGAAGCGGTCGGCGTCAAGGTCGGGAACACCCCGACCGAGACGGCCCGGCTCGTGCTCGACCTGCTGGCGGCCGACCGCGACGCACCCCGCAAGGCGTGATCGCCCGGCGCCACCGAGTTCCTCCCCTATATACGCGACCACTGGTCGCACGGACCTGCCCTCCGCGGTCCCGCAGAACGTTCCGTGGACGCCAGGCACCCCCCGCCCCCGACTGTGCACCGAGAGCGGAGACACCGAATGACAACCACCCTCAACTCCACCCCCCTCGTCGTGAAGTCCGGCACCACCTGGGACGACGCCTGGCGGCGCTGTCTCGCGGCCGCCCCCGAGGCGTTCCGCGACGACCGGGTCCTCAACCTCTGGAACGCCGCCTGGCGGGCGGACGGCCGCGCCCTGCCCGCCACCAGCCCCGTCGACGGCAGCCCGATCGCCGGCCCGCCGCGTCTGGACCGCGAAGCCGCCCACCACGCCGTCCGCGCCTCCCTCGACCAGCACCGCGCGTGGCGGCACGTCCCGCTGGAAGAGCGCCGGGCCCGTGTCGCGGCCACCCTCGACGCCCTCACCCAGCACCGCGAACTCCTCGCCCTGCTGCTCGTCTGGGAGATCGGCAAGCCGTGGCGGCTCGCTCAGGCGGACGTCGACCGGGCCATCGACGGGGTGCGCTGGTACGTCGACGGCATCGAGCCGATGGTCGCCGGGCGGGCTCCGCTGGACGGCCCGGTGTCCAACATCGCCAGCTGGAACTATCCGATGAGCGTGCTCGTTCACGCCATGCTGATTCAGGCCCTGGCGGGCAACGCGGTCATCGCCAAGACCCCGACCGACGGCGGTGTCGCCTGTCTGACCCTGGCCTGCGCACTCGCCGCCCGCGAGGGGATCCCCGTCACCCTGGTCAGCGGCAGTGGGGGCGAACTGTCCGAGGCGCTGGTGCGGGCGCCAGAGATCGGCTGCGTCTCCTTCGTCGGCGGCCGCGACACCGGGGCCGCCGTGGCCACGGCCGTCGCCGACCTCGGCAAGCGTCATGTCCTCGAACAGGAAGGGCTCAACACCTGGGGCATCTGGAACCACTCGGACTGGGACGCCCTCACCGCCGTCATCCCCAAGCTCTTCGACTACGGCAAGCAGCGCTGCACGGCGTACCCGCGCTTCGTCGTCCAGCGGGAGCTGTTCGACGACTTCCTCGCGGCGTACCTCCCCGCGGTGCGCACGCTCAAGGTCGGCCACCCGCTCGCCGTCGCCCGGGCCGACGACCCCTACCCGGCACTGGACTTCGGCCCGGTGATCAACGCGGCCAAGGCGAAGGACCTGCACGACCAGGTCGCCGAGGCCATCGCCCGCGGCGCCGTCCCCCTGCACCGCGCCAGTGAGAGCGACGCCCGGTTCCTGCCCGGCCAGGACACCTCGGCGTACGTCCAGCCCGTCACGCTCCTCAACCCGCCCCCGTCCTCACCGCTGCACCACGCGGAACCGTTCGGCCCGGTCGACACCATCGTCCTGGTCGACACCGAGGCGGAGCTGCTGGCCGCGATGAACGCCTCCAACGGCGCGCTGGTGGCCACGCTGTCGACGGACGACCGCGCCACCTTCGACCGGCTCGCCCCGCAGATCCGGGCGTTCAAGGTCGGCCACGGCAAGCCGCGCTCGCGGGGTGACCGCGACGAACTGTTCGGCGGGTTCGGCGCGTCCTGGCGCGGCGCCTTCGTCGGCGGCGAGCTGCTGGTGCGCGCCGTGACGCGGGGCCCGGCGGGGGAGCGGCTGCCCGGGAACTTCCCTGAGTACCAGCTCATGCCGTGACCGGCGGCCGAGGGCGGCGCCCGTGCGAGTGCGCCGCTCTCGGGAGCGCGTGCAGACGTCGACGTACAAGTGAGGTGGCGATCATGACGAAGGCTCTTGAGGGTGTGCGGGTGCTGGATATGACGCATGTGCAGTCGGGTCCGTCGGCGACGCAGTTGCTGGCGTGGCTGGGTGCGGACGTGGT
>NZ_JXTE01000014.1 GCF_000972385.1 Streptomyces sp. WM6386
ACCGGGGTGGGTGTCGGGGTGGGGGTCGGCGTGGGGGTCGGCGAAGGGGTCGGGCACGACGGAGGCGTCGGCCAGGTGAGGCTTCCGGCGACCGCCACCGCCTGGATGCCGTCCGGCCCGGTGGAGGCGGACGCGCAGGCGTCGGCCGCCGCCGTGTTCACCGGTACGCCGACGGCCAGCCATGTCAACGTCAAGAGCAACAACACCCGTATGGTCGGGGCGTATTGAGTCGATTCGGGTCGCTGCACGACGGAGATCATGAACCGAGAACGCGTCGGCGCGCTCCCGGGTACCGGTGGATTGACCCGAACGAGTGAGCGGCCCCTGTCACAGGGTCCAAAAAGAAAAATGTGCCTCTGCTGAACACAACAGCCACTTCCGTCCGTACTCATGGCCGTGCGGCGGCGCAAAAGGGCGCTGCAACACCCGTACGAATTTGGGGAGTTGACGATGAAGACCTCCTGGCGGAGTGCATCGCTCGTGGCGAGCGCTGCGGCGGTGCTGGCGCTGACGACGGCGTGCGGCCAGGAAGCAGCGCCGTCCGCGAGCAGCCAGAACGTCGGCGCGACGGCCGCGGCCGGTGGCTACGGCAGCGCGGGCACCGGCATCGGATCCGGCCTGGGCAACGGGGGCGCGAGCCCCTCCGCTTCCGCGGCGGCCCCGGCCGCTTCCGCGGGCAAGCTGGCCGTCGTCACCAACCCTGAGCTCGGCAAGGTGCTGACGGACAGTGGCGGGCTGACCCTCTACCGCTTCGACACGGACACCGCCGAACCGCCGAAGTCCAGCTGTGACGGCGACTGCGCGAAGACCTGGCCGCCCGTGCCCGCGGACGACGCCACGGCCGGCGACGGCATCGACAAGTCGCTGCTCGGCGAGGTCACCCGCTCCGACGGCAGCAAGCAGCTGACGGTCGGCGGCTGGCCGGCGTACCGCTATGTGAAGGACGTCAACGCCGGGGACGTCAACGGCCAGGGTGTGGGCGGCAAGTGGTACGCACTGGCCTCCGACGGCAAGAAGGCCGGTGGCGGAGGCGGGGGCGGCGCCGAGGCGGCCGACCTGCCCGGGCTGTCCACCCGTCAGGACCCGAACCTGGGCGAGATCGTCGTCGACAAGAACGGCATGACGGTCTACCGCTTCATCAAGGACGTGGCCTGGCCGGACCCGATCTCGAAGTGCGAAGGAGCCTGCCTCGAGAAGTGGCCGGCCGTCGCACCGGTGGAGGCCAACGACACCAAGGGCATCGAGAAGAAGGGCCTGATGAGCTTCACCCGGCCCGACGGGGTCAAGCAGCAGACCATCGACTGCTGGCCCATCTACACCTTCGCCCAGGACAAGGCGCCCGGGGACACCAACGGTCAGGGCGTCGGCGGCACGTGGTACGTCGTGGCGCCCGACGGCAAGCCGATCAAGAAGTAGGTCATCTCCCCGGGCCGAACCGCCCCACCCGTCAGAACCGAACCGCGGAAGGGAGGTCCGAGGCGACAGCGGAGTCCGGACAGCACGCACCGCGCGCGGTCCACCGGCCCGCCCCCTGCGCACCGCACGCAGGGGGCGGGCCGTTTTGCCATGTTTCAGCGGGACTTAGGCATGGTCAGCCAGGCACGTGCCGCAGGCAGTGACCGGGAACGGACGGTCAATTTCCGGTTCTGCTCGCTCCTTTGGCAGGCGATCAGTAGCCTCAGCTCGAACACCGGATCGCCTACGCCTTGGAGAGATAGATGGATCGTCCCGCCTGGGCCCCACGGAGCATCGACATCTCGGTGCCTAGCGTTTCGCGGATCTACGACTTCTACCTGGGCGGTTCGCACAACTTCGAGGTCGACCGCGAGGCGGCCCGCAACGCGATGGAGTTCATGCCGGGACTCCCCAAGATCATGCAGGCGAACCGTGCGTTCATGCGCCGCGCGGTGCGCTTCGCCGCGGACCAGGGCATCACCCAGTTCCTGGACATCGGTTCGGGCATCCCGACCTTCGGCAGCGTCCACGAAGTGGCCCAGTCCGCCAGCCCCGGCGCCCGGGTCGTCTACGTCGACCACGACCCGGTGGCGGTCGCCCACAGCGAGGCGGTCCTGAGCGACAACGCGGACACGGGCGTCGTCGCCGCGGACCTCCGCAAGCCCCAGGAGATCCTCGCGAGCGCCGAAGTACGGCAACTGATCGACCTGAACCGGCCGGTGGCCCTGCTTCTCGTTGCCATACTGCACTTCGTGGAAGACGAGGACGACCCGTACAGTGCGGTCGCCGAGCTGCGTGACGCGCTCGCGCCCGGCAGTCTGCTGGTGCTCACTCATGCCTCCTACGCGGGAATCCCGCTGCCGGCCGAGCGGGCCGCCGGCGCGGTCGACGTGTACAAGGACATCCGCAACCCGCTGATCATGCGCTCGCGCGACGACATCGCGCGGTTCTTCGAGGGGTACGACATGGTGGAACCGGGACTGGTGCCGATGCCGCACTGGCGGCCGGAGTCGGAGACCTGGGACCCCGACGACGAGGATCCCTGGGCCTTCTCCGGGTTCGCCGGCGTGGGGCGTACCGCGTGATCGCCGAGCCGGACGGGCCGGAGGGCAGACTGCGCCGGTTCGCGACGATCTGGAGCCGGGCCGTCTTCCCGGTGACCACGACGTCCTCGACCCGGCCCGAGTTCGAGGAACAACTCCTGCCGCTGGCCCGCCGGTTGAGCGAGGCGCTGCGGGCGAGGACCTTCGACGCGGACGAGGGCCGCGCGCTCGGTGCCGCCCTCGTCACGGTGCACTGCACCGACCCGGAGGCGCTGAGCCGGACCCTGGACTGCGTCGACGCCTACCTCGTGCTGTACTGCGGCGGCGGCGGCGACCAGGAGGACCTGCGGGTGCGCGCCTCGCGGCTGCAGCACGCCATGGCCGCCGGGTTCGCCTCGGCGCTGCGCGAGCGGACCCTGGCCGAGCAGGAGGCCATCTCGGCGGCCGCGTTGAAGGCGCAGGGCGTGGTGGCGCAGGCGCTGCACGCGAGCGAGGCCCGCTTCCGCGCGGTCTTCGAGGGCGCCGCCATAGGGATCGGCATGGCCGACCTGGAGGGCAACATCCTCCAGGTCAACGAGGCGCTGCTGCGCATGTTCGGCCTCAACGAGCAGATGATGCGCGGCCGCAACGTCATGGAGTGGACGCACCCCGAGGACGCGCCCCAGACGTGGACCCTCTACGACGAACTCGTCCGCGGCGAGCGTGAGCACTACCACCTGGAGAAGGCGTTCTCCCGCCCTGACGGAACGGTCCTGTGGACCAACCTGACCGTCTCCCTGCTCCGCGACGCCGACGGCAACCCGCAGTACCAGCTCGCGCTGATGGAGGACACCACCGAGCGCCGGCTGCTCAACCTCCGGCTGCGCTACGAGGCCACACACGACGCGCTCACGGGCCTGCCGAACCGCACGTTCTTCTTCGAACGGCTGGAGAAGGCGCTGGGAGCCGGCGCGGGCCAGCGCTTCGGCCTGTGCTACCTCGACCTGGACGGCTTCAAGACCATCAACGACAGCCTCGGCCACGCGGCCGGCGACCGGCTGCTCGTCGAGGTCGCCGACCGGCTGCAGTCCTGCGCGACCGCGCCCGGCGAGATGGTCGCCCGTCTGGGCGGTGACGAGTTCGTCGCGCTGACGACGGGGACCGACACCGAGCGCGAGGTCGACGAGCTCGCCTCGCGGATCATGCACGCGCTGCTCGCCCCGATCAGCGTCGACGGCCGTGAACTGACCGTGCGCGGCAGCATCGGCATCGTCGAGGGCCCGGCCGGGGAGCGCAGCGCGGCGGAGGTGCTGCGCAGCGCGGACATCACGATGTACCGGGCCAAGGCGTCGGGCGGCAACCGCTTCGAGCTCGCCGACGAGGAGGCGGACGCCCGCGCGATCACCCGCCACGGTCTGACCACCGCGCTGCCGACGGCCCTGGAGCGCGGCGAGTTCTTCATCGAGTACCAGCCGCTGGTGCACCTCGGTGACGGCAGAGTGCGCGGCGCGGAGGCGTTGGTGCGCTGGCTGCATCCGCAGCACGGCGTCCTGGGCCCGGACCGCTTCATCCCGCTCGCCGAACACACGGGCCTGATCGTCCCGTTGGGCCGCTGGGTCCTGGAGCAGTCGGTCCGCCAGGCCCGCGCATGGCGAGAGCGTCACGAGGAAGCCGGCCCGCTGCGCATCAACGTCAATCTCTCGCCGTGCCAGCTCACCCACCCCGGCCTGGTGCAGGACACGGTGGACATCCTGGAGCGCGCGGGTGTGGAGCCGGACGCGCTGTGCCTGGAGGTCACGGAGTCGGCGCTGATCGGCGCGGACGACGACCTGCTGAAGCCGCTGCGCCGGCTGGCCGAGATGGGCGTCGACATCGCCCTGGACGACTTCGGCACCGGCTACTCCAACCTCGCCAATCTGCGCCGCCTCCCGGTGAGCGTCCTCAAACTGGACCGCTCCTTCACCCAGAGCATGCAGCAGTTCCCGGCGGACCCCGTCGACCTCAGGATCGTTGAGGGGATCGTCTCCCTCGCCCACAGCCTCGACCTCACGGTCACGGTCGAGGGCGTGGAGACGGGCGCCCAGGCCGAACAGCTGCGGATACTGGGCTGCGACACGGCCCAGGGCTGGTACTACGCCCGCCCGGGACCGCCGGAGCGGCTGCACGAGCTGGCGCTGGTGGACGCGACGGGCTGAGGCGGTGACTCGGTTGCGGAGGTGACGGGAGCGTCGACCGACATGGGCGTGTGACCCATGCGTCAGACGAGGTGAACGCGGCGATCGCGGGGGAACCGAGCCTCTTGGACCCCGCGGTCGCGCTCACGACCCCTCCGGGAGCTCACCGCTCCAGCAACATTCGCTGCAACTCCCGGGCCGCCCGCGGCGGGGCCACGTCGCTGCGGTGGGCCAGGGCGATCGTGCGGTGCAGTCCCGGCCGGGCGAGCGGGGTGACCCGCAGGCCCCGTCCCGAGCGCGCGGCCACCATCCGCGGTACGACCGCCACGCCCAGCCCCGCCCGGACGAATCCCAGGACCGCGTCCATCTCGCCGCCCTCCACCGCGAAGTCGGGCTCGAAGCCCTCGGCGCGGCATGCGGCGACCGTCAGTTCGCGCAGGTCGTAGCCGTGCCGGAACATCACCAGACGCTCACCCTCCAGGTCGGCGATGCGTACGGTGCGCCGGCCGTCTCCCGGCTTGGGCGCCTCCGGGGACGACACCACCACCAGGTCCTCCCGCAGCAGCTCCACCGTCGTCAGGGCCGGTGAGGGCGTCGGCAGCGGGAGGACGACCAGCGCGAGGTCCAGGGCACCGCGGGCCAGTTCCCGTACGAGATCGTGCGAGCCGCCCTCCTCGATCATCAGACGGATGCCGGGATAGCGGTCATGGAAGGCGCGCAGCACGTCCGGCAGCAGACCCGTGCACAGACTCGGCGTCGCGCCGAGGCGCACCCGGCCGCTGCGCAGCTGCACCAGCTCCTGCACCTCGTGCCGGGCCGTGTCCGCGTCGGCGAGGATCCGCCGGGCCAGCGGCAGCAGCGCCTCGCCCGCGTCGGTGAGCGTGATGTTGCCCCGGGCCCGCAGGAACAGGTCCGCCCCGAGCTCCCGCTCCAGCGCCTTGATCTGCTGGGAAAGGGACGGCTGCGCGACATGGACGAGGTCGGCGGCCCGGGTGAAGTGCCGGGTCTCCGCGACGGCCACGAAGTACTGGAGCTGCTGGAACTGCATCCTCGTACGATAGCCGCTGGCTATCGAATCAAGCCGGACCATGTCTTGGACCGATCAGCCCCCTGGGCCCTAGCGTCTTGTGCCATGGCTCTGGCAACGCGGACGGACCGACGACCGTCCATGGCACGCACGGTGTGGGACAGCTCCGTCGGCAAGAAGACCGTCATGGCGGTCAGCGGGCTGATCATGCTCATGTACCTGGTCGTCCACATGATCGGCAACCTGAAGATCTTCTTCGGGCCGGGCGAGTTCAACCACTACGCGCACTGGCTGCGCACGCTCGGCGAGCCCTTCATGCACTACGAGTGGACGCTGTGGCTGATCCGGGTGGTGCTGGTGGTCGCCGTGATCGCCCACGCGACCTCGGCGTACCAGCTCAGCCGCCGCGACATCAAGGCGCGCCCCACCAAGTACGTGCACAAGAAGCCGCGGTCCAGCTATGCGACGCGGACCATGCGCTGGGGCGGGATCATCCTCGGCCTGTTCATCGTCTGGCACCTGCTGGACCTGACGACCGGCACCGTGCACTCGGGCGGTTTCCAGGAGGGCCGCCCGTATCAGAACGTCGTGGACACCTTCTCCACCTGGTACGGCAACGTCATTTACATCCTGGCGGTGCTGGCCCTGGGTCTGCACATCCGGCACGGCTTCTGGAGCGCCGCGCAGACCCTCGGCGCCGGCAACCGCACCCGTGACCGAGCCCTGAAGGCCACGGCCGACATCCTCGCGCTGCTGCTCACGGTCGGCTTCCTCGCCGTGCCCGTGGGCGTGATGACCGGAGTGGTGAGCTGAACATGACTTACACCGAGTACGTGAACGGCGAGCCCGTCGTCGACGACAAGGCTCCCTCCGGCCCCGTCAACGAGCGCTGGGACAAGCGCCGTTTCGAGGCCAGGCTGGTCAACCCCGCCAACCGGCGCAAGCACACCGTCATCGTCGTCGGCACCGGCCTCGCGGGTGGTTCCGCGGGTGCCACGCTCGCCGAACAGGGCTACCACGTCGTCCAGTTCTGCTACCAGGACTCGCCGCGCCGCGCCCACTCGATCGCCGCGCAGGGCGGTATCAACGCGGCGAAGAACTACCGCAACGACGGCGACTCCGTCCACCGGCTGTTCTACGACACCGTCAAGGGCGGGGACTTCCGGGCACGGGAGTCGAACGTGCACCGGCTGGCGCAGATCTCGGTCGAGATCATCGACCAGTGCGTCGCCCAGGGCGTGCCGTTCGCGCGGGAGTACGGCGGTCTGCTGGACACCCGCTCCTTCGGCGGCGTACAGGTGTCGCGGACGTTCTACGCCCGCGGCCAGACGGGTCAGCAGCTGCTGCTGGGCGCGTACCAGGCGCTCAGCAGGCAGATCGCCGCCGACAACATCGAGATGCATCCGCGCACCGAGATGCTCGACCTGATCGTCGTCGACGGGAAGGCGCGCGGGATCGTCGCACGGGACCTCGTCACGGGGAAGATCGACACGTACTTCGCGGATGCCGTCGTCCTTGCCAGTGGTGGTTACGGCAATGTCTTCTACCTGTCGACCAACGCCATGAACTCCAACGCCACCGCCGTCTGGCGGGCGCACCGGCGCGGCGCCTACTTCGCCAACCCGTGCTTCACCCAGATCCACCCGACGTGCATCCCGCGCACCGGCGACCACCAGTCGAAGCTGACGCTGATGAGCGAGTCGCTGCGTAATGACGGCCGGATCTGGGTGCCGAAGGCCAAGGGTGACGACCGTCCCGCGAACCAGATCCCGGAGGAGGAGCGCGACTACTACCTGGAGCGCATCTATCCGTCCTTCGGCAACCTCGTCCCGCGCGACATCGCCTCCCGCGCCGCCAAGAACGTCTGCGACGAGGGCAGGGGCGTGGGCCCCGGCGGCCAGGGCGTCTATCTGGACTTCGCGGACGCCATCGCGCGGATGGGACGCCAGGCCGTCGAGGCCAAGTACGGCAACCTCTTCGACATGTACCAGCGGATCACCGACGAGGATCCGTACCAGGTGCCCATGCGGATCTACCCGGCGGTGCATTACACGATGGGCGGGCTCTGGGTCGACTACGACCTCCAGACCACGATTCCCGGCCTGTTCGCGATCGGCGAGGCGAACTTCTCCGACCACGGAGCGAACCGGCTCGGCGCCTCCGCACTGATGCAGGGCCTGGCCGACGGCTACTTCGTCCTGCCGGCCACCATCAACGACTACCTGGCCCGCAACCCCCACCAGGACGCGGTGAACGATGAACACCCGGCCGTCCAAGAGGTGTTGGCCGAGACCGAGGACCGGCTCAACCTCCTCCTGTCCGTCGATGGCGACCGCACCCCCGACTCCTTCCACCGTGAAGTCGGAGAACTGATGTGGGAGTTCTGCGGCATGGCCCGCACCGACTCCGGACTGCGCAAGGCCCTGGAGCGCATCCCGCAGATCCGCGAGGAGTTCTGGCGCCGCATCAAGGTCCCCGGCACCGGCGAGGAGTTCAACCAGTCCCTGGAGAAGGCCAACCGGATCGTGGACTACCTCGAACTCGCCGAGCTGATGTGCCTGGACGCGCTGCACCGCGCCGAGTCCTGCGGCGGCCACTTCCGCGAGGAGTCCCAGACCCCGGACGGCGAAGCGGCCCGCCGGGACGAGGAGTTCGCCTACGCGGCCGCCTGGGAGTTCACCGCCACCGGTGCCGCCCCTGTTCTGCACAAGGAAGACCTGGTCTTCGAGTACGTCCACCCCACCCAGCGGAGCTACGCATGAAGCTCACCCTGCGCGTCTGGCGGCAGAAGAACGCCGACGCCGAAGGCGCCATGTCCACCTACGAGGTGGACGGCATCTCCTCGGACATGTCGTTCCTGGAGATGCTCGACACCCTCAACGAAGAACTCATCCTGCGCGGCGAGGACCCGGTCGCCTTCGACCACGACTGCCGCGAGGGCATCTGCGGCGCGTGCTCGCTGGTCATCAACGGCGACGCGCACGGCCCGGAGCGCACCACGACGTGTCAGCTGCACATGCGGTCCTTCCAGGACGGCGACACGATCGACATCGAGCCGTGGCGGGCCTCTGCATTCCCGGTGATCAAGGACCTGGTCGTCGACCGCACCGCGTTCGACCGGATCATCCAGGCCGGCGGCTACATCACCGCCCCCACCGGCGCCGCACCGGAGGCCCATGCCACGCCGGTGCCGAAGCCGGACGCGGACTTCGCGTTCGAGCACGCGGAGTGCATCGGCTGCGGAGCCTGCGTCGCCGCCTGCCCCAACGGGGCGGCGATGCTGTTCACTTCGGCCAAGGTCAACCATCTCAACGTGCTGCCGCAGGGCGCGCCGGAGCGGGAGACGCGGGTGCTGGACATGGTGGCGCAGATGGACGAGGAGGGCTTCGGGGGCTGCACGTTGACCGGCGAATGCGCGACCGCCTGCCCCAAGGGCATCCCGCTCGTCTCCATCACCGGCATGAACAAGGAATGGCTGCGGGCCACGCGCAAGGTGGCGAAGCGGTAGCGCCCCTCACCGACCGTTCGCCGTCCAGCGCGGACGGGCGGGACCGGGCGTGGTGCTCAACCCCGGTCCCGCCAAGTTCACAGGGCCAGCGCCTCGTCGATCAGCTCGCGGAACTCCTCGTCCTGGAGGATCGCGCGGTAGTCGCCGTACGCCGAGATGCGGCGGTCCTGGTCGCGCAGGGCCCGCAGGGCGTCCCGTACCGGCGGGCCGATCGCGCGGAAGCGGATCAGCGTCCGCAACGCGGTGCGGAACAGTCCGTAGAGCTCGTGGCCGCCCGAGGCGAACGTGAGAACCTGCTCCTCCAGGATCGACCGGGCGGGCTCGGATTCCCCCGTCACCGTCCACAGGGCTGTGGCCACCTCTACCCCGAAGACGTCCTCGGCGTACGGCGCGGCCCGGTGGCCGAAGTCGGCGAGCTGACCGAACGGGAAGTACGGCGGCTCGCCCGGCTTCGGCAGGGTCTCCCCGAGGGCCCGGAGCGAGTCGTCCGGGTCCGCGCCGCCGATGCGCCACAGGACCCAGTGCAACCACCGGTGGTTCTCCGGTGGTTCGAGCGCCATCCGCTCGCGTATCGCGGGCGCGGCGGAGACGGCCGCAGGGCCCATCGCCGCCAGTGCCTCGGCGGCGTCGTGCCGGCGGAAGTCGTTCGCCAGGTAGGCCGTGACCTCCGGCAGCGCGGGCAACGCTGCCGTTCCCCAGGCCTTGAGCGTCGCCAGGAGGTCGGCCGGCACCGAGCCGGGCAGGCCGGAGTCGGTCAGCTCCCGCCGCAACTCCTCCCGCACCGCCGGCAGGAGCGTGTCCGCGTGAGCCCGGAGCGGGCCCAGGACGTCCGCGAGGTCGGGGCTGCGCGGGTCGCTGATGACGTAGCCCCGGCCCTGGCGCCCGCGCCAGGTCGCGCACAGTCCCTCGACCAGTCCCGGCAGTGCCCTCGCGTCGTCCATCCGGGCCAGCCCCCAGCGGGCGTGCTCGCCGACGGTGCCCTCCAGGAACTCGTCCTCCCCGGGATCGTCGAGCAGCGCGGCGAGCCGGTCGGCGTGTGCGGCGGCCCCGGATCCGAGAGCGGCGAGGAGATGGGCGGCCCGATAGCGCACAGCGGGGTCGGGGTGGTCCAGGAAACCGTCGGCGAGCGGGACCAGCGCGGGTGCGACGGACCGCCGACGGGTCAGCAGCCGCCAGGAGTGATCCAGCACGGTCCGCAGCAGGTCGGTGTCCTCGGCCGGGTCCGCCGTCGCGGCCAGCCGGGCCAGGAACTCGGTCGCCTCGGCGGGCGTGTCCTCGAACAGGACGGCTGTCCAGAAGGCGACAGCCTCGCGGGTGTACGGGGACTCCACGTCCGGCCTGTACCAGAGGGCCTCCCGGCGTGACCGTACGGCGGGGTCGACGAGGTCCGCCAGCAGCTGCTCCCGTTCCCGCAGCGCGACCCCGGGGTCCGCCTCCGAGGCGGCGTGCACGGCCGCGAGCCGTACGACGGGGTCGTCGTCACGGAGTGCCTCGGCCAGGACCGCGCGGATCCCGGTGTCCTGGGGGAGCCCGCCCAGCGCGAACAGCACGGGCAGACGCACCGACAGATCCTGTTCCGTCCGCCACCGCTCCAGCAGCCGGGCGGAACCCTCCGCGAGGGGCACGGCCTGCCGTCGTACCACCGGATCCGGGTCGGTGAGCAGGGCCTGGATCGTCGCGCGCTCCCTGTCCCAGGCCCTCGGCCAGCCCGGGTCCAGCAGGTGCGGCGCGCACTGCTCCGCACACCAGGCCAGGCAGCCCAGCAGTTCCACGAGCGTCGCCCGTGCGCCCGTGCGGGGGTCGGCGGCGAGCGCGACGACGAACGGCAGCGCGGCCGTGGCCGCCGAGCCGACACCACGCTCCTTCATCGCGAGGGCGGAGAACAACGGCGAGCAGTCGTCCTCGGTCGAGGCCGGACCGCTGCGGAGGAGATGGCGCAGTACCCGGTGCACCTCCTTGGCCGACGCGGTCGGGTACACCGCCACCAGCCTTTCCCACGGCAGTGCGTCCAGCGCCTGCACCGACACGTCCGCCACGCGTGCGCCTCCGTCCCTCGTGATCGGTTCCGGAAGGGAGACGGTCCTGAGGTGCCGGGGGTTGTCTTCCTTCGGCCATCTGTCCGACACCGGCCCGTCGACGGAGTCCGACACCCCCGACATCCGGCCCGAGCCGTTCAACCTCCCCACATCAGCGCTCCCGGAACCGGTCACGTACACGCCAATCGGCGTAGGAAGAACAGAGGGTGCGGGCCGGATCCACCGGCCCACCGGGTGCCGTCCCCGAACCGGCCCGTGACCTGGAGTGAGCCATGACCGCCGTATCCGCTCTCGACTCCCCGCCCCTGTCCGCCGCTCCCACCCGCTACACCGTCACCCTCGCCCGCGACGAGTCCGACGTACGCGCCGCCCAGCGGCTGCGGCACGACGTGTTCGCCGGCGAGATGGGCGCCCTGCTGTCCTCCCCGCAGCCGGGCCACGACATCGACCCCTTCGACGCCTACTGCGACCACCTGCTCGTCACCGACACCTTCAGCGGCCAGGTCGTCGGCACCTATCGACTGCTGCCGCCGGAGCGGGCCGCGGTGGCCGGACGGCTGTACTCGGAGAGCGAGTTCGACCTGTCCCGCATCGACGCCCTCCGTCCCGGCCTCGTCGAGGTCGGCCGCTCCTGCGTGCACCCCGACCACCGGGACGGCGCCGTCATCGGGCTCATCTGGGCCGGCATCGCCCGCTACATGCTCGACCGCGGTCACGAGTGGCTGGCCGGCTGCTGCTCGATACCGCTCGCGGACGGCGGCGCGCTGGCGTCGGCGACCTGGGAGCGGGTGCGGGACAAGCACCTGGCTCCGGAGGAGTACCGGGTACGCCCGCTGCTGCCCTGGGCCCCGGGACAGCCCGCCGCCGGCCGCGGTGAGCTGCCCGCCCTGCTGCGCGGCTACCTCCGCCTCGGCGCCTGGGTCTGCGGGGAGCCCGCCCACGACCCGGACTTCGGGGTCGCCGACCTGTACGTGCTGCTGTCGATGCGCCGGGTCAATCCGCGCTATCTGCGGCACTTCCTCTCCCTCGTTCCGGCCTGATGAGCGTCTGGCTGCCCAGCGCGCCCTGCACCCCCGGGGCGTGCGTGGAGCCGACGGGGTCCGGCACGGCGCTACCGCGCGCCGTGCTGCGGCTGGCGGCGGTCATGGTCCTGGTGCTCGCCGGGGCCGTGCTGTCGCCGCTCGGCGGGCTGATCCCCGCCGAGTCGGTGAGGCGGTGGTGCCGGTGGATCGTACGGGCCGCGGGGGTCCGGATCCGTGTCACCGGCGCCGCCGCGCCCACCGGCGGACTGCTCCTGGTCGCCAACCACATCTCCTGGCTGGACATCCCGCTGCTCGCCGCCGTGCGCCCGGCCCGGATGGTCGCCAAGACCGAGATCCGGCAGTGGCCGGTGGCGGGCGCGGTGGTGGCCCGGGCCGCGCTGTTCATCGAGCGGGACCGGCTGCGCGCCCTCCCGGACACGGTCGCCCGGATCGCGCAAGGGCTCCGCGGCGGGCAGGCGGTCGCGGTGTTCCCCGAGGGCAGCACCTGGTGCGGCCGCGCCCAGGGCCCCTTCCGCAGGGCCGTCTTCCAGGCCGCCCTGGACGCCGGGGTCCCCGTCCAGCCGGTGCGCCTGCGCTACCGGCTCGACGGCGGCACGGCCAGCACCGCGCCCGCCTTCGTCGGCGAGGACACCCTGCTCGCCTCGGTGTGGCGGGTGGTGTCGGCGCGGGGGCTGGTGGCCGAGGTGGAGGTGCGGGACGTCATCCCGCCCGGCAGCCACGCCGACCGCCGCTCGCTCGCGCTGGCCGCCCAGCCCGCGACCTCGCCCGAACCCGGCTGGATCCACTCGGCGCTGGTCGCCCAGGTGATGTGATGGCGGTGTGAGCCGCGCCGCCGAAGAGAGCAACCGCCGCATGCTGCGGGCCCGGGACGCCATGGACCGCGCCTACGCGCAGCCGCTGGACGTCCCGGCCCTGGCCCGGATCGCCCATGTGTCCCCGGCGCACTTCGCCCGCACCTTCCGCGCCACGTTCGGTGAGACACCGCACCGCTATCTCCAGCGGCGCCGTGTCGAGCGGGCGATGTTCCTGCTGCGGGAGACCGACCGCAGCGTGACCGACATCTGCTTCGCGGTAGGCTTCGGCAGCCCGGGGACCTTCAGCCGCACCTTCCGCGACATCGTCGGCCGGCCACCGAGGACGTACCGCAAGCAGGCCTCGGCGATCGCCGTACCGACGTGCTTCACGAAGGCGTGGACCCGGCCGAGGGACCCGTCCGACTGAGCAGTTCTGGATAAGTTTTCGTCCGGCCCGCTCGGTAGCGTGAGGCGCATGTTCACCGCCATCACACACTCACAGATCTACGTCCTCGACCAGGACGAGGCCCTCGACTTCTACGTCGGCAAGCTCGGCCTGGAGGTCCACACCGACGCCGACCTCGGCTTCATGCGCTGGCTCACCGTCAACGTCCCCGGCCACCCGGACCGGCAGCTCCTGCTGGAGCGCCCGGGGCAGCCGGCGCTGTCCGAGGAGACGGCGGCCCAGGTCCGCGACCTTCTCACCAAGGGCGCCATGGGCGGCCACCTCATCTTCAGCACCGACGACTGCCGCAAGACGTGCGAGACCCTGCGCGGCCGCGGCGTCGAGATCACCGACGAACCCACCGAGCGCCCGTACGGCATCGACTGCGGCGTACGCGACCCCTTCGGCAACAGCATCCGCTTCACCCAGCCGAACGCCTAGGGTCCCTCTGACGGATCAGCGTGGGCCGAGGAGCGGCGTCCGGTGCGTGCGTGCCGGGCGTCGCTACGCCGCGAAGAGCCGTCAGAAGGGCCCTAGCCGCGCCGGCCGTCGGCCGCGGCGCCCGGTGACGCGAGCGCCGCGGCCAGATACGCCGCCGTGGCGCTGCCCTTCACCCGGGCCACCTCCGTGGGCGGTCCCGTCGCCACGATGCGGCCGCCCGCGTCCCCGCCGCCCGGTCCCAGGTCGATCACCCAGTCCGCGTCCGCGACGACGGACATGTCGTGCTCGACGACGATGACGGTGTGCCCGGCGTCGACGAGTCCGTGGAGCTGGCGCATCAGCACCTCGACATCGGCCGGGTGGAGGCCGGTGGTCGGTTCGTCCAGGAGGTAGAGGGTGTGGCCGCGGCGCCCGCGCTGCAACTCACTGGCCAGCTTGATGCGTTGGGCCTCGCCACCGGAGAGTTCGGTGGCGGGCTGGCCCAGGCGCAGATAGCCGAGGCCCACGTCCAGGAGCGCGCCGAAACTGCGGGCGACGGCGGGGGTGTCGGCGAAGAACTCCGCCGCGGACTCCACCGTCAGGTCCAGCACCTGCGCGATGTTGCGCCCCCGGTACGTCACTTCGAGCGTCTCGGCGTTGTAGCGGGCCCCGCCGCAGTCCGGGCACGGCGCGTACGTGCTCGGCAGGAACAGCAGCTCGACGCTGACGAAGCCCTCGCCCTGACAGGTCTCGCAGCGTCCCCCGGCCACGTTGAAGGAGAACCTGCTGACACCGAAGCCGCGTGTCCGTGCCTGGTCCGTGGCCGCGAACTCCTTGCGTACGACGTCGAAGAGGCCGGTGTAGGTGGCCAGGTTGGAGCGCGGGGTGCGGCCGATCGGACGCTGGTCGACCGAGACGAGCCGTCCCACGCCCGCCGACTCCTCGGTGATCTCCCCGATGAGCGTGGACTTCCCGGACCCGGAGACGCCCGTCACCGCCGTGAAGACACCCAGCGGGAACTCCGCCGTCACCCCGCGCAGGTTGTGCCGGGTGACCGGACCGACCTTCAACTGCCCGCTCGCGGTGCGCACTTGACGCACGGACGCGGGGGAGCGGCCGAAGAGGAACCGCGCCGTCTGTGACCCCTCGACCGCGGCCAGGTCCGCCACGGGCCCGCTGTGCAGCACCTCGCCGCCGTGCTCACCGGCCCGCGGACCCACGTCCACCAGCCAGTCCGCGCCGCGCACCACGTCGAGGTGGTGCTCCACCACGAACACCGAGTTGCCGGCCGCCTTCAGCCGCTCCAGCACCGTCAGCAGCGCCTCGGTGTCCGCCGGGTGCAGTCCGGCGGAGGGCTCGTCGAGGACGTACACCACTGCGAACAGCCCGGAGCGCAGCTGGGTCGCCAGCCGTAGTCGTTGCAGCTCACCGGCGGAGAGGGTGGGGGCGGAGCGGTCGAGGCTCAGGTAGCCGAGACCGAGTTCGAGGACGGGTGCGATACGCGAGGCGAGGTCGTCGGTCAGGACGCGAGTGGTCTCGTCGACGGCGAGCAGGTGGCCCATGAGCTCCGTCAGCGGCAGCGCCGCGAGCTCGGCGATCGTCCGCCCCGCGAAGGACACCGCGAGCGCCTCCGGCCGGAGCCGGCTGCCGCCGCACGCGGGGCAGGGCGCGCTGCTGAGGAACCGCTCCGCCTTCGTCCGCAGCGTCGGGCTCCTGGAGTCCGAGAAGGTCTTCATCACATAGCGCCGGGCGCTCATGTACGTACCCTGGTACGGCCGTTGGATGCGGTCCGCGTCCCGCACCGGATGCACCGTGACGACCGGCTGCTCGTCGGTGAACAGGATCCACTCCCGTGCCTCGGCGGGCAGCTCGCGCCAGGCCCGGTCCACGTCGTACCCGAGCGCGTCCAGGATGTCCCGCAGGTTCTTCCCCTGCCAGGCACCCGGCCACGCCGCGATCGCACCCTCCCGGATCGACAGCGACGGATCGGGAACCAGCAACTCCTCGGTCGTACCGTGCACTTGACCCAGCCCATGGCACTGGGGGCACGCCCCCGCCGCCGTATTGGGCGAGAAGGCGTCCGAATCGAGCCGCTCGGCCCCCGGCGGGTAATCACCGGCCCGGGAGAACAGCATCCGCAGCGAGTTCGAGAGGTTGGTGACCGTCCCGACGGACGACCGGGACGTCGGCGCCGAACGACGCTGCTGCAGCGACACCGCGGGCGGCAGCCCGGTGATCTCCCCGACCTTCGGCGCCCCCACCTGATGGATCAGCCTGCGCGCGTACGGCGCGACGGACTCGAAGTACCGCCGCTGCGCCTCGGCGTAGATCGTCCCGAACGCCAGCGACGACTTCCCGGACCCGGAGACCCCGGTGAACACGGCCAGCACGTCCCGCGGGATGTCGACGTCCACACCCTTGAGGTTGTGCTCTCGGGCGCCGCGGACTCGGACATACGGGTCATGTGGGTGGTGCATGAGGGGGAACTCTAGTCGCAGACGATCGAGGCGAGCCGTCGGTAGGAGTCCAGCAGCGCGTCACGGTCGTGGCTGCTGGTGGTGACGAGCACCTCCTGCGCACCCGTCTCCTTCAGCACCGTCTCCAGCTCGTGCGCCACCTGGTCCTCGGTGCCGGCGATGTGGCCGGTGAGGCCGGACTCGTAGAAGTCGCGTTCCTTGGCGGTCATGGTGAGTGCCTCGACGCGCTCGGCGGCCGGCAGGGGCGGGAAGGTGCCGTGGGTGCGGGAGTGGGCCATGGACCAGGCCTCCGGGATCAGGAGGCGGCGGGCGTCCTCGGGGGTGGCGGCGACCGCGATCGTGCCGGAGATCACGACGTAGGGTTCCGGTGCCCAGGGGGAGGGGCGGAAGCGGGTGCGGTAGTGGTCGATGCCGCGCTGCACCCTGTCGCGGCTGCGCAGGTCGCCGATGACCATGGGCAGGCCGGCGCGGGCCGCGATCGTGGCGCCCTCGCCCATCGCGAGGACGAACGGCGGCACCGTGAGGCCCTCCGCGGGGCGCGCGTGCACACCGGTCGGGGAGGTGCCACGGAACCAGCCCAGCAGTTCGTCGAGCTGGCCGGCGAAGTCGTCGGCGTCGTCCTTGCCGCGGCCCAGCGCCTTGCGTACGCCGTCGGTGAAGCCGACCGAGCGGCCCAGCCCCATGTCGATACGGCCGGGGAAGAGGGACTCCAGGACGCCGAACTGTTCGGCCACGACCAGCGGCCGGTGGTTGGGCAGCATCACGCCGCCCGTCCCGACCCGGATCGTCCGCGTCGCTGCGGCCACGGCGGCGGCCAGCACGGTCGGGGCGGAACCGGCGACGCCGGGTACCCCGTGGTGCTCCGAGACCCAGAACCGGTGATATCCGAGCGCCTCCAGCTCCTGCGCGAACCGCACGGTGTCGCGCAGCGCCTCGGCGTTCGAGTGGCCCTCGCGGGTGCGCGAACGGTCGAGGACGGAGAAGCGGGTGGTGGCGATCAGGGAGGTCACAGGGTGTTCAACGCCGGGGACGCCGTGACATTCCCGGCGTCGCCCGGTGTCAGGAGGCGGACACGGCGTGTTCCTGGGCGGATACGGCGTGCTCGTGCTCGCAGGTGTCGTCGATGCCGTACGTGCCCCAGGCCGGGAAGGGGTCGGCGTCGGGGACGCTTTCTCCCGGGGTCATGAGGCAGGCCGCGAGGGCGCTGTGGAGCTGCGTGGCCTCCAACTGCGTGCCGATGAAGACCAGCTCCTGTGCGTACGGCGCCTCGCCGTCGCGCGCCGCCGACGGCTCGAAGCGGGCCACCGAGCCGGCTTGCGACCACAGGCCCGTGACGTGAGGGCGCGTGGACAGGGAGAAGAAGCCCTTCGAGCGGAGGACGCGGCCGTGTCTCCCGCTGTCCATGTCCTGGGTCACGAACGACCACAACCGGGCGGGGTGGAAGGGGAGTTCGGAGCGGAAGACCGTGGAGGAGACTCCGTACTCCTCGGTCTCGGGGACGTGCTCACCGTTGAGTTCCCGGACCCAGCCCGGCGCCTGCTGCGCGCGCTCCAGGTCGAACAGGCCGGTGCCCAGGACCTGTTGGAGGTCCACGCGGGCGTGGCGTGCGTCGACCACCTGGGCGACGGGGTTGAGGCGGCGCAGTGCCGCCCGCAGCCGGGCCGCGGCGTCCGGGTCCACCAGGTCGAGCTTGTTGAGGACGATGACGTCCGCGAACTCGATCTGGTCGACCAGCAGATCGCTGACGGTGCGCTCGTCGTCCTCGAACGGGGCCAGCCCGCGCTCGGCCAGTTCGTCGCCGCTGTCCAGCTCGGGCAGGAAGTTGGCCGCGTCCACGACCGTGACCATGGTGTCCAGCCGGGCGACGTCCCCGAGCGTGGCCCCGTCGTCGCGGGCGAACGCGAAGGTGGCCGCGACGGGCATCGGTTCCGAGATGCCCGAGGACTCGATGAGCAGGTGGTCGAAGCGGCCCTCCCGGGCCAGCCGGTCCACCTCCTCCAGCAGGTCGTCGCGCAGGGTGCAGCAGATACAGCCGTTGGTCATCTCGACCAGGCGTTCCTCGGTCCGCGACAGCGCGGCCTCGCCGCCCCGCACCAGGGCGGCGTCGATGTTGACCTCGCTCATGTCATTGACGATCACGGCGACGCGCAGGCCCTCGCGGTTGGCCAGCACATGGTTGAGCAGCGTGGTCTTGCCCGCCCCGAGGAACCCGGACAGGACGGTGACCGGCAGACGGTCGTAAGGCATGGGGCTCAGACCTCGGGACGCAGCAGGCCGCGCTCGTAGGCCTTCACGAGGTTCTGCGGTACGAGGTGGCGCACTCCGTCGATCGTGACGGGCACCAGCGACCCAGTGACCGCCTTCCACTGCGCGCGGCGGTGGCGGGTGTTGCTGCGGGACATCTTCCGCTTGGGGACAGCCATGACAGGGACCTCCTCGGTGGGACAGCGAGCACCGAGGACGCTACATGAAAATGGATCCCATTAATAATTAAGTCCGCTCCTTCAGAACCACTGCCGACCAGATCGCCGTGTTCCGCATGGGGCCTCCCGCCTCCGCCTGCGTGCCATGTCGCAGAGGAGTCGCTGCACGGCGCGAGAAGGTTGCCGGGTTCTAGGGTGGAGCGCGTGACCGACAGCAGCAGACCGCCCCTCGCCGTGTTCGACCTGGACAACACCCTCGCGGACACGGCCCACCGGCAGCGCTTCCTGGAGCGCAAGCCTCGCGACTGGGACGGCTTCTTCGCCGCCGCACCCCAGGACCCACCCCTCGCGCAGGGCATCGCCCTGGTCCTGGAGAGCGCCGAGGAGTGCGAGGTCGTCTATCTCACCGGCCGGCCCGAGCGCTGCCGACAGGACACGCTCGCCTGGCTCGCCGCGCAGGGACTGCCCGAGGGGCGTGTCCACATGCGGCGCGACAACGACCGCAGGCCCGCCCGGCGCACCAAGCTGGAGACCCTGCGCCGACTCGCCCGCACCCGTGAGATCCGGGTGCTGGTGGACGACGACGAACTGGTCTGCGAGGACGCCGAACGGGCCGGATTCACCGTCGTACGGGCGCGCTGGACCGCCCCCTCCGCTGCGCTGAAGACCGCGCAGGAGCGGGAGGGGCGGACCTGAGCCGGTGCAGCTAGTCCGACTCGTCCAGGCGGAAGCCCACCTTCAGGCCCACCTGCCAGTGCGCGACCTGTCCGTCCTCGATCTGGCCCCGCACCTGGGTCACCTCGAACCAGTCGAGGTTCCGCAGGGTCTGTGAGGCACGGCCGATACCGTTGCGGATGGCCTGGTCGACGCCGTCGGGCGAGGTGCCGACGATCTCGGTCACCCGATAGGTGTGATTCGTCATGGCTCCACCGTGCCCCACGTGGCGGCGGAGCGCGAGCCGTCCGTCACCGCACCGTGCTCAGCGACAGCGCGAACCGGCCTTGTTCGTCCGTCCACCAGTGGGCCAATTCCAGGCCCGCGGCGGACAGTTCGGCGCGCACGCCCTCCTTCCGGAACTTCGCCGACACCTCGGTGTGCAACTCCTCGCCCGCCGCGAAGTCGATGGCGAGATCCAGCGCGGGGATCTTCACGGTCTGTGCGGTACGGGAGCGCAGCCGCATCTCGATCCACTCGTTCTCCGCGTCCCAGAGCGCCACATGGTCGAAGGCGCCGGGATCGAAGTCGGCCCCCAGTTCGCGGTCGACGACGGTCAGGACGTTCTTGTTGAACTCCGCCGTCACCCCGGCCGCGTCGTCGTACGCCCTGACCAGCACGTTCTCGTCCTTGACGAGGTCCGTGCCGAGCAGCAGGGCGTCGCCGGGGGAGAGCAGGGCGCGGACCGAGGTGAAGAACTCCGCCCGCTCGGCCGGCAGCAGATTGCCGATCGTGCCGCCGAGGAACGCCACCAGCCGGGGACCCGGTGTCCCGGGCAGGGTGAGCTCGGCCGTGAAGTCGGCGATCAGGGCGTGCACGTTCAGCCCCGGCCGCTCCGCGATCAGCGCGTGCCCGGCCCGCGTGAGGGCGCTCTCGCTGACATCGACGGGCACGTACGTGTGCAGGTCGCTCAGCGCGTCGATGACGTACCGCGTCTTCTCCGAGGAACCGGAGCCCAGCTCGACGAGGGTGCGGGCACCGGAGGCCGCCGCGATCTCGGTGGCCCGGGCGACGAGGATCTCCCGCTCGGCACGGGTCGGGTAGTACTCCGGCAACTCGGTGATCTGATCGAAGAGTTCGCTGCCGTGGGCGTCGTAGAACCACTTCGGCGGCAGGGTCTTCGGTGTGCGGGTCAGACCGCGCAGGACGTCGGCGCGCAGGGCGGCCTCGGTGGCGTCCTCGGGCAGGGTGCGGGTGAGAAGGAACGGGCTCACGTACGGGGCTCCTTCGACGGTGCGATGGCCGAGGCGGCGTCACTCGGCTCCTTCAGTGGGGTGAGCAGCACGTCCGTGCGGCTCGCCGCGAGCAGGGTGCGGTCGGGGACCTCCCGCCAGTGCGGATCGTCGTCGTAGGGCTCGGAAGCGACGACCGTGCCGCGGGAGCACGTCAGATACCAGAGGGTGTCGCCCCAGGTGGTCGCGGCGATGGTCTCGCCGTTGGTGAGGAGGAGGTTGAGGCGCGAGCCGGGGGCCGCCTCGGCGACCTCCAGGACCGTGTCGGCCAGTGCCTGGCTCTCGTCGTCGCCGGCGCGGAGGCGGGCCAGGACCAGGGCCCAGACGAACGCCGAGTCGTTGCGGGCCTCCATCGACAGCAGGTCGGCGGCGGGCAGGGTCTGGGTCAGCGGTGCCAGGGAGCGCGGCCAGCCCTTGACCGCGCCGTTGTGGCTGAACAGCCACGGCCCGCTCGCGTACGGTGCCGCCGCGGCCTCGGCGTCGGCGCCCGCCAGCGTGGCGTCACGGACCGCGGCGAGCAGCGCCGAGGTCCGTACGACCCGGGCCAGGTCCGCGAAGGACTGGTCCGCCCAGATGGGCCCGGCCCGGCGGTAGCGGGCCGGCGCCGGGTCGCCCTCGGCGTACCAACCGACCCCGAAACCATCGGCGTTGACGGTGCCGTAGCGCTGGTGCCGGGGTGCCCAGGACTGGCGGTACAGGCTGTGCGCCGGCTCCGTGAGGAGTCGGCCGAGCGGCTCCGCCCCGCCCAGATACGCCAGGTGACGGCACATCAGACGCCCTCCGCGGAACGGGCGGTGCGGAAGCCGGAGAAGATCTGCCGCCGGATCGGGTAGTCCCAGTTGCGGAACGTGCCCCGGCAGGCAACCGCGTCGACGGCGAACGAACCGCCGCGCAGCACCTTGTGCTCGGGGCCGAAGAACACTTCCGAGTACTCCTTGTACGGGAATGCCTCGAAGCCCGGGTACGGCTGGAAGTCGCTCGCCGTCCACTCCCACACGTCGCCGATCAACTGCCGTACACCGAGCGGGGATTCGCCCTCGGGATAGCTGCCCGCCGGGGCCGGGCGCAGATGCCGCTGGCCGAGGTTGGCGTGCTCGGGCGCCGGGTCGGCGTCACCCCACGGGTAGCGCATCGAGCGGTCCGTGGTGGGGTCGTGGCGGGCGGCCTTCTCCCACTCGGCCTCGGTGGGCAGCCGCCGCCTGGCCCAGCGGGCGTACGCGTCGGCCTCGTACCAGCTCACGTGCACCACGGGCTCGTCGGGCGGCACGGTCTCGGTGACACCGAAGCGGCGGCGCAGCCACTGGTTGCCGTCGCGGCGCCAGAACAGCGGGGCGTCGATGTTGTGCTGCCGGATGTAGTCCCAGCCGGCCGGGGCCCACCACTGGTCGAGCCAGTAGCCGCCGTCCTCGATGAACTCCTGGTACGCCTCGTTGGTGACCGGAGCCGTGTCGATGTAGAACGGCGCCACCTCCCGCCGGTGCGCCGGGCGTTCGTTGTCCAGCGCCCACGGCTCGTCGGAGGTGCCCATCATGAACGGGCCGCCGGGCACCAGGACTTCGGCCGGGCCGGTGTACAGGGGTGCGGGGGCCGGGTCGGGGGCGGTCAGGGCCTGGGGGCCGGTGCGGAGCTGATGGGTGATCAGCATCGTCTCGTCGTGCTGCTGTTCGTGCTGCGCGATCATCCCGAAGGCGAACCCCGCCTCGGTGAGCCGCGTGCCGTGGAACGCGGTGCCCTCCAGCAGGTCCAGGACCCGGCCGCGCACCTCCGCCGCATACCGCCGGGCCTCGTCGGGCGGGAGCAGCGGCAGCTTGGGCCGTTCCGCGCGCGGGTGCTCGAAGGCGTCGTAGAGGCCGTCGATCTCGGGCCGCATCGCCTCCCGCCCCGCGACACCCCGCAGCAGCCAGAGCTCCTCCTGGTTGCCGATGTGCGCGAGGTCCCACACCAGCGGGGACATCAGCGGCGAGTGCTGGGCGGTGAGGTCGGGGTCCTCGACACAGCTGGTCAGCAGCGTCGTGCGGTCGCGCGCCGTGGTGAGGGTGAGCAGCGCCCGGACGCGGAGCGTCTCGGCGTCGTCGGTCATGAGCGGAGGTCCTTCCCGTGCAACCGGTCCAGCAGATCGTCGGCGGGGCAGCGGCCCTTCAGGACGTATCGCTCCAGGTACGCCGCGACGGCACCCGTGACCTCGGCGGTCGCGCCGAGCCGGGGCAGGGCGTCGAGGGCGGCCGTGAAGCACTGGACGGCCACGTCGTGCAGTTCCGGGTCGGCGAGGCCGGTGCGGGCCGCGTCGAGCCACAGCGGGTTGTGCGGGGCGGGCAGCCCCAGGGCCCGCTCGGCCAGCGGCTTCACCGCGCGGTAGGCGGTCTCGGCGGCCTCGGGGTCGTCGAAGAGCGCCGTCGTCACGGCGAGCGGCACGATCCAGCCGTCGTCGCCGGGCTGGGCGTCGATCATGCGCAGCTCGAGGTGGCCGCGCGGTCTGATCGGCGGGAACAGCGTGGTGAGGTGGTAGTCGAGGTCCTCGCGGGTCGGCGGCCTCGGTGTCGCGGAGCGGGTCCAGTCGCGGAAGGTCATGGCGTCCGGGACGTCCCAGGCGCGGCCCTCCTGGCGGATGCACATCACCGGGGCGTCGAGCACGTGCCGCGCCCACCCCTCGCGCGGGTCCCCGTCCAGCGGGGGAGCGCCCGCCCGGCCCGCGCCGATCTCCATCCACAGCAGCTGCCGGGTGGAGACCCAGCCGGTGGGTTCACGGCCGACCAGCGGGGAGTTGGCGAACGCGGCGACCAGGACCGGGCCCAGCTGGTGTGCCAGCCACCAGCGCCGCCCGTGCCCGAGCGGGCCCGGCTCCTCGTAGCCGGCGTCCAGGCACACCTGCACGGAGGCGGAGGTGCACATCATGGCGCGGCCGGCGGGGCCCGTGCGGTCGAGACAGGCCTCCATCGCGTCGTAACGGGGCTCGTGCAGATAGCGGCGGGGCGAATGCCAGGGATCGTTGCCGACGCCCACGAGGCCGAGATCGCGCTCGGCGAGCGTGGCGCGGACGGCGTCCAGATCGGCGGAGACGGTGCCGATGCACTCCATCAGGGAGGCGGCGGGCGGCGAGCTCAGCTCCAGCTGGCCGCCGGGCTCGACGGTGAGCGCCGAGCTGAGGGGCACGGTCCGCAGTGCGGCGTAGGCCGCTTCGAGTCGTTCGGGTGTGACGGGGAGCTGCGGCAGGCGCAGCTCGTGGACGAGCCATTCCACCTCGACCCCGACGGTGCGGGGCGGTCCGGTCTTGAAGCAGATACCCCTGACCAGGGCCTCCACCTCGGCGGCGGACAGAGCGGTGCGGGGCTCCGTACAGTCGCTACAGTCGGTTATTGAATCGGACATGTCGGGATCCTCCTGAGATTCCACCATGCCACCGGCCCGGATGATGTTGGCCGGACCGGCATAGCTCGTCCCACCCAAAACCCTCGCGGCGTTTCGCACAAGAGTGCATATCGTCGTAATCGGGGCCGACGATCTCCGTTTTCTGCGCGTTTGCTGGGTGTTTTCGAGGCCGGGAAACTCCGTTGCACCGTATGACCAGCATCGCCCAGGATGCCTGCATGAGCACGACGGGGGAGCGCGCACGGCGCGCGTTCGCGGCGCCCACGGGGGTGGCGCCATGAGCGCGCGCCTGCGTGGCATCGCACAGCAGACGGAGCAGATCGTCGAGGCGGGGTTCTATCGCGCCTGTGACGGACGCGAGGTGTCCATCGGGGCCGGGACCGAGGCCGCACGGGCCGGTACGCGGATGTACGGGCCGGATCCCGTGCCCGTGCCGCAGCTCGCGCCCGGCGACACGTTCGTCGAGGTCACGGGCGAGAGCAGTCTGGAGGCCGCCCGTCGGCTGGGCGGTGTGCCGGTCGTCCTGAACTTCGCCTCGGCCCGCAACCCGGGCGGTGGCTATCTCAACGGCGCCCAGGCCCAGGAGGAGGCCCTGTGCCGCGCCTCCGCGCTGTACGCCTGTGTGCGGGAGGCCAGGGACTTCTACGACCATCACCGGGCCCACCGCGACGCTTTCTACACGGACCGTGTCATCCACTCGCCGGCCGTCCCCGTCTTCCGGGACGACCGCGGCCGCCTGCTGGACGAGCCGTACACCGCCGGCTTCCTGACCGCGGCCGCGCCGAACGCGGGCGTCGTACGGCGTACGGTGCCGCAGCGCACGGCCGAGCTGCCGCACGCCCTGGCGGTGCGTGCCGAGCGGGTGCTGGAGGTGGCGGCGGCCGAGGGGTACCGGCGGCTGGTGCTCGGCGCGTGGGGCTGCGGGGTCTTCCAGAACGACCCGGCGCAGGTCGCGGGTGCCTTCCACGGGCTGCTCGGGCCGGGCGGGCGGTTCACAGGGGCCTTCGAGCACGTGGTGTTCGGCGTCCTGGACCGCACGCCCGGGAACGTGGTCCGGGCCGCCTTCGAGAAGACCCTTCAGGTCCAGCCGTAGCGCTCGTGCAGCCGCTGCCTGACCAGGTTGAACCGCATCCGGTCCAGCGCACAGGCCTCCCGGCGCATACCGTCCTCGTGCAGTCGCAGGACACGGTCGACGTCCACCCAGGAGTCCCGGCCGGTGCGGTCCCAGGGGCCGCTGCCGATCGCCACCCACTCCCGGTTGCCGTCGTGGCGCTTGCTCGACAGCTGCACGGCGAGGAACGTTCCGGCCGCCTCCCGGGCGACCACGAGCACGGGCCGGTCCTTGCCCCGTCCGTCGTTCTCCTCATAGGGCACCCAGGTCCACACGATCTCGCCCGGGTCGGGGTCGCCGTCGTGCGCGGGTGAGTACTCGGTGCGCACCCGGCCCACCTCGCGGACGTCGGCCTCGGTGGTCGCGGTGGGGCCGAAGCGGCCGGGGACGTGTCCATCGGTAAACGCAGTCACGGGGGCACCTTAGAGGCTGCCCCCGTGATCAGTTGTGACGGGTCACTTGTCGTCCATCGGCACCTTCTGAGCCGGCGGCGGCGTCGCGATCCCGTTGAGGGACGAAGTGCCCGCCGGTTCCTGTCCGTTCTGGTTCATGGACGCCAGCAGCTGACGTGCCAGCCCCAGCCCGGTGCCGCCCATGGTGAGCGCCTTGGCGAGCATGTCCGCCATGCCGTCGGCCCCGTTGAGCACGACCATGTTGTCGACGCTGCCGAACGCGGACGCGCCCGCCCTGACGATCTCCGGCCAGTTCTCGGCGAGTTGCTGCGCGACCACCGCCTCCTGGTTCTCGGCGAGAGCGGCGGCCCGGGCCTTG
The DNA here is from genome assembly GCF_000972385.1 of Streptomyces sp. WM6386. Lineage (GTDB taxonomy): Bacteria > Actinomycetota > Actinomycetes > Streptomycetales > Streptomycetaceae > Streptomyces. The sequence continues at coordinate 26,019 of NZ_JXTE01000014.1, forward strand.
ATGGCCTCCGCCTCGGCGAGACCCTTGGCCTTCGTCGCCTCGGCCTGTGCCAGACCCCTGGCCTGAGCCGCCGCGGCCTCCGCCTCACCGGTGGCCCGGGTCGACGCGGCCATGGCCGTACCCCGGGCCTTGGTCGCCTCGGCCTCGGCACCCGCGGCCGTCTTGACCCGGGTCGCCTCGGCCGCCGCCGCCAGCTCCGTCTCCTTCGCCTTGGCCTGGGCCGCGGAGATCCGCGCGTCCCGCTCGGCCTCGGCGAGTGTGCGCTTCTCGTAGGCCTGGGCGTCCGCCGGCTTGCGGACGTCCGCCTGGAGCTGCTGCTCGCGCCGGTTCGCCTCGAGTTCGGCGATCCGGGTTTCCTGGACGACGACCTCCTGCCGGGCCGCGGCGTCCGCGAGCGGACCGGCCTGGCGGGCTTTCGCGCCCGCCTTGTCCCGCTCGGCCTGGTAGCCGGCCTGGAGGATCTCGCTGTCCCGGGTGGCCTCCGCCATCCGTGCGAACGACTTCTGCTCGGCCTCCGTGGCCAGCCGGTTCGCCTCCGCCTGCGCGATGCGCGCGTCCCGCTGGACGGCCGCCGCGTGCGGCATCGCCAGGTTCTGGATGTACCCGGTCGGGTCCTCGATCTCATGGATCTGCAGGGAGTCGACGATGAGCCCCAGCTTCTCCATCTCCGTGCCGCAGGCGGCCCGGGTCTGCCCGGTGAGCTTCTCCCGGTCGCGGATCATCTCCTCGACGGTCAACCCGCCGACGATGGACCGCAGATGACCGGCGAACACGTTGTGCACCCGCTCCGACATCAGCTTCTGCTGGTCGAGGAAACGGCGCCCCGCGTTGGCGATCGACACGAAGTCGTCGCCCACCTTGAAGATGACCACGCCCCGCACCTTGAGCGGAATGCCCTGGTGGGTCACGCAATCCACGTGCAGCTCGGTCTCGTTGAGGTCCAGCGAGAGCTTGCGCACCGCCTGCACGCCGGGCAGCACCAGCGTGCCGCGCCCCGTGACGATGCGGAACCCCATGCCTTCCTCGAGGCCCTCGGTCTTGTGCTTGGAGCCGGAGATGATGAGCGCCTCATTGGGCTCGGCCACGCGCCACATCATCTTGAACACACCGATCAACGCGAGGACGGCCACGACCGCGACCCCCGCAACGACGCCGATGACCATCGGCATTCGCCCCCTTTGGATGGTGCCCTTTCGGCACCGAACGAAGGGAGTGTGCGCCTCGCCGAGGCCGGGGTACAGACCCTTGCGGATCCTTGTCACAACCTTGACGCACAACGCTCTCACCTGCGGTGGAGCATGCTCAACTGTCGTACGCCGCCTGGACGTAGACGGTTCTCGGCGCCTGGTACTCCACCACCATCACCACGGTGCCCCGCTCGATACGGTCCGTGCCGGTGGCCGCGTAGGCGAGAAAGTGCTCGGCGCCGCCCCGAACCCGGACGATCACCTCGCCGACGAGCCCGGGCCCCACCGTTCCGGTGACCCGACCCATGAGCCCGACCATCGACGCATCGTCCATGGTCACAGGGTAAGGGCCGAACGCCGTCACGCGGCCGGGGAATCCGTCGCGATCTCCCGCACCGGCGGCCACGCCTCGTGCCAGCGCAGCTCCGCCTCCAGCTGCGCGGCCAGCGAGATCAACAGCGGCTCGCTGTTCGCCGGACCGAGCAACTGCGCCCCGACGGGCAGCCCTTGGCCGACGAACCCGGCGGGGACGTTGACACCGGGCCAGCCCAGCACGTTCCACGGCCAGGCGAAGGGACAGGCGGCGATCATGGCGCGGTCGGTGGCCAGTCCGCCCAGCTTCAGCATCGAGCCGATGCGCGGCGGGGGAGCGGCCGTGGTCGGCGCGAGGATCACGTCGTACGACGTGAAGAATCCGCCGATACGACGGTGCAGGACCGCCTCGGCCCGCCGCGCCGCCCGCAGCGGTGCCCCGCCGAGCAGTCGGCCGAGGCGGGCGGCGTCCCGGGTGCGCCGGTCGAGCAGCGCGGGGAAGGGGGCTTCGCCGACCCGCTCGGCGAGACCGACCGTGGCGCGCGGGATGAAGGTGAGCCCGATCTGTCCGTACGGGGGGTCGGCCTCCTCGACGGTGTGCCCCAACGCGGCGAGTTTCCCGGCGAGTTCGACGACCTTCGCCCGTACCTCGGGCTGGAGCCGTGCGGGCAGCGCGGTGAACGGCGGCTTCAGGGCGAGTGCGATGCGCAGCCTGCCGGGGTCGCGTCCGACGGCGCCCGAGGCGTCGACGGCGGGCGGCCGGTGTGGGTCGAGGTCGTGGTTGCCGCTCGCCGCGTCCAGCAGGAGTGCGGCGTCGGCGACCGTGCGGGCCAGGGTGCCGTTGACGGTGATGCCCTGGAAGGACTCGCCGCGCGGCCAGGTGGAGATGCGGCCGCGCTGCGGCTTGATGCCGATGAGATGGGTCCAGGAGGCCGGGATGCGCACCGATCCGGCGCCGTCCGAACCGAGTGCGGCCGGTACGAGGCCGGCGGCGACGGCGGCGGCCGATCCGCCCGAGGAGCCGCCCGGGGTGTGCTCCGCGCTCCATGGATTGCGGGTGGCGCCGAAGGCGGGTCCCTCGGTGAAGGGCCACTGCCCGAACTCACACGTGTTGGTCTTACCGACGACGACGGCTCCGGCCGCCCGCAACCGCCGTACGGCTTCCCCGTCCTGAGCCACCGTGGGGAACTCTCCCCGGCAGCCGAACGCGGTCGGCTCGCCCGCCACATCCATGTCGTCCTTGACGGCGACGGGTACGCCGAGCAGCGGCCTGCGCACTCCGGCGGCGCGTTCCCTGTCCGCCGCGTCCGCCTCGGCGAGCGCGGCCTCGGCCCGGACGACCCGGAAGGCGTTGAGGGACCCCTGGCTGGTGGCGATCCGCTCCAGGGCCCGCTCCACGAGGGCCCGGGAGGTCACCTCTCCGTCGGCCAGGGCGCGGGCCGACTCCGCCAGGCCGGTGGCACGGTCGAGCGCCATGTGAACCCCTCCGCGTTTGGAGCGCGTTGTCTACCGAACGGTAACCTGTGGAAGCGCTGTCCCGGAACGCTCGTGGCGGGGGCGGAAGTTCAGTGCACGGCACAGCTTTCCCATAGGGCTCACCAGGTCGTGCGCAAACCATTGACGCGATTCGGCCTCGCCCCTACCTTCTGATCGACTTTCCGAACCTCGTTCGGCATGTCGGACACCAGAGCCGCGTTGTTTGTTTGTCCGAGGAGAGCCGCCCGTGACCACACGACCCCCCGCACCGTCCCGTCGTACCCTGCTGCGTGCGATGGCGGCCCTGCCCGCCTCGGCCGTGCTGATGGGCGGCCTGCCCGGCGCGGCCTTCGCCGCCGCCCCGCCGAGCGGCTCCGCGACCCGCTACACCATCGTGCCGTTCCTCAACAGCAACGACGGCACGGTGAACGTCTACCAGTCGGACGACGCCCTCGACTTCCGGCTGCTGAAGTCCTCGGCCTACACCCCGCCGAGCAACAGAATCCGCGACGCCAGCATCTTCAAGCACACCAACGGCTACTACTACATCACCTACACCACCCACACCTGGCAGGACGCCAGCACCACGATCGGCTTCGCCCGCAGCTCCGACCGGGTCAACTGGACCTTCTTGTACGACTACACGGTCCCGATCACCAATCTGTCCCGGGCGTGGGCGCCGGAGTGGTTCGTCGACAGCGACGGCAGTGTGAACGTCATCGTGTCCTGCTCGGTCACCAGCGACGAGTGGATCTTCACGCCGTATCTGCTGAAGGCGACGAACTCGGCGCTCACCACGTGGAGTTCACCGGTGGCCCTCTCCGGCATCGGCTCGAACCATATCGACACCTTCCTCGTGAAGATCGGCTCGACGTACCACGCGTTCACCAAGAACGAGACGACCAAGTACATCGAGTACGCGACGGCCTCCTCGCTGACCGGCCCCTACACGATCTCCAGGACCGGCGACTGGGCCGGCTGGGGCAGCTACCGCGAGGGCCCGGCGCTCGTCCAGCTCGACAACGGCGCCTGGCGGCTCTTCTTCGACGGCTACGGCGACGGCAAGTACTACTACAGCGACAGCTACGACACCTTCGCGACCTGGTCCGCCCCGGCGGCCCTGCCCGTGGTCTCCGGTACGGCCCGTCACTTCACGGTGATCAAGGAGACGGTGACGGGCGGCCCGAGCCTGGCGAGGAACGTCACGCGGTCCTTCCAGTCGGCCAACTACTCCACCCGCTACTGGCAGACGCAGTCCTCCCTGCTCAACCTCCCGGTGGTGACCAGCTCCAGCACCACCGCCGAGAAGACGGCGTCGACCTTCACCGTCGTCGCGGGCCTCGCCGACTCGGGCGGCTACTCCTTCCGCGACTCCTCCGGCAACTACCTGCGCCACTGGGACTTCCGCGCCCGCTTCGACGCGAACGACGGCACGTCGACGTTCGCCAAGGACGCGACGTTCATCGCCCGCACGGGAACGGCGAGCGGCTCGATCCGCTTCGAGTCGTACAACTACCCGGGCTACTACCTGCGCCACTACAGCTACCAGCTGCGGGTGGATCGTTCGGACGGCACGGACACCTTCCGCCAGGACAGCTCGTTCACGCCGGTGACGGCCTGGGCCTGACCCCCACACCTGTTGACGTGGGCAGTCGCACCGGTGACTGCCCACTCCTTCCTGAGGACGATGTCGAAGGACATCGAGGTCCACCCAGGGATCGCCCGGGACATCTCGGCTGTCAAGTCCTGTGCGGCTACGGGGACTCGGGGCTGATGTCCTCCAGGGCGAGCAGGACGCGGGCGAGTGCGGGATTGCGCGAGTGCCGGGGCCACAGCAGATGCAGTTCCACCGGTTCGGGCACCCGCGTGGCCACCGGCACGAACGTGACGTTCGGGATGCCGAGCAAGGTCGCGGAGGCAGGGACGAAGGCGATACCGCGGTCGGCGGACACCAGCCACAGCATCGTGAGCACCTGACTGACGCTGTGCACCACGCGCTCCTGCGCCAGCGGGACCAGGCTCACCATCAAGTCGTAGAAGTACCGGGCCTTTTGCTGCGAGTGGAAGATCAACGGCTCACCGGTGAGGTCCTCTGCGCCCACGGGCCGGTCCAGGCCGGCAAGCCTGTGCTCGGCGGGCACCGCGAGCAGCAACGCCTCCCGCTGGAGCAGCCGGGATGCGAAGAGCTCGGAGTCGAACGGCGGGCGGGCGAGGCCCAGATCGAGGTCCTCGCCGGACAGCGCCGCGACCTGCTCGCGGGTGACCATCTCGAAGAGCTCGATGCGTACCTGCGGCAACTGCTGTTCCAGCCGGTTCAGGATGCGGCCGAGCGTGCCGAACGTCGAAGCCGCGGTGAAGCCGAGCCGGACCACGCCGCGTGATCCCGAGTGGATGCGCAGCGCCAGATGCGGCGCCGCCTCGGCCATGGCGAGGATCCGCCGTGCCTCGACCAGGAAGGCCTCACCGGCCGGAGTCAGCTCCACTCGACGGTTGTCGCGATCGAGCAGCTGGACGCCGACGGCAGCCTCGAGCTTCTGTATCTGGCGGCTCAACGGCGGCTGGGTGATCCGCAGTCGCGCGGCCGCCCGGCCGAAGTGCAACTCCTCGGCAACGGCGACCAGTCCGCGAAGTTGCTCCAGGGTGTACCCCATGCACAAAAGGTATCAGTCGATGCACTAACGGAGTTGGACAGGCATGAAGCGCGGTCATAGGCTGCGCGACGCTGAGGACCCCGGCACTCTCTCCCTACACAGCGCCTGAGGAGAACTCATGCAGAAGAGGCTCGGGGTGCGCCCCCGCATCACGGCGGCTGCCATGCTCGTCGCCGCACTCGCGCTGGCCGGCTGTGGTGGGAACGTCGGGGATCAGAAGTCCGGGGACGACGCCGCTTTCCCGGAGCGCGGGATCACCCTCCTCGTCGGCCAGGACGCCGGCGGCAGCACCGACCTGATCGCGCGAGCGGCCGCCGATCCCGCTGGCTCCGACCTCGAACAGGCCATCACCGTGCTCAACAAGCCCGGCGCCAACGGCGCCCTCGCCGCGAAGGAGCTCGCCGGGGCCGAAGCGGACGGCTACACGGCGATGGTCTTCGTGGGCTCCCTCGCCTACATCACCCCGCTGGCCGTCCCGGCCGACGAAGCCGTCGACATCCAGGACTACGAGGTCGTCACCGGCCTCTCCCAGGACGACTACGTCCTCGTCGCCAGCGCCAAGTCCCGCTTCAAGACGGTCAAGGACGTCGTCGACGCCGATCAGGCCGTCAAGTACGGCACCACCGGCGTCGGTACGGGCAGCCATCTCAGCCAGGCACTGCTGTTCTCCCAGGCCGACGTCGACGCCACCGCCGTGCCCTTCGACGGCGGCGCCCCCACCCTCACCGCGGTCATGGGCGGCCAGGTCGACGTCGCCTCCATCCAGCTCGGCGAGGCCCAGCCCCAGATCGAGGCCGGCAAGGTGACCCCGCTGGTGACGTTCGCGAAGAAGCGGCCCTCGTACATGCCGGACACCCCGACCGCCGTCGAGGCGGGCTACGACGTCCCCGTCCAGCAGTCACGCTCGATCGTCGTCCCCAAGGGCACCCCCGATGACGTCGTCGCGCGGCTGCGCACAGCGTTCCAGAAGGCGTTCGCCACCGCGGAGTACAAGGACTTCAACACCCGGCGGCTGCTCACTCCCCACGAGGTCGACGGTCCCACCGTGCTTCGCGAATGGACGGGCGCGCTGAAGAACTACCGCGACCTCGTCGGCCAGTACAAGATCGACCTGAGCGAGAACTGATGGGTTCGCCCACGGACACTCCGTCGGCCGCGGGTGAGCCCGCCGACGAGAGCCGGCCACCGGCGGCGGGCCCGGTGACCCAGCTCGTCACGGCCGTGGTCGTCGTGGCGCTCGGCGCCACCGCGCTCACGGGGGCGCTGAACCTGGGCGTCGGGAGCCCCGCCGAGCCCGGCCCCGGCACCTGGCCGGCCCTCGTGAGCGCGGCACTGACCGTCCTCGGTGTCCTCCTGGCCGCCCGCGCCCGGCACATGGACGACGCCGAGCGGTTCACCCGCACCGGCCTGCACGTCCTCGTGGCCGTCGGCAGCATGGTCGCGTTCGTGGCGCTCGTCGGCGTCATCGGCTTCGAGATCCCCGCGACGCTCCTGGCCTTCTTCTGGCTCCGCGTGCTCGGACGGGAGAGCCGGCGGACCTCCGCCGCCGTGAGCCTCGGCCTCACCGTCGTTCTCTACGTGCTGTTCGTCGGCGCGCTGGAGGTCACCGTCCCCCACCTGTTCTGACCCGATACCGCCCCTGTCTGGGAGGCCAGTTGGACGTGTCCCCCGTGCTCGACGGCTTCGCCGTCGTTCTAGAACCGGCCAACCTTCTGTACTGCCTCATCGGCGTGGTCATCGGCATGCTGGTCGGTGTCCTGCCCGGTCTGGGGCCGGCCGCGACCATCGCCATCCTTCTCCCGGTCACCCTGGGCATCGAACCCGTGACCGCGATCATCATGCTGGCGGGCATCTTCTACGGCGCGCAGTACGGCGGCACCGTCACCTCCGTACTCCTGCGCCTGCCGGGCGAGGCGTCCTCGGTGGTGACCGTCTTCGACGGACACGCACTGGCCCGTCAGGGCCGGGCGGGCACGGCCCTGGGCATCGCCGCGATCGGCTCCTTCGTCGGAGGAACCCTCTCGGTCATCGCACTGACCCTCGTGGCACCCCTGGTCTCCGAGTTCGCCCTGGACTTCGGCCCGCCCGAGTACACGCTGCTGGCCCTGCTCGGCATCCTGCTCGTGGCCACGGTCTCCAACGGCGGCCTGCTCAAGGCCCTCATCGCCGCGGCCGTCGGCCTGCTCCTGGCCACCGTGGGGCGCGACGGATTCACCAGCACCGAACGCTTCACGTTCGACAGCCTGTCGCTCGCCGACGGCCTGGACTTCGTGCCGATCGCCATGGGCCTGTTCGGCCTCGGCGAGATCCTCCACACTCTGGAGGAGCGCCACCGCGCCGTACACGCGCCGACCACCGTCGCCAACGTCTGGCCGAGCCGGAGCGACCTACGGCAGTCCTCCGGAGCCATCGGTCGCGGCGGCGTCCTCGGCTTCCTCCTCGGCGTCCTTCCCGGAGGCGGCGCGGTACTCGCCTCGCTCGCCGCCTACGCCCTGGAGAAACGCAGGTCACGCCATCCCGAGCGGTTCGGCCACGGCGCCGTCGAAGGGGTGGCCGCCCCCGAGACCGCCAACAACGCGGCCGCCACCTCGTCGTTCATCCCCCTGCTGTCCCTGGGCATACCCGCCAACGCCACCATGGCGGTCATCTTCGGTGCCCTGCTGATCCAGGGCATCACCCCGGGTCCACAGCTCGTCACCGAGCATCCCGAGCTCTTCTGGGGCGTCGTCAACTCGATGTACCTCGGGAACATCCTCCTGCTGATCATGAGCATCCCGCTGGTCGGACTGTTCGTGCGCATCCTGCGGATACGCCCGTCCGTCCTCGCCCCGATCACGGTGCTCATCACGCTCATCGGCGCGTACACCGTCAACAACAGCGTCTTCGACATGGGTGTGGTGGTCTTCTTCGGCGTCATCGGATACCTGATGAAGAAGCTCGGCTTCGACCCGGGCCCGCTCGTGCTCGCCTTCGTCCTGGGATCCCTGCTGGAGACCTCGCTGCGCCGCTCGTTGCTGCTGTTCGACGGAGACCCGAGCGGTTTCGCCACCCGCCCGATCTCCGGAACCCTGGTCGTGCTGTTCCTCGCCGTGGCGCTGGCTCCCGCCGTACGCAAGGCCTGGCACCACCGCAAGGCGTCTTTGGACCGGGACAAGGAGACGGTGTGACCGCGTCGTCGGGCCGGGCCTACAGCGGCGCCGGGGAAGAGGCACCGGCGATCAGCAGTCGGGGCGTGCCCGTGCCGTTCGCGGGCACGCTCCACAGGTCGCTGGTGCCGACCTTGCCCTCGGCGGGCAGCGCGTAGGCGACGGTCTCGTCGTCCAGCCAGGTGGCCTGGTCGTCGACGCTGTGGCGTTCGGCCAGGGGTGTCTCCTTGAGGGTGCGCAGATCGAGGACGTACTCGCGCCAGAGGTCGGTACGCGAAAGCACCCGCTTCTTGAAGGCGACCCGGGTGCCGTCGGGGGAGAGGGAGGGGCACTCCACGTTCTCGAGCAGGGTGGTCACCGTCTGCCGGGAGAGCGAACCGCGGACCAGGTAGGTCTTGCTGTCCGTGTTCAGGGTGGCGTAGAAGGTGTCGTCGTCGCCGGCGAAGGTGACTCCCCAGAAGTTGACGTCCGCCGCCTTGTAGGACCTGCCGTCCAGATCGATGGAGAACGTCTCCAGGCTGGGGATCAGCTTCATGGTGCGGGTGTCCAGGACCGAGGTCCTGGTGGAGAAGAACGCGGACGCGTAGGACTCGCCCGAGACGAAGACGGTCCAGGCGACGAAGCGGCCGCTGGGGGAGACCCGGGCCCGGCTGGGGGTGCCCGCGAGCGAGTAGGTGTGCCGGGTACGCAGGTCGGAGTCCAGGAGCAGGGCCCGGTTGTTCTGCTTGAGGACGCCGGTGTCGGACTGGAGGCACACGCCCGTGCCGGCGGCCGCGTAGAAGCGCGCGCACTTCAGGTCCGAGGCGGTCCGCCCGCTCTCGGGCTCGGTGGACGGGACCGAGGCGACCGCGGTGCGGTGCGGGCCGGCGGCCGCGTTGACGAACATCAGCCGGTCCTTCTGGCCGAGCGTCACCTTGCCCCCGCTGACGGCGGGGCCGCCCGCCTGCGGCCGGTTCGCCCGGTCCGCGCGGTCGGCGGCGCGCAGGACCATGCCGGTCCCCAGCCCCGCGAGCAGCAGCACCGCCGTGACGAGGACGATCAGGCGGCGGCGGAGCGGTGTCATCTGGTTCCTCTTCGCTGGAGTCGTCATCGGGTCCCGCTTCGTCGCGGTGGTCATCGGGTGCCGCCCGTCGGCCTCAGCACCAGGCCCGCGACGGCCGCGCAGCACAGCAGCCCGACCGCGGAGCCGGCCAGCGCCGGGCCGTAGCCCCACATCGTCCAGGCGGCGCCGAATCCCAGCGAGCAGCAGAACCGGGCCAGCGCCTGGCTGGTGCCGACGATGGCGAGACCGCTGGCGCGCAGATGCTCGGGCACCGTGGCGGCCAGGGCTGCGGGGAGCACCCCGTCGGTGGCGGCGTAGAACACGCCGTGCAGGGCGAGGACGAGGAAGGGCAGGGCCGGTGTGGCCGGGGCCCACAGCAGCAGCGCGTAGGCGGTGAGCAGGGCCAGGTGCCCGGCGAGGAACACGGTGTGCCGTCCGACCCGGTCGGCCAGCGCGCCGAGGGGCACGGCCAGCAACAGGAAGACGACGGCGGTGCCCAGCGGCAGCAGCGGGAACCACTCCTCGGGGAGGCCCGCGCGCCGTTGCAGGAGCAGGTAGACGAAGGCGTCGCTGACGGTGGTCAGACCGAGCAGCGCGGCACAGCCGGCGAGGGCCCGCAGCCGCGGCAGGCGGAGCAGGGCGAGCGCCTCGCGGACGCGGACCGGTGGCCTGCCCTGCGGCGCGTCCGCTGCGTCGGGCGGAGTGTCCTGGCGTACGCCTGACCTGGGCGGCGCTGTGTCCTGCCGCGTGGCCGCGCCGTCGCGCGGGGTCTCCAGCCGTGGGCCCGCAATGCCGGGCAGGGTGTCCTGGCGTCTGCCCGGCACGAACAGCACCAGGACGACCACGCCGAGCACGGCCACGCACGCGCTCACCCCGAAGACCGCGTCGTAGCCGTCGGCCGCCGCGTTCAGGATGAGGAACGCCGCCAGCGGGCCGAGCATCGCGCCGGTGGTGTCCATGGCCCGGTGGATGCCGAAGGCCCGGCCCTGGCGCTCGGCCGGTGTGGACAGGGAGATCATCGCGTCGCGCGGGGCGGTGCGCAGGCCCTTGCCGGTGCGGTCCAGGGCGAGGACGGTGCCGAGCGCGCCGATGCTGCTCGTGAGCAGGAGGAGCGGTTTGCACAGCGCGGACAGGCCGTATCCGAGCCCGGCGATCAGCTTGTGGTTGCGTACCCGGTCGGCGAGGTGACCGCCGGTGAGCTGGACCAGGGCGCTGACGCCGTTGTAGACACCGTCGAGGGCGCCGAAGCCCAGGGGACTGAAGCCGAGAGTGGTGACGAGGTAGAGCGGCAGCACGGCGGTGACCATCTCCGAGGAGATGTCGGTGATCAGGCTGACCGTGCCCAGCACGAGCACGACCGGGGCGACCTTAGGCCGCAGGCCGCGTCTTCGGCCCCGCTCGGTGTCCGCCCCGGCGGGTGCGGAGCGGTCGGTGAGGTACATGTCCAGGACTCCAGGTGCGCTGCGTTCAGTTCTGCCGGCTGCTCTCGTCCCGCAGCCAGGTGCCGAAGTCCTGGGCCCTGACGGCCTTTTGGGCCTTGCGCCGGGCGACGACCGCCGCGGCGACGAAGACCAGGACCGCCGGGAGGAGCTTCGGCTCCCCGCGGAGCAGGGTGGTGAGATCCGCCTTGCTCGTGCGGGCGGTGGCCTCCTCCGGGCCCCGGTGCTGCTCGACCTGGGTGGTGGAGACCGCGGCCCGGATCCGCCGATTGATCAGATCCGGCCAGGTACGCGGCGGGTGGACGACGACTTCGGCCGCACCGACCACGAGCCGCTCCGCGGGGGCGAACGCCAGGGACGCCGCCAGGTCGTCCGCCATCAGCGGCGGCAGCGCGGCGATCCGGGCGTGCCCGGCCTTGGAGACCGCGATGACACCCCGGCCGAACAACCCCTCGCGCACGACCGGCAGTTGCTGCCACACCCGGTAGTAGGCGCGCACCCGCCAGGCGCAGCCGTCCAGGGGGATCCGCCGTTCGGGCGCGGTGGCGAGGATGCCCGAGGCGCCGTCGTCCAGGGGTTCGGTCAGTGCTCGTACGTCGGCTCCCGTGATCACGACATCGGCGTCCACGTAGACGCGGGGGAAGCCGCGCGCGTGATCGTCACCGGCCCGTAGGGCGAGGTGCTTGGAGGGGGTGGGTATCTCGACCACCCGCACACGTGGGCCGCGGGCGGCGGCGATCCGCGCCGTGTCGTCCGTGCAGCCATTGCATACGACCACGATGTCGTTTTCGTCCTCGCGGGATTCGGAATCGGCCAGAAGTGAATCCAGTAACCGGGCGATGACTTGCGCTTCGTTGTGGGCCGGGATCACGATGCTCGTCACCTGGGCAGTATGCAGTCGATGTCACTAATGCGATGTGTGTTTCGTCCAACTGTTCCCGTGACTGTGTCCGGTGGTCTAGATTGAGGGCCGCCGAGACGGTTTGGTGGGGAACGCGAGGCCGCGAGGCACAGGCCAACATGTAGGGGACATGCGGCGGTTGGGGAACCGCTGAGGCTTCTTTCTTTCATCTGCCGTTGTGCCGGGGGCGCAGCGGTGTTCGGTCAGGGGTAACCGCGCACGTGGTGGGGGGCGCATGACCATTGAGGTCACGCATGAGCAACTGGATGTGGAACGCAGGAATCCACAAGACCGCCGAAGACCTTGGGAAAAGAAGTACCGGATAGTCCTGCTGGTCGCTGACGGCCTCGCGGCCGTCGTCGCGGCTCTGGTGATCCACGCGGTGTACGGCCGCTGGGCGGTGGCTCTGGTGCTGCCCCCGGTGTGGCTCGCGGCCATGGCGGCCCACCGGTCCTACGACCGCAGGGCCTTGGGACTGGGAACCGAGGAGTACCGGCGTGTGCTCCGGGGCGCCGTCGCCCTGCCGGCGCTGGCCGCCGTCGCGCACTGGACGTTCACGCAGGACCCGGGCCTCTTCCATGACATGACCATGGCCGCAGTGCCGGCCGCCGCGCTTGCCCTCCTGGTCCGGTACGCCCTGCGCCGCCGGCTGCACCGGCGATGGGCCCGGGAGCGGGGCGGAAGCGCGACGCTCCTGGTCGGTCCGTCGCGCGGCATCGTGGAACTGGTCGCCGTGCTGCGGCGCGGCGGAGTCCAGGAGCTGCAGGCCGCCGGAGTGTGCCTGAGCGACCCGCAGAACGCGGCGGAGATCCGCAGGCTGGGGCTCCCGGTCCTCGGCGGGGTCGACACCATGGACGACGTCATCCGGGCCCTGGGCATCGGCACCGTCGTGGTGCTGCCCGCGCCCGAGTACGACGCCTCCGTACTGCGCCGCATCTCCTGGACGGCCGCCGTGCAGGGCGTCGACTTCCTGCTGGCCCCGGTGCTGGCCGACGTCTCCGCCGCCCGGCTGACCGTGCGGCCCACCAACGGGGTGCCGCTGATGCGGATCCAGGCGCCGAACCTCTCCCGGGTCTCCCGGCTGCCCAAGGAACTCCTGGACCGCGCGCTCGCGTCGGTGTTCCTGCTCCTGCTCGCCCTGCCCATGCTGGCGATCGCCCTGATCGTCCGGCTGGACAGCTCCGGCCCGGCACTCTTCAGGCAGCAGCGGGTGGGCCGGTTCGGCGATCAGTTCACCATGTTCAAGTTCCGCACGATGCGGCCCGACTCGGAGGCTCTGCGGGCCGAGTTGGAACACCTCAACCAGAACAGCGACGGACTGCTGTTCAAGGTCAAGGAAGACCCGCGGATCACCCGGGTCGGTTCCTTCCTGCGCCGCACCTCGCTCGATGAACTGCCGCAGCTGCTCAATGTGATCGGCGGCCACATGTCGCTCGTCGGCCCCCGCCCGTCCCTGCCCGAGGAGGTGGAGGAGTACCCGTCGGAGGTCAAGCGGCGGCTGCTCGTGAAACCCGGCCTCACCGGGCTGTGGCAGGTGAGCGGCCGCTCCGATCTGCCCTGGGACGAGGCGGTCCGGCTCGATCTCGGATACGTGGACAACTGGTCGATGGGCCTGGACCTGTCGATCCTGGCGCGCACCGGATCCGCGGTGGTGCGCGGAACGGGGGCCTACTGATGGACCGGAAGAAGAGGAACCAAGTGACCGAGACCGCGGAGCCGTTGGGAGTCGCAGTCGTCGGGGCCGGCTACTGGGGTCCCAACCTCGTCCGTAACTTCCAGGCCAGCGAGCGGTTCCGGCTGCGCTGGCTGTGCGACCTCGACGTGGAGCGGGCCCAGCGGGTCCTGGGCGGCTACTCGACCGTCCGGCCCACCGCGGACTACGCGGCCGTCCTCGCCGACCCCTCCGTCGACGCCGTCGCCGTGGCCACGCCCGCCGGCACCCACCTCGACATCGCCCTGGCCGCCCTGCGTGCCGGGAAGCACGTCCTCGTGGAGAAGCCCCTCGCGGCGACCTACGCCGACGGGCTGCGCCTGGTGACCGAGGCGGAGGAGCGCGGGCTGACCCTGATGTGCGACCACACCTACTGCTACACGCCCGCGGTGGGCCGCATCCGGGAACTGGTCCGCTCCGGTGAACTCGGCGAGATCCACTTCGTCGACTCGGTCCGGATCAACCTCGGGCTCGTCCAGAAGGACATCGACGTCCTGTGGGACCTGGCACCGCACGACCTGTCGATCCTGGACTTCATCCTCCCCGACACCGTCGAGCCGGTCGCCGTCGCCGCCCACGGGGCCGACCCGATCGGCGCCGGACAGGCCTGCGTGGCCTATCTGACGCTCACGCTCAACACGGGTGCCATCGCCCACGTGCACGTCAACTGGCTGTCGCCGACCAAGGTGCGGACCACCATGGTGGGCGGCTCCAAGCGCACCCTCGTCTGGGACGACCTCAACCCCGCCCAGCGCGTGGCGATCTTCGACCGGGGCGTGGACCTGGCCTCGCCCCAGGAGATCGGCGCGGACGAACGCCGGGACATGCTCATCTCGTACCGCTCCGGCGACATGGTCGCCCCCGCCATCGGCGAGAAGGAGGCGCTGCGCAGCATGGTCGACGAGTTCGGCGACGCGATCCGCCGGCGCCGCTCGCCGCTGACCGACGGCCGGGCCGGCCTCAGAGTCCTGGACATCCTCGAAGCGGCCTCCCGCAGCCTGGAGTTCCGCGGTGCGGTCGTCGGCCTGCGCACCGGCCACTGACCGTTCGCACGCATGGAGACATTCCTTGAGAAGTCCGCTGAGAGGGAAGTGCAGTTGAGCAGCGTACGAGGCAAGAAGATCCTGGTCACCGGGGGAGCGGGCACCATCGGCTCCAACCTCGTCGACCTCCTGGCCGAAGGCGGCGCCCGCGAGATCGTGGTGCTGGACAACTTCGTGCGCGGACGGCGGGCCAACCTCGCCCAGGCGTTGCCCAGCGGTGTCGTGGAGGTCGTCGAGGGCGACATCCGGGACATCGACACCGTGAAGAAGGTCACCGAGGGCGCCGACCTGGTGTTCCACCTCGCCGCGATCCGTATCACCCAGTGCGCGGAGGAGCCCCGGCTCGCCAACGAGGTGCTGGTCGACGGCACGTTCAACGTCCTGGAGGCGGCGGCCGCGGCCGGTGTGACCAAGGTCGTCGCCTCGTCGTCGGCGTCCGTCTACGGCATGGCCGAGACCTTCCCGACGACCGAGCGCCACCACGCGTACAACAACGACACGTTCTACGGCGCGGCCAAGGCCTTCAACGAGGGCATGCTGCGCAGCTTCCACGCCATGTACGGCCTGGACTACGTGGCGCTGCGCTACTTCAACGTCTACGGCCCCCGGATGGACATCCACGGCCTCTACACCGAGGTGCTCATCCGCTGGATGGAGCGCATCGAGTCGGGCGAGCCGCCGCTGATCCTCGGCGACGGCACCCAGACCATGGACTTCGTCGACGTCCGCGACATCGCCAGAGCCAATGTGCTGGCCGCCGAGTCGGATCTCACCGACGAGGTGTTCAACGTCGCGTCCGGTACGGAGACCTCGCTGCGCGAACTCGCCGACGGTCTGCTGGAGGCGATGGGCGCGTCCGGTCTGGAGCCGGTGCACGGGCCCGCCCGCGCCGTCAACGGGGTGAGCCGGCGCCTCGCGGACACCTCGCGGGCCGCCGAGCGGCTCGGGTTCACGGCGCGAATCGATCTGCGTACGGGGCTCAAGGACCTGGTGGAGTGGTGGCGCGCGGAGCGGGAGGCGGCCAAGTGAGTACCGACCGCATCCCCGTGATGATCCCCTGGCTCGGCGAGGAGGAGGCCCAGGCCGCCTCCGAGGCGGTGCTGTCCGGATGGGTCGCCCAGGGCCCCCGGGTCGCCGCGTTCGAGCGGGCCTTCGCGGAGCGGGTGGGCGCAGAGCACGCCGTCGCGGTCAGCTCGTGCACCACCGCCCTGCACCTGGCGCTCGTCGCCCTCGGACTCGGCCCGGGCGACGAGGTCGTGGTGCCCTCGCTGTCCTTCATCGCCACCGCCAACGCCGTACGGTACGTCGGCGCCGAGCCGGTGTTCGCGGACGTCGACCTGGCCACCGGCAACCTCACCCCGGCCGACGTCGACGCGGTCCGCACCCCTCGCACCAGAGCCGTCCTCGCCGTCCACCAGGGCGGCGTACCGGCCGATGTGCACGCTCTGCGCGCCGCCTGCGCCGACTGGGACCTTCCCCTCGTGGAGGACGCGGCCTGCGCCATCGGCTCCACCGTCGGCGGCAAGCCCGTCGGACACGGTGCGCTGATCGCCGCGTGGTCCTTCCACCCCCGCAAGCTCGTCACCACCGGCGAGGGCGGCATGGTCACCACCGACGACGCCGAGTGGGCCGCGCGGCTGCGCCGGCTGCGCGAGCACGGCATGAACGCCTCCGCGGCGGACCGCCATGCGAGCGACAAGCCGGTCCTGGAGAGCTACCTCGAGGTCGGCTACAACTACCGGATGACGGACGTCCAGGCCGCGATCGGTCTGGTCCAGCTCGGCAAGCTCGACGCGATGATCGCGCGCCGCCGCGAACTGGCGGCCCGCTACGACGAGTTGCTGCGGGACGTCTTGGGCCTCACCCCCGTGCGCGACCCCGCGCACGGGCAGAGCAACTTCCAGTCCTACTGGGTGCTGTTGGACGGGGACTTCCCCGTCGGCCGGGACGATCTGCTCGCCGCGCTCGCCGCGGCCGGTGTCTCCGCCCGGCGCGGGATCATGGCCTCACATCTCGAACCCGCCTACGCGGGCCACCCCGGCGCGCCGCTGCCGGTCACCGAGCGGATCACCCGGGACTCGCTGATCCTGCCGCTGTTCCACACGATGACCGAGGCCCAGCAGGACCGCGTCGTGGCGGCCCTGCGTGAACAGGCCCGCAGATGAACGAACTGGTGATCATCGGCGCGGGCGGCTTCGCCCGGGAGACCGCACAGGCCGTACTCGACGCGGGCGAACTCAAGCTGCTCGGACACCTCGACGACAACCCCGCCCTGCACGGCACGGACGTCGACGGGGTCCCCGTCCTCGGCGACTGCGACCTGGTCCACGCTCTGCCCGGGGCCCGCGTGGTGATCTGTGTGGGCAACCCCCGGGACTACGCGGCCCGCGCCCGGCTGGTCCGCCGACTCGGCCTGCCCACGGACCGCTACGCCACCGTGGTCCATCCGACGGCGGTGGTGTCGGCGACCTCCGAGGTCGGCCCCGGCTCGGTCCTGCTCGCGCACTGCGTGCTGACCGCCGCCGTCAGGGTGGGCGCGCAGGTCGCGGTGATGCCGCACGTGGTCCTCACCCATGACGACGTGGTCGAGGACCACGCCACGCTGACCTCCGGCGTCCGCCTCGGCGGGGGAGTACGGCTGGAGCGCGGGGCCTATGTGGGTTCCGGTGCTCTGGTCAGGGAGGGCACGACGGTCGGTGCCTGGTCCCAGATCGGCATGGGGAGCAGCGTGCTCGGCGACGTTCCGCCGGGCGAGGTCTGGGTGGGGAGCCCGGCCCGACGACTTCGCGCGGCCGAGGCGCCCGCGCTCGACGAACTGCGACGCGAGCAGGGCTCGCGCCACGAACAGTGGGGGGACCACTGACATGAACCAGATTCCGCTGGTGGACCTCAAAGCGGCCCACGAGGAGGTCGCCGACGAGGTACGGGCCGGATTCGAACGGGTCCTGGCCAACACCGCGTTCATCGGCGGCGACGAGGTCCGTCACTTCGAGCGCGAGTACGCCGACTTCGGCTCGGTCGCGCACTGCGTGGGTGTCGCCAACGGCACCGACGCCCTCGAACTAGCCCTGCGCGTCAGCGGAGTCGGACCCGGCGACGAGGTCGTCGTCCCCGCCAACACCTTCATCGCCACCGCCGGCGCGGTGGCCAGGACCGGTGCGACACCGGTCCTCGCGGACTGCCTCCCCGACACGTATCTGCTCGACCCCCAGGCGGCACTGGACGCGGTCGGTCCGGCCACCCGTGCGGTGGTACCCGTGCACCTCTACGGCCAGATGGCCGACGTGACGGCCCTGTCCGGCCAACTCCCCGGCCACGTACGGATCGTGGAGGACGCCGCCCAGTGCCAGGGCGCCACCCGCGACGGCCGGTCACCGGGCAGCGGCCTGATCGCGTCCACCAGCTTCTACCCGGGCAAGAACCTCGGTGCCTATGGCGACGCGGGCGCGGTACTGACCGACGACGGGGAACAGGCCGACCTGGTGCGCGCGATCGCCAACCACGGCGGCGTCGCCAAGTACCGCCACGACGTCCCGGGGTTCAACAGCCGGCTGGACGGGCTCCAGGCCGTCGTCCTGCGGGCGAAGCTCGCCCGGCTGGCGGACGGCAACGCCGCCCGACGGGCGGCCGCGGCCCGCTACGACGAGCTCCTGGCCGACCTGGCGGCCGGCGGCCAGGTGGTGCTCCCGACGACGGACACGGGCAACGTCCACGTCCGGCACCTGTATGTCGTCCAGGTCGCCGGCGCGGACCGCGACGACATCGTCGGCAAGCTCAACGCCGAGGGCATCGGTGCCGGAGTGCACTATCCCGCCCCGGTCCACCTCACGCCGGCGTACCGCCATCTCGGCCACGCCCGGGGCGACTTCCCGAACGCCGAGAAGACGGCGGACCGGATCCTGTCGCTTCCGCTCCACCCGCACCTCACCGCCGACCAGCAGCAACGAGTCGTGGACACCCTCGCCCACGCCCTGCGCGGCTGACCGGCCCCTCAACACGCTCCACCCCCACGTCACGGGGCGCTCCTGCACAGCACCGCTGAGAGGTACACATGAACAGATGGGGCAGACGGCTCCGGGGCGGGCGCCTCGCCGTCGCAGCAGCATTGATATGGGCGGTGCTCCCGCAGGCCGTATCCGCCCAGGCGGCGGTGTCCGATCCCTGCGGCACGGGGTCGAACGCGGTCGTCTGCGAGAACTCCAAGACGGGCAGCCCGATGTCCGACTGGTACTCGCCCAACTCCTACGGTGACATCAAGGGGTTCACCACCAAGGAGAGCGTCCAGGCCGGTGACACCGTCCAGTTCAAGATCCAGTCACCGGTCACCTACCGCGTGGAGATCTACCGACTGGGCTGGTACGGCGGCGACGGGGCGCGCCTGATGTCGACCGCGGCCCAGGCGGCCGTGACCTACCCGGCCAACTACACGACCAACGCCGCCAGTTGCACCACCAAGGCGAGCACCGGCCTGGTCGACTGCGGCAACTGGCCCGTGACCGTGAACTGGACCGTGCCCAGCGACGCCGTGTCCGGCCTGTACATCGCGAACCTGACGCAGACCGACGGCGACGGCCTGATGCCGTACCCGTTCGTCGTCCGCAAGGACTCCAGCACCTCCGACATCGTCGTGCAGACCAGCGACCAGACCTGGCAGGCGTACAACGACTACGGCGGCCAGGACCTCTACGGAGGCACCGGTCCGGCGCCGGACGGCCGTGCCTACGAGGTCAGTTACAACCGGCCGCTGGACATCGGCGGTGACAACGGCATCTACGGCTCCGAGTTCATGATGCTGTCGTGGCTGGAACGCAACGGCTACGACGTCAGCTATCTGTCCGGCGTGGACGTGTCGACCCGTGGTGACACCCTGCTGGAGAACCACGACGTGTATCTGTCCTCAGGACATGACGAGTACTGGACACAGAGCCAGTACGACAACGTCCTGGCGGCCCGGAAGGCCGGCGTGCGGCAGGGCTACTTCAGCGGCAACGAGGTCTTCTGGAAGACGCGGCTCGCCCCGAGCATCGACGGCACCAGCACCTCGAACCGCACCATGACCTGCTACAAGATGACGAAGATGGTGCAGGGCAACGGCATCGCCGACCCCAGCGGTGAATGGACCGGCACCTGGATGGACCCGACCAGCACCCAGTACGGCATGGACTACCAGCCGCCGAACATCCTCACCGGCTCCATGTTCACCGTGAACGGCTACCGCGCCGACGCGATCACGGTCCCCGGCTCCTACGGCAAGAACCGGCTGTGGCGGGGCACCTCCATCGCGAACCTCACCTCCAGCCAGACCGCCACGTTCCCGACGGGCACCCTCGGCTACGAGTGGGACAGCGACATCGTCAACAGCACCAGGCCCGCCGGCGCGATCCATCTGTCGTCCACGACGGTGGACATCGACGACGGCAAGTACCGCCTGGACTGGGGCAACATGTACGGCAACGGGACGGCGACGCACAATCTCGTCGAGTTCCGCGACCAGGACTCCGGGGCCCTGGTGTTCGGGGCGGGCACCGTGCAGTGGTCGTGGGGCCTGACCAACCTGCCGGCGTACGACCCCGACGACGTCGTGGTCACCGAGGACGTCCGCATGCAGCAGGCGACCGTGAACGTCTTCGCCGACATGGGCGTCCAGCCGAAGAACCTGCAGAGCAACCTCACCGCCGCCACGGCCTCCACCGACACCACCGGCCCGGCCATCACGGTCACCGCCCCGGCCTCCGGGGCCACCGTCCCGGCGCTGAAGCCGGTCACCGTCAAGGGCACCGCCACCGACTCCGGCGGGGGAGTGGTGGCCCGCACGGAGGTCTCCACCGACGGCGGAACCACCTGGAACGCCGCCACCGGACTGACGTCCTGGACCTACAGCTGGACGCCGACGACACCGGGCAGCGCGTCCCTCAAGGTGCGCGCGGTGGACGACAGCGTCAACATCGGCGCCGTCACCACCATCCCGCTGACCGTCGGCCCCCAGGCCTGCCCCTGCACCATCTGGCCGGCCACCGCCGTCCCCGGCACCCTCAACGCGGGCGACGCCGGTCCGCTCGAGCTCGGCGTCAAGATCCGTACCACGGTGGCCGGTTCGATCACCGGTGTCCGCTTCTACAAGTCACCCGCCAACACCGGCACCCACACCGGCAGCCTGTGGAGCGCCTCCGGCACCCGCCTGGCCACCGGTACCTTCACCAACGAGACGGCCTCCGGCTGGCAGCAGCTGAACTTCGCCACCCCGGTGACCGTCAAGGCCAACACCACCTACGTCGCCTCGTACTTCGCCCCCAACGGCGGCTACTCCTACGACGGCGGCTACTTCTCGGACAACTCCGCAGGCCTGGCCCCGCTCACGGCCCTGAAGTCCGGCACCGACGGCGGCAACGGCGTCTACCGCTACAGCTCCACCAGCGCCTTCCCGTCCTCGGCGTCCTCGGGCAGCAACTACTGGGTGGACGTGGTGCTCGACACCGCGACGGCCAGTACGACCCCGCCCGCCGTCACCTCGACGTCCCCGACCTCGGGGGCCACCGGCGCGGCGATCACCGCACCCGTGTCGGCCGTCTTCGACCACGCCATCGACGGCGACACGCTCACGTTCACCGTGAAGGACCCGAACGGCAACACCGTGCCGGGCGCCAGGACGCTGCCCGCGGCGAACAAGGCGACCTTCACCCCGTCGACGGAACTGGAGCTGCACACCACGTACACCGCCTCCGTGCAGGCCGAGGACCTGTGGGGCAACGCCATGGCGGCCCCGGTGACCTGGACGTTCACCACCAGCTCCACCCCGCCCGCGGTCACCTGCCCCTGCACCCTGTGGAACTCCTCCACCGTGCCGGCCAGGACCGCCGTCACCGACGACCCCAACTCCCTCGAACTGGGCACCCGGTTCCAGTCCTCGGCGAGCGGCTGGGTCACCGGTGTCACCTTCTACAAGGGAGCGACCAACACCGGCACCCACACGGGCAGCCTCTGGTCCACCGACGGCACGCTCCTCGCCTCCGGCACCTTCACCAGCGAGTCCGCCTCCGGCTGGCAGACGATGACCTTCGCCACCCCGGTGGCGATCAGCGCGGACACCGCGTACGTCGTCTCCTATCACGCACCGAACGGCAACTACGCCGTGGACGGCGGCTACTTCGCGTCGGCCCACAAGTCGTATCCGCTGACCGCCACCGCCGACATCAGCACGGCCCACAACGGGCTCTACCGGTACGGCAGCGACGTGGCCTTCCCCAACGGTTCCTACGGATCCGCGAACTACTGGGTCGGACCGCTCTTCACCGCCGAGGACCCGTCCGCGTCGCTGACGTCGGGCACCACGTCGGAGGAGACCGCCTCCTTGCTGGCGCGCACCGCCGACGCGGCGCACCCGCTCGTCACGACGCTGCCCAGCGCGACGAAGGTGGGCTCGGTGAAGGCGACGGTGACCATCCTGCCGGGCGCCAAGGCCGCCGTCGCCAGGAAGCTCCACGTCAAGGCCGTCCTCAACTACGACCGGGCCACCCACAAGGTGTCCGTCCATCTGTCCGCCCCGCTGCCGGACGGCACGCGGTTCACGATCACGGTCACGGCCCGGGACAAGAAGCACCACACGGTGAAGTCCCGTGACTGGACCCTGACCAGCAAGACCGTCCGTAAGAAGCACTAGTGCGCACCGGTGCCGGCCTCCGCGGAGGCCGGCACCGGGGATTGGCCTCATCACCGATGTCCACCGTCAGTGTCGTGATCCCCTGCTACAAGTACGGCGACTTCCTCGCCGACTGCGTCAGCAGCGTCCTGGACGAGCAGGAGGGCGTCGACGTCCGGGTCCTCATCATCGACGACGCCTCACCCGACGACTCGGCGCAGACCGCGCGCAAGCTGGCGGCCTCCGACCCGCGTATCGAGGTCCGCGTCCACGAGACCAACAAGGGCCACATCGCCACCTACAACGAGGGCCTCCTCGAGTGGGCCGACGGTGACTACGTGGCACTGCTCTCCGCCGACGACCGCCTGGTCCCCGGCGCACTGGTACGCGCCGCCACCCTCCTCGACGCCCATCCGGAGGCGGGATTCGCCTACGGCCGTCCCCTGCGCTTCCAGCACGGCGGCCCGCTGCCCAAGGCCCGCACCAGCGGCACCGGTTCGGTCGTCTACCCCGGGCACTGGTGGCTGGAGCGCCGGTTCCGCGAAGGCACCGGCTGCATCACCTCGCCCGAGGTTGTCGTCCGCACCAGCCTCCAGCGCGAGGTGGGCGGCTACGACCCCGCGCTTCCGCACGCCGGCGACATCGAGATGTGGATGCGGCTCGCGGCCCGCGCCGACGTCGGCCACGTACGCGGCGCCGACCAGGCCTACTACCGCGTCCACGGCAACAACATGTCCACCACCGACTTCGGCGGTCAGCTCGACGACCTCCGCCAGCGCCGGGTGGCGTACGACTCCGTGCTCGACAAATGCTCCGACCTGCTGCCGCAGGCCGACCGACTGGCCGGCGCCGTGCACACCCGCCTCGCCCGCTTCGCGCTGCGCCGCGCCTACCGCGCCTACGACCGGGGGCGCACCGACGTCGTCCCGGTCGACGAACTCGTGGCGTTCGCCGAGGAGTGCCTGCCGGGCTACGCGAAGCTGCCCGAGTACCGCGCGCTACGCCTCAGACAGCGGATCGGAGCGAAGACCATGCCGTATCTGCAACCGCTGGTGTGGTCGGCCGTGGCCGAGCGCGGGCGGGAGTGGCTGTGGTGGGAGTCCTGGAAGCGCCGCGGCATCTGATGACCATGCCCGACCCGAGGGCCGCGACCGGCCGCCCCGCCCCACTGCCCGGTGGCTCAGCCCGCCACCGGAACCCCGCCCACGTGGGGGAGCGGTTCCGGGGAGGCCTCCTGCCTGCTCCTACGACGCAGCGCGTACCGGTCGAACCACAGCGCGCCGAGGATCGCGGCGAGCCCGCCCAGCAGAGCCGTACCGGCCAGCGCACGGCTCTTGGTTCCCTGGACCTGGGCTGCGCTCGGGGTGACCAGGACGGACGCGTTGATCCGCGACTCAGGCGCGATCCCCTGCGCCACCTGGATGTCCGCCACATGCCCGGCGTAGACGTCGATGATCCGGCGGACCGCGGTGTCGGCCGCGGCGGGATCGCCTCCGCGAGCCTGCACCTGCACCGAGGGGATCAGATAGCGGGGCGTCGCGCTGGTGCCGCTGTTGCGCGGGATCAGCTGGTAGGTGCCGTGGACACCGGCGGATGCCAACTCCTTGCGTCCGCCGGGCGATTCGAGCTGCTGGATGACGCCGTACGAGAGCGTGGCGAGCGGCGGCTGCAGATTCGTCAGCTGGTTCGGCTGGTTGCCCGTCGCCGGCGGCTTGAGGACGACCACCGCCGAACTCAGGTACTCCGGGGTCGGGCGGAGCACGGGATAGGCTCCGGCAGCCGTCAGCAGGAGCGCGAGCACCAACACGTACCAGCGGCGGAGCAGCGCTTCGGCGACGTCACGAGGCGACACAGGGATTCCTTCCGTCGGCCTCGATCCTCGCAGGCGCCGGGGCGAGCCGCCACCGAATCACACCGGGGAGAGTTCTCATGAGCCTGGGCGACATCTGGGCGATCATGTGCAGGCGCTGGTACTTCATGGTGCCCCTCACCCTGCTCAGCCTTCTCGCGGGCGGCTACCTGTACCGGACCGTCCCGGTCTCCTACCAGTCGCAGAGCTCCGTCACCCTGCTGGACTCCACGGCGGTCGCCGAGTTGGCGCCGACCTTCGGCAACCCCATCTCGAACGCGGGCGGTTCACTGGTCGTCACGGCCGACGTACTGATCAGGACGCTCCAGTCGAGCGACTCGGCCAAGGAACTGCACTCCCGGGGCGTCACGGACCGGTACACGGTCGGATTCGCCCCGGCCGCCGACAGCCCGCTGCTCACCCTGAGCGTCACCGGAACCGACCGGGAGAAGGTGCTCCAGGAGACCACCACCCTCACCAAGTTCACCGGGGAGCAGCTGAAGGCTCTTCAGGCCGCGTCCAAGGTGCCGACGGGGTACCTCGTGCAGGCCGCGCCGGTCGTGCTGCCCCAGACCCCGGTCTCGCAGCCGAAAGCCCGGTACCAGAACATCGCGTCGGTCGTCATCGTCGGCGTCGTCAGCGCGTTCCTGCTGTCCATCCTGGCCGAAGGCGTCGCGGTGGTCCGCCGCCGGGGACGGGCCCGGGAGGGCTACGTCCCGCGGCGCCATCGCGCCAAGCCCCCGGAGCGGGCGCCCAGGGGCCTGCTGACACGGAGGCTGGACGCCACGACGATCCTCACCGGCTATCTGGCGCTGGCCTTCTTCGTCCCGTCGAACCTCACCCTGCCGGCGCTCGGCGGCGTCGGCACCCCGGCCAACGTCCTCGCCCTGCTGGGACTTCTCTGGTACCTCGCGACCTGGCTCGGCGGCCGCATCCGTCCGGCCGAGGGCACCAGGCTGCCGCGCGTGGCGATGCGCCTGCTCGCCGTGGCGGTGCTGCTGTCCTACATCGCCGACGCAACCCGCAACAGCACGCACGAGGAGGTCCTCGGGGCCGACCGCGGACTCATCGGGCTCGGGGTCTGGGTGGCGCTGGTGGTGCTGGCATCGGCCGGCATCCAGGAGCGCAGCCGGCTGGAGACCCTGATGCGCCGACTCGTCGTCCTGGGCACGGTGGTCGCTCTCATCGGCTACTACGACTTCTTCGCCGCGACCAACATCGCCGACTCCATCCACATCCCCGGCCTGCAGTCGAGCACCGCGGGGATCAGCGCCATGGACCGCGGCTCCTTCACCAGGCCGCGCTCGACCACGGCCCATCCGCTGGAGTTCGGCGGGATGCTGGCCATCCTCGTTCCCTTCGCCGTCCACCAGGCCTTCGATCCGGTACGCCGGCACGCCGGCGCGCTGCGCCGCTGGGCCCCGGTGGCGATCATGGCGGGCGCGCTGCCGCTGACGGTGTCCAGGACGTCCATCATCGGCGCACTCATCGTGATCCTGGTGATGGTGCCCCGCTGGAAGCCGCAGCGACGCTGGGCCGCCATCGCCATCATCATGGGGTCGGTCGCCGGCTTCAAGGTGATCATTCCGGGACTGATCGGAACCATCACCAACCTGTTCGCGAGCTTCCTGTCCGGCTCCGACAGCAGTACCCAGGCGCGCACCGTCAAGTACAGCGCGATCGTCCCCTACCTCGACGAACACCCCTGGTTCGGCAGGGGGTTCGGGACGTTCACGCCCGACCTGTACTTCTTCACGGACAACCAGTACATGCTGACCCTGGCCGAGATGGGCATCGTGGGGCTGGTCGCGCTGCTCGCCCTGTTCATCACCGGAATACACACCGGCGGCACCATCCGCCGCCTCGCCCGCACCGACTCGGACCGCGAACTCGGGCAGGCGTTCCTCGCCTCGGCGCTGGTGGCGCTGGTCATCAGCGCCACCTTCGACGCGCTCAGCTTCCCCATGTACGCCGGGATGTTCTTCCTGACCCTGGGGGCCGGCGGCAGCTACCTCGGCTTCGTCCGCCGCGAGGCCGCAGCGGCCGCGGTCGAGCTCCCCGCACCCCGTAAGCCATCCGAAGCCCCGCTCCCTGAACTCGTGGAGTCCCGATGAGCCCCGTCGCCGTCGTCGTCGTCACCTGGAACAGCGCCTCGGTGCTCCCCGGGTTCCTCGCCGCACTTCCCGAGGGCATGGCCGGCCTCGACTGGCGGCTGGTCGTCGCCGACAACGACTCCGCCGACGACACCGTCGACGTGCTGCGGGAGCTGGCTCCGGACACCACGATCGTCCAGACCGGCCGCAACGCCGGGTACGCGGCCGGGATCAACGCCGCGCTGGGGGCGGCCGGCGAGTACGGGGCCGTGCTGATCTGCAATCCCGACATCCGGATGCGGCAGGGCTGCGCCAAGCGCCTCGTCGACACCCTCGGCGACGGGGTCGGGATCGCCGTACCTCTCCTGTACGAAGAGGGCAGCGACACGCCCCACCGCTCACTGCGCCGCGAGTCCACCGTGCTCCGGGCCCTCGGCGAGGCAGTGATCGGCAACACCCGGGCCGGACGCTTCCCCGCCCTGAGCGAACTCGTCACCGACCCCGCCGCGTACCGGCACCCCACCCGCGCGGACTGGGCGACCGGCGCGCTCATGGCGATATCGGCGGACTGCCTGAGCGCGTGCGGCCCGTGGGACGAGTCCTTCTTCCTCTACTCGGAGGAGACCGAGTACTGCCTGCGGGCGCGGGACAGGGGATACGCGACGCAGTTGGACCCGACGGCCGACGCCGTCCACCTGGGCGGAGACTCCCAGGTGTCCCCCCGCCTGTGGACTCTCCTCACCGTCAACCGGGTCCGCCTGTACCGGAAGCGGCACGGTCTCCTGGCCACGGCCGCCTTCCGCGCGGCGGTCCTGCTCCGCGAGACCTCACGCGCAGCCCTGGGCCGCCCGGCGAGCCGAGCGGCGGCGGCCGCTTTGGCCAAGCCGGGCACCCTGAGCAAGACGCCGGGCCCGTAAGCGCCCCAAAGGGGCGCGGGGAACCGCGCGACCAGCCCCAACGGCGCCGCAGCCGCCCGACGGCACAGCGCGGCACCCCCTCAGGCGGCACCCCGTGGCCGACACACCATGGCCACAAAATCGTGCCCCACCTCCGGCAGCGCAGCGTCCTCCGCGGCAAAGCACCGCTCCAGCAACGCCAACGTCTCCGGCTCCTGATCCCGGAAGTTGTGCGCGATCCCCGAGAACGCGATGTGCAACACCGTCCCCCCGTACGGCCGCTCCTCGACCACGTCGAAAAGCCGCCGCAGCCCCGGCAGCAGCGCCGCCGCATCGACCGCCTCGGAGGGATCGTCCAGCACCATCGACAGCCTGCTGGGCCGCACCACACGCCGCTTGATCCGCCCGTCGGCCAGCCGCCGCCGCTCCTCGGGGAGCTGAGCCAACAGAGCGTTCGCCGCGTCCAGTTGGCCGTCGGTCCACTGGAACCGGGTGGGGCCGACGAACTCGTCGACCACGAACGCCCCGTCGGGCTCGATCAGTTGCGACAGCCGCGGCAGCGTCTCGTCGAGGTTGTCGAAGTGGTGCAGCGACTGCAGCCCCAGCAGCACGTCGAAGCGTTCCCCGTCGGCGGCCATCCGGTTGACGTCGGTGACCCGGAAGCGCAGGACGTCGGAGAGGCCCTCCTCGGTGGCGGCCCGGGTGGCGAAGTCGATGCGCTGCTGCGCCACGTCCACGCCCTCCAGAAGGGAGAACGCGCCGGTCTTCGCCCAGAGCAGCTCGTTGCCGCCGGTGCCGCACCCGAGGGACAGGCCGCGCAGATCGGTACGCGGCGCGAAGTGCTTGGCGGCCACGTACTGGGGAAAGGACGTGTCCGCGTCGCCGGTCATCAGCAGGTTCCACCGCTTGATGACCGCAGGTATCGCCCACCACTCGGTGAGCGACGGGTCGACCTGGGACCAGTGCTGGACCACGCGCGCCCCGCCGCGCACCCGGAGTTTGGCCAAAACCGGGTCCAGGTCCAGCTTCCGCACCTTGCGCAGCAGCCGGTCCGCGTCATGTCTGTTGATGAGGTTGTTCAGCATCAGCGCTCCGTCCGTACGGCGATGAGCGACTTCGGGGCACCGAGCACCCGCTCGCTGAGGAGCACCGAGTCGGGGAACAGGTAGCGCATTTCGGTGCGGGTCAGCAGCTCGATGTTGATCACCGCGTTCATCGCCGACTCCGGGCTGTCGGGGCGGCTGTGCACCAGCGGCCAGCGCCGTACGAGGCGGGCCCTGGCGGCCAGCGGCAGGAACTGGAAGCCGGGCGCCACGAAGTGCGGCTCGACGGGGAAGTAGCGGTACGGGGTCTGGATCCAGTGCAGCGGGGCCAGTCGCCCGACGGCGGCGACGAACTTCTGCCGCTGGCTGTGGCCGCCCACGTGCTCGATGGTCGAGTTGGAGAACACCAGGTCGTAGCCGCCCTTGGCGCTCAGCTCGGCG
This sequence comes from Streptomyces sp. WM6386, assembly GCF_000972385.1. Lineage (GTDB taxonomy): Bacteria > Actinomycetota > Actinomycetes > Streptomycetales > Streptomycetaceae > Streptomyces. The sequence goes on from NZ_JXTE01000014.1 coordinate 54,885, forward strand.
GCGACCTGCGGGTCGGTGACGTCGGCGACCTCGGTGGTGATCCAGTCGGGCACCTGGGAGGGATGTTCCTCCAGGTTGATCAGGTGGACGTGCTTGGCACGCACCGGTGCGCGCAGCCACATGTCGGCCGTGCCGCCCAGGTCGACGACGCTCATGTTCTCGATGCCGGGGAAGCAGCGTCGAAACCGCTCCCAGCGGGCGACGCGCATGCGTTCGCCCAGGGAGCCGGGCGCGTCGACGAACTTGTTTCTGAGGGCCCGGGATCGGGGCATCGGATCAACCACCTGTGGTCGGAGCGGAGTGTGGGAGCGTCAGCTGGGCTGTCGCCACTGCGTGTAGAAGCTGGCCGGGTTCATCAGGTATCGGACGGTCGGGTGCGGCACATGGCACACCCTGTACCGGCGGCCGTAGCGCCGGATCAGCTCCCAGTCCTCGCGGGGCAGCACCTCCGGTGTCCGGCGCAGCCGGCTGAAGTGCAGGGAGCGATTGCGGCGGGCGACGAAGGCGTTGGTGTCCAGGAAGGCCTCGCGGGCGGCGCGGCGCCGGTCGTAGGGCACCGACAGGACGTCGTTCTCGGTGCCGTCGGGCAGGACGCGGCGCAGTGCCGTGTAGACGCCGTCGGGTCCGGCGGGGGAGTCCAGGACCGCCAGCGCCCGTTCCAGATGGTCGGGTTCCCACAGGTTGTCGTCGTCCAGGAACGCCACGTACCGGGAGCGGGTGAGGCGGATGCCCACGTTGCGCACGACGCCGGCCACTGCGGTGTTGTGCGCCAGCGAGACGGCGAACAGCCTCGGGTCGTCGGGGAGTTCGGGCAGTCCGGCGCCGTCGTCGACCACGATGACGACCTGGTCGCGAACGGTCTGGTCCAGGGCCGAGCGCACCGCGGCCCGCAGCGCCTCGGGGCGTCGGTGGGTGGCGATGACGGTGGCGACCAGCGCCGAGGGCGGTGCCGGCAGGGTGGCGGCCAGCCGTCGGGTCTCGGCGTCCTCGATCCGGCGCAGCCGCACCGCCGAGGGGGCCAGCAGGACCTTGTTCCTGGCCTCGAAGAGCACCAGCCAGCCGAACACCGCCTTCAGCAGCGTCCAGGGCGCCCGCGCGAGACGGCGCACGGCGGCGCTCACGAGGCGGGTTCCGGCTTGACCAGGCGGCCGTCGGACAGCCGGTTGTTGCGCCACACGTTTCCGGCGCCGCCGTGGTTCCAGTGCGCGACCACGCCGTATCCGCCGGACGCGGGGTGGTACTCGGTCGAGAAGATGTTGTCGGTGACCTTGATCCCGGTGGCGCCCGTGGAACCGCCGTACAGGGCGTAGGCGCCGCCGGCGATCCAGTTGTCGTCGACGGTGACGTTGCGGACCACCCCGGTGTCCGCGAACAGTCCGATGCTTCCCGAGGCGCCCTGCTTGAGGCTGGTCGCGTTGAGCAGGGTGTTGTGGCGGATGGTCAGATGGCCGGTGTTGCCGCCGCCGCTGATCACCGTGTTGGTGTGCTGCCACTCGCCGCCCAGGTTGATGAACGGCTCGATGTCGTGCACGTAGTTGTCGTGCAGATCGCCCTGTCCCATGGAGAGGGCGTCGCCGAACACCGAGACGTCGCACCAGCCGACCTCGATGGAGCTGCCCCCCATGTTGGACACCGCGTAGTCCACGCCGCCGTTGTCCGGCCCCTTGCCGGGGACGGCCGTGATCTCCGAGTGCAGGACCTTCAGGCCGCTGAACCCGGGGCGCAGGTTGATGCCCCACCAGCTGTCCGAGGTGATCTTGGAGTCGATGACGGTGACGTTGTTCGCGTAGATGTCGAGCGAGCCGGTGATGTCCTGGCCCCGGATGACGAGCCCGTCGGTACGGATCGCCCAGTACCCGGTCTTCTTGGGCTTCAGGGCGATCCGAGGACCGGTGGTGTCGGCGTCGGGGAACCCACAGGCGCCGGGTGAGGCGCAGTCGACCCTGGCCGCGGGGGCGCCGGACGCGCCGTCGGCGCTCGCGGTCGCGGTGGGCTTCTTCGCCGGGGAGGACGAGGGGGAGGGCGACGCGGCAGGCCGGTCCGTCGCCTTGCCGACCGCGGTCGACGCGGCGGTGCTCGGCGACGCCGGGGACCCGCTCGTACGACAGGTCGGCCCGTCCCCCGGGCACTTCGACGACGCGGCCCGGTCCGAGCCCGAGCTGGAGCAGGCCGCGCACAGGACGGCCACCAAGGCCGCGAACAGCAGTCCTGTGATCGAGTTACGGCTGATGCGCCGTGACATCGGGTTCACCTCAAGTCCTGTTGGGTGGGCCGACCGGTGCGGTGGACCGGTGACGGCCGCGCTGGGGCCGGTCGGCGCTGCGGACGCCGCGCAGGAAGTCGCGGCTGGGCAGGACGCACAGCGTGTAGCCGGCCAGGGCGATCGTGCTGAGGGCGAGCAGCGCGAACGGACCGTCGCCGAACGGGCGCTCCAGGCCGAGGATGACCGCGGTCATCACGGCCCCGCCGAGGAAGGGCCACGCGCAGGCCCTGGCGATCAGGCCGACACCGACGCCACCACGGCTCAGGGCGAACAGGAACACGGGCACCACCACGCCGCCGCCGACCAGGACATGGGCCTGGGAGGCGCCGACGATGCCGTTCGTCCGGGCGCCGACGAGAAGCACCGGGATCAGGGCCACCAGCCACAGGCCCTGCACCACGAAGAGCGAGCGGCGCTGTCCGATCGCGACCAGGCAGTCGTAGGCGAGCTCGCTGCCGATGCGGATCAGACCGAGGGCCATGAGCCAGGGCAGTGCCGCGGCGGCGGGCGCCCAGTGACTGCCGTAGATCAGCTCGATGGCCGGCCCCGCGAGGCCGGCCAGCAGGACGCACAGCGGGACGGTGGCGGTGACCACCACACCCAGGGCCCGGCTGAAGCCCTGGGCGAGCGCCTGGGGCGACTCGGCCAGGCGCGAGAAACCGGCGAAGGAGACCCGGCGGACGGCCTCGGAGATGATCCGCACGGGCCAGCCGGAGATGTTGAAGGCGAGCACGTAGAAACCCAGCGCCACATTGCCGAGCGTCGCGCCCACCACCATGGTGTCGACGTTGACCACCGCGAGGGCCAGCATGCTCGCCCCCGCCAGCGGGAGCCCGAACCTGAGCAGCGCCCGGGCCTGCTCGGGGTCCCAGCCGAACTTCAGCGTGCCCGGTGCGGCCAGCGCGCAGCCGACCAGCGTCACGACGTTCCCCGCCACGGCTCCCACGGCGAAGCTCATCGCGCCCCAGCCGGCGAAGGCCAGCAGCAACGTCACCGAGGTGCTGATCAGGAAGTTGAGCGCGTCGATGATCATCCGCTTGCCCTGGGCGAACTCCCGGGTGAGGAAGTTGGCGGGCACCTGCGCCACCCCGTCGATCACCACGCACAGGCACATCACCCGCAGTACGCCCGCGGCGTCCGGCGAGCCGAGCAGGCCCGCCACCGTCGGCGCCGCCGCGAACAGCGCCACGTACAGCAGGCCGCTGGACAGGACACTGAGGGTCAGTACGGTCGGCGCGAACCGCCGCGCGTCCCCCTCCCAGCGCACGATGGCCAGACCCACGCCCAGTTCGTTGGCGGAGAGCAGGACCAGCAGCACGGTCTGGGCGATGCCGTACACGCCCCACTCCGCGGGGCCCAGGGCGAAGCGCGCCAGCACGATGCCGGTCGCGAAGGTGCCCAGCCGCATGACAACGGTGTTGATCAAGCTCCAACGGGCCGCCGAACGGACCTTCTTGCCGAGGGAGGCGGCAGCCGTGGGAGTGGCGGTCTCGCTCGGCTCAGCGGTCCCGCTGTCCGGTGTGCGAACGCTGTCCACTGGTCGACTCCTCGTCGAGCGGCTCGGCGGCGGGTGCCATGACGACTGCGGACCGCCCCGCCTTCGTCTCCGCGGCAGGTCTGTTCCCGGCGGATCGTGCCCAGGCGGGCGGGGTGCGCAGCGCGATGGTCTGTTCCGTGGCCGACTCCTCGGAAGCCGGAGCGGGGGAGGGGGCGCGGGACTCGGTCGTCGTCTCCGGTGCCTCGACCGGTTCGGCGTCTTCCCGCGGGCGCGACCGGCGCCGCGCCTCCACGTAGAAGACGGCGACCAGGGTCAGCACCAGGCCCAGGCCCCCGGCCATGATCATGTACTCGAGCCGGGTCTTGGTCTGCGCGACCGGTGGCTGCGGGGACACGATCGTCGTCAGCCGGATCATGGCCTTGGGGGCGACCGACTGGTCCTCCTGGAACTGCTCCAGCCGCTCGTTCGCATACGCGGTCAGGATCTTGTCCGAGGTCAGCACGGCACGCTGGTCCGTGCCCGTGACGGTGAGCCACATCAGCGGCCCCTGGGCGTTGTCGGCGAGCTTGGCCTCGAAGGTGCCGGTCGCGCCGCGGGACTTGAGCTCCCGGACGGAGTCGTCGGAGTTGAGGTTGCGGGCCAGGCTGTCGGCCATGCCGGTGAGCGAGGTCTGGGTGCTCAGGAACGGGTTGCCGTCGTAAGCGATGGTGGCCTTCTCCGAGTTGAGCAGGATCACCGTGCTCTGCGACTGGTACGTGACGGGAACCACCTGTGTCACGGCGACCGTCAGGCCGACGGTCAGCAGCAGTCCGGGCAGCAGGATGTACCAACGCCTGCGCATGACCCGGAAGATCTCAGCGAGATCCATGACGGTCCCCCCTAGCGACCAGATGTTCGACGAGCATATGTTTCAGGCGGATCATATGGGGAGCGATGGGTCACCGGGTCTCGGTTGATCAGTGGGTCTGGGCCGGGTGTTCGCGGTGCCTCCGGCCAGCAGCACGTCGGCGATGCGGTCGCTCGCGCGGCCGTCCCACAGATCGGGCCGGCGCGGCGCGGGAGGCGCGTCCAGCACGCGGTTCACCGTGGCCACGATGCGTGCCGGATCCCGGCCGGCCAGCGCGTTGGTGCCCTGCTCGACGGTGATGGGCCGTTCGGTGTTGTCGCGCAGGGTCACACACGGCACGCCCAGTGCCGTGGTCTCCTCCTGCACCCCGCCCGAGTCGGTCAGCACGACCCGCGCGGAGTCCTGCAGGGCGATGAAGTCCAGGTATCCGGCGGGCGGTACGAGCCTGATGCCCCCGGGGACACCGATCTCGGCCAGCCGCTGTGCCGCCCGCGGGTGCACGGGCAGCAGGAGCGGGCAGCGGCCGGCGATCTCGCCCAGGGCCTTCAGGAGCCCGGCGAGGATCTCGGGGTCGTCGACGTTGGCGGGGCGGTGCAGGGTGACCAGGCCGAACTCGCCTCCGGTCAGGCCGTATCGATCGAGGACGTCCGAGGCCCTGGCCCGCTCCAGGTTGGTCAGCAGCGTGTCGATCATGACGTTGCCGACGAGGTGGATCTGGTCCTCCCGGTACCCCTCCGCGCGCAGGTTCTCGACCGCGTCCGGCGAGGGGGCCAGCAGGTAGTCGCTGACACGGTCCGTGGCGACGCGGTTGACCTCCTCCGGCATGCCCCAGTCGCGGCTGCGCAGACCGGCCTCGACATGGGCGAGCAGCGGTCCGGCCTTGGCGGTGACCAGGGCGCAGGCCAGCGTGGAGTTGATGTCGCCGACCACCACGACGATGTCCGGGGCCACCTCGTCCAGCAGCGGCTCGAAGGCGGTCATCACCCGGCCGGTCTGCTCGGCGTGGCTGCCCGAACCGACCCCGAGGAAGCGGTCGGGCGGCCGGATGCCGAGGTCGGCGAAGAACACGTCGTTCATCGCCGGGTCGTAGTGCTGGCCGGTATGGACGAGGACGACCTCGGCGCCCCGGTGTTCCAGGGCGTCCATCACCGGTTTGATCTTCATGTAGTTGGGGCGGGCCCCGGCGACGCAGACGATGCGCGGCATGGTTCAGAGCACCTCGATCGTGGGTCCCGACGGCAGCCGGCGGCGGCAGTCCAGGACCAGGGGAGCGTGTTCGGCGACGAGTTCGTAGTCGAAGCCGTCATGGTCGGTGAGCAGGACCACCACATCGGCGGCCGACAGCTCCTGCGGAGTGGGCTCGACCCGCACCAGGCGGGTGTCCACCGGCAGACTCTCGACCACATGCGGGTCCGCCGCCCTGACCTGGGCCCCCATGTCGAGCAGCAGTTGGGAGATGCGCAGGGCGGGCGACTCCCGGGCGTCGCCGGTGTTCTTCTTGTACGCCAGGCCGAGCAGCAGGATGCGCGAGCCGTTCACCGAACGGCGTCTGGTGTTGAACAGGTCGCCGATGCGGCGCGCCACGTACTCGGGCATGTGGTTGTTGATGTCGTTGGCCAGCTCCACGAACCGGAAGCTCTGGCCGAGTTCGCGCTGCACCCGCCAGGACAGGTACGAGGGGTCGATCGGCAGGCAGTGACCGCCGACTCCCGGTCCGGGCGTGAACTTCATGAAGCCGAACGGCTTGCTGGAGGCGGCCTCGATGGCCTGCCAGACGTCGATGTCCAGGTGGTGGGCGAACATCGCGATCTCGTTGACCAGCGCGATGTTCACATGACGGAAGGTGTTCTCCAGGAGCTTGGCGAGTTCGGCCTCCTTGGGCGAGCTCACCGGCACGGTGGTGTCGACGAGTTCGGCGTAGAAGTCCTCAACGGCCTTGAGGGAGGCGGCGTCGACGCCGGAGACGACCTTCGGGGTCTCCTGGAAGCCCCAGACCGCGTTGCCGGGGTCGATGCGCTCCGGGCTGTAGCCGAGGTGGAAGTCGGCGCCCGCGGCCAGGCCCGAACCGTCCTCCAGGAGCGGGCCGAACAGCTCCTGGGTGGTGCCGGGATAGGTGGTCGACTCCAGGACGACGGTGGCCCCGGGGCGCAGATAGCGGGCGAGGGTGACCGCCGACTCCTTGATGTACCGCAGGTCGGGAGTGCCCTCGTGCAGCGGGGTCGGGACGGTCACGACGGCGACGTCGAACCCGCCGCAGTCGCGGGCCGATTCGCTCGGCCGGTAGGTGCCGTTGTCCAGCGCCGCACGGATCCGCTCGGAGGAGACGTCCTCGACGAAGGACTCACCGGCGGCCAGGCTCTTGATCCGCCGGGCGTCGACGTCGTAGCCGATCACCTCGTGTCCGACCTCGGCGGCGCGAATGGCCAGCGGCAGGCCGACGTATCCCTGTCCCACCACGACGACACGCATCAGTGACTCCTGTTCGCGGAAGCGGCCTGCGGGGAGAGCCGGATGAACTCGCGCGCCGTCATGAGGACGAAGGCGGCGTTGGTGGTGAGATAGCGCCGGCCCAGGCGGCGCGGCTCCTGGAGCGTGCGGTAGAGCCACTCAAGGCCCATCCGCTGCCAGGCGGCGGGGGCTCGCTTGGTGATCCCGGCCAGGATGTCGAAGGAGCCGCCGACCCCGTGCACGACCCGGGTGCCGGTGCGCGCGCCGTGGGCGGCGGTGAAGATCTCCTTCTTCGGCGAGGTCATGCCAAGGAAGAGCATCTGGGCGCCGCTGTGCGCGATGGTCTCCGCGATGGCTTCCTGCTGGGAGTCGTCGAAGTAGCCGTTGCGGCTGCCGGCGACCTTCAGACCGGGGAAGCGGTCGGCCACCCGGCGCAGCATCTCCTCCAGCACCTCCTGCCTGGCGCCGAGGAAGTACACCGAGATGCCCGCCGACTCCGCCTCGGCGAGCAGCCGCAGGAACAGGTCGATCCCGGCCACCCGCTCCGGCAGCGGGGCGCGCAGCACCCGGCCGGCCCAGACCACGGCCTGTCCGTCGGCGACGACGAGATCGCACCCGGACACGGCCTCGGCGAGCCTGGGGTCGCGCCGCATGTTCACCAGCTTCGCGGCGTTGACCACCCCGATCTCCAGCCGGCGGCCGTCCCGGACCGCGCCGAGGCAGCGCTCCACGGTCTCGTCCATGGTCAGCGGGTCCAGCTCGACCCCGAACAGGGTCCGGCGCTCGCTCATATCCGGCCCCCCTGCCAGGCGTGGAGCATCCAGCCGAACTCGTACGGGCGGCACTCGCGGTCCACGGACAGGGGGCGGTACACCCGGTCCAGGGACTTCAGCCGCAGGCCCGGCGTGAGGCGGGTGCCGAGGCCCCGGGCGGCGCGTACGGCCTTCTTCGGGTCGCCCCGGTAGACCTTGCGCCAGGTGGCGCCGAGCTCGTCGAGGATCAACGGTTCGTGGCCGGCGCCCAGTTCGGGTACGTCCGACATCCAGCGCAGACCCTTGCGGATCGACGCGCCGAAGTCGCTGCCGCCGGCGTCGGTGAGGTCGAACAGGGCGGTCGGTGCCATCGCGTGCTGGTGGACGCTGTAGACCGGGTAGCCCTCCACGACAGCGCCGGTGCGCGCGTCGTAGTGCCACCACCACTGCCCGCCGTCGCCCTGCAGCTCGCAGATGCGCCGCGCGCACGCCTCGGACGCGGCCAGGGCCTCCGGGTCGCCGCCCTGGTCGTCACTGGCGTGGGCGCGGGCCAGGGCCTGCAACGGGTATGTCTGGTCGGCGAAGCAGGCGACATGTGCCCGGTACCAGGGCACCAGGCCGGGGCCGGTGGCGTGCGGGAACAGCGGGCTGTCACCGATGCGGGCCCGCAGCAGACGGTCGCGGGCCGCGGTGAAACGTCTCTCCACGTCGACCGTGTCGCGAGCCGCCGCGAGCGCGGACAGCACCCACGCCGCCTCGACCGTGTACTGGGGCCGGCCCTCCTCGTCCAGGGCCTCGACCCGTTCGAGGGCGTCGGACAGTTTGGGGTGCCCGGTCTCGGCGGCGGCCCAGGCGATGAGCGCCGCGTCACCGAGGTTGGTCACCGCGGGCAGCGACTCGATCAGCAGACCCGTGAACTCCTGGGCGGTACGCCCCGCGAGCACCGCGCGCTGGCGGTCCTCGGGGAGGAACTCGACTCCCAGCGCGGTGATGGCCGCGTACCGGGTGCTGGTCCCGCGCCGGTCCAGGGTCCAGGAACCGTCGGAGGCTTTGCGCCCGGACATGGTGAAGGAGAAGGCTTCACCACCCGGGAGCAGCATCTCCGGGAGCCCCAACTCGGCTACCGACAGCAGTCGTTGGGCGAGCGAGAGCAGCGGCGGTTCCTCATGACCGAGTGCCGCCAGACGTGTGTTGGTCATCTTTTGGGCACACCAACCCCCCTGTGGGTCCGGTTTTGCGCAGACTGGGATCGCCGCTGGCACGGATGGCCATACGGCGGAAGAAGGCGGACGTCAGGCGCCGGAGTGGTCGTCGCTCCTGGCAGCAGGCATAGGTGTCCCCACCCCGTAACCCCCCTGGGCACTACTGGTTCGTGTGCCCATTGTGCTCGGTCTGCACAGATCGCACACACGTTATGCCTGTAGATGTTCGATGATTTGCGTTTTTAGGGAAACGACGGAAACGGGAGTCACGAGCGTTCGACGAGCTCGCCGTCCTTCTCGTCGTACAGCTCGCCCGTCTCGGGACACTCCCACACGCCCAACTCGCCGTCCCGCGCGGCCAGTCGTACGCCGGCCCGGCCCACCCAGCCGATCCGGCGCGCCGGAACGCCGGCCACGAGCGCGAAGTCGGGCACGTCCCGGGTCACCACGGCACCCGCCGCGACGAGCGCCCAGCGACCGATGTGCACCGGCGCCACACACACCGAACGGGCCCCGATCGACGCCCCCTCGGCCACCACCACCGCCACGGCCTCCCAGTCGCCGCCGCGCTTCAGTCGGCCCTGCGGGTCCACCGAGCGCGGGAAATGGTCGTTGGTGAAGACCGCCGCGGGGCCGACGAACACCCCGTCGGCGAGCACCGCGGGTTCGTAGACCAGCGCGTAGTTCTGGAGCTTGACGTTGTCCCCGATCCGCACACCCGGGCCGACATACGCCCCCCGGCCCACGATGCATCCGCTGCCGAGGCGGGCGTCCTCCCGAACCTGGGCCAGGTCCCAGACCGTCGTCCCGTCACCGATCGTGGCCGTCTCGTCGACCTGGGCGGTCGGCTGGATCCTGGAGCTCATCGGGATGGGCCTCTCTTCTCGAACAGAGCTGGAAGCGCCGCCCCACCAGGGCAAGCGCAGGAGGAAGGGCTCCTCACGACGGGATCAGGACCTCGACCGGTGCGAGCTGCTCGGCCGACGCAGGTGTGATGGGGCGCGAACGGATACCTGAGCCACCGGACAACAGGAGTGCCTTCACGAGATCACCATACTTACGCCATACGCGCCGAAGAAAGGATTCCGCGCAGGTCGGCCGGTTCCGTGCATCCCGGGCGCCCCACGCTTCCCGACGAGGTCATCCTCGAGACTGACCCACCGTTGGTACCGCGGTACCAGTGGCGGCACGAAGTGACATCCGCGGGCCCAGAGACGGGGACGAGAGCGCCCCTAGCGTGAGCGAGGAGAGACGTCACGGGCCCGCCGTGGCGGTGCGACGCGAAAGACGACTCCCGATGATCGAAGTACGCGACCTGACCAAGCGGTACGGGGACAAGACGGCCGTCGACGGACTGAGCTTCACCGTCAAGCCCGGCGAGGTCACCGGATTCCTCGGCCCCAACGGCGCCGGAAAATCCACGACCATGCGCATGGTCATCGGCCTGGACGCGCCGACCACCGGCACGGCCACCGTCAACGGCCGCCGCTACGCGCAGCACTCCGCACCGCTCCAGGAGATCGGCGCCCTGCTGGAGGCCAAGTCGGTCCACCCGGGCCGCTCCGCCGTCGGCCACCTCATGGCCCTGGCCCACACCCACGGCATCCCGCGCCGCCGGGTCGACGAGGTCATCGAGCTGGCCGGGCTGACCAGCGTGGCCGGCAAGCGCGTCGGTGCCTTCTCCCTCGGCATGGGCCAACGGCTCGGCATCGCCGCCGCCCTGCTCGGCGATCCGGCCGTCGTCATGCTCGACGAACCCGTCAACGGCCTCGACCCGGAAGGCGTGTTGTGGGTCCGCAACCTGCTGCGCTCCCTGGCCGACGAGGGCCGGGCCGTGATGCTCTCCTCGCACCTGATGAGCGAGACCGCGCTGATCGCCGACCACCTGGTGATCATCGGCCGGGGTCGACTGCTCGCGGACACCACGGTCGACGACTTCACACGGGAGGCCGGGGGCGGCGGAGTGAAGGTCGTCACCGCCGAACCGGTGAAGCTGCGAGCGCTGCTGGCCGGGCCGGACGTCCTCATCTCCTGCGGCGCCACGGAGGAACTGCTGATCGCCGGACGCGACGCCCGCGAGATCGGCCTCATCGCCGCGCAGCACCGTGTGCCGCTGTACGAACTCACCCCCCAGTCCGTCTCCTTGGAGGAGGCGTTCATGGAGCTCACCCGTGACGAGGTCGAGTACCAGAGCGCCCCGGCCGAGACCGCCCGGAAGGCCGGCTGATGACCGCCCCGACCCTCTCCGTCGTACGCCCCGCCTACAAGGTCACCGGCCGGCGTGTCCTGCGCGCCGAGTGGGCCAAGTTCTGGTCGCTGCGCTCCAGTTGGATCACCCTGGGCGTCGCCCTGCTCCTGCTCGTCGCCATCGGCGCGATCGCCTCCGCCACCTACAGCCCCGACGCGGTCGCCGGCGACGGTCCCCCCGGACCGGGCGGTGGCGGTGCCGGCGACGCCGTCAGCCTGGCCCTGACCGGACTGACCTTCGCCTCGCTGGCGATCGGAGTGCTCGGCGTGCTGGTCTCCGCGGGCGAGTACAGCACCGGCATGATCCGCTCCACCCTGGCCGCGGTGCCCAGGCGACTGCCGGTGCTGTGGTCGAAGAGCGCCGTCTTCGGGGCCGTCGCCCTCGTCATCACGACCGTGGCCGCACTGGGCGCCTTCGCGCTGGGCAGTCCGGGCCTGGACGGCGAGAAGATCGCACTGTCCCTCGGCGACGACGGTGTGCTGCGCAGCCTCGTGGGCGCCGGTCTCTACCTTGGCCTGGTGGCCGTGTGGGGCGTGGCGCTGGGCGCGCTGGTGAGGTCCACCGCCGGAGGCATCGCGATCCTGGTCGGCGTACTGCTCATCCTGGGCGGCCTGGCCACTCTGCTGCCCGACTCCTGGGAGGACACCGTCACGCCGTACCTGCCGGGCAACGCCGGCAGCGCCGTCTACGCCCTGCACGAGGCCTCGGACTCCCTCAGTCCGGGGGCGGGGCTGGCGGTCTTCGTCGGGTGGGTGGTGCTGACGCTCGCCGGTGCGGCGTACCGGCTGGCGCGGACCGACGTCTGATCGAGGCAGAGCCGACAATGGGACGTATGAGAGCCCGGCAGGCGGACCAGGGCCCGAAGGCGGTGGTATCACCGTCCTCCGGGCTCGACGCCGCATGGGCGCACCCGGTGCTGGGCCGGCTGCTGCGCGGGCAGCGGCGCCAGCAGGGCCTGGACCGACGTCATCCCTGGCTGTTCGACACGGTCGTGGTCCTGGCCGTGGCCGCCGTCAGCCTGCCCGACGTTTTCACCGGCGGCGACGAAGGCCCGTTCGGCGGAGCCCGGCAGGGCTCCGACGTGCCGACCTGGGCGATGGCAGTCGGCGCGATCGCGCTCGTCCTGCCGCTGTGGTGGCGGCGCAGGGCGCCCGCGGCCGCCTTCTTCACGATCTCGCTGATCTCACTGGTCCAGTGGTCGCTGGGCATCTGGCAGCAGGCCGGCTTCGCTCTGCTGGTCGCCCTCTACAGCCTGGCGTTGCGCGGCTCGCTGCGCACGCTCGCCTGGGCGGCCGGACTGATCGTCCTGGAGACGACCCTGGCCGTCTGCGTCCTGGTGCCGGTGGACCGGCCGCTGGTCGGCCTGTTCTTCCTGCTGGGCACCACGACGGCCGCGGTGACTCTGGGCCTGACCTTCCGCACCCGCCGGCTGTACATGGCGGCGCTGGAGGACCGGGCCGAGCGGCTGGAGATCGAGCGCGAGCAGCGCGAGCGCCTCATGGCCGCCACCGAACGCTCGCGCGTGGCCCGCGAGATGCACGACATCGTCGGCCACAACCTCTCCGTCATGGTCGGCCTCGCCGACGGCGCCGCCACCCTCGCCGCACACGGCGGCCAGGAACCCGTAGAGGCCCTGCGCCTCATCGGCGACACCGGACGGCAGGCCATGGGCGAACTCCGGCGCACCCTCGGCGTTCTGCGGGACCAGCCGGAGGACGCCTCGCTCAGCCCGCTGCCCGGCATCAAAGACCTGGACGCGCTGCTCACGCGTGTCCGCGCGGCGGGACTGAAGGTGACGTACCGGACGGGCGGCGATCCGGCCGCGCTCGGCGACGGCGTCCAGCTGACCGTGTACCGCATCGTCCAGGAAGCCCTCACCAACACGCTCAAGCACGCCGGCGCGGGAGCCGCGGCGGAGGTGACCGTCGCCGTGGAGAACGGCGGAGTCCATGTCCGGGTGACCGACAGCGGGCCACGGCACAAAGAAGAGCCGCGGCCGGCGACCGAGCCCGGACACGGCGTCGTCGGCATCCGGCAGCGGGCCGCGATGTACGGCGGGGTCGTCACCATCGGGCCGCGCGACGGCACCGGTGGCTGGGTCGTGGACGTCCTGCTCGACGCCCCGGCCAGGCCCGAACCCGGGGAGCGTGTCTCATGACCACCGTCCTCATCGCCGACGACCAGCCCCTGCAGCGCCTCGGCTTCCGCATGCTGCTGACCGGCACCCCCGGCATGACCCCCCTCGGCGAGGCCGGACACGGCGCCGAGGCGGTGCGCATGGCCGCCGAACTGCGCCCCGACGTCGTCCTGATGGACGTCCGCATGCCCGGCATGGACGGCATCGAGGCCACCCGCCGCATCGTCGCCGCCGGCGGCCGCACCCGCGTCCTCATCGTCACCACCTTCGACCTCGACGAGTACGCCTACGCGGGCCTGCGCGCCGGAGCCAGCGGCTTCCTGCTCAAGGACGCCCGCCCCGAGGAACTCATCGCCGGCATCCAGGCCGTCGCGACGGGCGACGCGGTCGTCGCCCCCAGACTGACCAGACGTCTGCTGGACACCTACGTCCATCAGGTCGCCCCGCCGCCCACCGCCGCCCCGGACCCGCGCGTCGCCGCGCTCAGCGGACGCGAGCACGAGGTGCTGGTCGCCATCGGCCGGGGCTGGACCAACGCGGAGATCGCGGAGCGGCTGATGCTCACCGAGTCCACGGTGAAGAAGCACGTCAGCCGGGTGCTCGCCAAGGTCGGGGCGCGCGACCGCATCCAGGCGGTGATCGTGGCGTACGACGCGGGCCTGGTCACACCACGGTCCTGAACGCCCCGCGCCGACGTCGGCCATGTGCGTGTAGGGGAGCGTGTTCACGGCCGTGTTGTGTCCCGGCGCCGCAGTCACAGCTCCCACCCGATGTCGGAGCCGACCGGGAATCACTGGCCACGCTCGTGGTCAACGGCCTGCCGGCGACCGGTGCGACGGGCCGGTCCTGAGCGATGCCCGAAGGGGCGGTCCAGCGAGACCGCCCCTGACATGGAAGTACCTCTCGCGGCCGGCGCCTAGGGCGCCAAGGCCGTCCCGCGCGCCCCCCAGCGGCGTACGCGCCGCTTGCCCGCCACGCGGCAGACGACGTAGATCGTGAACGACACGGTGGTGACATAGGGGCTGATCGGGATGGAGCTGCCGAGCGCGAGCAGGATGCCGCCCTCGATCGAGAGGACCGCGAACAGCACACTGAGCGCGGGGAGCAGTACCGGCGACGCCGTGACACGGGCGGCGGCCGCGGCCGGCGTGACGACGAGGCTCAGGACCAGCAGGGCGCCGACGACCTGCACCGACAGTGCCACCGCGAGCCCCAGCACGAGCATGAACGCGAACGACAGCGAGCGCACCGGCACCCCGCGTGCCTCGGCGACGTCCGGGTCGGCACTGGCGAAGGACAGTGGCCGCCACATGACCGCCAGCGCGACCACGACCAGCGCCGAAGTGCCCAGCAGCCAGGCCATCTGCGGGGTGTCGACCGCGACGATCTGCCCGGTCAGCAGACCGAACTTATTGGCCGCCCGCCCTTTGTAGAGAGCGAGGAAGAGCACGCCCAACCCGAGCCCGAACGGCATGATGATGCCGATCACCGAGTTGCGGTCCCGCGCCCGCGCTCCCAGGACCCCGATCGTGCCGGCCGCGAGCAGCGATCCGACGATCGAGCCCACCACGATGTTCGCGTCCAGCAGCAGCGCCGCCGACGCCCCCGCGAAGGACAACTCGCTGATGCCGTGCACCGCGAACGGCAGATCACGCATCATGACGAAGACCCCGGCGAGACCGCCGACCAGTCCGAGGGCGGCTCCGGCGAAGAGCGAGTTGCGGACGAGCGCGAGGAGTTCGCCGTAGTTGTCGAAGCTGAAGATCTGCTGCCAGACGCCGTCGGCGACCGTCATGAGCGCACCTCCTCGATCTCGGGAGCGTGATGGGGCGGCGCGGCCGTCTCGTCGGGGGCGCCGACGACCACGACCCGCCCCTGGACGCGGACGACGTCGACCCGCGTGCCGTACAGCTCCGACAGCGACGCGGAGGTCAGGACCTCCTCCGGCGCACCGACCCGGTGACCGGCCCGGGCCAGGTACAGCACCCGGTCCACCAGGCCGAGCACCGGATTGATCTCGTGGGTCACGAAGACCACGGCCGTGCCGTGCGAACGGCGGCGGGCGTCGACCAGTTCGGTGACGGCCCGCTGGTGATGCAGGTCGAGCGAGAGCAGCGGTTCGTCGCACAACAGGATCCGCGGATCGGTCGCCAACGCCTGCCCGATGCGCACGCGTTGGCGCTCTCCGCCGGACAGCACGCCGAGCGGGACGTCCGCGTACGCCGACGCCCCGACCGACTCGAGGATCTCGTCCACCCTGCGGCGGACGGCGGTGGTGCGCAGCCGTGGTCCGAAGCGGTGCCCGTCGATGCCGAAGCGCACGAGGTCGCGGGCGCGCAGCATGGCCTGCGCCGACAACTCCGCCTGCTGGGGCACGTATCCGAGCTGTCGTGCCGCCTCGCGGGGAGTACGGCCCAGGACGGTCAGCGTCCCTGCGGACAGGGGCTGCCTGCCCAGCAGGGCCTTGACGAAGCTGGTCTTGCCGGCCCCGTTCGGACCGAGCACGGCCACGAACTCGCCGGGGCGTACGTCGAGTTCGAGGTCGCTCCAGACGACCCGCTCGCCGTACGACAGGGCGGCCCCGCGCAGGCTGATGACCGCACCGGTTCCGCCCTGTGCCGGGATCCGGCCCGGGCCCCTCACTTGTCCAGCGCGCCCGCGAGCGCGTCGACGTTGGAGGTCATCCAGCCGAGGTAGTCCTTGCCGCTGGGCAGGGTCTCGGTCACGGGGACGACGGGGATGCCGGCCGCCTTGGCCGCGGCCTCGGCCTTCTCGGTCTGCGGGCCGGAGGTCTGCGCGTTGTAGACGAGCGCCTCGACCTTCTTGCCGGAGAACAGCGCCAGCGCGGCCTGAAGGATCTTGGGGGAGACGTCGCTGCCCTCCTCGATGGCCTCGCTGAACTCCGGGGGCGTGGCGTTCTCCAGCCCGCTCGCCTCGATCATGTACAGCGGCACGGGTTCGGTGATGGCCACGGCATCACCGCTGTGCTCCTTCTTGATCTGCGCCTCCTTCGCCTCCAGCGGCTGGAGCTTCGCCTTGAAGGCCTCGGCGTTCTTGGTGAACGTGGCCGCGTCGTCGGGGTCGGCCTTGCCGAGGGCGACGGCGATGCTGTCGGCGATCTTGGAGACGGTGGGGAAGTCGTACCAGACGTGCTCGTTGAGCTCGCCGCCCTTCGGCGCGGTCTTGCCGGAGATCTTGACGGCGTTGAGGACCTCGGCGGAGGAGTTGCCGCTCTTCAGCATCCGGTCCACGAAGTCGTCGTAGCCGCCGCCGTTCTCGACGACGACCTTCGCCTTCGACAGGGCCAGCTGGTTCTGGGTGTTGGCCTCGTAGGAGTGCGGGTCCTGGTCCGGGTCGCTGATGATCGAGGTGACATCGACCTTCGTGCCGCCTATCTGCCCGACGATGTCGCCGTAGACGTTCGTCGAGGTCACGACCGGTATCGCGGAGGCGGCGGCCGGGCTCTGTGAGGCGCTCCCGCCGTTGTCGGAGTCCGACGAGCTGCCACAGCCTGCCAGGACGACCAGCGAGGTGCCGGTGATCAGGGCGGCCAGGCGCCGGGACGGGAACGTGGACATGGATCCTCCGCGAGGGGGTGGAGCAAGGGGACGCACGCCACGCTAGATGAAAATGAATGTCAGAAGTATGACCGAATCCGTTCCATGTGAAAACCATTGCCAATACTTGACGTGGCTGCTGGCCGAAACCTGACGCGGGCTTTGCCGCTGTCTGGTTGTACCTGCAAAGAGTTCGCAGAAACCTGGGTGGCGCGGCTGAAGAACGGCCGTTCGCCGACAAGTGAGGCCCGCGCCGCCATGACCACCGCTCACCGCATCCGCACCTCGATGACCCGGAAGGAGTGGGCGAGTCTCGGCGGGATGGCCGCGTTCGTCCTGGCACTGCATGTCATCGGTTGGTTCACGCTGGTGGTGATCGTCACGCCGGAGCACTACAGCCTGGGGGAGAAGAGCTTCGGGATCGGCATCGGTGTCACCGCCTACACCCTCGGCATGCGGCACGCCTTCGACGCCGACCACATCGCCGCGATCGACAACACCACCCGGAAGCTGATGAGCGAGGGGAAGCGGCCGCTGTCGGTGGGCTTCTGGTTCTCCCTCGGCCACTCCAGCATCGTCTTCGCGCTCGCCTTCCTGCTCTCGCTCGGGGTGAAGGCGCTGGCCGGACCGGTCGTGGACGACGGCTCCGCTCTGCACAGCGTCACCGGCTGGATCGGCACCACCGTCTCCGGGACCTTCCTGTACCTCATCGCGATCATCAACATGGTGATCATGGCCGGAATCTGGAAGGTCTTCCGGCAGATGCGCACCGGCCACTTCGACGAGGCCGCCCTGGAGGAGCAGCTCAACAACCGGGGCTTCATGAACCGCCTGTTGGGCCGTCTGATGAAGTCGATCACCGAGCCGTGGCAGATGTACCCGCTGGGCCTTCTCTTCGGCCTCGGCTTCGACACGGCGACCGAGATCGCGCTGCTCGTGCTGGCCGGCTCGGGCGCCGCGTCCGGGCTGCCCTGGTACGCGATCCTGTGTCTGCCGGTCCTGTTCGCGGCCGGCATGTCCCTGCTGGACACCATCGACGGCTCGTTCATGAACTTCGCCTACGGCTGGGCGTTCTCCAAGCCGGTCCGCAAGGTCTACTACAACCTCACCATCACCGGACTGTCCGTCGCCGTCGCGCTCCTCATCGGCACGGTCGAACTGCTCGGCCTCATCGCCGAACAGGCCGACCTGCACGGCCCGTTCTGGGACTGGGTCTCCGGCCTCGACCTCAACATCATCGGCTACGTCGTCGTAGCACTGTTCTTCGCCACGTGGGCGGTGGCCTGGCTGGTGTGGAAGGTCGGCCGGATCGAGGAGAAGTGGACAGCGGGCCTGGCCCGTCCCGCCGCGCTCTCGCCGGGCGAGGAGGGCTGACCGGGGAGACTCATGTCCGCCGGCGTGGGTGGGCGGCCTTCGTGCGCGGGCCGTCCGGGGCGAAGCCGATGCCGCGGTGCCGCGCGTCGGGGGCGATCTCGGTTGCGGCGCGGGTGCGTTCGCAGGAGGCCGTCAGGTGGGCGGTGTCCGGGTAGCGGTCGGCGGTCACGTCATCGGTGGCGGGGCGGGCGGCCTCCGTGTACAGGCCGTCCGGGACGAACCCGATGCCGCGGTCCACGCGCCGGAGGCGGCGTGTGTGCGTTCGCAGGCGGGCGTCAGGCGCGCGGTGTCCGGGTAGCGGCCAGCGGTCACGTCACCGGTGGCGGGGGCGGTGGGCCGCAGCTCGGTCGCAGAGCGGCCCAGGCGAGCTGATGCTGAACAGACGGCGACCGTGTCGGTTCCCATGCTCCGGGCACGCGAGGGCCTCGCGTACGTGTGGAACCGCGGGCCGTCCTCGGCAACATGCTCGGCATGGAGGCCGGCTTCGTCGTCGACGGGGTCGTCCTGGCGCATGTCGGCCCGACCGAGGTCCAGTTGGTCCCGCCGGCCAGGGCTCACGAGGACGCGCTCAGCGAGGGCGGGCCCGCCGCACCCCGGGGGGTCAGTCCTTCTTGCCGCGTCCGGTCAGGGTGTCGCGCAGCCGGTCGACCATCCCGACGCCCGGTGCCAGCAGTTTGTTGGCCGGAGGTGCGCTCGGGGTGGACGGGTGCGGGCGGGTGGGGGCGACCTTCTTGGCCTGGCGGACCTTGTCGCCCAGGGCGTCGAGGGCGTCGGGGGGACAGGACGCGCGGAGCCTGGGAAAGAGGTTCTGTTCCTCGTCGGCCACATGCGAGCGGATCTCGGTCATCAGCGTCGTCATGAGCCGGTCGAATTCGGGATCCTCGGCGTCGCAGCCCTCCAGGTCCTTCATGAGCCGCTCGGCCCGGGCATGGTCCTCGAGCTCCTGGTCGGCCAGGGCGTCCCCGCCCGCCACGTGCTCGCGCACGGCCGGATAGAGATAGGCCTCCTCGGCCACGGAGTGCCGCACCAGTTCCATCGTGACCTGGTCGGCGTACACCTTGCGGTCCTTGTCACCGGGCGCGAGACCGTCGATCCGGCCGAACAGCTCCTCGACCTCCCGATGATCGGTCATCAGCTCGTCGATGACGTTCCCACCATGGCCCATGTCCTCCACCTCCCTGAACACAGCGGCCCGGACGGCCGCCCGCGGTCCCGAGTGCCCCGTCGGAGGCAGGCCCACACGACGGTGCGGGCAAGCCGGACACAGCGGGGTACTCGCCGGAACAGCCCGCTGGTACGTGGAGGTGACACGGTGACCGAAGCCCGTGACCGCATCAAGGACATCTGGGGAGCGCGCACTCCCTATGACCCCGGCACCCCCTGGCCCTCCCGCGCCGACGCGCACCTGGCCCCCGGTCTCGCCGAGGACGACGTGGAGAGGTGGGTGCCGTCCGCCTCGCTGCTGCACTCCAACGGTGACGCCATGGACATCGCCGTGCGCGACGGACGGATCGTGGGCGTGCGGGGCCGGACCACGGACCGTGTCAACCGTGGCCGCCTGGGCCCCAAGGATCTCTACGGATGGCAGGCCAACGGCTCCCCGGACCGGCTGACCCGTCCGCTCGTACGCCGGGCCGGGCGCCTGGTGGAGTGCGACTGGGACACGGCGATGGACCAGGTCGCGGGCCGCTCACGCGAACTGCTGGAGCAGCGCGGACCAGGGGCCATCGGCTTCTACACCACCGGTCAGCTCTTCCTCGAGGAGTACTACACGCTGGCCGTACTCGCCCGTGCCGGCATCGGCACCAACCATCTGGACGGGAACACCCGCCTGTGCACGGCCACGGCCGCCGAGGCGCTGAAGGAGACCTTCGGCTGCGACGGGCAGCCCGGTTCGTACGAGGACATCGACCACGCCGACGTGATCGCGCTGTTCGGACACAACATGGCCGAGACCCAGACCGTGCTGTGGATGCGCGTGCTGGACCGGCTCGCCGGGGCCCGACCGCCCCGTCTGGTCTGCGTGGACCCCCGGTACACCCCGGTGGCCCAGCAGGCCGAGGTGCATCTCGCCCCACGGCCCGGCACGAACGTCGCCCTGCTCGACGCGCTTCTGCACGAGATCATCCGCAGGGACCTGATCGACCAGGAGTACATCGAGGCACACACGGTCGGCTTCGACGACCTGGCGGCCACGGTCGGGCCCTGCACTCCGCGGTGGGCGGCCGGAGTCTGCGACGTGACGGCGGCCGAGATCGAACGCGCGGCGGAACTCCTCGGCACCGCCGAACGGCTGACCTCCACGGTCCTTCAGGGCGTCTACCAGTCCCACCAGGCCACGGCCGCCGCCGTCCAGATCAACAACCTGCACCTGATCCGCGGCATGCTGGGCCGCCACGGCTGCGGGCTGCTGCAGATGAACGGCCAGCCCAGCGCGCAGAACACCCGGGAGTGCGGCGCCGACGGTGATCTGCCGGGGTTCCGGAACTGGCAGAACGACGACCATGTCGCCGACCTGGCGCGGGTGTGGAACGTACGCCCTCAGGACATCCCGCACCACGCGCCGCCGACACACGCGATGCAGATCTTCCGCTACGCCGAGCAGGGCTCGATCCGCATGCTCTGGATCACCGGCACCAACCCGGCGGTCTCCCTGCCCGAGCTGTCCCGCATCCGTTCGATCCTCGGCCAGGAGCGGCTGTTCGTGGTGGTGCAGGACCTGTTCCTCACCGAGACGGCACAACTGGCCGACGTGGTGCTGCCCGCGGCCACCTGGGGTGAGAAGACGGGCGTCCTCACCAACGCCGACCGCACCGTGCACCTGTCGGAGAAGGCCGTGGAACCACCGGGCGAAGCGCGAGCCGACCTGGACATCCTTCTCGACTACGCCGCCCGCATGGACTTCCGCGACAAGGACGGCGGTCCCCTGATCGGCTGGCACGACCCGGAGTCGGCGTTCGCGGCCTGGCAGCGGTGCAGCGCCGGACGCCCCTGCGACTACACCGGACTCAGCCACGACCGGTTGCGGCGGGCGGACAGCGGCATCCAGTGGCCCTGCACCGAGGAGACGCCCGACGGCACGGCGCGCCTGTACACCGACGGCATCACCTTCGCCGACCCCGGCACCTGCGAGAGCTACGGCAAGGACCTCGTCACCGGGGCGTCCGCCGAGGTCGTCGAGTACCGGTCGCTCAACCCGGACGGCAAGGCGGTCCTGAGGGCGGCGGAGTATCTGCCGCCCCACGAGGACACCTCCCCGGAGTACCCGGTGCAGCTGGTCACCGGCCGGACCGTCCACCACTTCCACACCCGCACGAAGACCGGCCGCGCTCCCGAGCTGAACGCCGCCGCCCCCGACGTATGGGCGGAGATGTCACCCGCCGAGGCCGCCCGCCAGGGTCTGTCCGACGGCGATCTGGTCCGGGTCGGCACCCCGCGCGGTGCGGTGCGCGCCCGGCTGCGGACCACCGCCATGCGGGACGGCGTGGTGTTCGTGCCGTTCCACTACGGCTACTGGGACACACCCGAGGGCCACCGGCCCCCGGACGGGAGCGCCGGCCGTGCCGCCAACGAGGGCACCATCACCGACTGGGACCCGGTCTCCAAGCAACCCCTGTTCAAGACGTGTGCGGCCCGTGTCACCCTCGTCGCCCGCCGCGCCACACCGTCGGTCCGGGAGCGGACCGACGCCGACGCCGGGAGCCGCACATGAGCGGCATCGCCCACATCCTCCGCGCCCTGCACGACGGCGAACGCGCGCTGGAGCGAGACCTGCTGGCAACCGCCGAACGTCACCGCACCGACCACGAGGTCCACCATGTGGCGGGCGACCTCGCCCAGTGGTCCCGCCACCACAGCGCCCGGCTCGCCGACACCGGCCGCCACTACGGCCTCGACCTCGACGGTCCGAAGGACGACCCGTCACCCGGCGCCCTTTCCGCCCTGCGGGAGAAGGCCGCCGAAGCCCTCGGCCGACGCCCCGAAGCCGGCCTGCTGCTCCTGCACGACCTGTGCGACCTGCACCTGGCCGCGAGCCGCAACTCCCTGCACTGGGAGATGCTCGCCCAGGCCGCGAAGGCCACCCGCGACGAGCGGCTCCTCGACCTGGCCACCGACTGCCATCCGCGGACCCTGCGGCAGATGCGCTGGACCAACACCCTCATCAAGGAACTGTCGCCACAGCTGCTGACCAGCGCATAGGAATCACCACAGGTCCGACCGCCGACGGCGCGCACATCGACGCCGGGGGTCCGGGTACTCGGTGTCCTCCGGCTCGTGTCCGACGGCCGGGCACACCCACGGCGACGGGAAGAACCATGACCGAGCCCTCTCGCGAGAGTGCCGCCTCCGCGGCCCAGCAGGCCCTGCGCACGGTCGTCGACAAGGGCGCGGACGAGGCCGCGCTGAGTACGCTGGCCGGCACCGAGGTACTGGTTCCCGCGCTGATCAACGGGGAGGGGCCGGGACCGAAGGCCCTGAGTCTGCCCGTGTACGAACAGGAGGACGGGACCGAACTGGTCCCCGTCTTCACCACGCTCGCCCGCATGGAGCGGGCCCTGCCGCAGATCCGACGGCACCGCAGCGTGGTGCTCGGCGCCCTCGCCCACGACTGGCCCTCGGAGAGCCTGACGCTCGTCATCGACGCCGGTACTCCCGAGCAACTCGCCCTCACGGCCCAGGGTGTGAAGACCTTCCTGGACCGCGACGACGGCTGACCGGCAGACGCCCCGGCCGCGCCAGGGAACCCGGGCGCGGCCGGGGCGTCGCCAGGGTCCCCATTGCCCCTGCACAGTCCGTCAGGAGTGTTCGTCAGGTCGTCGTTCCGTCTCGTGCGGGAGCCGGCGGGGTCGGATGTCCCGCTTCTCCAGGGGCCGTACGGCGGGCCCCTGCACGATGTCTCCGTCGGGGGTGAAACGGGACCCGTGGCACGGGCACTCCCAGGCGCGTTCCGCCGGGTTGAAGGCGACCAGGCAGCCCAGGTGCGTACAGCGGGCGGAGACGGCGTGGAGCTGTCCGTTCTCGTCGCGGTGGACGGCACAGCGCTGTCCGCCGACGCGGACGACGGCCCCGTCTCCCGGGGCGATGTCATCCACCGAGCCCCCCGCGGCCGACGCCAGACGGTCCCCGACGAAGTGCCGGGCGACCTTGGCCTGGTTCTTGAGGAAGGCGGGGGCCTCACTGACCACGGTGCGGACGCGCCGGGGGTCGTACAGGTCGCTCCAGGCGGACTTGCGACCGGTGATCTGCTGTGCGAGAAGACGGCCCGCCATGATGCCGCCGCTCATTCCCCAACCGCCGAAGCCGGTGGCCACGTAGGTGTGATGGGCACCCGCGTGCAGCGGGCCGACGAGCGGTACGGCATCGGTGGAGTCGTTGTCCTGCGTGGCCCATCGGTGCGTGAAGTCCAGGTCGCCGAAGTGCTCGGTGGCCCAGTCGGCGAGCCGTTCGAACCTGGCGTTCACATCGCCGGTGCCCGGCGTGAAGTGCTCGCCGGTGACGATCAGCAGCCGCTGTCCGTCCTCGTACGGGGCGGTGCGCACGGATCGGGTGCCCTGCTCGCGTGTGATGAACATGCCGTGCGGATCGAGGCCGGCGGGGATCGGCGCGGTCAGGACGAGCTCCCGGCGCGGGGACAGGCGGGTGAAGAGCAGCGCCCGGTCGAAGACGGGGTAGTGCGTGGCGACCACGACGTCGTCGGCCCGTACCGTCGCTCCTCCTTCGGTCCTCAGCGTGCAGGGACGGCCTTCGTCGAGGTCCACGACGCGGGTCCGCTCGTGGATCACCGCGCCCTGCCGGACCAGGTCCTCGGCGAGTGCCAGGAGGTACTTGCGGGGATGGAACTGCGCCTGCTCCGTCACCCGGACGGCGCCCGCGACGGAGAACGGCAGATCGGTCTCGGTCACGTACTCGGCGGGCAGCCCCGCCTCCCGCGCGGCGTCCGCCTCGGCCTTCAGCTCCTCGGTGCCGGCCGGGTCCTGGGCGTAGGTGAAGGCTGCCGTGTCCTCCCAGTCGCAGTCGATGCCGAGCTCGTCCACGATCTCGGCGGCATGCCGGACGGCCTCCGTCTGCGACCGCGCGTACAGCTTCGCGGCCTCGGGTCCCCGGGTTCGGCGCAGCCGGGCATAGACGAGCGTGTGCAGGACGCTCAGTTTGGCGGTCGTGTGCCCGGTGACCCCGGTGGCGATCCGGTCGGCCTCCAGGACGGCCACTCGGCGGCCGGCGCGGGCCAGTTCCCAGGCGGTGCTGAGGCCCGCGATGCCGCCGCCGACGACGGCGACGTCGACCGTGAGGTCGGATTCCAGCGGCGGGCCCAGGGTTCCCGGGGGTGCGGTGTCGATCCAGTACGACCGGTGATCGTCTGCGGGTGCGTTCATGGGAAGCCGAGTTCCCCGGCTGTTCTCCGTGAAGCGCTCGGGGATCCGGGTCAGGCGGCGCGTTTCGCGGGCCGGCGCGTGGAACCGTACGCACCGGCGGTCTTCGCTCCGCTTCCCCCGGGTACCCGGCGCGGACGACGAGAGTTGAGGAGGAGAGCTGATGAGCACGGTCAAGGAATCGGTGGACGTCGAGGTCCCCGTCCACACCGCCTACAACCAGTGGACGCAGTTCGAGGAGTTCCCGCAGTTCATGGAGGGCGTCGAGGAGGTGCGCCAGCTCGACGACAAGCACAACCACTGGACGACCAAGATCGGTGGGGTGCGGCGCGAGTTCGACACCGAGATCGTCGACCAGCTCCCGGACGACCGGATCACCTGGCGGGTCATCGAGGGTGACGTCCGCCAGCGCGGAACGGTCAGGTTCCAGGAGCTGGACCCGACGCACACGCGGGTGGAGCTCACGATGGACGTCGAGCCCAGTGGTGTCGCCGAGAAGAGCGCGGACATGCTGGGTGTGCTCGACCGCCGCATCAAGGGAGACATGCGGCGCTTCAAGGACTACATCGAGCACCGCGGCGGCGAGACCGGCGCCTGGCGCGGCCGTATCCGGCCCGACGAGCCCGGTTCGCCTCTCATCTGAGCCGCTCGTGAGGCCGGGAGGCACCGGGTGTCCGGCGGCGTCAGCGCCACTGTGGTGGGACGGCGGTCAACTGCCGCAGTACATCCCAGTCGTCCGGCCTCATCCCGGGCTCGGCCCAGGGGGCACCGGTGGCGACCCAGAGACCGCGCAGTTCGCGCACCTGTGAGACGGAGTCGTCGCCGAGGCCGGACTCGTTGCCGCAGCATGGGCAGATGACGTACTGCGGAACGCCGTACTCGTCGAACAGCGCGTCGGAGTCGTCGTATCCGCAGATCCGGCAGGCTGTCTCGGTGCTGTTCTCCACGGTCGCAGCCTATCGATCGCGCCCGTATCGGGGTGAGGAGGCCGGAGCGAGGGCTCCGGCCTCCGGTGGCGTCCGCTCAGACGCCGACGCGCTCCGCAGCACGGCCTGCGCCTGCTGCGGAGTGGCGCCCGGGGTATTGCTCAGTGGTGTGCAACTAAGGCGTTGTCCGCACCCGTGACCCGGCCGTTTCCGGGCAGCGCTTGACGTGTCGTACCGGCAGGCGGTGAGGTGAGGCCAGACAGATCAACTCCGGGAGTTCGCATGCCACTTGACGCCAAGCTCATCAACAGCGACGTGCCTCACTCCGCCCGGATCTGGAACTACTGGCTGGGCGGCAAGGACTGCTACGAGATCGACCGCCTCGTCGGTGACCAGATCGTCGAGGCGAACCCGCAGATTCTCGACATAGCCCGGGCCCAGCGGGCCTTCCTCGTCCGTGCGGTGGAACACCTCGTCCGCGAGGTGGGTATACGCCAGTTCCTGGACGTCGGCACGGGGCTGCCCACCGCCGACAACACCCACGAGGTCGCCCAGCGGATCGCCCCGGAGACCCGGATCGTCTACGTCGACAACGACCCCGTCGTGCTCGCCCATGCCGAGGCCCTGCTCACCAGCTCGCCCGAGGGCGTGACCGCCTATATCGATGCCGACATCCGCGACCCCGAGGGCATCCTGCGGACCGCCGCCGAGACGCTGGACTTCACCGAGCCCATCGCGCTCGTGCTGCTGGGGATCACCGCCCACATCGTCGACGACCAGGCGTACGACATCGTCGGGCGGCTGGTCGAGGCACTGCCCTCCGGAAGCCACGTCGTGCTCTGCGACGACACCGAGGTGCTCGACCCCGAGGGCATGCGCACCATGATCGAGCAGTGGAACGAGGCGGGCGACAACCCGCGGGTCAACCGGAGCCCCGAGGAGCTGGCCCGCTTCTTCGACGGCCTGGAGCTGGTCGACCCCGGGGTGGTCTCGGTCTCCCGCTGGCGCCCGGGACCGGCCGGCACCGAGGGGCCGGAGGTCGACGACTTCGGGGGCGTGGGCCGCAAGCCGTGACAGCGGCGCGCCCCTTCCGCACGGGAGGGAGTGGCTACCGCACGCCGTACCGCCCAACGGGCTCCCGGCCACCGACCCGCCGGGAGCCCGTCCGGTGCTTCCCCGTCTGCGTGTTCGGCGGTCGCGGGTAAACGGATGTCCCGCGAGGCGCCCTACGAGTCCGTGTCTCTCCAGGAAGCCCTGTGGTGGCATCCGGTGCACACCCGCTCGCGGGACGGTCGGCGGTCGTGGAGCACGGGCACGCCGCCTGGGCAGGACGAAGGCGGCGCTCCTCGCCGTGCGCCGCGTTTCTCAGCCCGAGTGAAGGATCCGGAAGCGGCCGGGTTCCGACGGATCGCGATCGACGACCTGGACCGGCGGCGAGGCCCACTGCCACACACTGATGCCCGGCGTGCGGGAGAACCCGATCCGCCCGCGGGTGCCCTCGACCGCGACGTGCGGCCAGGATACGGCGATGCGCGCCCGGTCCGTGCCGTGAGTACGCAGCAGGTCGGCGAGGACGGCGACCGTGTCGTAGCCCTCGAAGGCCACGAAGGAGGGCGCCTCGCCGAGCCGTTCGCGAAGGGCCGTCTCGACTTGCGCACCGAGCGGGGTGAGGTGCTCGGGCAGATAGCGCAGGAACGGGACCCCGGCGCCGTCCTCGCCCAGCAGCGTGGCCCATTCGGTGAGCTCCGGCTGCCCGGCCGGCGCACCGATCAGGACCTCGGCGAGACGCCGGTCGCGGCGGACGGACTCGACGATCGGGACGGCCGGCTCCGGGTGTCCGACGAGAAGAAGGAGGGCTGTGGCGCGCTGCTCGACGAGCGCGTCGCACACTGCCGCAGGAGCCAGCGCGCTCATGTCGAGTTCGGTGACGGTGCCGCCGCGCTCAGCGAGGTGGTCCCGCAGGATGCGGGTCCCGGATGCCCAGTAGACACTCGGCTGCGTCGCCATGGCGATACGGCTGTGGCCCGCGCCGAGGAGGAAGTCCGCGTAGATCCGCCAGCCGCGGGACTGCGGCGGCGAAAGGCGCGCGACCCAGTCCGTCGGCTGTTCCGTGAGCGCGTCGAGCACCGCCGACGAGCAGAGGAACGGCACTCCGAGGGCGTCGGCACGGCCGGCGGCGGCCCGCGCGACGACGCTGTGATACTCCCCGGCGAGGGCGGCCACACCCAGGCGAGCCAACTCGTCCACGGCCGCCGCGGCCTTCTCCGGATCGGCCGCGGTGTCCCGGACCACCAGTTCCAGGGGTCTGCCGGCGATCCCGCCGGTGTCGTTGACTTCGCGAGCGGCCAGTTCGAGGCCCGCGAGCACGTGCCGGCCCGCCTCGACCCAGCCAGGGCGAGTGAGCGGAACGAGGACGCCGATCCGGACGGACGATCCGTCTCGCCGGGGTGGGTGCGCAGAGGTGATCATGCCGGACATTGCATCCAGCACCCCTGCGGAGAGGCAAGCGGTTTTGGGGTCGTTCTCGGCTCTTGGGATGTGACGGCGGCCCGGCTATAGTCAACAATGTTAGTAGGTGTCTATTTGGCTAAGTGAGGCGGTCGGCGATGACGGAGAACGGACCTCTGCGGTACGTCGCCCTCGGTGACAGCCAGACCGAAGGGTGCGGCGACGGCGACGACGTACGAGGACTGCGCGGATGGGCCGACCGGCTCGCCGAGCACCTCGCCCGGGACACACCGGAGCTCCTCTACGCCAACCTCGCCGTGCGTGGCCGTCTCGCCGGGCAGGTGCGGGACGAACAGCTCGCGCCTGCCCTCGCGTTGGAGCCCGGCCTCGCCACGGTCGTCGCCGGGGTCAACGACCTGCTGCGGCCCCGTTTCGACGCCGACGAGGTGGCCGGTCACCTGGAGGCGATGTTCGCCGCACTCACCGCGCAGGGCGCCCGGGTGGCGACGGTGACCTTCCCGGACATCGCCCGGATCACCCCGCTGGCCCGCCCGATCGCCCCCAGGATCATCGCCCTCAACGACCGCATCCGACAGGCCGCCGCCCGGCACGGGGTCGTGGTCGCCGAGACCTCCCACCACCCGGTCGTGACCGACCCGCGCCTGTGGAGCCCCGACCGGCTGCACGCCGGCCCGCTCGGCCACGCCCGGATCGCCGCCGCCGTGGCCCAGGCCCTCGACCTGCCGGGCAGCGACGACGCTTGGACCCGCCCGCTGCCCGCCGACCCACGGGCGGCCTCCGGCCTGCGGGCGGTCGGCGGGGAGTTGCGCTGGGCCGGCTCCTTCCTCGGCCCCTGGCTCGTACGGCGGGTCCGGCGCCGGTCGTCCGGCGACGGCCGGCATGCCAAGCGACCCGAGCTGCTCGCGATGCCCCGGCCTGCTGCCATGCACCCCATTGACTAATCAATTAGGTTGGTCCCATGGCTCTGCGCAACGCGGTGATGGCCGCCCTCCTGGAGGGCGAGGCCTCCGGATACGACCTCGCCAAGGGCTTCGAGGCCTCCGTCGCCAACTTCTGGATGGCCACCCCGCAGCAGCTCTACCGCGAGCTGGAGCGCATGGAGACCGAAGGCCTCGTCCGCGCCCGCGTGGTCCAGCAGGAACGCCGCCCCAACAAGCGACTGTTCTCCCTCACCGAGGCCGGTCTGGAGATCCTGCGTGCGTACATCGCCGACGTGCCCGCGAAGCCGACCGCCATCCGCGACGAGCTGATGGTCAAGGTCCAGTGCGTCGACATCGGTGACGCCGACGCCGTACGGACCGCGATCGTCGAGCGCGTGGAGCGGTCCACCGCCAAGCTGGCCCGGTACGAGCGGATGCGGGAGCGCATGCTGGCCGGCCGCACCGAGGACGAGTACTTCGCCGAGGCCGACCGCATCGGGCCCTATCTCACGCTGCTCGGCGGCATGGCCTTCGAACGGTCGAACCTCAAGTGGGGCGAGACCGCCCTGAAGAGGCTCGACCAGCGCGGCGCACGCCCCTGAGAGCGGCGCGCTCAGGTTCGGTCGCGTGTCTCCTCGTCGAAGAGGTCGACGCCGAGATCGGCCAGCCATTCGTCGGGGCGCGGGAGGCGGAGCACGGCTCGCATCCGGTACGACGGGACGGCGGCGACGGATGGACGGTCACCTGCCCGCTGCTCGGCCGGACTCAACAGGTTCTCCCGCCACGACCGCCCGACCCGCAGGGTGCCGCCGCCGAGACGGGCGCCGACAACGCCCTCATCCGTGCACGACCCGCCCGGCGATGAACGTGGCGCGCACCTGCCCCGCGTCGGGCGCGCGCAGGGCCTCGCTCAGCGGCCGGTCCAGAAGCACGAGATCGGCGGGCTGCCCCGGTGCGACGCGCCGCGGCGGGCCGCCCGGATCGAGAAGCGGGGACAGCAGGCCGCTCAGGACCGTGGCGGCCGGGACGCGCTCACCAGGGCCGAGCACCCGCCCGGAGGCAGTGAGCCGCTCCGCCGCCGCACGCAGACAGGCCCAGGGGTCGGGATCCCCGTACGGCGCGTCGCTGCTCGCCGCCACCCGTACGCCCGCCCGCAGCAGACCGGCGTACGGCCACAGGTCCGGCCGGTCCTCGGGCTCGACGCGGTCCCAGTAGTCGTCACCGCGCCGGGCCACCAGCGTCGGTTGGGTGACCACCGTGATCCCGCGCACCGCCAACTCCTTGGCCAGGGCCGCGTCGGCGACGGCACAGTGCTCCACGCGGTCGCCCCGCAGGACGCCGGCCCCGTCCACCGCGGCCAGGGTCAGGGCGAGGGCCACGCGGGTCACACAGTGCACGGCGACCGGGCGGCCGGCGGCGTGGGCCCGCCGTATGCGCTCGGTGAGGTCGCCGATGTCGGGGAGCGCGTGATCGGCTACCACCAGCTTCACCGGGCCGGCACTCAGCCGGGGATGATCCGCGGGGCCGCGGCCGGCGGCCATCAGCATGACGTGCTGGGGGAGTTCGTCCCGCCGTACCGCGTCCGCCACGGCCTCGGCCGCCCCCTCGTCCGGGGTCGCGTCCGCGAGATGGGTGACCCCGAGGGCGGCCAGCCGCGCGCCCACCGCCCGCAGGGACGGCGGACGAGCGCCGAGCCGCTCGCGCAGCCAGGCATCGGCGCGCCACAGCAGCCCGCGCTCGACACCGGTGACCCCGAGCCGCTCCAGCCCCGCCGAGTTGACCACCCACAGCGCACCGGAACGATGCTGCACCCGCACCGGCAGCACCCGGTTCCACCCGTCGAGGACATCCCGGTCGAGCTCACCGTGGACGACCTCGTCGTACCCCACCGCCCGCACCCACCCGTCCTCGCCCGGTACGGCCCGCGCGATCGACCCGGCCAGAGCGTCGCGGGAGACACCGGACACGTCGAGCGACGACTCCCGCGCCGCCATGGCCGCCAGGTGCAGATGGTGGTCGGCCAGCCCCGGAAGCAGAGCGCCCCCCTCACCTCGTACGACCAATTCGTCGTCCCGCGACGGAAGCCCAGGGCCGATCTCCGCCACGACATCCCCACGGACCCGGCAGTCGACCGGGCTGCCCTGCCAAGACCGCACCGACACGCCCCGCAGCAGCACATCACCGGTCATGGTCGTCGACCTCGTCCACCAGCCCCCACCGCAAGGCGGTCCCGGCGTCCAGCCGGGCGCCGCTCAGCATCAGCCACGCCGCCCGCCACCGCCCGATCCGCCGCGGCACACTCACTGTGCCGCCCGCGCCGGGCACCAGCCCCATCCGGACCTCCGGCAGCTGGAAGAAGGCGCCCGGCGAGGCCACCACGCGCCCGGCGAACGCGGCCATCTCGATGCCGGCGCCGACGGCCGCGCCCCGTACGCGTACCGTGACCCGGTCCCTCAGGCGGTCGATGAGCCGCCACGGTGCCCGGTCGAGCCGTACCAGATACGCGGCCACGAGATCGCGGGCGGTGCCGAACTCGGCCAGGTCGCCTCCGCTGCAGAACACCGGTCCCGCACCGGCGAGTTCCACCTCCTCGACCGAGTCGTCGAGGGCGGCGACCTCCAGGGCGTCGTAGAGCTCCTCACGCATCCGGAAGGCGAACGCGTTGCGCCGCGCGGGGCGGTCCAGCAGGATCGACAGCCTGCCGCCGTCCCGCGACAGCCGGACGCACTCCCCGTCGGCGAGTACCGCCCGCGGGCCACGTTCGGCGAGCCAGGCTGCGAACTCGTTTCCGCCCAAGAGCATGGAATAGGCCGCCGCCTCCGCGGCCAGCCCGTCGAGGGTGGTGAGCGAGGGGGTCTGCCGCAGCAGTCGGCCCAGCGTCACGGTGGCCTGCGGGTGGCGGTCGCCGACCTCGGCCAGCGCGGCGAACGCCTTCCACGGGTCGGCCACAGGCACCAACTCATGGCCGGGACTGTCCACTTGGGGGCCGGCGAGCGTCAGCGTCAGTGCCTGGACCAGCGGCCTCAACCGCTCCGGCGGCCGCCGTGTCGCGATCCCGATGGTGAGCGGGAGGGAGTCGGCCACCCGGGCGGCGGCCTCCGCGACGCGCGTCGGATCGGCGGTGTGCCAGTCGTCGAGGTCCACCTGTTCCATGCCGTGAGCGTAGACGGGATCCGATTCTCTGTAGTGGTATTGGCATTCTCATTTTCTGCAAGTAGCGTATCCGTACGATGAATGACTTCGCCCAGACCTCGTCCGGCATCCCGCTCAAGCCGGTCTACGGACCGGCGGACCGGGTCGTCGAGCCGCCGGAACCCGGGGACTTCCCGTTCACGCGCGGCAATTACGCCTCCGGCTACCGGGGCCGGCTGTGGACGCTCAGGCAGTACTCGGGGTTCGGTACCGCGGAGGAGTCCAACCGCCGCTACCGGTATCTGCTGGAACAGGGCGGCACCGGACTGTCGGTCGCCCTCGACCTGCCCACCCAGTGCGGCTACGACTCCGACGACCCCGAGGTGAGCGAGGAGGTCGGGCGGGTCGGTGTCGCCATCGACACCCTCGCCGACGCCGAGGTGCTCTTCGAGGGCATCCCGCTGGACCGGATCAGCACCAGCTTCACCATCAACGGCACGGCGGCGATCCTGCTCGCCTTCCATGTGGCCGCCGCCGAGCGCCGGGGCGTGCCGCGGGCGAAGCTGACCGGGACCATCCAGAACGACATCCTCAAGGAGTACGCCTCCCGCGGGACCTGGATCTGGCCGCCGGAGCCGTCGCTCAGACTGATCGCCGACACCATCGAGTTCTGTGCGGCCGAGGTGCCGCGGTTCAACGCGATCTCCGTCGCCGGCGCGCACTTCCGCGACGCCGGGGCCAACGCCGTGCAGGAGATGGCGTTCACGCTCGCCGACGGGGTGACGTACTGCGACACCGTGCTGGAGCGCGGGCGTATGACGATCGATCAGTTCGCACCGCAGGTCTCCTTCTTCTTCTACACGCACGGCGATTTCTTCGAGGAGATCGCCAAGTACCGGGCGGGGCGCAGGCGTTGGGCGACCATCGTCCGGGAGCGTTACGGGGCGAGCTCCGACAGGGCGGCGATGTTCCGTTTCGGCTGTGTCGCGGGCGGTGCCTCGCTGTACGCGCCGCAGGCCCGCAACAACACCGTCCGGGTCGCCTACGAGGCGCTGGCCTCCGTGCTCGGCGGTGTCCAGTCGATGTTCACGGCCGCCTGGGACGAGCCCTTCGCGCTGCCCAGCGAGGAGTCG
The DNA here is from genome assembly GCF_000972385.1 of Streptomyces sp. WM6386. GTDB lineage: Bacteria > Actinomycetota > Actinomycetes > Streptomycetales > Streptomycetaceae > Streptomyces. Next base: position 88,162 of record NZ_JXTE01000014.1, read on the forward strand.
GCCACGCTCGCCCTGCGCACCCAGCAGATCCTCGCCCACGAGACCGGTGTCGCCCGGGTCGCGGACCCGCTCGGCGGCTCGTACTTCGTCGAGGCGCTCACCGACGCCACCGAGGAGCGGATCGTCGGGATCATGGCGGATCTGGAGCGGCACGGCGGCATGGTCCGGGCGATCGAGGACGGCTATCTGCAAGGCCTCATCGCGGACGAGGCCTACCGTGTCCATCGGGCGGTCGAGGCGGGCGAGCGGCCCGTCATCGGCGTCAACCGGTACGCCGACGAGGACGAGCCGGCCCCCGACATCGCCACCTACGAACTCGACGCCAGGGGCCGCGAGACTCAGCTGAAACGGCTCGCCCGGGTCAAGGCCGAGCGTGACCCGGCCGCCGTCCGCACCCGACTGGCCGCCCTCGCGCGCGCCGCCGAGGGCACCGACAACCTCATGGGTCCGCTCGTCGACTGCGCGGGCGCCTACTGCACGGTCGGCGAGATGGTCACCGCCCTCAAGAACGTGTGGGGCGAGTTCCAGCAGCCGGTGGTGTTCTGATGGGCACCCGGATCCTCATCGCCAAGCCCGGCCTCGACGGCCACGACCGAGGCGCCAAGATCGTCGCGCGGGCGCTGCGTGACGCCGGGTTCGAGGTCGTCTTCACCGGCATCCGGCAGAAGGTCGAGGACATCGTGGCGACCGCCGTCCAGGAGGACGTCGCGATGGTCGGCCTCAGCATGCTGTCCGGGGCGCATCTGGCGCTGACCGCCAGGACCGTGGCGGGCCTGAGAGCGGCGGACGCCGGGGACATCACCGTCGTCGTCGGCGGCACCATCCCGCCGGTGGACGTGCCGCGCCTGAAGGCCGCGGGCGCCGCTGCCGTGTTCCCCACCGGAACACCCCTTGACGTCGTGGTGGCGGACGTACGCGCCCTCACCTCGCCCTGACACCTGGAGGGAACGTGCGGATCGGAGTCATGATCGGGCCCGAGCGGGGGGACTCGGCGCGCAAGGCCGAGCGGATGCTCGCGGATGTGGAGTGGGCCGAGTCGGCCGGGATGGACACCGCCTGGATCCCCCAAGTCCCCACGGACTTCGACGCGTTGACCGCGGTGGCGCTGATGGGGGCCCGGACCACCCGCATCGAGCTGGGCACCGCCGTCGTCCCCCTCCAGGCCCAGCACCCCGTCGCCCTGGCCCGTCAGGCCCTCTCCACGCAGGCGGCCACCGGCGGACGGCTCGCGCTCGGCGTCGGCCCCTCGCACCACTGGATCATCCAGGACATGCTCGGCCTGCCCTACGCCCGCCCGGCCGGCCTCACCCGCGACTACCTCGACGTCCTCGACGCGGCATGGCGCGGCCCCGGCCCCGTCGACGTCGAGAACCGCACCTACACCGTCCACAACCCCCTCGATCTCGCCCCCGTGGCCCCGCTGCCGATCCTCCTCGCCGCCCTCGGCCCGGTCATGCTGGCCCTCGCCGGGGAGCGCGCCGACGGAACCGTGCTGTGGATGGCCGACGAACGCGCCGTCGCCGACCATGTCGTCCCGCGCATCACGAAGGCCGCCGAGAGCGCCGGACGCCCGGCACCCCGCGTCGTCGCCGGCATCCCGGTGTGTCTGTGCGCCCCGTCCGAGGTCGACGCCGCCCGCGAGCGCGCCAACCGGATCCTGGGCGAGGCCGAGATCTCGCCCAACTACCGGCGGCTGCTGGACCACGGCGACGCCAGGGACGTCGGCGACCTGTGCGCGGCGGGCGACGAGACGGCGATCCGCCGGCGCTTCAGGCGTTTCGCGGACGCGGGCGTCACCGATCTCTCCGTACGTCTGCTGCCCATCGGCGAGGGCCGCGACGAACTGGTCGCCTCCAAACGCCGCACCCGGGAGATGATCGCGGACCTCGCGGCGGAGCTCAGGTGACCCCCGGACCCCTTGCGGGCCTGCGCATCCTCGAAGTCGGTCACATCCTCGCGGGCCCGTTCGCCACCATGCACCTCGCCGACCTCGGCGCCGAGGTCACCAAGGTCGAGCCGCCCGGCGGGGACCTCTCGCGCCAGGTCGGCGACGCCTACTTCGCCAGCATCAACCGCGGCAAGCGCAGCATCTGCCTCGACCTCACCACGGACCAAGGGCAGGCACACCTGGGCGAGTTGGCGGCCGACGCGCACGCCCTGCTGGTCAACCTCAAGCCGTCGGTCGTACGACGGCTGGGGCTGACGTACGACAGTCTGCGCCGGTACAACGAGCGGATCGTCTGCGTGGCCGTCACCGGCTACGGCCTGGACGCCGGTGACGACCCGGCCTTCGACTACGTCATCCAGGCCGCCACCGGTGTCGCCGCCCTCACCGGCGACCCCGACGGCCCGCCGACCCTGCCCGGGTACTCCTCGGTCGACAACTCCGCCGCCCTGACCGCCGCGTTGGGACTGCTCGCCCAGATCGTGTCCGGCCGCGGCGGGCAGGTCGACGTGGCGCTGCGGGACGTGATGCTGTCCCAGCTCAACTACCGGGCGTCCGCCTACCTCAACGACGGGGTCGAGCCGCGCCGGCTGCCGTTCGGCGCGCACGCGTACTACGTGCCGGCCCAGCTGTTCCCCACGGCGGCAGGCCACTTGGCCCTGTTCATCACGCACGACGGCTTCTGGAAGACCTTCGCCGCGGAGGCCGGTGTCGAGGGCTTCCCGACCATGGCGGAGCGGGCGGAGCGGCGGGACGAGGTCCTCGACGTCGTCACGCGGGCACTGAGCTCCGACACCGCCAAGCGCTGGGAGGCCCGGCTGCGGCCGCTCGGCATCGCGGCGGCGGCCGTCCGCACACTCCCCGAGGCCCTGGCGGCGACACCCGAGGTGATCGTGCAGGCCGGTGACTTCAGGCTGGTCGGCAGTCCCATCAGGATCGCCGGATACGAGCCCGCCTACGGCCCGCCGCCCGAGCTGGGCTCACTCGTAGTGGACGGTGACTGATCCCTCGTCGGGTACGCCCTGACAGGTGAGGACATAGCCCTCGGCCACCTCGTCCTGCGTCAGGGCGTCGTTCACACGCATGGTGGCGCTGCCCTCGGTGATCCTGGCCATGCAGGTGGCGCAGTTGCCCGCCTCGCAGGAGAAGGGCGGGGTGAGGCCGGCCCGCCGGGCGCTCTGCAGAAGCGTCTCGTTCGGGTGCTTCGTGATGGTGGCGCGCTTGGTGCCGAGGACGATGGTGACGGTGCCGCTGTCCACCGGCTGTGCCACGGGCGGTGGCTCGGGCGCTGCGCCGAACCGCTCGCTGAACACCCGGCCCGGCCCCGGCAGCACCGTCTCCACCAGCTCCATGAAGGGCTCGGGCCCGCACACATACGCGTCCGCACCGCCCTCCGCACCGACGAACTCCCGTATCGCGTCCGCGTCGAGGAGTCCCCGCTCGGCATCGAGATGCCGTACGACGGTCAGCCGGCCCGGGAACTTGGCGGCCAGCTCCGTCAGCGCCGCGTCGAAGATCGCCGAGGCCCGGTCCCGGTCGGCGCACAGCAGCCGCACCGGCCGGCAGGTCGCGGCCAGCGCGCTCTTGGCCAGGGAGAGGATCGGGGTGATGCCGCTGCCGCCGCTGAAGCCGAGCAGCGGAGTCTGTGCCGGACGCAGACAGAACAGGCCCCGCGGCTGGGTGAGTTCGACCTCGTCGCCCTCGCCGACATGGTCGTGCAGCCAGTTGGAGACCTTGCCGCCGGGGACGCGCTTGACCGTCGTCATCAGCTCGGCGTCCGTCTCCGGGGCGCTCGACATCGAGTAGGAGCGCAGCAGCTCCTTGCCGTCGGCCCGGATCCGGAAGACACAGAACTGCCCTGCCTGGTAGGCGAACGGGCCGTCGTGCGGGTCGAGGACGAAGGTCCGGGCGTCGGGAGTCTCCTGGACGATCTTGACGACGGTCGCGCGCCGGAACAGGGCGGGGCTCGCCATGGACGACCCTCCTCGGGCTCTGGTATCAAGGTTCTATCACTGCGAGAATACTATTCTCATCATGCAGATGGGACCCTCTCAACAGGCGGGGACGAGAGATGAGAGAACGGGCCGCGCTGGTCTTCGAGGACCGGGAGTACACCCTGGCCGCACTGGAGGGCCTCGCGGACGGGCTGGCCGGCGAGTTGGAGCGGCGAGGTGTGCGGGCGGGGGAGCGGGTCGCGCTGATGTCCTCCAACCGGCCCGAGTTCGTGGTCGCGGTGCGGGCCGTGTGGCGGCTCGGCGCGGCGGTCGTGCTGCTCAGCCCGGCCTGGAAGCGGGGCGAGGTGGAACACGCCCTGGAGATCACCGGGGCGAGGCACGCCGTCGGTGACCATCCGGTGCTGGCGGAACTGATGCCGATGCGGCACCTGGACGAACCGGTCGCCCCCGGGTCGGGCTCCTTCGCACGATCCCCCGAACAGGCCGACGCCGTCCTGGTGTTCAGCTCCGGCACGACCGGCATGCCCAAGGCCGTACGGCACACCCACGCGTCCCTCGCCGCCGCCGTACGGCACTGGCGCGACGCCCTGCGACTGACGTCACGGGACCGCATCCAGATCGCCACACCGCCCTCGCACATCCTCGGCCTCCTCAACATCGTCACCGCCCTGGAGACGGGCGCCTGGCTGCGGCTGCACCGCCGCTTCGACCTCGACCGGCTGCTCCAGCACATCGAACGCGACCGCATCACCGTCGAGATGGCCGTCGCCCCCATCGCACTCGCCATCGCCTCGCACCCGAAGCTGGAGTCGTACGACCTCTCCTCGCTCCGCTACATCATGTGGGGCGCCACACCGGTCACCCCGAGCGTCGCCGAGGCCGTCACCCGGCGCACCGGGGTCGGCTGGGTGCCCGCCTACGGAGCCACCGAACTGCCCGTCATCGCCTGCAACCCGCTCGACGGGGCCCGCCTGGACACCCCGGGACGGCCCGTGCCGGGGGTCAGCGCGCGGGTGGTCTCCCTGGACACCGGGCTGCCGGTCGGGCCGGGGGAGAGCGGCGAGATCGAGGTCCGCTCCGACTCCCTGATGGCCGGCTATCTGCCCGCCGAGGCGACGGTGGAGGCCCTGCACGACGGCTGGTACCGGACCGGGGACGTCGGCAGTCTCGACGCCGACGGCTGGCTGCGGCTCACCGACCGCTCCAAGGAGATGATCAAAGTGCGGGCGTTCCAGGTCGCGCCCGCGGAGGTGGAGGCCGTGCTGCACGGCCATCCCGCGGTCGCCGACTGCGCGGTGTTCGGCGTCCCCGACCCGGCCGACGGGGAGGCGATCGTCGCGGCCGTACGCACGACCCGCCCGGTGGCGGCGGCCGAGCTCATCGAACTGGTCGGCGCGCGGCTCGCCTCCTACAAGCGACCGAGCCATGTGGAGTTCGTGCCAGAGATCCCCCGCCTGCCGTCCGGCAAGGTCCTGCGCCGGGTCCTCAAGGAGCGTCATGGATGTCCGTCTGACAGCTGAACAACGTCAACTACGCGCTGCGGCGGCCCGGTTGGCCGACCATCTCGGTCCCGGCTCTGTCCTCGACCTGGACGACGGCGACCGCATCGCACGGCTGGAGAAGGCCGTCGAGGCCACCGGCTGGCGGGCCCTGCGCTCGGACGGGGCGTCGGGGGTCGAAGTCGCCCTGGTGGTCGAGGAGTTCGGGCGCGGCCTGGTCGACGTACCGCTCCTGGGCCCCGTACTCGCCGACGACCTGGCCCCGGGGGTCCCGGCGGCCACCGTCGTCGTGGACGGCGGGGCGCGGGACGCGCGGGGCCTGCGCAAGGGCGTCTTCGCGGAAGGCGGCCGTGTGCTGGCCGTCGACATCGGCCCCCTCATCCCGGGCGCCGACCTGACCCGCCACAACGCCTCCGTCACCGGCCCGCCGGAACGGATCGGCACCCTGAGCGCCGAAACCTGCGCCCGCCGACGGGCGTTGGCCCTCGTGGCCACCACCGCCGACCTGGTCGGCACGGCCCGTGGCGCCCACACGCTGGCCGTCGCCCACGCCAAGCTGCGTGAGCAGTACGGCAGGCCGATCGGCACCTACCAGGCCGTGGCCCATCTGCTCGCCGAGGGACTGGCGTCCATCGAGGGCTCGGTGAGCGTGCTGCGGCACGCGGCCTGGGCGGTCGACGAGCTCACGCCCGAAGAGGCGCTCAGGGCGGCCCGGATCGCGAAGCTGTACTGCGCCCGCGCCGCCCGCACCGTCTGCGAGACGGCGATCCAGGTGCACGGCGGCATCGGCAACACCTGGGAGTGCCTCGCCCACGTCCATCTGCGGCGCGCCCTGGCGTCCACCGAGCTGTTCCCCGTACGCCTGGAGGAGATCGACCGTGGACTTTCGTGACTCCCCGCAGGAGGCCGCCTTCCGGGAGCGGCTGCGGACCTGGCTGACCGAGCGGGCCGGGGAGTTCCCGACCTCGGGCGACGCCTACTGGGCGCGGCAGGGGGACTGGCACCGGGCGCTCCACGCGGCCGGCTTCTTCGGACTGTCCTGGCCCAAGGCGTACGGCGGTCAGGAACTGCCGCCCGTCTACGACGTCATCCTGGACGAGGAACTGGCCCGCGCCGGGACCCCGGCCCGCCCCAGCCTCGGCTACCTCGTGCAGGGCCTGGGCCGGCACGGCAGCGAGGAGCTGCGCCGCCGGTTCCTGCCCGGCATGATCGACGGCACCGAGCGCTGGTGTCAGGGCTTCAGCGAACCCGGTGCCGGGTCCGACCTCGCGGCCCTGACCACCAGCGCCACCCGTGACGGCGACACCTACGTCGTGCGCGGCCACAAGATCTGGACCAGCTACTCCGACGTCGCCGACCGGTGCCTGCTCCTCGCGCGCACCGATCCCGACGTACCCCGGCACGAGGGCCTCTCGGCGTTCGTGATCGCCATGAACCAAGTCGGCATCGAGCAGCGCCCGTTGACGATGATGAACGGGGTGACCAAGGAGTTCGGCCAGGTCCTCTTCGACGGCGCGACCGTGCCCGCGGACCAGATGGTCGGAGCGCCCGGCGAGGGCTGGGCGCTCGCCATGACGGTCGTGGGGCATGAGCGGGAGCCCGCGACGCTGGGCTTCTCGGCCCGGTACGGCAAGCTCGTACGCGAACTCGCCGCCCGCACGCCGGGCGCCGCGCCACCGGAGCTGGCCTGGGCCGTCGTGGAGACGGAGATGCTGCGCCTGCACGTAAGGCGGCGGCTGTCCGAGCAGCTGGACGGGGTCTCGCACGGCCCGGAGGGGTCGTTGGACAAGCTGCTGATGACCTGGACGGAACAGACGGTCGGGCACGCGGCCCTCGCGATCGGCGGCACCGGCGACCCGGAGCTGCTGAACGCGTACCTCTACACCCGGGCGCAGAGCGTCATGGGCGGCACCTCGCAGATCCAGAAGAACATCATCGCCTCGCGCATCCTCGGACTGGGAGCCTGACGTGACGGAGAACCTGTACGGCATGCCAAAAGAGATCCAGGTCCGGGCGGACGGCCCGCTGCGGATCATCACCCTGAACCGGCCCGACGCACTCAACGCCGTCGACGACTCGCTCCACACCGGCCTCGCCCGGCTGTGGCTTCGCCTGGGCGAGGACCGCGACGCCCGTGCGGCGGTGCTCACCGGCGCGGGCAAGGCGTTCTCGGCGGGCGGTGACTTCGGCTATCTCGACGAGATCCGGCAGGACGCGGACCTGCGCGCCCGCACCATCGCGCACGGCCGGGACATCGTCCTCGGCATGGTCCGCTGCCGGGTCCCCGTCGTCGCGGCCGTCAACGGGCCCGCCGTGGGCCTGGGGTGCAGCCTCGTCGCCCTCAGCGACACCGTCTACATCGCCGAGTCCGCCTATCTGTCCGACCCGCACGTCCAGGTCGGCCTGGTCGCCGCCGACGGCGGCCCGCTCACCTGGCCTCTGCACACCAGCCTGCTGCTTGCCAAGGAGTACGCCCTGACCGGCGCCCGTATCCCGGCCGGGAAGGCCGTCGCCATGGGCCTCGCGAACCATGTGGTGGCCGACCCCCTGGCCGAGGCGACGGCCTGCGCCAAGCGGATCGCGGGACTGCCCAGGCAGGCCGTCGAGAGCACGAAAAGGCTTCTCAACCTGCACCTGGAACGGGCGGTCCTCGCGACCCTCGACTTCGCGACGACGGCCGAGGAACAGTCCTTCCAGACGGAGGACTTCCGCTCGACCCTCGCGCGGCTGACCGGTCAGTAGGCTGCCGTAACGATCTTCATGCGCGTGATCACCACACTGGTCAGGACGGTGACACCTCACTTCGGGGGGAACCTCAACGCCCCGTCGAGGCGGACGACTTCGCCGTTGAGGTAGTCGTTCTCGCAGATGTGCTGGACCAGGGACGCGAACTCGGGGGAGCGCCCCATGCGCCGGGGATGGGGCACCTGCGGCCCCCAGTACGCCTCCAGCTGGTCACCGGCCTTGCCGTAGGCGGGAGTCAGGAAGGTGCCGGGAGCGATCGTGACGACGCGAATGCCGAGCGGGGACAGGTCGCGGGCGGCGACCAGGGTCATGGCGGCCACCCCGCCCTTGGCGGCGGCGTAGGGGAGCTGGCCGATCTGGCCCTCGTACGCGGCGATCGACGCCGTGTTGACGACGACACCGCGGGCGCCGTCCTCGTCGACGGGCTCGTGCCGGGCCATGGCGGCGGCGGTCAGGCGCAGCACGTTGAAGACGCCGGTCAGATAGATGTCGATGGTCTGCCGGAACCCGGCCAGGTCCAGGGGCTCGCCGTCCCGGCCGATCAGCCGGCCGCCGCTCGCGGGGCCGCCGTGGGTGTCCACCGAGATCCGCAGCGGGGCGAGCGCCTGCGCCGCCCCGACGGCCGCGCGCACGTCGTCCTCGCTGGTGGCGTCGGTGCGCACGTAGCGCACGCCCAGCTCCGCCTCCAGGGCCTTGCCCTTGTCGTCGGCGAGGTCCGCGACGACGACCGCCGCACCCGCCGTGTGGAGCCGGCGGACCGTCGCCTCGCCCAGACCTCCCGCCCCGCCGACCACGACCGCGGACGACCCCGCTATCTGCATGACAGCTCCCTTGCGAGTCATGTTCTAGTTTTGCGAGAGTAGCATTCTCATCTGTTGGTGTGACCGAGTTGGAGGCGTCCATGCCCGAGGCAGTCATCGTGTCCGCCCTGCGCACCCCCGTCGGCACCGCGGTCAAGGGCGCCCTGCGCGACACCACCGCCTTCGACCTGGCCCGCCACATCGTCGGCGCCGCGGCGAAAGGGCTCGACCCGGACCGCGTCGACGACGTGATCCTCGGCGAGGGCCTCTACGGCGGCGGCGTCATCGCCCGCCACGCCGCGCTGACCGCGGGGCTCACCTCGGTCCCCGGCGCGGCCTGCAACCGGCACTGCGCGGCGGGCCTGGAGGCCGTGGCGGGCGCGGCCGGGAGTGTGCGGGCGGGGATGGACGGGCTGGTCGTCGCGGGAGGGGTCAACTCGGCGTCCACGGCGCCGAAGTCGCGCTTCCGGGTCGACGGGGAGTGGGCCGAGCCGTGGCTGCCGCCCACCCACCCCGACCGGCCGGACGCGCCCAACGCCGACATGTCGATCTGCATCGGCTGGAACGTGGCCCAGCGGGCCGGCGTCTCCCGTGCGGAGATGGACGCGTGGGCGCTGCGCTCGCACCGCAACGCCGTGCGCGCCATCGACGAGGGCCGTTTCGACGCCGAGATCGTGCCTATCGAGACCCCGCACGGGCTCTTCTCGGTCGACGAGCATCCGCGCAGGGACACGTCGGCGGAGAAGCTCGCCGGGCTGAAGCCGCTGCATCCGGAGATCGAGGGGTTCAGCATCACCGCCGGCAACGCCTGCGGTGGGAACGACGGGGCCGCCGCCCTGGTGGTCGCGAGCGAGGCGGTCGCGGCCGGTGAGGGACTGCCCGCCCTGGCGACCGTGCGCGCCTGGGCGTCCGTCGGCGTCGACCCCGCCGAGACCGGCCTCTCCCCGGTGAAGGCGATCCCCAAGGCGCTGGCCCGCGCGGGCCTCACCACCTCCGACGTCGACCTGTTCGAGATCAACGAGGCCTTCGCCTCGGTGACCGTCGCCGCCGTCCGCCTCCTCGACCTCGACCCCGAAACGGTCAACGTCAACGGCAGCGGCTGCTCCCTCGGCCACCCCGTCGCCGCCACCGGTGCCCGCATGCTGGTCACCCTCGTCCACGAACTGCGGCGGCGCGGCGGCGGGATAGGCGTGGCGTCCCTGTGCGCGGGCGGCGGGATGGGCTCCGCGATGGTCGTGGAGGTCGGCTGAGGGGCGCCGTGATCTGCGGCAGGTCCGCGGTCGTACGGATCCCGGGCTGCGCCGCGCATACGAACGGCACCGCGTTCACCGCCCGGTGGGATCCATGCTCCCCGGATGGTGGAACTGCCCGCGCGTGGTGACGATGTTCGCCCCCGACTCCAGCAGCCGGCAGACCTCGCCCAGGTCGCACACGAGCGGCATGTACAGCACACAGTTCGCCCCGAGGCCCACGATGTGTCCGACGTCCCGCGTGGCGGTCACCCCCGTCGTCGGGAGCCCGCACAGCTCGCCCGCGTCCAGCCCCGCCTTGCCGGCCGAGTGGACGTACAACCCGCCGGCGACAGGTCGGGGTGCTCGACGACGGCCCGCAGCGAGCGGCTGCCGATGGTTCCGGTGGCCCACTGGACGACCCGGTAGGGTCTCACGCCGTCTCCCGGGCCAGACGCAGCAGGGCTTCCTGGGCGTAGGAGGCGACCAGCGAGCCGTCCCGCGTGAAGACGTCGCCCCGGCCGAAGCAGCGGCCGTGGGCCAGGACCGGGCTGTGCTGGCGCAACAGCAGCCAGTCGTCGGCGCGGAAGGGGCGGTGGAACCACACCGTGTGTGAGGTGACGGCGGACGTGAACGCCTTCTGCGCATCGCGCTGGCCGATGCCGTCGAGCGGGCGCAGGGCCGTCCCGATGAGGGTGAGATCGGTGGCGTACGCCGTGAGGGCCGGTGTCAGGTCCGGATCGGCCGTCGGCATGCGCATCCAGAGGGCGAACTCCGGCGGGCCGGTCTCGGCGGAGTCCAGGTCGGCCGCGGCGCGCGTCTCCCAGGGGAGGAGATGCAAGTCGATCCGGTGCTCGGGGCCGAGGACGGCCGGCACCGGTTCCGAGGTCTGGTGGCTCGGCCCGTCCTCGGCGGAGTGCAGTGAGACGGAGGCGGTGGCGACCACGCCGTGCTTCTGCCGGGCCACGACCGTCAGGGTGGCGAAGGTGCCGCCCTCGTGATGGCGTACCACCTCGTAGCGGACGGGATCCTCGGGCCGTCCCGCCCTCGGGAACAGGACGTGGAGCGACTTGATGCCCTTGTCCGGGCAGCTCAGCCGGGCCGCCCGGACGGACTGGGCGAGCAACTGCCCGCCGAACAGCCGGTGATAGCCGAGTCGCTGGTTCCGGGCCCCGTAGTCCGTACCGTCCGGGGCCGGACGAAGGTCGAGGCAGGAGAGCAGGTCGTCCCAGAGTTCACTCGTGGCAATGGGCATGCCAGCGAGAGTAAGCGATATTTTCCTCTATGAGAATGTGCTTCTTCAGTGCTAGCTGAGCGTGAACCCCTTCGCGCAGAAGTCCCAGATCTCGTCGGCGGTGATCGGGTGGGAGCCCGTCTGGCCGCTGGACTGCGCGTTGAACATGACGGTCTGCATGGTCAGGGCCGCCACCCGGCGGGGCTTGAAGCCCTCGCGCAGCAGGCCGGCCTCCTCGAGGTCCGTCATCAGCTCGGTGAGCAGGGCGAGCAGCGGTGCGTTCGCGACCCGCATCTCGTTGGGGTGCGAGACCAGCAGGCGCAGCGCGAAGTCGGTGAACAGCGGGCGCTTCGCGGCCGGGTTGGGGCAGGAGTCCTCGAACAGGGTCTGCAGGGCGACCTTGAGCCGGTCCAGCGGGTTCGAGTGCTCGGCCGCGGTGGTGCGCAACTGCTCCGCCGACTTGCTCATGGCGTCCTCGAACAGGGCGAGCAGCAGCTCGTGCTTGCCGTCGAAGTGCTGGTAGAAGCTGCGCAGCGACTGCTTGGAGCGGTCGACGACCTCCTGGACGGTGAAGTCCGTCGTCCCCTTCTCCGCCATGATCGCCTGGGCCGCGTCGAGGAACCGCTCCACCCGCTGCTCGGCCCGGCGCTTGGCCGCCTGGGTGGAACGCTCGACCGCGCGCTGCTTCCAGGCCGGCTCTTCGGTGGGGGTGCTCAAGGGCTGGTCCGCCTTCTGTGCCATGGGGAGAACTTTACTGCAGTGTAGCGACAACAGGCCTACCGACCAGGTCGGACACTGCCTCTCCCTATGGCGAGACTCTTAATTTCTCTGAGCGAGAATGTTATTCTCGCCGTTCCATCGCGATGTGCCGGTACACGGGCAGGGGAGGCCCCCATGCTGTTGGAGTTCGACGCCGAGCAGCGGCTGTGGCAGGACACCGTGCACAAGGCCGTACTGAAGGAGTGCCCACCGGCCCTGATCCGCCGTATCGCCGACGAAGGCGCCGACCCGGAACCGCTGTGGCGGGTCTACGCCGATCTCGGCTGGACCGAACTGACCGACCCCGCCGACGCCGTCGAGCTGGCGATCGTCCTGGAGGAGCTGGGCCGCGCCACCGACCCGACGCCCTACCTCGCGACGATGACCCAGTTCGCCCCCCTCGCACCGGACCTCGCCGAACCGGGGCGGTCGGGCACCGCCGTGTACGGCGGCGTCACCGCCCGCGCCGAGAACGGCGACTGGGTGCTGGAGGGCGTCGGACGTCATGTACTGGACGGCGACCGGGCCGAACAGCTGGCCGTGGTGACCGCGGGAGGCGTCTTCGTCGTACCCGCCACCGCCGTGAGCGCCGTACGGTCCGCCGTCTTCGACCCCGTCCTGCACATCGCCGACGTCCTGTTCGACCACGTACGCGTGCCCGCCCGCGGCCGCAGCGCCGCCGACCCCGAACGCGCCCGCCACCAGGCCCTGACCGGCCTGGCCCTGACCATGGTCGGCGCCTGCCGGCGCGCCCTGGACCTGGTCCTCGACCACGTCCGCACCCGGCACCAGTTCGGCGCCCCCATCGGCTCCTTCCAGGCCGTGCAGCACAAGGCGGCCGACATGCACGTGGCTGTCGAGCGGGCCCGCGCCCTCGGCTACTTCGCGGCACTGACGATCGCCGAGGACGACCCCCGGCGCCGGCTGGCCTCCGCGATGGCCAAGGCGGCGGCGGGCGAATGCCAGGCCCTGGTGTTCCGCAACGCCGTGCAGCTGTTCGGGGCGATGGGACACACCTGGGAGAACGACCTGCAGTTCGCGATCAAACGGGCCAAGGCGGGCGAGCTGCTGCTCGGCGGCGCCGCCGAGCACCGGGCGCTGATAGCCGAGGAGTGCCGTGCGACTGACCTTTGACACCGACGTCGAAGCCTTCCGCGCCGAGTTCGCGGCGTTCCTGGAGGCCCACCTCCCCACCGAGGCGGAGGCCGGCGAGCGGTCCCGCTCCACGGGGCACCTCCCCGACTGGGCCCGGCGCTGGCAGCGGCTCCAGTTCGACGAGGGCTGGCTGCTGCCGGGCAACCCGCCGCAGTACGGCGGTCGCAACGCCACCGTGGTCCAGCAGTACGTCCATATGGAGGAGCTGTCCCGGCGCCGCATCTTCCACAGCTTCAACCCGCAGGGCGTCGGCATCATCGCCGCCTCCCTGCTCACCTTCGGCGCCGAGGAGCAGAAACGGCGCTGGGCCGTGCCCGTCCTGCGCGCCGAACTCACCGCCGCCCTCGGCATGAGCGAACCCGGCGCCGGCTCCGACCTCGCCTCCCTGCGTACCCGCGCCGAACCGATGGGCGACCACTTCCTGGTCAACGGCCAGAAGGTGTGGACCTCCGGCGCCCACGACGCCGACGTCCTGCTCACCTTCGTCCGCACCGACCCGGACGCCCCCAAGCACAAGGGCATCAGCGTCCTGCTGATCCCCACCGACAGCCCCGGCCTGACCCGCCGCCCCTTCGCCTCGTACACCAACCCCGAGGACAAGGACTTCAACGAGGTCTTCTTCGAGGACGTACGGGTTCCGGCGGAGAACCTCGTCGGTCCCCTGAACGAGGGCTGGCGGGTGGCAAGCGGCTCGCTCGGCCACGAGCGCACCCTGATGTGGGTGAGCGAGGCCGAACGGCTCGGCGACATCGTGCGGGACTTCCGCCCCACGGGCCCGCTGGAGAAGGACTGGTACGCCACCCTCGTCATGGACCTCCAGGCGCTGCGCCTGCTGGGCTCGGCCGCCCTGTCCCGCGCCGCCCGCGGCGAACAGGACGTACCGGCCCTGTCCGTACTGAAGGTCTTCGGCTCCGAGGCCTCCCAACGCGCCCTGGAGAAGGTCCTGGAGGCGGCCGGTCCCGACGGGCTGATCCACCCGGCGACCACGGCACCGGCGTACCACATGACCTACGACGACAACTTCGCCGGCTGGTTCCACCGCTACGCCCGCAGCTTCGGCGCGACCATCGCCGGCGGTACGTCCGAGATCCAGCGCACCATCATCGCCGAGCGCGTGCTCGGCCTGCCCCGACGCTGAGGAGTCGCCGTGCACATCCTGTACGAGGTGAAGGACCGCATCGCGACCCTCACCCTGAACCGGCCCGAGGTCGCCAACGCCCAGAACATGGCCCTCCTCGACGAACTCGACGAGGCGTGGACGCGGGCCGCGCAGGACGAGGACGTGAAGGTCGTGGTCCTGCGTGCCGAGGGCAGGCACTTCTCCGCCGGGCACGACCTCAAGGACCGCTGGCCCGCCCCCGACGAGATCACCCTGGAGTGGATCTACCGGGCCGAGACCCGCCGCTACCTCGAGTACACCCTGCGCTGGCGCAACCTGCCCAAGCCGTCGATCGCCGCGGTGCAGGGGCGCTGTATCGCGGGCGGGCTGATGCTGTGCTGGCCGTGCGATCTGATCGTCGCCGCGCAGGACGCGCTGTTCTCGGACCCGGTGGTGACGATGGGTATCGGCGGCGTCGAATACCACGGCCACACCTGGGAGTTGGGTGCCCGCAAGGCGAAGGAGATCCTGTTCACCGGCCGCCCGCTGACCGCGCAGGAGGCGGAGAAGACCGGCATGGTCAACCAGGTGGTGCCGCGTGACGAGTTGGACTCGCGGACCCGCGAACTCGCCGAGCAGATCGCGAAGATGCCGGCGTTCGGGCTGCGGCAGGCCAAGCGGGCGGTCAACCAGACGTTGGACGTGCAGGGCTTCTACGCCGCCGTCCAGTCGGTGTTCGACGTCCACCAGACCGGACACGGGAACGCGCTGAGTGTGAGCGGCTATCCGATCCTGGCGAAGCTGGACGAGATGAAGGAGAAGCTGCGCTAAGCGCTCCGCTGGAAGTGCGGTGGACGGGTTGTTGTTCGTCTGCGGCGCCGTCGTGGCTGGTCGCGCAGTTCCCCGCGCCCCTTCGGGGCGCTGCCGACCTGCGGCGAACCTTGGACAAGCCCGAACATGTGCGATGGACAGGAACAGGACCGCCGCTTCGACGTCCGGAAGCGGCGCGAGCCCGTGCCGCAGTTCCGGTCGGGGACGGACTCACTTCACAGGTGCACCAGCCTTGGCGCAGCCCCTGCGGCCCGCAGCCGCGCCCCCGCCTCGCGCGTCAACTCCCGTGCGCTGCCCAGCAGTCCGTCCAGGACGAGGGCCCGGCGGACGTTTCCGTGCAGGGGGTGCTCCGCCGTGAATCCGATGCCGCCGAGCACCTGCTGACAGTGTCGCGCCGCCGTGAGCGCCGCCTCGCCGGCCGCCGCCTTCGCCAGGAGGGAGCCGAAGGGATCCGTGGCGGCGATCAGTGTGGCCTCCGCGCCCTCCAGTGCGACCAGGGTCTCCGCCAGCCGGTGCCGTACCGCCTGGAAGGCGGCGAGCGGGCGGCCGAACTGGGCGCGGTCCAGTGCGTGGATCCGGGCGAGGGCCAGCATGGTCCGGCCCGTGCCGAGGAGCCACCAGCCGAGGGCCCGGTGCCCGGCGGCGAGGGGGAGCGGCTTGCCCGACGGGACGGTGCGCAGGGGGAGTTCAGGATCGAGCGTCGTCGCCGGGCCGGAGGGTGACCACACCACCCATGCGCCGCCCGCGTACGGCAACGCGGGCGTGCCGCCGCCCATCACGTCGTTGAGCAGCGAGGCGTGCGTCCCCGTCTCGCCGAGGAGTCCGAACACCATGCGGATCGCCGGCTCGGGGTACTCGGACAGGAGGTCGCGCCAGCCCAGATCCGTCAGCGCCGCATCCAGCGCGGCCCCCGAGGGCGTCGTCGTCATCGTCTTGCGGAACGTCTCGGTGAGCAGCTCCAGCTCCGCCCCGTCCATGCCTCACTCCTTCCCGAGGTCCAGCAGCCGGCGGGCGATGATGTTCCGCTGGATCTCCGCCGTACCGCCGTAGATCGTGGCCGCGCGCGAGTACAGGTACTCGGTGCGCCAGGTCGAGTCGCCGAGCTCCAATGCCCCCGGCAGCAGGTCCCGGGCGGTGTCGAACAGCCGCTGTTCCGCCGTGGCCAGGAGCACCTTGTCCACCGAGGTCTCCGGACCGAGCCGGGCCCCCTCGGCGAGCCGCCGCTGGGTCATGTGCGAGCGGCAGCGGATCGTGTGGAGGGCCAGATACGCGGCGCCCAGCGCGGCCTCGTCGGGCTCCGGGGTCTCTTCGAGCAGACGGTCCAGGCGGGTGTAGAGGTGGGCCACGCGGTGCCAGAAGCAGGTCGAGCGTTCATGCGGGAGCAGGTCCATCGCCAGGCTCCAGCCGTCCCCGGGGCGGCCGAGCATCCGGTCGGCGGGGACGACGACGTCGTCCAGGAAGACCTCCGCGAACTCGTCGACGCCGTGCATCGTGCGCAGCGGCCGGACCGTGATGCCCGGGGTGTCCATGTCGACGAAGAAGGCGGTGATGCCGCCGTGGCCGGGTGCGGTGCGGGTGAGGAGGACGCAGCGGGCCGCGTACTGGGCGAGGCTCGTCCAGACCTTCTGGCCGTTCACCACCCAGGTGCCGTCGTCCCGGCGGGCCGCCCGGGTGGTCAGGGACGCCAGGTCGCTGCCGGAACCCGGTTCGGAGAAGCCCTGGCACCACTGTTCACGGCCGCTCAGCAGCAACGGGACCATTTCGGCGGCCAGTTCGGGAGGCGCGTACGACATCAGCGTCGGGACGAGAACCTCGACCATCGAGTAGAGGCCGGGCTCGGCGAGGCCGCGGGTGGCGACCTCCTCGCCGAGCACCGCCCGGAACACGGCCGGCCCGCCGAGCCCCCTCACCTCGGCGGGCCAGCCGTAGCGCATCCAACCCGCCTCGAACAGGGCCCCGCGGACCCGGCCGAGCTGGGCGACCTGCGCGTCCAGGGAGTGGTCGGGGTTGGGGGAGAGGTCGTGTTCCGCGAGCCAGTCCGACAGGGCGGAGCGGAACTCCGCCACGGTCGCGTAGGCGCTCATACGGCCGGGCGGTCGAAGGCGTGCGGGCGGCCCGAGTCGTGGGCGCCGCTGCGGCGGATGAACGTCATGGCACGCGTTCGCAGCCGCCAGCCCCGCGGAGTGCGCGTGTAGGTGTCGTCGTAGTAGCCGATCCGCAGGTCGTGGGTGGCGTGGTCGACGAAGCAGAGGGGCTGTGTGCCCTTCGCCGTGTCGCCGTCCGTCTCCTCGATGACCGGTGTCCCGGTGAGGAACAGTCCCTTGGGGGCGGCCGCCACCAGCGCAGGGAACTCCGTGAGGGGATAGGTGTCGCCGAAGGCGCTGTAGGTGCCGTCGGGGGTGAAGACCGTGAGCAGTGCGTCGATGTCGCCCCGGGTGATGGTCACCGCGTAGCGGGCCAGGAGCTGCTGGATCTCCACGAGGTCGTCAGTGGTCATGGCCGCTCTCCTCCGGGACGGGCTGTACGCCGAACGTGTTGAACGCCATCGCCAGCACGGCGTAGGTCCCGACCGTGAACACCAGGTCCATCCGCTGGCGCTCGTCGAGATGTCCGGCGAGCGCCTCCCAGGTGCGGTCGGACAGTTCGGAGTGGTCCTCCAGTTCGTCGACCGCGGTCAGGACCAGGCTGTCCAGGGGCTTGTCCGCCTTGCCCCGGCCCGCCGCCTCGATCTCGGCCTCCGTCAGCCCCGCCTCCCGCGCCAGCTTCACGTGGTGGGCCCACTCGTACGCGCAGTTCCTGCGCCCGGCCACGCGCAGTGTCGCCAGTTCTCGCACCCGGGGCGGCAGCGTCGAGCGGAACAGGATGTAGGTGCTGAAGGAGAGGAACGCCTGCGTCAGATCGGGATGGCGGGCCAGCCGGGACATCGCCGGGCCGGCGTCGTGCTCGTTGCGCATCCGCCTGGGGAGGAGCGCGGACAGCGCCTCGCGTGTGCGGTCGTCCCATTCCTCGTCCGGCAGCGGGGGAAGGCGCATCCGTAACTCCCTTGGGCTGAGGCGAGAATGACATTCTCGCCATACGGCCTGAAGGTTTCCACGTCGGTGGTGAGGGCGTCAACCGTCAGGTGCGCAGCTTGCCGAAGTCCCAACTGATGACGTTCGCGGGCCGGATTCTGAGCCATGCGTGCCGTCCGTCGTACTGGAAGGGGCGCCCGCCCGCGTACTTGGCCGCGAACAGCCGCTCAGGGTCGGCGAGTTCGTCCAGAGGCTCGCCTCTACGGGGTGTCTCGCCCACCACCTGGGCGCTTCCCAGCAGCTCCACGCCGCGCAGCCGCAGGAAGTCGAAGCCTCCGTCGTCGACGAGCACGCTGATGTCGGGATTGTTGCCGATGTCAGCCCAACGTCGGCTTTTTGTCAGGGAGTTGAGCCACAATGCCGTTCCGTCCCAGACGAACCAGAGCGCGCTCGCGTGCGGGCGGCCGCCCGGCCCCGCCGTCGCGACCCGGCACACCGGCTGAGCGCGCAGGAAGGTGTCCCGCTCCTCGTCCGTCATGGCGATCTTCGTGCCCCTGCGTTGACCGGGCATGATTCCTCCCGCTCTTCGATGAATGCCTAATTCTCGTGCACGGATGGTTGCTTCTCTTCTGATGAGAAGCTACTTTCCACCGCAGGCGGGGCCGTGGCAAGCCGGACCCCGCGTCACCCGGAAGAGATGGGGAGCCGTGAGTCTTTTCCATGAGGACCGGCTGTTGATCGACGGTGAACTCGTCCACGCGGGACACAGCTTCGAGACCGTCGATCCGTCCACCGGAAAGGTGCTGGGCACGGCGTCCGACGCACAGGCCGCACATGTCGAGGCGGCCGTCGCCGCGGCCCGCCGGGCGTTCGACACCACCGACTGGATGCGCGACCGCGAGCTGCGACTGCGCTGTCTGCGCCAGCTGTACCGGGCGCTGCTGGGGCACCGCGAGGAACTGCGCGAGCTGACCATCGCGGAGGTGGGCGCACCCCGCTCGCTGACCCACGGCACCCAGCTCGACGAGCCGATCGAGCTGGTCAAGTGGTACGCCGACCTCCTGGAACGCTATGAGTTCCGCGAAGAGCTCGCCTTACGGGAGAGCCGCGGCCGGCCGCACCGCCGCTGGCTGGAGAAGGAGGCGGCCGGAGTGGTCGCCGCGATCCTGCCGTACAACTTCCCCAACCAGCTCGCCCTCGCCAAACTCGCCCCGGCCCTCGCCGCCGGCTGCACGGTCGTCCTCAAGGGCGCCCCCGACACCCCGTGGACCACACTCGCCCTCGGCCGGATCATCGCCGAGGAGACCGACATCCCCGCCGGGGTCGTCAACGTCCTCACCTCCTCACGGCCCGAGACCGGCGAGCTGCTCACCACCCACCCCGACGTCGACATGATCAGCTTCACCGGGTCGACCCCGGTCGGCCGGGCCGTCATGGCGGCCGCCTCGGCCACGCTGAAGAAGGTGTTCCTGGAACTCGGCGGCAAGTCGGCGATGCTCGTGCTCGACGACGCCGACCTCACCCAGGCCGCGATGCTCGCCGCCTTCACCGTCTGCACCCACGCGGGCCAGGGCTGCGGGATCACCTCACGGCTCCTGGTCCCGCGCGCCCGCCACGACGAGGCGGTCCAGCTGGTCGCCGCCATGCTCGCCCGGGTGACCTACGGCGATCCGACGGACCCCACCACCCACATGGGACCCCTGATCAGCGAACGGCAGCGGACCAAGGTGCACGGCCTGGTCGAGCGCGCCGTCACCGCCGGGGCCCGCCTGGTCACCGGCGGCCGGCCCGCCGAGCGCGAGGGCTTCTTCTACGAACCGACGCTGCTCGCCGACGTCGATCCCGGCTCCGAGATCGCCCGGGAGGAGATCTTCGGACCCGTCCTGGTCGTCATCCCCTACGACGACGAGGACCACGCCGTCCGGATCGCCAACGACTCGGTGTACGGCCTGTCCGGAGCGGTGCTCGGCGCCGACGACGACCGGGCGGTCGCGGTGGCGCGGCGGATCCGCAGCGGCAGTTTCAGCATCAACGGGGGCATGTTCTTCGGCCCCGACGCCCCGTTCGGCGGCTTCAGGCAGTCCGGCATCGGACGGGAGATGGGTGTGGCGGGGCTGGAGGAGTTCCTCGAGCTCAAGACATTCGGCGTCCCGGCCAAGTAGCCGGGGACGGCACCGAGGAGGAAACCTCGTGAAGGTCCAGGCAATCCCCGCCGCCCTGCTGGCGGCCGCTCTGCTCGCCGTGGCCGGATGCGGCGGCCACGACGACGCCGGTGAGTCCGACGGCGGCGACGGCACCCCCACCAAGGCCGCGCAACAGGCGGCCACCGGCGACTTCGGTGATCTGAAGGGCCTCTGCGGATCCGGCACGGCGAAGAGCGCGCCCGCACAGGGCGTCACCGCCGACGAGATCAAGGTCGGCGTCTTCTCCGACATCGGCTTCACCAAGAAGTCCGAGTTCGTGGACGCCGCGAAGGTGTTCACCTCCTGGTGCAACGCGGCCGGTGGCATCAACGGCCGCAAGCTCGTCGCCACCACCCGCGACTCCAAGCTGATGGAGGTCCGCCGGCGCATGCTGGAGGCCTGCAAGGAGGACTTCGCGCTGGTCGGCGGCGGCGCGGCCCTGGACGCCCTCGGCGTCAAGGACCGGCTGGAGTGCACGCTGCCCGACTTCCCCGGCCAGGTGAGCCAGATCCAGAACAACGGATCCGACCTACAGCTCAACGCGACGGGCGGCGCGTCCTTCAACCGCTACGCGGGCTACTACGAGTGGCTCCTGAAGGAGGGCCATCCGGGCTCCGCGGACGCCATCGGCACCATCGGCGGCGACGTCCCGGTCACCAAGGTCATCAACGCCGAGTCGCAGGAAGGTCTCCAGGCCGCCGGCGCGAAGATCATCTACAAGGACCTCTACCCCGCCCAGGGGGTGTCCGACTGGACGCCCTACGCCCAGTCCATCAAGAGCAAGGGCGTCAAGGGCCTCGTCTTCAACGGCGACTTCGTCAGCCTGGCCAAGCTGGAACAGGTCCTGACCGGCATGAACTACAAGCTCGACTGGATCGACGCCAACAACAACTCCTACGGCCCCGCATTCCTCCAACTCGCGGGCAAGTCCCTCGACTTCCAGAACAACCTGGCCGACCTCAGCGGTGTGTACCCGCTGGAGAAGGCCGCCGACAACCCCGCCACCGAGCAGATCGTCGCCCTCTTCAAGCAGTACGCCCCGAAGGCCCAGGTCACCCTGCCCGCCGTACGCGGCTTCGCGTCCTGGCTGCTGTTCGCCAAGTCCGCCAAGAGCTGCGGCGACGACCTCACCCGCACCTGCGTCTACGAGGCGGCCCGCAAGGAGTCCGCGTGGACGGGCGGCGGACTGCTCGCCCCGGTCGACCTGACCACGTCGGATGCCGCGCTGACCTGCTTCAACATCGAGAAGGCCACCTCCAAGGGCTGGGAGCCCGCCGACTTCGGTCCGACCGACGGCGCCTACCGCTGTGACGCCGCCGCCTACAAGTTCAAGGGTGACTACGGCAAGCCCCTGACCCTGGCCGACGTCGGCAAGAGCATGAGCGATGTGAAGTGACGTGAAGTGATGGAACAGTTCCTCACCTTCGGGATCGTCGGCCTGAGCACCGCCGCCATCTACGCGATGATCAGCAGCGGCCTGGTCCTCACCTACGTCACCACCGGCGTGTTCAACTTCGCGCACGGGGCGGCGGGCATGCTGGCGGCGTTCTGCTACTGGCAGTTCACCGTCGGCTGGGGCTGGCCGGTGCCGGTCGCGCTCGCACTGGTGCTGCTGGTGCTCGCCCCGGGCTTCGGCCTCGCCGTGGAACGCATCCTGATGCGGCCCGTGCAGCGCCTCGGCGAGGCCGAACGGCTGGTGATGACGGTGGCGCTGCTCAGCGGCGCCATCGCCGCCGCCCGCTGGATCTGGGACCCCAACGTCCCGCGCCCGCTGGAGGTCTTCTTCGCCGACCAAAAACCCTTCCACCTGGGCCCCGCCACCGTCACCTGGCACCAGGCCCTCACCATGACCGTCGCCGTGGCCGTCGCGGCGGGCCTGTGGTTCCTCCTCAACCGCACCCGAACCGGCGCCGAGATGCGCGCCACGGTCGACGACCGCGCCCTGGTACAGCTGACCGGAGCCGACCCGATCCGGGCCAGCCGCGTCGCCTGGATCCTCGGCACCCAACTCGCCGCTGTCGGCGGCATATTGATCGCCCCGACCGTCGCCCTCGACGCCTCCCAGCTCTCCCTCCTCATCGTCAGCGCCTATACCGCCGCCGTCTTCGGGAGGCTCCGCAGCCTCCCCCTGACCTTCGCCGGCGCCATCGCCGTCGGCTGCCTGGAGAGCTACCTCACCGGCTACCTCCCCCAGAACGACTACCTGCCGGGCCTGCGCCTCGCCGCCCCCGCCCTGCTGCTCTTCCTGGCGTTGCTCGTCTTCCGCCATCCCCGTCTGCGCGGCCGGGACCACCGACTCGTCCAGGTCCCGGCCCCGACCCTGCGCGGCACGGCGGTCTTCGCGCTGTCGACCGTCGCGTTCGCGGTCGTCCTCGCCACCACCCTGGGCGAGGCGGACCTCGTCACCTACGGCCCGATCTTCTCCCTGGGCATCGTCGCCCTCTCCTACATCCCCCTGGCCGGGTACGCCGGACAGATCTCCCTTTGCCAGCTGAGCATGGCCGGCATCGGCGCGGTCGTCTGGGGACACCTCGGCGCACACGGCGAGTCGTGGGCGCTGGCGGCCGCGATCGCGGTGTCGGCGGCGGCCGGTGCGCTGATCGCGCTACCCGCACTCCGCTTCTCCGGCGTGTATCTCGCCCTGGGGACCGCGGCGTTCGCGGTCGTCCTCGACCGCTGGATCTTCACCCTGCCCTCCTTCGAGGTGCTCGGCGTGCGGATCGCGCTCTTCGACCAGGGCTCGGTGGAGATGGCGGGCCCCGGCCTCTTCGGTCTACGACTCGACTCCGAGGCCGAGTTGATGATCCTGGCCGCCGTCTGCCTGGGCCTCGCATCCCTCGGCGTCGCCCGTCTGCGCCGCAGCGGGTTCGGGCGCCGACTGATCGCACTGAGGGACAGCGAGGCGGCGTACGCGACGCTCGGCGGCAACCTCCTGATCACCAAGGTGCTGGTGTTCTCCCTGTCGGCGGGCATCGCAGGTCTCGGCGGCGCGCTCTACGGCATGCAGCAACGGTCCATCACCGCCGAGCAGTTCAACCTCGTCGCCGGACTGCCCATCTTCCTGGTCGCCGTGATCGGCGGACTCGGTGCGGTGGGCAACGGCCTGTTCGCCGGCACGGCCTTCGTCGGCCCGAACCTCCTGATCGGCCTGGCCTCCTGGACCCAGAACATCGTCAGCGTCCTGCCCGCCCTGGCCGGCATGGGCCTCGGCCACAGCCCCCAGGGCATCATCACCAGGTTCCGCCGGGAATGGGAGCCCCTGGGCCGTGACCGGATCGCCCTGCCCGCGCTGCTCGGCGGGCTGACACTGGGCTGGGTGCTGCGGCTCACCGACGTCGTCAACGGCTGGACGTTCCTGCTCGGTTCACTGGCCCTGGCATACGCCCTGCGTGGGTACGCGGCCGCCCGCCAGACCCCGAGGACCGAGCCGGACGTGCCGGTCGAGTGGTGGGGCGTACGGCGTCCCTGGCGCCCTCAGGACGGGGAGGTGCTGGCCCGTGCCACTGCTGGACGTTAGCGCAGTGACCGTCGCCTTCGGCGGAAACCGCGCCCTGGACGGCGTAGGCCTCCAGGCCGAACGCGGCCGGGTCACCGGCCTCATCGGACCCAACGGGGCCGGCAAGAGCACCCTGTTCGACGTGGTGTCCGGGCTGCGCAGGCCCGCCACGGGCAAGGTCGTCCTCGACGGCCGGGACGTCACCCGTCTCGGCCCCGCCCGCCGCTCCCGGCACGGACTGGCCCGCACCTTCCAACGCCTGGAACTCTTCGGCCGGTTGAGCGTCCGCGACAACCTCCTCGTCGCCGCGGAACTCGGCCCCGACCGCCGACGGGCACACGCGTGCGCGGACGGCATCCTCGGACGTCTCGGCCTCACCGGCATCGCCGACGCGAGCGCCGACACCCTGCCCACCGGAGTGGCCCGCCTGGTCGAGGTCGGCCGCGCCCTCGCCCTACGCCCCGGCCTGCTGCTCCTCGACGAACCCGCCGCAGGCCAGGACGGTGAGGAGACGGAGCGGTTCGCGGCCCTGCTGCGCTCGCTCGCCGACGACGGGACGGCCGTCGTCCTCGTCGAGCACGACATGGGACTGGTGATGGGCGTGTGCGACGAGGTGTACGTGCTCGACCTCGGCAAGGTCATCGCCATGGGACCGCCCGAGGTGATCCGCGCCGACGAGACCGTGCTGGCGGCCTATCTGGGGGACGCGTGAACACCCTGCTCGAACTGCGCGCCGTACGCGCCGCCCACGAGGGCGTCACCGTCCTGCACGGAGTGGACCTGGCCGTCGCCGCGGGCCAGGTCGTGGCGCTGCTCGGCCCCAACGGCGCGGGAAAGACGACCACCTTGCGGGTCGCTGCCGGAATCCATCCCGCGCTCTCCGGTCAACTCCTGCTCGGCGGACGGGACATGACCGGAGCGAACCCGCGCGACCTCGCCCGGGCGGGCATCTGTCTCATCCCCGAGGGGCGCGGGGTGTTCCCCAATCTGTCGGTCCGCGACAACCTCCTGATGATGACCTTCACCGGCCGCGGTCGCGAGGAGATCGAGGAGACCGCGTTCGCGCGCTTCCCGGTCCTCGCCCAGCGGGCCGGACAGGCGGCCGGCACCCTCTCCGGCGGCGAGCAGCAGATGCTCGCCCTCGCCCGCGGACTGGCCACCGACCCCGCCGCCCTCCTCCTCGACGAACTGTCCATGGGACTGGCCCCTTTGGTCGTCTCCCGCCTCTACGAACAGGTCGTCGAGATCGCCCGGCAGGGCGTGGCGGTCCTGGTCGTCGAGCAGTTCGCGGCGGCCGTCCTCGGCATCGCCGACCACGCCGCCGTCCTCGTACGCGGCCGCGTCCGACGCCAGGGCAGCCCCGACGACGGCCTGCGCGACGAACTGTCCGCCCTCTACCTGGGGAGTCCCGCATGACACCCACCGAGCCACGTACCGACTCCCGTGCGGATCGCTTCGTCCGCGAACTCGCCGAGCTCAGGGTCCCCGATCCGGCCGCCGCCCGCTCCGCCCTGTGGCTCCGCGTCGGCGGCGCCCTGATGACCGTAGGGCTGGTGCTCGCGCTGTCGGCCTACCTCGTCACCCACAACACCCAGAGCCCCCTCGACCAGCGCGACGGCCTAGCCCTGGGCCTCGGCGGCATCGCCGCGACCGTCGTGGGCGCCGCGCTGTTCCTGCGCCACTCGCTCACCGGCTTCCTGCGGTTCTGGATGGCCCGCCAGTCCCACGACCTCGCCGTGCTCGCCGACCGTCTGTGCGAAAGGGACCTGAACCATGACCTCACCAGCAGCGACGCTGCGCCCCGGTGACCAGCTGGCGGGCGCGCAGAGCACCACGAAGGTGGTTGTCGTCCGTGCTCCCGCGGACCGGTGCCCGGAGATCACCTGCGGCGCCACCCCGATGATCCCCGCGGCCACGGCACCGCCCGCGCCCGCCACGAACGCCGAGCCGGACACCCTCCTCGGCAAGCGCTACGTCGACGCCGACGGCACTCTCGAGCTGCTCTGCACCTATGCCGGAACCGGTGAACTGGCCTGCGACGGCGTCCCCATGACCTTGAAGGCCGCCAAACCCCTCCCGGCCTCCGACTGACAACCGAAAGGCACGGCAAGATGCTCAAGGACGACATGATCCTGATCAGCGTCGACGACCACATCATCGAGCCGCCCGACATGTTCGTGAACCACCTCCCGGAGCGGTACCGCAAGGACGCCCCCCAACTCGTGCACCGCGACGACGGCACCGACGTCTGGCAGTTCAGGGGCGTCACGATCACCAACTCCGCGCTGAACGCGGTCGCGGGGCGTCCCAAGGAGGAGTACGGCGTCGAACCGCAGGGCCTCGACGAGATCCGCCCCGGCTGCTACGACGTCCACGAGCGGATCAAGGACATGAACGCGGGCGGTGTCCTCGCCCAGATGAACTTCCCCTCCTTCCCCGGCTTCTCGGCCCGTCTCTTCGCCACCGAGGACACGGACTTCTCGCTCGCCCTGGTCCGGGCGTACAACGACTGGCACATCGACGAGTGGTGCGGCGCTTACCCCGGC
This sequence comes from Streptomyces sp. WM6386, assembly GCF_000972385.1. GTDB lineage: Bacteria > Actinomycetota > Actinomycetes > Streptomycetales > Streptomycetaceae > Streptomyces. The sequence goes on from NZ_JXTE01000014.1 coordinate 114,649, forward strand.
CGCTTCATCCCCATGGCGCTGCCCGCCATCTGGGACGCCGAACTGTGCGCTGCCGAGGTCCGCCGGGTCGCCGAGAAGGGCTGTCACTCGCTGACGTTCACGGAGAACCCGGCCGTGCTCGGCTACCCGAGCTTCCACGACGAGTACTGGAACCCGCTGTGGCGGGCCCTGTCCGACACGGACACCGTGATGTCCGTGCACATCGGGTCGTCGGGCCGTCTCGCGATCCCCGCCGCAGACTCACCGCCCGACGTGATGATCACGCTCCAGCCGATGAACATCGTCTCGGCCGCCGCCGACCTGGTGTGGTCCCGCCCGGTCAAGGACTTCCCCGACCTGAAGATCGCCCTGTCGGAGGGCGGCACGGGCTGGATCCCGTACTTCCTGGAGCGCCTGGACCGCACCTACGAGATGCACTCGACGTGGACCCTCCAGGACTTCGGCGGCAAGCTCCCCTCCGACGTCTTCCGTGAGCACTTCCTGACCTGCTTCATCACCGACAAGCTCGGCGTACGACTGCGGCACGAGATCGGCATCGACAACATCTGCTGGGAGGGTGACTACCCACACAGCGACTCCCTGTGGCCGGACGCGCCGGAACAACTCCACGACGTCCTGGAGTCCTGCGACGTCCCGGACTGCGACGCCTCGAAGATCACGTACGAGAACGCGATGCGCTGGTACTCCTTCGACCCCTTCGCGCACATCCCGCGCGAGCAGGCCACGGTGGGCGCGCTGCGCAAGGCGGCCGAGGGCCACGACGTCAGCGTCCGCCCACGCAGCCGCCAACTGGTGGAGCCCGCGGACAAGTTGGCGTCGTTCCGGTCGAAGGCCCGCGCGGCGGCCGCGGCGGCAGCCCAGTGACGGGACGCTTCGACCCCACCGGCCGCTCGGCACTGGTGACGGGAGCGGCGGGCGGCATCGGCGCGGCGGTCGGCCACGCCCTCGCCGAGGCCGGCGCCGCGGTCCTCGTCACGGACGTGGACGGTGCCGCCGCCGCGGCCGTCGCCGGGAAGATCACGGCCGCGGGCGGCACGGCGGACAGTGCGGCGCTGGACGTACGGGACCGGGGCGCGGCCGACGCCGCCGTGGCCAAGGCGGCTTCACTCTCGGACGGGCGGCTGCACATCCTGGTGAACAACGCCGGCATCACCGCGCCGGCCATGTTCGCGGATCTGGAGGAGGACAGCTTCCGCCGACTCCTCGACATCCATGTCCTCGGCACCTTCACCTGCTCGCAGGCCGAGCTCCCGCACCTGCCCGTCGACGGCACCGGACGCATCATCAACGTCACCTCCTCGGCCGGCCTGACCGGCACCCTCGGACAGGTCGACTACTCCGCCGCCAAGGCCGCGGTCATCGGTATGACCAAATCCCTGGCGCGGGAGCCGGCCCGCAAGCAGATCAAGGTCAACGCCCTGGCACCGCCGGCCGCGACCCCGATGACCGAGACCGTCCGCACCGACGAGAGGTTCGCCGCGACGATGCTCGCCCGTATCCCGTTGGGCCGCTGGGCCGAGCCCGAGGAGGTCGCCGGTGCCTTCGTGTTCCTGGCCTCGGACGCGGCCTCCTTCGTCACCGGGCAGGTGCTGCCGGTCGACGGCGGCCTGGTGATCTGATGCGTTCTCCGCAACATCGGGGGCCGCTGTCCGGGGTCACGGTGGTGGCGCTGGAACAGGCCGTCTCCGCCCCGCTGTGCACCAGGGTGCTGTGCGACCTCGGCGCCCGGGTGATCAAGGTGGAGAACCCGGACGGCGGCGACTCCGCCCGGCACATCGACAATGTGGTCAACGGCCAGGCCGCGCACTTCGTATGGGTCAACCGCGGCAAGGAGTCCGTGACGCTGGACCTCAAGTCCGAGGCGGGGATGGCGGTCCTGCACCGGCTGCTCGACCGTGCCGACGTCCTCGTCTCCAACCTCACGCCCGGAACCACGGCCAAGCTCGGCCTCGCCCCCGACGACCTGGCCGCCGGCCACCCCGACCTGATCGCGGTCGAGATCGACGGCTACGGCCAGGGCGGCCCCCTCTCCCGCAAACGCGCCTACGACCTTCTCGTCCAGGCCGAGTCGGGAGTCTGCGCGATCACCGGACACCCCGGCGCCCCGGCCAAGCCGGGCCCGCCCATCGCGGACGCGAGCACCGGTCTGTACACGGCACTGTCCATCGTGGCGCTGCTGTACGGGGGAGAGCGACGCGGCACCCGCGGCGGTGCCGTCGCCGTGAGCCTCTTCGACACCATGACCGAGCTCATGGGGTATCCGCTCACCTACACCCGCCACTCGGGCGTGGAGCAGCAGCCGATCGGTCTCGGCTCGCCCGCCGTCGCCCCGTACGGCGCCTACCGCACGGCGGACGGACAGACCGTCGTCCTCGGGACCACGAACGACCGCGAATGGCAGCGCCTGGCCCGGGACCTGCTGCACCGCCCCGATCTGGCGGACGACGAGCGGCTGCGCACCAACCCCGGCCGGGTGGCACACCGCGAGCTGCTCGACACGGTGATCGGCGCCTGGTGCGCCCGGCACGACCTGGCCCATGTCCAGCGGCGCGCGGACGAGGCCGGCATCGGCAACTCCCGCTACAACACGCCGCGCGACGTCCTCGCCCACCCGCATCTGGCCGCCCGCGACCGCTGGCGCACCGTCGACACGCCGGGTGGCCCGACCCTCGCCCTCCTGCCGCCGCCGGTCATCACCGGGTACGACCCGCCCATGGGGGCCGTCCCGGGCCTCGGCGAACACACGGCGCAGGTGCTCGCCGAACTCGGCCTGACAGAAGGGGAGATCACCGGGTGAGCGTACTGCTGTCGAGCGACACCGGAGGCGTACGGACCCTCACCCTGAACCGACCGCACCGCAAGAACGCGATCGACCCCGAGCTGTGGAGCGCCCTGCGGGACGCGCTCACCCGAGCGGCCGACGACGAAGTGCGGGCTCTCGTCCTCACCGGCGCCGAGGGAGCCTTCTGCTCGGGCGCCGACCTCAAGGCCGTGGACACCAGACACCCCCTCGACAAACTCCGTGCCCTCAACGAAGTCACCCTCCTCCTGCACGAGTTGCCGATCCCGACGATCGCCAAGGTCGACGGTGTCGCCGTCGGCGCGGGCTGGAACCTGGCCCTTGGCTGCGACCTGGTCGTGGCCACCCCGCGCTCTCGCTTCGCACAGATCTTCACCCGCCGAGGACTCTCCCCGGACTGCGGCGGCACCTGGCTGCTGCCGAGGCTCGCGGGACCGCAACAGGCGAAACGGCTCGCGCTGCTGGCCGACATGATCGACGCGGAGGAGGCACGGTCGCTCAACCTCGTCACCTGGGTGGTGCCGGGCGAGCGGATCGACACCTACGTCACCGACCTCGCGGACCGGCTGGCCGCCGGCCCGCCCGTGGCCCTCGCCCAGACCAAGGCCCTCCTCGACGAGGGGACCGGCCGCACCCTGCGCGAGGCGCTCACCGGGGAGGCCCGCGCGCAGGCGGTCAACTTCGCCACGACCGACGTACCGGAGGCGTACGCGGCGTTCGCGGAGAAACGCGAACCGCGCTTCACCGGCCGCTGGTACCGCCCCTCGGAGGACTCTTCATGCGCGAAGCAGTGATCGTCGATCGCGCTGGGGCATCCGCTCGGCGCGTCCGGAGCGGTCCTGACGACCGCGTGATTCATCACATGCGCGCCCACGGCCTCCGCTACGGCCCGCAGACCATGTGCGAGGGCGCCGGCACGGCCAACGCCACGCTCGTCGAACTCGCTTCCTGACCGGAGGTCCCCTCGTGCGCCGAGACGTCTTCACCGCCGACCACGACGAATTCCGCGCACTGGCAAGGGACTTCGTGGCCAAGGAGGTGGTCCCGCACTACGCGGCCTGGGAGAAGGCGGGCCGCCTGCCGCGCTCCCTGTTCGAACAGCTCGGTGCGCTGGGCATGCTGGGTGTGGCGATCCCCGAGGAGTACGGAGGGGCGGGCCAGGACGACTACCGTTACAACGTGGTGCTCCAGGAGGAAGCCGCGCGGGCGCTGGTCACCCTGGGCACCGTCCGTACCCAACTCGACGTCGTCCTGCCGTACTTCCTCACCTACGCCGACGACGAGCAGCGCCGCCGCTGGTTCCCCGGCCTCGCGTCGGGGCGGCTGCTGACGGCCGTCGCGATGACGGAACCCGGCACGGGCTCGGATCTCGCGGGCATCCGCACGACGGCGGTGCGGGACGGGGACACGTATGTCCTGAACGGTGCCAAGACGTTCATCACCGGCGGCCTGCTCGCCGACCTGGTGATCGTGGTGGTCCGTACGTCCACCGACCCCGAGAACCGCCGGGCCGGTCTGACTCTGCTGGTGGTGGAGGACGGCATGCCCGGCCTCACCCGCGGCCGTGTCCTGGACAAGATGGGCATCAAGGTCCAGGACACCGTCGAGCTCGCCTTCGACGACGTACGCGTCCCGGTGGCCAACCGCCTGGGGGAGGAGGGCGCGGCCTTCGGGTACCTCGGCCACAATCTCCCGCAGGAACGGATGACGGTGGCGGTGGGCTCGGTCGCCCAGGCTCGTGCGGCGCTGGACGCGACTGTTGACCACGTCCGGGAGCGACAGGTCTTCGGCAAGCCGGTCGCGTCCTTCCAGAACACGAAGTTCGAACTCGCCGCCGTGTCCGCCGAGATCGAGGCCGCGCAGGCCATGCTGGATCGCGCGGTCCTCGAACTCGTCGCGGGCGAACTGTCCGGCGCGGACGCGGCGAGGGTCAAGCTCTTCTGCACGGAGATGCAGGCTCGGGCGGTCGACCGCTGCCTCCAACTCTTCGGCGGCTACGGCTATATGGCGGAGCACCCGATCTCCCGCCTGTACGCCGACGCCCGCATCACCCGTATCTACGCCGGCACCAGCGAGGTGATGAAGGTGATCATCGCCAAGTCGCTGGGGCTGTGAGGGGCATCAGCTGTTGAGCCAACTGTTGTAGGAGGCGCGGTCGATGAGGTCGGCCAGACCGAGCGCCGCGGGAGCGATGACGAGCTCGGCGACTGCGAACCGCACACAGCCGGGGGCGAACACGGTGACTGCGTCGGACTGGCTCCTGACCGTCCGCCAGTCCCGCCAGCGCCTGATGTCGTCCCTGCTGCACAGCCAGAAGAACAGGCCGCCGGCCAGGAAGAACCCACCTGTGACCAGGGCGAGGAAGCCCACGGCTCCGAGGAGGGCCGCCCGGTCGTCCGGATCGACCACGAAGAATGCCCCCAGGCACAGCACGGCAGCGGCACCCGCCCCATACAGCGCACCCCGCCGCACCACGTCCCACAGCCGCAGCCGTGGCGTCCTCACCCCGTCCCTGCCCACGATCATGGGCGCACTCTAACCTCACGCCCCGTAGCGGGTCGTCTCCGCCAGCTCGGCCGCGCTCTTCATCAGGTCCAGCACCATCGGCCCGAACGCCCGCAACTTCTCGTTGACCCCGGCCCGTTGGAACCCCTGCTCAAGAACCACACCCAGCTTCCACTGGGCCAGGACGTCGTAGTAGTCCATGTCGTCGACCTGGCGGCCCGAGACCTCGGAGTAGTGCTGGACCAGGGCGTCCCGGGAGGGCATGCCGGTCAGGTCGACGTACGACGCCGTCGCCGCCTCGGGGGCGTTCGTGTCCTCGGGCCAGCCGCGGAGCATCCAGGCGAGGTCCAGTTTGGGGTCGCCCACCGTGCCCATCTCCCAGTCGACGATGGCGGCGAGGCGGGCGGGGGCGCTGTGGCGGTACATGACGTTGGCGAACTGGTAGTCGCCGTGCATCAGGCCGGGTACGTAGTCGAGCGGTCTGTGGGCGCGCAGCCAGGCCGCCGCGACCTCGAATCCGGGCAGCTCGCGTCCCTTCACCCGCTCCAAGTAGCGCGTCCAGCGGTCGACCTGGCGTTCGTGGAAGCCGTCGGGGCGGCCGAGGTCGGCCAGGCCCTTCGCCTTCCAGTCCACCCGGGACAGCAGGGCCACCCCCTCCGTCATGGCGTACGCCAGCCCCGCCCGGGCCGCCAGGTCCGAGTCGAAGGGGGCCGGCCAGCCCCGTCCTACGTTCATCGGCGACCAGCCGTCGACGAACTCCATGAGATAGAAGGTGCGGCCCAGGACGGACGGGTCCGCGCAGACGGCGATCGCCTCGGTGTGCGGGACGTCCGTGCCGTTGAGTGCCTCGATGATCCGCCATTCCCGGAAGATGCCCTCGTCGCGGGCGGCCGGTGCCGTGGTCGGCGGGATGCGCAGGGCGCAGTGGAGTTCGCCGCGGCGGATCTCGTAGATCTCGTTCTGGGCGCCGCCGGAGACGTAACGGTGTTCGATCGGCTCGCCCTTCCCGGGCAGCCCGGACTCGTCCAGCCAGCCCGCCAGGCGCTCGACGTCGATCATCAGGCCTCCAGGAAGTCGGCGTATTTCGCGCGTGCCGCTTCGACGCGCTTGGGCAGGTAGGCGCTGGGCCACAGGTCCTCGCTCGGCTTGTGGTCGCGCAGCACCTGCCGGGCCACCGTCACCTTGTGCACCTCGGTCGGTCCGTCGGCGATACCGAGGACGCTCGCGCCCAGCAGCATCCGGAACAGGGGCATGTCGCCGCTCACACCGAGGGCGCCGTGGATCTGGATGGCGCGGTGCGCGATGTCGTGCAGGACGCCCGGCAGCAGCACCTTGACCATCGCGATGTCCTTGCGGACCTTGCGGTAGTCGTTGTACTTGTCGATCTTCCACGCGGTGTGCAGCACGGCCAGCCGGAACTGCTGGAGCTGGGCCCACGAGTCGGCTATGTGTCCCTGCACGAACTGCTTGTCCGCGAGCACAGTGCCCTGGGTGTGCCGGCTCAGGGCCCGCTCGCACATCATGTCGAACGCTTTGCCCGTCAGCCCGATCGTCCGCATCGCGTGGTGGATGCGGCCGCCGCCGAGTCGCGTCTGGGCGATCACGAAGGCCTGGCCCTCGCCCCCGAGCAGCGCGTCCGCCGGGACCCGTACGCCCTCGTAGTGCACGAGTGCGTGGGAGCCGCGCTCCTGCGGCTCACCGGCGAGAGCGACGTTCCGCTCGATGACGATCCCCGGGGTGTCGGCCGGGACCAGGAACATCGACATGCTCTGGTACGGGTCGCCCTCGGGGGCCGTCACCGCCATGACGATGAGGAACGCGGCGGTCCTGGCGTTGGACGAGAAGTACTTCCACCCGTCGATGACCCACTCGTCACCGTCCCGCGCCGCCCGCGTGGTGAACTCCTTGGGATCCGCGCCGGCCTGCGGCTCGGTCATCGAGTAGCAGGAGAAGATCTCGCCCTCCAGCAGCGGCCGCAGATACCGCTCCTTCTGCGCCTCGGTGCCGTAGTGGGCGAGGATCTCGGCGTTGCCGGTGTCCGGGGCCTGGCAGCCGAAGACGATCGGCGCCCACGAGGCGCGGCCCAGGATCTCGTTGAGCAGGCAGAGCTTGACCTGTCCGTGGCCCTCGCCGCCCAGGTCGGGGCCGAGGTGGGTGGCCCACAGTCCGTGGGCGCGTACTTCCTTCTTGAGCGGGTCCAGGACCCGGCGGAGGTTCTCGTCGGGCGGGGTGAACTGCAGGCCGTCCCACAGGAGATCAAGGGGTTCGACCTCCTCCCGCACGAAGCGGTCCGCCCAGTCGAGCTGTGCCTGAAATTCGGGTTCGGTTTCGAAGTCCCACGACATTGTGTCTCCTTCCGGCGGCTGTCAGAATAGCGTTCTCATGAAGGAGAATACAATTCCCCATCCACGGAACGGCGTTGCCGACCGCATCGCGCAGCGCGCGCTGGCCGGTCGGGGAGCCCACTACGCGAGCGAGGTGCGCGCCCTCCTCGGCGCGGCGCTGGAGGTGATGCGCGACCGCGGCACGGCCTCTCGGCCGCGGGTCGCGGACATCGTGGCGGCGGCCGGACTCTCGAACGAGGCGTTCTACCGGCACTTCCGCTCGAAGGACGCCCTGGTCGCCGCGCTCATGGAAGACGGCGCCGAGCGGCTGTGCGGCTACATCGCCCACCGGATGGCCAAGCAGTCCACGCCCAGGGGCAAGGTCCGCAGCTGGGTCGAGGGTGTCCTCTCCCAGGCCATGGACGAGGACACCGCGGCGACGACACTCGCCGTGATGTGGAATGCGGGCACGGTCGCCGAGGGCTTCCTCGCCGGCCCCCCGACCGCCGCCGGCCTGCTCGCGACCCTGCTGCGCGAGCCGTATGCCGAACTCGGCAGCACCGACCCGGACCTGGACGCGTCCCTGGCCGCCCACGCGACCGTGGGCGGGCTCGCGGACCACCTGTGGCGACGCGAGCGGCCCACGGCGGCCGACGTCGACCACATCACACGGTTTCTGCTCCGCAGCGTCGATCAGGAGGTGGGCCCATGAAGGCCGCCGATCAGTTCCACATCGGGATAGTCGTCGACGACCTCGCCGCCGCGGCGGCCGAGCTGTCGGCCGTGTTCGGCTACGAGTGGTGCGCCGAGACGGGCGCGGAAGTGAAGGTGACCCTGCCGGCCGGGGACACCGTGCTCGACCTCAGGAACGTGTACTCGACGACCACACCCCGTCTGGAGCTCGTGCGGAGCATCCCGGGCACACTGTGGGAGCCGGGCTCGGGCGTCCACCACCTGGGGTACTGGTCCGACGACGTGGCAGCCGACTCCGCGGAGCTCGCCCGGTACGGCTACGGGGCCGAGGCCATGGGCAGACGGCCCGACGGCACGCCGTACTGGGCCTTCCACCGCAGCGGCACCGGACCGCTCGTCGAGCTCGTGAGCCGTGAACTCCAGCCGGTGCTGGAGCAGTTCTGGGCGAGCCAAGGGGTGGCGTCATGACGACGGTGGGGATCGTGACCGGGGCGGGCCGAGGCATGGGCCTGGAGTGCGCGCGCCGGCTCACCGGCACGGTTGACCGGCTGCTGCTCATCGACCTGGACGAGAAGACGGTGACCGAGGCGGCCGACGCGCTCTCGGGACAGGGCGCGGCAGTAGAGCCGTACGCCCTCGACATCACCGACCGCGAAGGGCTCGCGCGTCTCGCGGACCGTGCTCGCGCACTCGGCACCCTCCGCGCCGTCGCCCACGCCGCCGGCATCTCGCCGACCATGGCCGACTGGCGCCGGATCCTCACCGTGGACCTCGTCGGCACGGCTCTCCTGGCCGAGGCGCTGCGCCCGCTCGCCACCGCCGGGACGGCGACCGTGTGCTTCGCCTCGATGGCGGCGCACATCGGCATCCCCGAGCCGGACCCGGCGGCGGACGCGGCCCTGGCGGACCCGCTCGCCGCGGATTTCCCGGACCGTCTGCACGCCGCCCTCGGCCCCGCCGTCGAGGATCCGGGCGTCGCCTATTCCTGGGCCAAGCGCGGTGTCCACCGCTTGGTCCAGCGGGAGGCCATGCGCGTCGGACCCGTCGGCGCACGCGTCTGCTCGGTGTCGCCCGGCATCGTCGCCACCCCGCAGGGACTGCGGGAGGCGGAGCACCATCCGTCGATGAAGGCGCTCGTGGACGGGTCGGCCCTCGGCCGCGAGGGACGACCGGAGGAACTCGCCTCCGTCGTCGCCTTCCTGCTCTCCGACGAGGCGTCGTTCCTGACCGGCGTGGACGTGCTCGCGGACGGCGGGGTGTGCGCGGCCCTGGCTACGCGCCGGGCATGACGAAGCCGGTCACGATCACGGCGTGGGACTCGGCCGCCGCCTGCCGCAGCGGCTTCGCCTTCCCGTACGCGGGCGACGCGTACCAGGCGCGGGCCGCTTCCACCGACTCGAATTCGAGGACGACGGTCCGGTCGCCGTGCCACTCGCCCTCGAGGACCTGGGGCGAGGGGTCGGCGGCCAGCACGGCGGCCCCGCTCTCGGCCAGCGAGGGCCCGGCGGCGCGGCCGTACGCGGCCATGCCGGCCGGGTCCTTGATGGCCTCGGTCACGATGACGTAGGCCTTCGGCATGGCTCTCCTCGAAGCTCGAAGTCAGCTGACGCTGATGGCGCGTTCGGGACACATCCCGGCGGCGGAGCGCACGACGTCCTCGAACTCGGCGGGGACGTCCGGGGTCTCGACCACGGCGTAGCCGTCGTCGCCGATGTCGAACACCTCGGGGCAGAGCGAGCAGCACACACCGTGTCCCCGGCAGCGGTCGTCGTCCACGGTGACCTGCATCAGGACTCGCTCCACTCCAGGCCGAGGTGGGTGAGTCCGCGCAGGATGAAGGTCGGGACGTACTGGTAGCGGCGGGCGTCGGCCGGTCCGTGCGCTCGTTCGGAGATACGGATGTCCGAGGTGCGGTCCAGCAGTCGTTCGATGGTCACCCGGGCCTCGGCGCGGGCCAGCGGGGCGCCCGGGCAGGCGTGGACACCGCGGCCGAAGGCCATGTGCCGTCGCACGTTCGCCCGGGCGACGTCGAAGGCGGCCGGGTTCTCGAACTGGCGCGGATCGCGGTTCGCGGCGCCGTTGAGCACCATCACCGTGGTGCCAGCCGGGAGCGCGACCCCGCCGACCGTGGTCGGTACCTTCGACAGCCGGAAGTCGCCCTTGACCGGGCTCTCGATGCGCAGGGTCTCCTCGATGAAGTTCGGGATGCGGTCGCGTTCGGTACGCAACAGCCGTTGCAGGTCGGGCTGTTCGGCGATCAGCCGCAGCGCCGCGCTGAGCAGGCGGACGGTGGTCTCCTGGCCCGCCGCGAAGAGGTTGGCGGCGACCCGGACCACGTCGGCGACCTCGGGTGTCGAGCCGTCCGGGAAGGTCGCGGTGGCCAGACCCGTCAGCACGTCCGCACGCGGTGCGCGGCGGCGCTCCTCGACGTACGCCGTGAAGCGGCCGTACAGATACTCCAGCGGGGAGTGGCCCATCGTGTCGTCGCCCGTGCTGCCGATCCCGGCCTCGTCCTGAGGCCGCCGCTGGAGCTTCGCCATGAACTCCTGGCGGTCCTCCTCGGGCACGCCGAGCAGGTCGGCGATGACCAGCAGGGTGAAGGGTCCGGCGAAACCGCCGATGAACTCCCCTTCGCCCGGGGCGAGATACGTGTCCAGGAGAGCGTCGGCGAGGTGCCACATGGACGCCTCGTTCTCCTTGAGGCGCTTCGGCGTGATCAGCCGCATCAACAGGGCGCGATGGTCCGTGTGCGTGGGCGGATCGAGGGTGGGCAGCTGGTCGCTCATCGGAAGCTCGGCGCGGTGCCGCTCGATGAGCCCGCTGATGTCGTCGCCCTCCAGCGGCACCGGGAAGCCCGGGAAGGGGCCGCTGACGGAGACGCAGGCGGAGAAGGCGTCCGTGTCGTTGTAGACCTGCGACGCCTCTTCGTACCCGGTCACCATCACCACGTCGTGATGGCTCTCGCGCTGCACGGGACACCGCCCGCGCAGCGCCTCGAAGTAGGGATAGGGGTCCGCGACGAGCGCCTCGTCCCGGAAGAAGTCGATCGCCTCGAAGTCGTCCACGTCTGCTCGGCTCTCTGTCGGTCAGGGCCCTGACGCCGAGGGACGGTAGCACAATTCTCCATTTGGTGGAATCTTGGATGTACGTTTCCGAGAGCGCCATTCTCATACAGTGACCCAGGGAGACCTATGGAAGAGTCCGAGGCGCTGAGCGCCGCCCGCGGGATGCGTCGTGCGGTGCTCGGCGACGCCCATGTCGACGGCGCCACCGCCGACCCCGACCCCGTGGCCGGCGAGTTCGAGGACTACCTCACCGCGACGGCGTGGGGCGTCTGGACCCGCGGTGGCCTGAGCTCACGTGATCGCAGCCTCCTCGTCCTGGCGATGACCGCCGCACTCGGCCGTATGGAGGAGTTCCGCATCCACGCGGAGAGCGCACCGCGTGCCGGTGTGAGCGACGCCGAGGTCGACGAGCTGCTGTTCCAGATCGCCGCCTACGCCGGTGCACCGGCGGGGAGTTCGGCCCGCCGGGTCGTCACGGCCGTACGGAGGCAGAGGTGACCGTCGGGTTCGTGGGCCTCGGCAACATGGGCGGCGTCCTGGCCGCGAACCTCGTCGCCACAGGCCATGAGGTGGTGGCCCACGACACCCTCGGCCCGCAGCGCGCACCCGAAGGGGCCGTCTACGCCCCTGACGTGGCCGAAGTCGCCCGCAGCACCGATGTGTTGGTGCTCAGCCTCCCCGACGGCACCGCCTGCGAGCAGGTCGCCCGCGAGCTCCTCGCCGCCGAGGGCCGACGCGTCCGTCACGTCGTGGACACCTCGACCGTCGGCGTGAGCGCGGCCCGGGCCGTGGCCGAACTGCTCGCCGGGGAGAAGGTCGGCTATGTCGACGCCCCGGTGTCGGGCGGCGTCGCCGGAGCACGGGCCCGCACCCTCACCGTGATGTACGCGGGCTCCGACGACGACTGCTCCCAGGTCGAGGAGGTGCTGGCCGGTCTGAGCGACCGCCGGCATCGGGTCGGCGCGCGCCCCGGCATGGCCCAGGCGCTCAAGCTCGCCAACAACTTCCTCTCCGCCACGACCCTCGCCGCCACGAGTGAGGCCGTCGCCTTCGGACTGGCGGCCGGCCTCGACATGGCCACCATGCTCGACGTGCTGAACGGATCGAGCGGCCGCAGCGCCGCCACCGAGGACAAGTTCCCCCGCCATGTCCTGACCGGCCGCTACGCCGCAGGCTTCACCAACTCCCTGATGAGCAAGGACGTACAGCTCTATCTGCGGGAGGCGGGCACCGGCCCGGGGTCGATCGGGGACGCGGTCGGGGCGCTGTGGGAGCGGTTCGCGCGGGTCGAGAGGGGTGCCGACTTCACCCGGATCTATCCGTACGTGGAGGGTTCTTGACGCTCCGACGCGGGCGAGAATAGCATTCTCGTACGGAGAGACTGAGATTATCGTTCCTCCGTACAGCCGACTGGAGGACCAGACCCCATGGCGCACTTCAAGAAGCCCGAAGCGGGCAGCTGGACCGAGCACCTCAAGATCGGCACGGAGCCGGTCAGTTACGAGGACTCGATCTCGCCCGAGCACTACGAACGCGAGCGGGACGCGATCTTCCGGCGGACCTGGCTGAACGTCGGCCGCGTGGAGCAACTCCCCAAGCGGGGCAGCTTCTTCACCAAGGAGCTGGACGCGGCCCGCACCTCGGTCATCGTCGCCCGCGGCACGGACGACGAGGTGCGCGCCTTCCACAACGTGTGCCGGCACCGCGGCAACAAGCTCGTGTGGAACGACTTCCCGCGCGAGGAGACCAGCGGGGTCTGCCGCCAGTTCACCTGCAAGTACCACGCCTGGCGCTACGACCTGGAGGGCAAGCTCGCCTTCGTCCAGCAGGAGCAGGAGTTCTTCGACCTCGACAAGTCGAGTTACGGGCTGAAGCAGGTGCAGGCGGAGGTGTGGGAGGGGTTCGTCTTCGTGAACCTCGACCCCGAGAACACCACCCCGCTACGGGAGTACCTGGGCGAGTTCGCCCACGGCATCGAGGGCTATCCGTTCCACAAGATGACGCAGGCCCACAAGTACCGGGCCGAGATCGGCGCCAACTGGAAGCTCTTCATCGACGCGTTCGCCGAGTTCTACCACGCGCCGATCCTGCACGCGGGCCAGTACACCTCCGACGAGGCCCGCAAGATCCAGAAGTACGGCTACGAGGCGCTGCACTACGGCATCGACGGCCCGCACAGCATGGTCTCCTCGTGGGGCGGCATCGCCCCGCCGCACGACCGCGCGATGGTCAAGCCCATCGAAGGCGCCCTGCGCAGCGGTCTGTTCGGCCCGTGGGAGGCGCCGGACATCGGTGTGGAGACGGCGGACCTGCCGTCGGCCATCAACCCGACCCGCGACAAGCGCTGGGGCATGGATTCCTTCGTCTTCTTCCCCAACTTCATGCTGTTGGTCTGGCGGCCCAACTGGGTGCTCACCTACCACTACTGGCCGACCGCCTACAACACCCACATCTTCGAGGCGACCTGCTACTTCGTCCCGCCGCAGAACGCCTTCCAGCGCCTCCAGCAGGAGCTGGCCGTCGTCTCGTTCAAGGAGTACGGCCTCCAGGACGGCAACACCCTGGAGGCGACGCAGACGATGCTCGAGTCGCGCGCGGTGAGCGAGTTCCCGCTCAACGACCAGGAGGTCCTGCTCCGGCATCTGCACCAGACCGCCCGCCAGTACGTCAGCGACCACGAGCAGCGCACCGCGTCTTGAGGAGACCGAACATGCCCACTGCCGTCTTCCCGCCCGAGTTCGCCGCCCTGGAGCCGTTCGCCGACTGGGCGGTGCCGACCGAGAAGGCCCGCTACGCCAAGCGGATCGCCTCCACCATGGATGAGCTCGACGCCTTCTACGACACGGCGTTCCCGCTGCTGAAGGGCGGCACGGAGTATCTCCAGAACGTATCGATGCAGGACATCTCCGAGCCGGACAAGCATCTGCTGTGGCTGTTCTGCGCGCTGGTGACCGTCGCCTTCTCGGTGGAGGCCTGGCGTCAGCCCAAGGTCCCCGACACCGGACCCGCGAGCATCGACGCCGTGGTCGAGCCGGCCGTCTGATGCCCCGCCCCCGCACCCCTCAGCCACCCGTCCGTCTCCGCAGCGCCCGGATGCTCGCCGTCGACAAGGGGGAACTCGTCGAGCCGGGTGACCTGTTGATCGAGGGCGACCGCATCACCGCGATCGCCCCGACGACGGTCCCCGAGGACGCCGTGGAGATCGACCTCGGCGACCTCACCCTCCTGCCGGGCCTGATGGACATGGAGGTCAACCTCCTGCTCGGCGGCCCCGACCACCGCAGCCCGCTGAACGCGGTCCAGGACGACCCGGCCGTACGCACCCTCCGTGCCGTGGCCAATGCCCGCCGGACGCTCCGCTCGGGCTTCACGACCGTACGGAACCTCGGTCTGTTCGTGCAGACGGGTGGGCTGTTGCTGGACGTGGCCCTGAAGAAGGCGATCGATCTCGGCTGGATCGAGGGGCCGAGGGTCGTCCCGGCGGGCCACGCCATCACCCCGACCGGCGGTCACCTGGACCCGACGATGTTCCAGGCGTTCGCCCCGCACATCATGCCCCTCACCGTCGAGGAGGGGATCGCCAACGGCGTCGACGAGGTGCGCAAGGCGGTCCGCTACCAGATCAAGCACGGCGCCCGGGTCATCAAGGTGTGCGCGTCCAACGGCGTCATGTCCCACACGGGCCCGGCCGGTGCCCAGCAGTACTCCGACGAGGAACTGCGGGCGATAGCCGACGAGGCGCACCGGGCCGGTCTGAAAGTGGCGGCCCACTGTATGGGAGACAAGGCGGTCCGGGCCGCGCTGGACGCGGGCATCGACTGCATCGAGCACGGCTTCCTGGCGAGCGACGAGGTCCTGGACCTGATGGTGGAGCGGGGCACGTTCCTGGTGGCCACCACGTACATAGCCGACGGCATGGACGTCTCCAAGGCAGCACCCGAACTCCAGGCCAAGGCCGCCGACGTGTTCCCCCGCGCCAAGGCGACGATCAGCCGCGCCATCGAACGGGGCGTGCGTATCGCCTGCGGGACGGACGCCCCGGCGGTCCCGCACGGCAGGGGAGCGAAGGAACTGCTGGCGTTGGTCGACCGAGGCATGACCCCCCTGGCAGCCATCCGCGCCGCGACGACGGTAGCCGCCGACCTGATCGACGCGGACGACCGGGGCCGCCTGGAACCGGGCCTCCTGGCCGACGTGATCGCCGTCCCGGGCGACCCCCTGACGGACATCGGCGTGACCGAGGACGTCCGGTTCGTGATGAAGGGCGGCCAGGTGTACCGGCACGAGGACACGGCAGGCTGAGGCTCGCCGCGCGCGGGTAGTCTGCCCGGCGTGTTCGAATACCACGGCTGGATCACGGTCCGCGAGACCGCCGAGGACGATGACGACGACGCCCGGCTCCAGGAGATCGTCGACGGCATCGCGGCGCGCATCCGGGAGCTCGACAGCCCGTACCTGCTCGACCTGAGGTGGATGAACGGAGAGGCGTTCATCCACCTCGGGGGCTTCCGCAACCACCATGACCCAAAGATCCCTGCGTTCTTCCGCGAGGTCGGACAGCGGGCTCCCGGCTCCTACGGTCTGCTGCACCTGTGGGACGACGAGGACCCGGGCCGCGAGAACGAGTTCCGGGTCCTGCGGCTGGTCCGTGGCCGGGTGGCCGAGGACACGGAGACGCTGCTGTCACCGTGCATCCCCGTGCTGGAGGACCCCTTCACACCTTCCGCGTGATCCCCCCATCCACCCGCACGATCGCCCCGGTGGTGAAACTCGACGCCCGGCTGGCGAAGTGCAGGGCCAGCGGGGCCACGTCGTCCGGCTGCCCCAGCCGCCCCAGCGGCACGAACGAAGCGTCGAAGTCGGCCGCCTCCCACTCCTTGTGCGCGCCGGTACGGACCGGCCCCGGAAGAATGGCGTTGACCCGGACCTTGGGCGCGTACGCCTCCGCGAGACCGATGGTGAGGGCGTTGAGGCCCGCCTTGGCGCAGGCGTACGGCAGTTCGTGGACGCTCGCCAGCAGCGACCCCGCGGTGCCGATGTTGATGACGGACCCGCCCCCGTGGTCCGCCATGTGCTTGGCGGCCAGTACCGCGAGCCGGAACGGTCCCTTCAGATTCACCGCGAGGGTCTTGTCGTAGAGCTCCTCGCTGACCGTGTCGAGACTCTCGTACAACGGCGACATGCCCGCGTTGTTGACCAGCACGTCGAGGCCGCCGAACTCCTCGACCGTCTCGGCGACCAGCCGCTCGCAGTCGTCCCACCGGCCCACATGGCAGGCGACGCCCACCGCCCGCCGCCCGGTGGACGCCCGTACCTCCTCGGCCACCGCCCGGCACGCCTCGACCTTGCGGGAGGCGACGACGACATCGGCGCCGGCCTCCGCGAGGGTCTGCACGATGGCCCGGCCGATGCCGCGCGACCCGCCGGTGACCACGGCCACCTTGCCGGTCAGGTCATGGAGTTCCGTGAAGGAGGTCATGGGCGATCAGCCTTTCCGTAGCGTCGTCAGCAGCCGGCGCCGCAGGAGCTTTCCGGTGGGGGTGTACGGGAGTTCGTCGCGGAAGACGACCACGTCCGGTGTCTTGGAGCCCCGCAGCCGGGCACGCACCCAGGCGCGCAGCGCATCCGCGTCGACGCTCGCCCCCGCGTGGGTGACCACGAACGCGGCGATCCGCTCACCCCATTCCTCGTCCGGCACCCCCACCACCGCGGCCTCGCGTACGGCGGCATGCCGCAGCAGCACGTCCTCGACCTCGGCCGGGGCGATGTTCTCCCCGCCCCGGATGATGGTGTCGTCGGCGCGGCCCTCGATGAACAGGTAGCCGTCGTCGTCGAAGTGGGCGAGATCGCGCGTGTGGAACCAGCCGTCCGGCGCCGGGAGTGTGGCGTCCCCCATGTACTCCCCGGACACCTGCGGTCCGCGCACCCACAACTCGCCCGCCACACCGGCAGGTTGGGCGGCTCCCGACGCGTCCCGGATCTCCGCCTCGACCCCCGGCACCATGCGTCCGGCCGACCGCAGTCGTGCCCGCTCGGTCGGATCGGCGCAGGACAGGGCGGCCCGGTGGTCCTCGGGGCCCAGCAGCGCGATGGTCGAACTGGTCTCGGTCAGGCCGTAGGCGTTGGTGAACCCGGTGTCCGGGAAGGCCCGCAGAGCGGCCTCCAGCACGGTGTGCGGCATCCGGGCCCCGCCGTACGCCAGCGACCGCAGCGTCGGCACCTCGGCCGGCCGCCCGTCCAGATGCTCGACGACTCGGGCCAGCATGGTCGGTACGACCATGGCGGACGTGACCCCTTCGGAGCGCACCAGCCGCAGCCAGGCCCCGGGTTCGAAGGCGCCGAGATGCACCATGCGCCGCCCCGCGTAGAGGTTGCTGAGCACGGAGCCGACGCCCGCCACGTGGTACGGCGGCACACTGGCCAGCACGGCGTCGTCCGGGGACGCGGAGCCGAACTCCACGGTCTGCAGGACGTAACTGCTCAGATGCCGATGACGCAGAACCGCCGCCTTCGGTGCGGCAGTCGTCCCGCTCGTGAACAGCAGCACGGCCGGGTCGTCCGCGTCCGCCTCCCGGCCCTCGACCGGCTCCGCCGCCAGCCCCTGGGCCAGAAGGGCTTCGGGGGTACGGACATCGAGACCCGGGAACGCTCCGGCAAGCTCTTCGTCGGCGACCACCAGAGGTTTCCCGGTGTGCTTGAGCAGACCGGCCAACGCCGCCTTCGACAACCGGTAGTTGACCGGCACCAGTGGCACACCTGCCAGCGCGGCACCGAGCAACAACACGGTGAAGGCAGGCCCGTTGACCCCCGCGAACACCAACTCCCGGGCGCCGCTGCGGTGGACGACGGACGCGACACCCGCCGCGGCCCGTCGCAGCCGCGCACAGGTCATACCGGAGTCGCGCGGGCCGACCGCCACCCGGTCCGGATCGCCGGCCACGGCCATGTCGAGCAACATCGCGATGTTCAAGAGGAGGTCTTCCTTTCGAGACGAGCGCGAACGATATTCTACTTACAGGGAAACCACATTCTCCAGGGAGCGTCCGTGGATTTCGAGCTCACCGAGCAGCAGGAGGACATCCAGGCGGGCGTCCGCGAACTGGCCGCGTCCTTCGGACCCGAGTACTGGGCCGAACGGGACGAGTGCGCGGAGTTCCCCTGGAGCTTCTACGACGCCTTCGCCAAGGCCGGATGGCTGGGCATCGCCGTCCCCGAGGAGTACGGCGGGGGAGGACTCGGCGTCCTGGAGGCCTCGCTGCTGCTCGAGGAGGTGGCGGCCTCAGGCGCCGGCATGAACGGCTGCAGCACCATGCACCTGACCATCTTCGGCCTCAACGTCCTGGCGAAGCACGGCAGTGAGGAACTCCGCCGCGAGATCCTGCCGCATGCCGTCTCGGGCGACCTGCACGTCTGCTTCGGTGTCACCGAACCCGACGCCGGCACCGACACCACCAGCATCTCCACATTCGCCCGCCGCGACGGCGACCACTATGTGATCGACGGCCGCAAGATCTGGATCACCAAGGCCGGAGACTCCCAGAAGATGGTCCTCCTCGCCCGCACCACCCCGCGCGAGGAGGTCGACAAACCGACCAAGGGCATCTCCGTCTTCCTCGTCGACGTGGACCGCACGGCCATGGACGTCCGGCCGATCCCCAAGATGGGCCGCAACGCCGTGGCGTCCAACGAGATCTTCATCGACGGACTGCGCGTCCCGGTGGGCGCGCGGATAGGCGAGGAGGGCGAGGGCTTCCGCTATCTGCTCGACGGGCTCAACCCGGAGCGCATCCTGCTCGCCCACGAAGCCCTCGGCCTCGGCAGGGCGGCACTGGACGCCGCGACCCGGTACGCCCGCGACCGTGTCGTCTTCGGCCGCCCCATCGGCCAGAACCAGGGCATCGCCTTCCCCCTCGCCGAGGCCCTCACCCGGCTCGACGCGGCCCGGCTCATGGCCCGCAACGCGGCCTGGCGCTACGACCGGGGCCTGAAGTGCGGACGCGAGGCCAACATGGCCAAGTTCCTGTGCGCCGACGCGGGCTTCCAGGCCGCCGACCGCGCGGTGCAGACCCTGGGAGGCATGGGGTACGCCCGTGAGTACCACGTCGAGCGGTACTTCCGGGAGTCCCGGCTGCTGCGGCTCGCCCCGGTCAGCCAGGAGATGGTGCTCAACTACGTGTCCCAGCACGTGCTGGGACTGCCGAGGTCGTACTGACACGTCACAGCGCGACGGCCCCCACGACCACCGCCGCCGGGGGTGGCTGACAGATGCCGCAGCCACCCCCTCGGTGCACAACCACGTCAGCCCTTGCGGGTGTTGATCTCCTCGGTGAGGGCGGGGACGACGTCGAAGAGGTCGCCGACGACGCCGTAGTCGACGAGGTCGAAGATCGGGGCCTC
>NZ_JXTE01000140.1 GCF_000972385.1 Streptomyces sp. WM6386
GACGTAGATACCGGCCGACTTCGCCTGGTCGATCGAGGACTCGGTGGCGAACACGACCGTGCGGATACGGTCCTTGCCGTGCCGGGCGATGATGGGCGCGGCCGCCGCCGCGGCCATGGTCACGATGTCCTCGTCGGCGGCGGGCACGCTCATCGACTCCTGGCCGATGCCCACGTGGTACTTGCCGATCTCGGTGCCGTTGTAGTCCGCGAGGGCCGTGTGCGGCAGGACGAACTCGCTTGTCGCGAACGACAGATCGTGGATTCCGATGGATATGGACATGCCTCATACACCAACCTTTGCGGTCTTGTTGTCGCGTTCCAGCTGGATGTGCGCGCGCATGAGTTCGCCGGGGTTCGTCTGCGCCGCGAGCAGCGAGAGCTCACCGCACAGCACCGTGGCCGCGGCCAGGACGGCGAGCCGGCGGGCGTTCTCGCCGGGCGCGCCGTCGGCCCGGCAGCCGAGCCGGGTCAGGTTCGTCTCGACGAAGCCGAGGCCCTTGCCGTTGCCGACCGTGCCGACGATCAGGTTGGGCAGGGTGCAGGCGAAGTAGAGGTCGCCGTCGCGGTCCTCGGCCATGACGACGCCCTGCGAGCCTTCGATGATGTTGGCCGCGTCCTGGCCGGTCGCCAGATAGAACGCGAGCAGCATGTTCGCGTAGTGGGCGTTGGCCGAGCGGATGCCGCCGGCGAGGAGGGTGCCGAGCAGGTTCTTGCGGATGTTCAGCTCGACGATCTTCGCGGCCGTCGTGTGCAGGACGTCGGCGACGACGTCGCGCGGTACGAGCAGCTCGGTGACGACGTTCTTGCCGCGGCCGAGGATGCCGTTGATGGCGGTGGCCTTCTTGTCCGAGCAGTAGTTGCCGGAGATCGAGCCGTAGGAGATGCCGGGGACGGTCTCCAGCAGGTGCGCGAGGAGCGCGTCGGAGGCGAGGGTCGCCATGTTGTGGCCGGAGGCGTCGCCGGTGGAGAACTCGAACCGGATGAACAGCAGGTTGGCGTTGATCTCGTGCCGGATGCCGATCAGCTGGGCGAACCGGCTGCAGCCGCGCACCACTTCGCGCAGCTCGTCGATGCGGGCCTCGATGGTCCGCGCGGCGGTGAGCGCGGTCAGCGCGTCGGTCGCCTCGACGAGGACCGAGCGTGTCATCCGCTCGTCGACGAGGGTGGCGACGATGCCCTTCTCGGCCAGCCGGGACACCTTCGCGCCGCGGCCGACCGACGGCCACAGCGGGGACTCGTAGGTGGCGAGCGGGACGTGGGTCTCGGTGTTGGCGACGTTCCCCGAAATGCGGAGGGGGCCCACCCACCTCATGGGGACCCCGGCGATCGCGTGTGCTTCGGTCATCGTGTGCTTCCCGTCATCTCGTGGAGGGCGTCGATGGAGCTGGAGCGCTGGGCGAGCCGCCGCGTGTCGATGCCCCGGTCGGTGCAGAAGGACCGGAGCTCGCCGTGGATCAGCAGGTCGCAGCGGGTGAGGTCGGCGGGGGTGCGGGCGCCGAGCATGGTCTGCAGGGCCGCCAGTTGGTCGAGCCAGGCGGAGATCTTCGCGACCAGCGCGAGGACGTCGCCGTCGAGCAGGGGGCGGAGGAACCCGCCGGAGGAGCCGACGGCGCGGGCGCCGAGGGCGAGGGCGCGGGCCACGTCGAGCGGGGTGCGGACACCGCCGGAGGCCAGCACGGGGATGTCGACGTCCTGCGCGTCCAGCAGACAGGCGACCGTGGACTGCCCCCAGTCGTGCAGATAGGCGTAGTCGGCGAGTTCGCGCCGGCCGTTCTCGATGCGGGCGAAGTCCGTGCCGCCGCGGCCGCTGACGTCGGCCACCCGCACGCCCAGGTTCGGCAGGGCGAGGATCGTCTCGCGGCTCAGCCCGTTGCCGACCTCCTTGACGATCACGGGGACGTCGACGGCGGCCGCGATCCGCTCGATCTGTGCCGCCCAGGAGCCGAAGGAGCGGTCGCCCTCCGGCATGGGCGTCTCCTGCGCCGTGTTGAGGTGGATCTGCAGGGCGTTCGCCTGGATCAGGTCGATGGCGCGCCGCGCGTTGTCGACGGACGCCGTCGCGTTGACGTTCGCCAGGACGAACCCGTCCGGGTTCTCCTCGCGCAGCACCCGGAAGGTGGCCGCGCAGGACGGGTCCTTGAAGTAGGCGTGCATGGAGCCCGAGGCGATGGCCACCCCGGTCTCGCGGGCCGCGATGGCCAGGTCCCGGTTGATGATGCCGGTCTTGTCGCTGCCGCCGGTCATCGCGTTGATGTACAGCGGCGCCTGCCAGGTGAGTCCGGCGAACGTCGTGGCCAGGGACACCTCCGGGCGGTCGATGCCGGCCAGGGCGTGGTGGACGAAGGACACCTCGTCGAACTGGTTGCGTCCGCTGTGCGCGTGCTGCTGCTCCATGGCGAGCCGGACGTGGTCGTCCTTGCGCTGAGCGCTACTCATGCTTGGTTCCCTTCCGGGGCGGGACGGACGGGCAGGGGCAGCACCCCGGCCGCGGCCCACCGCCCGTGTACGTGTGCGATGTCGTGCGGGGCGTCGGCGGCCAGCAGGGCGATACCGCAGTCGCCGCCCCCCGCTCCGGAGGGTTTGGCCGCGCCGCCGGCGGCTTCGGCCGCGTCGCACAGGGCCGTCAGTTCGGGGGTGAAGATGCCGAGGCCGACCTCGTCGTCCAGGCGGGCCAGCTCCTGGCGGGCGCGCCGGATCTGGTGCAGCAGGCCTTCGCCGTCGCCGGCTTCGAGGGCGCCGATCGCGGCGTGGACGAAGTCGGCGGTGGTTTCCACGAACTTCTGGTGCGAGGGGGTGCCCCGCCAGGTCCGCCGGTGCAGGCCGGCCACGAGGGAGGTGGTGGAGGCGGGGTTCCCGGTCCAGCCGACCTCGAGGGACAGGCCGCTGGGCGGCGGCAGTTGACGTACTGCGTAGCCCGGCCAGGGGGTGTGCAGTGCTTCCTCGACGCCGCGGCTGCGGGCCAGGTCGAGCACGAAGGCGCGGTCGGGTGCCCGGTAGGCGATCCAGCCGCCCCAGGTGCCGGCGGCGAGGTCGCCGCCGGAGCCCTTGGGGTCGATGCGTGCCGTCGCGAGCAGGGCGAGACGGAACCGGGCGTCGGGGGAGAGTTCCAGTCCGCAGTACGAGGCGACGGCGGCGATCGTCGCCACGGTCACCGCGCCGCTGGAGCCCAGGCCGTACTTTCTGCCGTTGTCGTGCAGGGTGCTGGTGATCGACACGCTCAACGGGGGGACGGGCAGGCCGCGTTCGGCGAGCAGGTCGGCCACGGTCTCGATCGCGGTGACGACGTGGTCGGCTTCGCCGTCGGTCCCGGTCAGCCGGCCGTCCTGCCAGTGCCGGTGCACGGCTCGCGGCCAGAGGTCGGAGGAGATCACGACACCGGTGTCGTCCGTGTCGTCCGCGCCGGACACGGTGACGGTGACGTACCGGTCGACGGCCACCAGGATCGCGGTGTTGCCGGGGTCCACCACCGCGTACTCGCCCGCGATGTACAGCTTGCCCGGCGCGCGCCGCACGACCGTGCGGCGGGAGGTCATCGCTCGTCCTCGGGGAGCAGACGCGCGCCCCTGCCCGGCCCGGCGATGTGCACCGCGCTGTCGGGAGCGGCACTGCGTACGGCCGCGGCCACCCGGTCCGTGTCCGTACGCCGGCACAGCACCTTGACGTTCGGCCCGGCGTCCATGGTGACGTAGGCCGCGATGCCGGCCCGGCGGAGCTGGAGGACGGCGTCCAGGACGGTGAGGGAGGCCGGCGACATGTACCGCACGGCGGGGCGTGCCGCGAGCATGGTGGCGTGCATGCCGAGCGCGTTGCGTTCCGCGATCTCACCGACCGCGTCCAGGTCGCCGAGGCTCAGCGCCGCCCGCATGTCGACGAGGTCGTCCTTGCTGGACAGAGCCCACGGCTCGAACAGGGGTGAGGTGTCGACGGTGCGGCGCATGGCCGTACGGCTGGACACCTCCTTGGGG
>NZ_JXTE01000141.1 GCF_000972385.1 Streptomyces sp. WM6386
GGGCCGGCGGGGAGCCGGACCGCCGCGGGAGGGGCCACGTCAGGAACTCATCGATCTGTGAGTCGCCGGTCTTTGACAACTCAAGAGAGCGTTGATCAGCCCAGGTCGATCTCGGGGTACAGCGGGAAGCCGGCCACGAGGTCGGTGGCGCGGTGGGCGATCTCGTCCGCGACCTTGGCGTCGAGGATGTGGGCGGCCTTGGAGGGGGCGCCCGACTTGGTGGTGCCCGGCTCGGTGGTGGTGAGGACGCGCTCGATGAGGCCGGCGACCTCGTCCATCTCGGCGGTGCCCAGGCCACGGGTGGTGAGGGCCGGGGTGCCGATGCGGATGCCGGAGGTGTACCAGGCGCCGTTGGGGTCGGCCGGGATCGCGTTGCGGTTGGTGACGATGCCGGAGTCGAGGAGGGCGGCCTCGGCCTGGCGGCCGGTGAGGCCGTAGGAGGAGGCGACGTCGATCAGGTTGAGATGGTTGTCGGTGCCACCGGTGACGAGGGTGGCGCCGCGTCGCATCAGGCCCTCGGCGAGGGCTCGGGAGTTGTCGACGATGCGCTGGGCGTAGTCCTGGAAGGAGGGCTGACGGGCCTCGGCCAGCGCCACCGCCTTCGCGGCCATGACGTGCGGGAGCGGACCGCCGAGAACCATCGGGCAGCCGCGGTCGACCTGGTCCTTGAGGGAGTCGTCGCACAGGACCATGCCGCCGCGCGGGCCGCGCAGCGACTTGTGGGTGGTGGTGGTGACGATCTGGGCGTGCGGGACCGGGTCGAAGTCGCCGGTCAGCACCTTGCCCGCCACCAGGCCGGCGAAGTGCGCCATGTCCACCATCAGGGTCGCCCCGACCTCGTCGGCGATCTCGCGCATGATGCGGAAGTTCACCAGCCGGGGGTAGGCGGAGTAGCCGGCGACGATGATGAGCGGCTTGAACTCACGGGCGGACAACCGCAACGCCTCGTAGTCGATCAGCCCAGTTGCCGGGTCCGTGCCGTAGGAGCGCTGGTCGAACATCTTGCCGGAGATGTTGGGGCGGAATCCGTGGGTGAGGTGGCCGCCGGCGTCCAGGGACATGCCGAGCATGCGCTGGTTGCCGAAGGCCTGACGGAGCTCGGCCCAGTCGGCGTCGGTGAGGTCGTTGACCTGACGGGCGCCCGCCTTCTCCAGGAAGGGGACCTCGACGCGGTCGGCGAGGACGGACCAGAAGGCGACGAGGTTGGCGTCGATGCCGGAGTGCGGCTGGACGTAGGCGTGGCGGGCGCCGAAGAGCTCCTTGGCGTGCTCGGCGGCGAGCGACTCCACGGTGTCGACGTTGCGACAGCCGGCGTAGAAGCGGCGGCCGATGGTGCCCTCGGCGTACTTGTCGCTGAACCAGTTGCCCATCGCGAGGAGGGTGGCCGGGGAGGCGTAGTTCTCGGAGGCGATCAGCTTGAGCATCTCGCGCTGATCGTGGACCTCCTGGCCGATGGCGTCGGCGACGCGCGGCTCGACGGCGCGGATCACGTCGAGGGCGGCGCGGAAGGCGGTGGACTCGGTGGAGAGGGGCTGCTGCTCCGACATGTGCGGCCTCCGGATGGCGTGGCGGTTGCGGTCACGATTCACGGTTCGGCCCAGGCGCACGGCACTCGGTCACTCACAGGCCGCTCCCCGATGGTCCGTCCCATCCCAGCGCGCCAGTCACGGCCCGTCGGCCACCCTACCGGGCAGCCCGGCCGCGGGAGGCCTCGCGTCCACCATACGAGCGAGGAATCACCCTGCTCCGGGGCCTGGGCGCCGTCCGCGGTCGGCATGGGCGGCTCTGTGCGGCGGGCGGGGACAGGACGGCTTGCGGCCCCAGGCGAGGACCGTGAAGTTGGGGATGCAGGTGGTTCCCCGGAGCTTCGTCAGGGTGATCACCTTCTCGATGTCCGCGTCGCTCACCTCGCCCGTCTCCGTTCGTCGCGGGTCGATCATTCTGTCGCGTCAGAGGATCACGTGGGGCAGGAAGCGCGCGTATTCGTCGGTCACCGGTCCGGACGACTCGCGGATGCCGAGGCCCGCGGAGTCGTCCTCGACGACCCAGGCACCGAGGACGACGCGGTTGCCGTCGAAGTCGGGCAGGAGTGCCAACTCCTGGTAGCAGCAGGGTTCCTCGCGCAGCACGGACGCGGCACCCGGTTCGTGGATCGTCACGCCGGCGCCCTCGCGGCCCAGCAGCGGCTTGGCGACGTACCCCTTCGAATCGGCCAACTCCCGTGGCCCGTCCAGATATGCGGGGAGGAGGTTGGGGTGGCCCGGGTACAGCTCCCAGAGGATCGCGAGGAGCGCCTTGTTGCTCAGCAGCATCTTCCAGGCGGGCTCGATCCACAGGGTGCTGCCCGTTCCGCCGCCGTTGTCGAGGGTGTCGAGGACGTGGTCGGCGAAGCGGTCGGTGGTCAGCCACTCCCAGGGGTAGAGCTTGAAGCAGCTGCGGATGAACCGGAGTTGCTTGTCGACGAAGCGGCTGGACAGCGGGTCCCAGCCGATCTCCTCCATGGAGATCCAGGCGGTGTCCAGGCCGGCCTGCTCGGCGGTCTCCTGGAGATAGGCGACCGTCATGAGGTCCTCGCCGAGTTCGTCGGCCGAGGAGTACGCGAAGTACAGAGGGCTGCCGGGCGGGAGCAGCGCGGCCTGCTTCTTCCACGCGGCGATGAGGCGCTCGTGGAGGGAGTTCCACTGGTCGGCGCCGGGGAAGCGCTCCTCCATCCAGAACCACTGGGGGGAGGCGGCCTCGACGAGGGAGGTGGGGGTGTCGGCGTTGTACTCCAGGAGCTTGGCCGGGCCGGTGCCGTCGTAGCGGAGGTCGAAGCGGCCGTAGACGGAGGGGAGTTCGGCGCGGCGTCGCCAGGCCTCGGCAACCGCGTCCGCGACGCGCGGGTCGGTGATGCCGAGGTCGGCGAAGCGGCCGGTCGTGACGATGTGGTCCGCCGCCCGCAGACACATGAGGTGGAGCTCCTCGACAGCCTCCTCCAGTGCCTCGACCTCGTCGAGGGAGAAGACGTAGTAGGCGCTCTCGTCCCAGTAGGGGCGCAGTGAGTCGTCGGGGTAGCGGGTGAGGGGATAGATGAGTCCCTGCTCCTCGACGGTCTGCTGCCAGCCGGGGCGGGGTTCGGTGGTGCGGCGTTCCATGGTGTGCGTCCGCTCGTCGTCCCGCGTCCGCTCAGCCGCCGCTGCTGCCGCCGGAGCAGCCGAAGCCGCCGCGGTCCACGGCCTCGCTCTTGCTGAAGGTGCCGTAGTCGGCGTGGCCGGAGCTGACGTCGGCGTCGTAGTACCAGGCGGCGTCGGCGGTGCTGGTGTTGCCGGTCTTCTTCTTGCCGCTCTTGCCGTACGAGGAGGAGCCGGAGCTGGAGGAGTTGCAGTTCTTGTCGGCGACGACCTTGTAGCCCTCGTAGGTGTAGCTGTCGCGGTCGACGCAGCGGCGGTCGGGTTCCGAGCCGCAGGACGTGAGTGCCGCCGCGACGACTCCCATGCCGCCGAGCACGACCGTGCTCGAGCGCAGCCGGCGCCGTGTCTCCGCCATTTTCGCGTCTCCCCGTTGTTCGTCTCTGGTTGTTCGTCTTGTTCGTCTCTGGGTTGTCCGGCGGTCAGCCTAGAGATCGGTAATAAGCGCCACGCAGGCACCCCGTCCGTCGCACCCCCTCCCCTAAAGTCCCTTTGTGCTCTTTGGGATGGTGTGTGCGCTTGGTGCGGCGGTCTGTTTCGGTACCGCGACGGTGTTGCAGGCGGTTGCCGCGCGGGCGGTGGGCGGCGGGGGCGGTGGGGAGGCGGCGCTGCTGCTGCGGGCGGTGCGGCAG
>NZ_JXTE01000142.1 GCF_000972385.1 Streptomyces sp. WM6386
GGCCGTGGCCGGGTCGAAGGGGGGCAGGGTGGTGGCCTCGGGGGCCCACACCCGCAGTGATCTCAGGAGTGCGTGAAGATCTGTTCCCATGCCCCGATTCTCACCCGAGGCACCGCCTACAACGAACCGATGTCCGAGGACACCCAGCGCTCCGGGCGCAGCCGGATGATCACCTGCTCGCCGTGGTTCTTCCAGGCGAAGTCGACGTACGCCTCCACCTTCTCGGGCGGCAGGTAGCGCGCGGAGATCTCCCGGAGGAGTTCGATCGTGGCGGGGGTGGTGTCGAGGACCGGGCCCTCCACCGACACGTACTTCAGCTTCGGCTCGACCGTGTCCACCATGAGGGAGAAGCGGCCCGCCGCGTCGATCAGCCGTTGCTTGCGGGAGCCGAGGCCGGTGAGGATCCAGATGTCGCCGCCGGGCTCGTACTGGTACCAGATCGGCACGGAGAGCGGCGCCCGCCCCTCTCCGCCGTCCACCGACAGCGCGGCCACATGGGGTTCGGCCAGGAATTGCTCGCGTTCCAACCGGGTCAGGGCGGTCATACGGTCTCCTTCAGAGGTGTGCGGCTGCCTCACGAACTCACCGTTCCGGTACGCCACAACGCCGGCCGAGGGGCTGGATGTTCCCGAGCGGTGCGGCTACGTCGAAGGGCGCGATGGCAGTACGTTTTGATCTCCGGGCCGGAGCGGGAAGGCGGGTCACTGTGAACATCGAACTGACGTGGTTCAAGTGGAGCCACAGCGACGGCGAAGGCGCCGCCCTCCTCGGCACCGCCCACGCCCCCACCGTCCGTTGATGCGCCTGGCCGCGGCCGTCCTCCTCGCCGCCTCCCTCACCGCGTGCACCAGCGACGGCGAACAGCCGCCGTCCCTCACCGCACCCGCGGTCTTCTACCTCCGCCCCCCGGGCGACAAGGCCGGCGTGCAGGACAAGATGCCGTACGAGCTCAAGGCCGAGGACGGTGACGAGCCCGGCGTCCGGATGCTCGCCGCGGATGTGCCCAAGGGCGCGGAGGACACGGTCGTGATCCGCAAGTACGGCGGGTGCAAAGGCAGTTCCGCGCATGTGACGTGTGAGGTCGACGGCGACTACAGCAACTGGGCCGACGCGCCCCGCGCCAAGGTGGTGGCGGCCGAGGGGGCCGAGGCCGGGGACTCGGCGGTCGTGACGTACACGTACACCACGAAGGACGGGAAGAAGCTCACCGCGAGGACCCGGTTCGTCGTGGGGGAGCCGGTGGTGGAGGCGCTGGCGCCCGAGTACGAGAAGGACGGGCCGCGCCCCGGTGCCGAGCTGACCGACTCCGTCGTGGTGCGGAACACCGGTGAGGTGCCGGTGCGCGGGCTGGGGCTGGAACTGTCCGCGAGTAACGGGGGGTTCGTGGAGGAGTACTCCAACTGCCGTTACCCGAGCCACACTCGTGGCTACCGTGCCGTCTGCGAGTTCCCCGGGTTGACCATCGACCCCGGGCAGACCGTCGCCCTCCGGCCCGCGATACGGCTGCGTACCACGAAGTCGGACATGTACGTCTCCTACGGCAAGGATGTCTGGGCCCTGGACATGGGCCCGGGGCACTACGACACCTATCCGAAGGGCGGCGACTTCGGCGACGGACCGGAACTCGAGGTCACGAAGGCGAGCGCGGCCACCCGGGGCGCCTTCGTCGACGGTGGCGGCAGTACGTACGTCGTGCTCGACTCGTACGCCGACTACGAGGTCTCCGATGTCTCCCTGACCGGCGAACCCGGCGACGAGCGCACCTTCGAGATCAAGGTGCGCAACAAGGGTCCCGCCGACGCGGATGCCGCCGCCGACGTGGTCTTCAGTCCGCCCTTCGGGATGACCGTGGTGAAGCAGCCGATGGAGGAGTACGACGACGGCGTCTACCAGGAGTACTGCGAGAGCAACGGGTACGCGTACACCTGTGCCGTCGGTGATCTGAAGCCGGGTGACTCCCGCTCCTTCGAGTTCACCGTGACCCTCGGTGACCCGGGCGAGGGCTTCCTGTCCCTTGAGGACGCGGCCGGGACCAGCCCGTGGGATGTGGGTCGCCGGGACCCGGATCCGGACAATGACGAGGCCGTCATCAGGGTTGAGGGAGAAGGGTAGTTCACCCTCGTCCCAGGATCACCGTCCCCGACGAACAGAACCAACCCCCCGTGCCGGACGCCACGGCCAGGCGGGGCAAGCCGCCGTCCCTGGCCCGTACTTGGCGTGCGCCGGTCTCACCGCGCAGCTGTCGTACCGCCTCGACCAGGAGGAACAGGCCCCGCATCCCCGGGTGCTGGGCCGACAGGCCGCCCCCGTCCGTGTTCACCGGCAGTGTGCGGGACTGCACGAACGCTCCGCCCTCCCCCTTCTTGCAGAAGCCCAGGTCCTCCAGCGTCACCAGCGTCATGTACGTGAAAGCGTCGTAGATCTCGGCGAGGTCGATCTCCTCCGGGCGCACGCCCGCCCTCTCGAACGCCAGGCGTCCGCTCACCGCCGCCGGCGACACCGTGAAGTCCGGCCATTGCGACATCGTGGCGTGCGAGGCGTGTTCCCCGGTGCCGAGGACCCAGACGGGGGCGGTGCGGCAGTCGCGTACGTACTCCTGCGCCGCCAGCAGTACCGCCGCCCCGCCGTCCGAGCGGATGCAGCAGTGCAGCTTGGTGAAGGGGTCCGCGATCATCGGGCCGGACAGCACGTCGTCCACGGTGATCGGGGTGCGGAACATCGCCTCCGGGTTCAGGGCCGCGTTCGCCCGTGCCTGGACCGCGACCTCCGCCAACTGCTCGATCGTCGTGCCGTGTTCGATCATGTGGCGGCGGGCGGCCATCGCGTACTTGGCGATCAGCGTGTGGCCGTAGGGGACTTCGAACTGGAGGGGGCCGCGGGCGCCGAAGGAGAGGTTTCCGGTGCGCCGGCCCGCCTTGATGTCCGCGCGCGCCGTCGAGCCGTACACCAGAAGGACCGCGTTCGCGTGGCCCGCCGCTATCGCGTCCGTCGCGTGGGCCGCCATGACCTCCCAGGTCGAGCCGCCCACCGAGGTGGAGTCCATCCAGGTGGGGCGCAGGCCCAGGTACTCCGCCACCTCCACCGGGGCCAGCACGCCCGTGCCCGCGGAGGCGAAGCCGTCCACCAGCGACCTGTCGAGTCCCGCGTCCGCCAGGGCCCGGCGGGCGGCCTGGGCGTGCAGGGTGTACGGCGTCGCGTCGTCCACGCGGCCGCAGTCGGAGAGGGACACGCCGACCACGGCGACTTTCCGGGTTTTGGCCGTCATGAAAGGTCTCCCTCTGTCTGTCCATATCGACCCGCCGCTCCTAATATGACGGACCGTCAGATCCGGAGGGAAGGGGTCGCCATGGACGCCGGCTTCACCACCGAGCAGGAGGAGATCCGACGCACCCTGCGCGAACTCCTGCAGAAGCGGTGCGGGACCCAG
Organism: Streptomyces sp. WM6386; assembly: GCF_000972385.1. Taxonomy (GTDB): domain Bacteria; phylum Actinomycetota; class Actinomycetes; order Streptomycetales; family Streptomycetaceae; genus Streptomyces. The sequence continues at coordinate 3,428 of NZ_JXTE01000142.1, forward strand.
GAGGCGCGGGCCGCCGTCGACCGTCCGCGGGGGTACGACGCCGGGTTGTGGGCCACCCTCTCCGAGCAGCTCGGACTGCCCGGACTCGCCCTTCCCGAGAGGTACGGGGGTGCGGGCTGCTCCGCCACCGAACTCGCCCTCGCGGGGGAGGAGACGGGACGGGTCCTCGCTCCCTCGCCCCTGCTCGCCACCGCCGTCCTCGTCGCCCCGCTCGTCCTCGCGACCGGGACCGAGGCCCAGCGGGCCGAACTGCTGCCCCGGATCGCCGACGGCTCCCTCACCGCCGCCCTCGCCGCGCCCGCCGCCGGTCTCGCGCTCACCGGGGACAACGGCGGGGACTGGGCGGGGGGCGGGCGCGCGGGGGGCGTACAG
>NZ_JXTE01000143.1 GCF_000972385.1 Streptomyces sp. WM6386
GGGCTCGGCCGAACATGCCTCGGCAGCGGCCGCCAGAACCTAGGTGACGAAGGGCGCCATCGCCGTAGGGGCTGGTCGTGTGCGGCGTGTGCGGGCAGTCAGTGGCTGGTCGCGCAGTTCCCCGCGCCCCTTAGGGACATGCAGTCACCGTAGGAGCAACAGTTCGACGCCTACCAGCACGTCCACCACCGCGCACCACTCCGCAAAGCTCGGCGCCACTGTCCCCTTCAGCCTCTCCAGCGTCAGGTGCGCCAAGTCCCACAGCCCGTGGAAGAACCAGCCCGCCGCCACCAGCCAGCGGCCCACCTCCGGGTCGGCCAGCAGGCCCGTCACCGCCAGCGTCCCGAAGACGGCCACCCCTACGGCCTGCACGCCCAGAGGGCGCGGAGCACCCCGCACCGTCCCCCACAGCAGCACCCCCAACGCGATCCCGACCATCACCCCCGCCGGCGAGACCAGGTCCAGCGCCTGGAGGCCGAACACGAGCACCAGGCCCCCGCCCAGCCCTGGCCAAGTCGCCCGGGGTGTGCCGATCTGGTTGATCACCACGTACAGCAAGGGCAGCAGCGGCAGGACCTCGCCGAAACCGGACACCGAGTCGTCCAGGCTGTCCGACGCACCCGCCACGGCCTGGGCGGCCCAGATCGCGAGGGCCGCGGCTGTCGGCCAGCGGCGTATCACCGTCTGCGCGTTCACGCGCCGTACTCCGTCCGGCGCCGCAGCATGACGACGAACATCAGCGGCAGCATCGCGAGGTGCTCCCACGCCATCGCCGCGTCGGGGTCCACGACGTCCAGGGACAGAAGCGGTACGAGGATCAGCGCGGGAAGGAACATCGCGCCGGACATCTCCGCGATGCCGGGCCAGGCGTGCCCCCGTCGGCGCATCCACAACGCCATGCCGGCGGACATCGTGAACGCCATCTCCAGCGTGACCAGTTGGGGTTGGCGGGACATGTCGTACTGGATGTCCGTGAGCGCCAGGACGCCCCGCAGGGCCGCGCCGAGGACGAGCATGCCGGCCAGCATCGCGAGGATCATCTCGACGTAGTGGCGGGCGAATCCGTGGTGCTGTTGGTTTTCCATGCCTCTCAGACTGGGACGGGCGGCACCGGTGTCAGTAGTGCCGACCGCGCACGTCGTCGTATGACATCTGTCATCCGGGCGCTGCCACAATGGCCGCGTGGACAACGGGGCGGGGCTCACGAGTTTCCGGCGCTACACGTGGTGGGCCGTGCCGGGGACCGTCGTCTGTGTGCTGGTGCTGGCGTACGGGAGCTGGGCCCTGGACGGGGACGTGCCGCTGTGGGCGCGGGCGCCGGTGGTCCCGGCGCTGGGCGTCCATGCCGTGGCCGCCGCCGTGCTCCTCGGCGGGGCGATGGAGGACCGCACGCCGGTGCTGCGGCCACTCGCGGGGTGGCTGGTCACCGCCTGTCTCGCCGCGGCCGCGCTCGCCGTGCTGCCGCTGGCCCGGCACAACTACGGGCTGTGGGCGGTCGCCCCGGCCGTGACCGTGGCGATCGTGGCCGTCTATCTCTCCGCGGCCGGGAGGCGGTGGCTGATCGGCGGTGCCGTCGTCCTCGCGCTGGTGCCGGGCAGTGCCGTGAACCTGGTCGCGGGGGACGAGGAGTTGGCGTACGCCGCTCTCTTCCCGGCCTGTCTGACCGCGTTCACCGTGTGGACCGTGCTCGGGCCGCTGTGGGCCTGGCGGATCGCGGGGCGGCTCGACCGGGCGCGGCGCCTGGAGGCGGAGCTGGCGGTGAAGGACGAGCGGCTGCGGTTCGCCTCGGAGCTGCACGACATCCAGGGACACCATCTGCAAGTCATCGCGCTGAAGAGTGAGTTGGCGTCCCGACTGGCCGAGGGCGATCCCGCGCGCGCGGCCGCCGAGATGCGGGAGGTAAGGGAGTTGTGCGCGGACGCGCTCCGGGACACTCGTGCCGTGGTGCGGGGGTACCGCCGTACGACTCTGGACGGCGAGATCACCAACGCGACCCGGGTCCTGGCCGCTGCGGGCATCGACGCGCGGACGGAGCTGGAGTCGGCGGCCCGTCTGGACGATCCCGCACGGCAGTTGCTGGGTCTGGTGATGCGTGAGGCCACCACCAACGTGCTGCGGCACAGCCACGCGCTCCACGCCGAGGTCGAGTTCCGCGTCACCGGCGGACAGGCGCGGCTGCGGATCGGCAACGACGGTGCCGATCCGCCCGACGCGACGCACGACGGCACGGGACTGGCGGGGCTCGGCGAGCGACTGCGGGCAACCGGAGGGGAGTTGACGTGGGAACGGGACGGCGAGCGGTTCGTGGTGACGGCCACCCTCCCCCTGCGGTGATCCGGCTCCTCCTCGCCGACGACGAGGACCTCCTGCGCGGCGCCCTCGTCGCACTCCTCTCCCTGGAGGACGACCTCACGGTGGTCGCGCAGGCCGCCACCTCCACCGATGCCGTACGGCTCGCCCTGGAGCACCGGCCCGACATCGCCGTACTGGATCTGGAGATGCCGCCCACGGACGGGCTGCGGGCCGCCGAGGAGATCCGGGCCGCCCGCCAGGACACCCACGTCGTCCTCGTGACCCGGCACGCCCGGCCGGCCGTCCTGCGCCGCGCCCTGGCCGCCGGTGTCCGCGGGTTCGTGCCCAAGACGACCCCCGCGGCCCGGCTCGCGGAGATCCTCCGTGACATCGCCGCCGGGCGCCGCTACGTCGATCCGGACATCGCCGCGTCCGCGTTGACGGAGGACGACTGTCCGCTCAGCGACCGGGAGTTGGAGGTGTTGCGGGCGGCCCGTACGGGGGCCTCGGTGGCCGAGATCGCCGCGCAGGTGCATCTGGCTCAGGGGACCGTTCGCAACTACCTCTCGGCCGCCATGTCCAAGCTGGGGGCCACCACGCGGCATGCGGCGGCCCATCACGCCTGGCAACAGGGGTGGATCTAGGCCTGCGGGTCCGGGAACGCCACCGGGCTCTTCAGTCCCTTCGCGTTCACCGCCCGCACCCCGAAGAACACGTTGTTCGGGTTACTGCTTCGTGTAGGTCAGCTTCTCCCCGTTGCTCGTGTTCACTCGCTCCAGGGTGCCGTTCGACAGCAGGGTGACCTCGCTGGCCGCGCCCGGCGAGCAGGAGGAGGCGGGCTCGCCGACCGTGACCGTGGACGGGCCGATCTGCAACGGGCCGTTGCCGGCGGGCGCTTCGGTCAGGTCCGCCTCGAACACACAGTGGTAGTCGGGGCCGTCGGCGACGAGCGAGAGGACGGTGTCGCCCACCTCGCCCTCCTGGATGGTGAGTTGACGGGCGTGCGAGCCCTCCGAGTTGTCGATGCTGCTGGTCCAGGTGCCGAGATAGCCGGCCGGGACGCTGCCGTCCGTCGGGGCCGAGGTGGTGGGCGTCGGCGAGGGCTCCGGGGTGGTGGGGCCCGGTGTCGTGGGGGCACTCGTGGTGGGGGTGGGAGTGGGACCGGCCTTGTCGTCGTCGCCGCCGTCGCTGTTCATCAGCGCGTAGACCGAGCCGCCCGCGCCGAGCGCGACGACCAGGGCGACGACGACCAGGGCGGCGGTGGAACGGCCGTTGCGGCGCTGGGGTTCGGGAGGCGGGGTGAAGCCGGGGCCGTAGGGGGGGGTGTGGCCGGGGCCACCGTAGGGGTTGTACGGCGAAGGGACGCCGGGCTGGGACGGGTGGCCGTACGC
>NZ_JXTE01000144.1 GCF_000972385.1 Streptomyces sp. WM6386
CCCCGCCTTCGGCCTCGGCTCCTACACCGAACTCCAGTCGTCCAACCCCGCCGTCATCGCGTTCCTGCGCGAGTACGAGGACGACCTCGTCCTGTGCGTACACAACTTCTCCCGCTTCGCACAGCCCACGGAGCTGGACCTGAGTCCGTTCAACGGGCGGCACCCGGTCGAGTTGTTCGGCGGGGTACGGTTCCCGGCCATCGGGGACCTGCCGTACCTGCTGACGCTGGCAGGGCACGGTTTCTACTGGTTCCGCCTCCGCAAGGAAGCCCCCTAGAAGCCCGGCGGGACGGTTTCCCCCGCCCCGCCCGGGGCACGCATCAGTAACACCCCGCCCACCCGGGGAAAGGACGCGACGCCATGTCGGAAGCCGTCATCCGTACTGCCACGACAAGTCCCGCCCTCCTTGCATCACTTGATCCACTGTTGCGGGAGTGGCTGCCACGGCAGCGGTGGTTCGCGGGCAAGGGTCGTCCGGTCACCGGGTTCTCGCTGGTCGCGGCCACCGAACTGCTCCCCGTCGACGGCAGGCTGGGCCTGTACCACCTGTTGGTGCGGGCCCATCAGCCCATGACCTCGGGCGACTGCTACCAGCTCCTCATAGGCGTGCGCGAGGCGCTGCCACCCCATCTGGCGCCCGCGCTGATCGGCCACATGGAAGAGGGCCCGCTCGCCGGACGCACGGCGTACGAGGCCCTGTACGACCCCCGGCCCGCCGAGGTGCTCCTGGAGGCGCTGCGCACCCAGGCCCGTATCGGCGGGCTGCGCTTCGAGCGGGACCCGGGCCAGGAGATCCGGACCGGTCTGGTGCCCCGCATGGTGACCGCCGAGCAGTCGAACTCGTCGGTGGTCTACGGAGACACGTTCATCCTCAAACTGCTCCGCCGGATCGTGCCCGGCGTCAACCCCGACCTGGAACTGCCGTTGGCGCTGGCCCGCGAAGGCTGCCCGCGGGTACCGGCTCCGACGGCCTGGCTGCACGCCGACCTCGATGAGGACTCGTCCGTCCTCGGTGTGCTCCAGCCCTTCGTCCAGGGCGCGGCGGACGGCTGGGAGCTGGCGCTGCGCGAACTGGCCAAGGGGGAGGACTTCGCCGCGGAGGCACGGGCGCTGGGGCGGGCCACCGCCGAGGTGCACACCGCGCTGGCCCGGGCGCTGCCCTCGATGACCCTGGGCGCGGCCCAGTTGCAGCTGCTGGTCGACGGGATGATCGAGCGCCTGGAGGCGGCCGTGCAGGCAGTGCCCTCCCTGCGCCCGTACGCCCCCGGGCTGTACTCGGCGTTCACCGCGCTGGCCGACCTGGCCGCGGAGGGCCGTACCTGGACCGCGCAGCGCGTGCACGGCGATCTGCACCTGGGCCAGTGTCTGCGCTCGCCCGCCGGACAGTGGTCGCTGATCGACTTCGAGGGCGAGCCGTCGAAGCCGCTGCCCGAGCGGCGGCTGCCCCAGCCGCCGACACGGGACGTGGCGGGCATGCTCCGCTCCTTCGACTACGCCGCCCTCTCCGCCGATCCCCCGATGCCGGGCTGGGCCGACGCCTGCCGGGCCGCGTACTGCTCCGGGTACGCCGAGATCGCCGGGGCCGATCCGCGCACCGACCCCGTGCTGCTGCGGGCCTACGAGACGGACAAGGCGATCTACGAGGTCGTCTACGAGGCCCGGCACCGCCCCGACTGGCTGCCGGTGCCGATGGCCGCGATCGAGCGGTACGCCACATCCGATCTGATCTGACCCGCACAGCCGAGGAGGCTCCACCCGTGACCCCGCGCCCCCCGTCCAGCGATTCGGATCCGAAGAAGTCGGCCAAGAAGGCCGCGAAGAGCGTGAAGAAGGCCGCGGAGAAGGCGGTCACGAAGAAGGCCGCCGCCAAGAAGGACGTTCCGGCGGTGAAGAAGGCCGCCGCCCAGAAGGTCACGGCGAAGAAGGCGGTCACCAAGAAGACCCCCGCCAAGAAGGTCCCGGCGCAGCGCGAGCCCGTCGTACCCGCGGCCTCCCCCACCCTCGACGCCCACGACCGCGACCGTCTCCTCTCCGCCACCCACCACGACCCGCACGGCGTTCTCGGCGCCCACCCGGTGCCCGGCGGCATCGCCTTCCGCGTCTTCAAGCCGTACGCGCTCTCCGTCACGGTCGTCGCCGCGACCCTGCGGGCGGAGCTGCACGACGACGGCGACGGGTTCTTCTCGGGCCTGGTGCCGCTGCGGGAAGTCCCGGAGTACCGGCTGCTCGTGACGTACGAGGGAAGCGTCCAGGAGACCGAGGACGCGTACCGCTTCCTGCCCGCGCTGGGCGATCTGGACCTGCACCTCATCGGCGAGGGCCGGCACGAGCAGCTGTGGACGGTGCTCGGCGCCGAGCCGATGACCCACCAGGGCGTGCCCGGCACCCGCTTCACGGTGTGGGCGCCGAACGCGCGCGGGGTGAGCCTGGCCGGCACCTTCAACTTCTGGGACGGCACGGGGTATCCGATGCGCTCCCTCGGCTCCTCCGGTATCTGGGAGCTGTTCGTGCCCGGCATCGGCGAGGGCGAGCTGTACAAGTTCGCGATCACCCGGCAGGACGGTTCCAAGACCCTGCGGGCCGACCCGATGGCCCGCCGTACGGAGGTCCCGCCCAACACCTCGTCGATCGTGCACGCCTCGCATCACGAGTGGCACGACGACGTGTGGCTGGAGCGGCGCGCGGACACCCCGGCGCACGAAGGGCCGTTCTCCGTGTACGAGGTCCATCTGGCGTCCTGGCGACCCGGGCTGACGTACCGTCAACTCGGCGAGCAGCTCCCGGCGTACGTCAAGGACCTCGGCTTCACCCATGTCGAGCTCATGCCGGTCGCCGAGCACCCCTTCGGCGGCTCCTGGGGCTACCAGGTCACCGGCTTCTACGCGCCGACGGCCCGCCTGGGCACCCCCGACGACTTCAAGTACCTGGTGGACGCCTTCCACCAGGCCGGCATCGGCGTGCTGATGGACTGGGTGCCGGCCCACTTCCCGCGTGACGACTGGGCGCTGGCCGAGTTCGACGGGCGGCCCCTGTACGAGCACGAGGACCCGCTCCGCTCCGCGCATCCCGACTGGGGCACCCTGGAGTTCGACTTCGGCCGCCGCGAGGTCCGCAACTTCCTGGTCGCCAACGCCGTTTACTGGTGCGAGGAGTTCCACATCGACGGGCTGCGGGTGGACGCGGTCGCCTCGATGCTCTACCTCGACTACTCGCGCGAGCCCGGCCAGTGGCTGCCGAACGAGCACGGCGGCCGGGAGAACCTGGACGCGGTGGCGTTCCTCCAGGAGATGAACGCCACGGTCTACCGGCGGGTGCCGGGCGTGGTGACCATCGCCGAGGAGTCGACGGCCTGGGACGGCGTCACCCGCGCCACCCACCACATCGGCCCCGGCGGCTTCGGCGGACTCGGTTTCGGCCTGAAGTGGAACATGGGCTGGATGCACGACTCCCTGGGCTACGTCCAGCACGAGCCGGTCCACCGCAAGTACCACCACCACGAGATGACCTTCTCCATGGTGTACGCCTACAGCGAGAACTACGTCCTGCCGATCTCCCACGACGAAGTCGTCCACGGCAAACGCTCCCTGGTGTCGAAGATGCCCGGCGACTGGTGGCAGCAACGCGCCACCCACCGCGCCTACCTCGCCTTCATGTGGGCCCACCCCGGCAAACAACTCCTCTTC
>NZ_JXTE01000145.1 GCF_000972385.1 Streptomyces sp. WM6386
CCACCACACCCACCCCGAACACCCGCACCAAGTCATGCAACCGCCACCGAGTCCGCCCGCTCCCCCGCTCAACGAGGTGCGCACGAGCCAGCGCGTTCAGGTGCGCCACCGGCGGAGCGTCCTCTCCGACGAGAGCGGCCACAACCTCGTCGCTCGCATCGGGCCCCGGCGCCAGGGCCAGCAGCCGCAGCACACGAGCCTGCTCGGGCGGCAGTCGGCGGTACGACAGGTCAAAGGTCGCGCGGACGCTGCGCTCCCCGTCGTCGAGGTGGTCCAGTCGGTCGCGGGCCTCGGTGAGTTCGGAGACGAGGTCGGCGACCGGCTTTTCCCGGTCGGCGACCAACTGCGCGGCCGAGATCTGCAGGGCCAACGGCAGGTGTCCACAGCGTTCGGCGAGGGCTGCGGCCGCATCGGCGTCATCCGTGACGCGGCTGTCGTCGGGATCGGCGATCCGCAGGGCCCGGTCGAGCAGCTCGTAGGCCTCCTGCGGTGTCAGTTGGTCCAACCGCAGGAGCCTGGCCCCCAGTTGAGGCAGCACGTCACGCGAGGTGACGAGAAGCCGGTGCCGTGCGCCACCACCGGGGAGCAGGGGGCGTACCTGCGCCGAAGAGGACGCGTTGTCGGCGAGGATCAGTACCGGCCCGCACTTCTGGGCGCGCTCGGCGAGGGTCGACCGGTAGAGCGCGGCCCGTTCGTCCGCCGTCGCCGGGATGTGCTCCGGGTCTACGCCCAGGGCTCGCAGCAGCGCCTGGAGAGCCTGGTCGGCGGTGGCGGGATCATCGTCGTAGCCGTGCAGGTCCACAAACAGCGTCCCGCCCGGGAACCAGCCCCTCGCTCCTGCCCGGTATCCCGCCTCCACCGCGAGCGACGTCTTGCCGATCCCCCCGAGCCCGGACACGGCGGCGACGAGGACGGCCGATGGAAGGTCAGACCCGGATGGGTCCAACGCGTCGAGCAGCGACCGCAGTTCATCCTCACGCCCGGTGAAGCCGATCACCCTCGCCGGCAGCGCGTCCAAGGCGGTAGGGGCCGGCCCGTGCTCCCGGTACTCCACCTTCTTCGCAGTGAAGTCCCCGGCGACATGCACTCCCCGGAAATCGAGATGATCCTCGCCGTACTCGGTCGTCATGGTGCCGTCCCCCGTACCACCCACACCCATCGCTGACATCACGGTACGCCGACCCGGGCTCCCCCAACCCTCGCTCGGTTCAGACGACTTGGCAGTACCGTGAAAGCGTGTCGGAAACAGAACCCACGGTCGTCATCCTGACCGCGCTGCCGTCGGAGTACGAGGCCGTACGGGCCCACATCCCGGAGGCCGAGGAGCTCGAACACGACGAGGGAACGCGGGTGGAGCGGGGCCGCCTCCCCGACACCCCCTGGCATGTCGCCATCGCCGAGTTGGGCCCGGGCGCCCTGAACGCCGCCGCGCTCACCGAACGCATCGTCAACTGGCTGCACCCGGACATCCTGTTGTTCGTAGGCGTGGCGGGCAGTCTGAACAAGAAGGACATCAAGATCGGCGACGTCGTGGTGGGCACGAAGGTGTACAGCATCCACGGCGGCAAGCAGACCCGCGACGGCTTCCAGGTCCGCCCGGAGGCCTGGCTCTCCTCGTACCGCCTGGTGGAGACGGCCCGTTTCGCGCTGCGCGGCAAGGTGCATCTCAAGCCGATCGCGGTCGGCGACGTCGTCCTGGCCGACGCGAAGTCGGAGATCGCCGAGCACCTCCGTAAGCACTACAACGACGCCGCCGCCATCGAGATGGAAGGCTCCGGAGTCGTCCACGCGGCGCATCTCAGCGGCCGGTTGGACGCGCTCGTGATCCGGGGCATCAGCGACTACGCCGACGCCGGGAAGTCGAGGGCCGACGCGTCCGGATCCCAGCCGAAGGCAGCCGACGCGGCAGCCGCAGCGGCGGTCGCGATCCTGCGCAAGCACCGGCCGACCAGGGCGAGCAGGGGCGGGACACCCGCGCCCGCCGCGTCCGACGACTCCCAGGAGGGCCCCCTTCGCCCCTCCACGTACGGCGGCGACCACCTCGACTTCCGAGGCAGCACCTTCAGCGGTCCCTTCACCGCCAAGTCGGTCAACCACCGCCGAGAAAACACCGAGTAGCCACGGCCCGGTCCCGGTGGCAACCGCAGCGCTGCCACCCCGCCCGGCTGGATTCACGGGCCGAGTGGCAGATCTGTCCCGTCTGCTGCCTCACCTCGGGCCCGCCCCGAACGGTTCGACGGCGCCTCCGCTCCTCATCTTCGCCGTCACCGGCATGGGTGGCATCGGCAAGACGGCATTGGCGTTGGAGGCCGCCTACCAGGCATGTTCGGAGGGTTGGTTCCCGGGCGGGACCCTCTTCGTCGACCTGCGTGGGTACGACGACAATCCCGTCACCGCCGACCAGGCGGTCCTCGCGCTCCTCGACGCACTCCACGTACGTGGGACGGATCTGCCAAACACCTCGGTACGTCAGTACGACACGTACCGCGCCCTGCTCACCGAGCGGCGGGAGAGGATGCTGCTGATCCTCGACAACGCCTCGGACCCGTCCCAGTTCCTGCCCCTCCTCCCGGGCACGGACCACCACCGGGTCATCATCACGTCCCGCGACCGCCCGGATTCCCTCCCCGTGCGCCTCGTCGACCTTGAGACTCTGGACCCGGCGGAGTCCGTCGCCCTCATCACCCGCGCACTTCACGATGCAGACGACCGCGACGACCGCCCGGCCCGCGAGCCCGACGCCCTACGCGAACTGACCGATCTCTGCTGCCACTTGCCCCTCGCCCTCCAGATCGCCGCCGCGATGCTGCGCAGGCGGCGCCGACGCGGAATCGCCTCGCTGGTGGCGGACATCCACAAGGCCGGGAACCCGACGCTCGCGCTCGACCGCGGCGACCTGGGAACGGACCAATACGGCCGCTCCCTCGCCCTCGGACCGGTCCTGGAGACGTCCTACCGCCGTCTGCCGCCCGACCAGGCACGCCTACTGCGCCTGCTCTCATTGGCGCCGAGCTCTGACACCAGCACCCCGGCGGCAGCTGCCCTGACCGGACTTGACGAGGACGAGGTCCTGCACGTTCTTGAGGGCCTCGCCGCCACCCATCTGGTCACAGAGGTCTGGAGCGAGGACGTTGGCTCGGCTTCGGCTCCTCGGTGGGGGTTGCATGACTTGGTGTGGGCGTTCTGGGTGGGTGTGGTGGCGGGGGATACGGGTTTGAGGGAGGAGGGGGAGGCGGCTCGGGAGCGGGGGCTGGGGTTCTACTACCGGGGGGCGGATGGGGCGGATGACCGGTTGCGGGGGGTGCCGGGG
>NZ_JXTE01000146.1 GCF_000972385.1 Streptomyces sp. WM6386
CCTCGGCGGTGCCCTGCCAGGCCTCGGACTCCTCCCGGCTCATCCCGCGGCCGGCCAGGTGCATGCCGAGTCCGAGGGCGATGCTGTCCCAGCCGATACCGACCGCGCCCGGCCCGAACTGGTTCCAGAACTCCTCCGGCACCACGGCCACGTGCTCCACCTCGAACACCGTCCGCCCCTCGCCCTCCGGCGTGAGCCGCACCTCGACCTCGCCGAAGCCCGGATCCGGCCCGTACAGCCAGCTCACCCGCAGCCGCTCCGGTTCCACGCACTCGAGGATCTCGCCCCCGGCATGGCCCTCCAGCTGATAGCGCCCGCCGAGCCGGAACTCCCCGGTGACCGGCAGGAACCACCGCCCGATCCGCTCGGGAGAGGTCACCGCGCCCCAGACGTCGGCGACCTCGGCGTCATAGCTGCGCCGCAGCAGCACCGCATGAGCCTCCCCCTCCTCGACCTTGCGGGTGGCGACCTCCCGGTGTACACGGTCGATCTGGTCGACGATCTCGCTCATCCCCGCTCACTTCCTCTCTCGGCGCGATGCCTCGGCCCGGACGGCGTACCTGGGGCCACGCTCGCACAAAGGGACCGGGATCGCCTGGTTCCGGCCGGGCGGCGTCAGCTACGGCGTCCTCTGCGGCTGATGCTCGCGGAGCGCGTCACGCGCCGAACCACGCACGGGCGAGCCCGGACAGGGTCCCTTCGGCGGGGCCCTCCAACTCCCTCAGGTACCAGGGCAGGTTGCTGTACACGTGCAGCAGTGTGTAGGCGAGGGCGTGGGACGGGTCGACGCCGCTTCCGTACGCCGCGGTGAGCCGGGCGAGCAGGTGGGGGTCTCCTCGGGTGACGAACAGGCCCACGCCCACGAAGTCGTAGACGGCGTCCCCGATCATGGCGGGCTCGAAGTCGAAGAGGCCGGTCAGGCGCCAGCCGTCGGGGTCGACCAGGAAGTGCTGCTGCATGACCTCGGTGTGCAGCAGCGAGCGCCGGGGGGTGCGGGGCAGCGGGACCGAGGCGAGGAAGCCGGGGATCTGCTCCAGCCAGGTGTCCGGCAGTCCGTGGCCGCGTTGCTGGGCCACGGCGTTCGCGCGCTGCCGGTCGACGAAGGCACCCCAGTCGCCGGGCCCGAGGACGTCCTCGAGCGGGGCCGGGTCGAGCGAGTGGAGCACGGCGAGGGTTTCGCCGATCTCGGTGACGAGGCGTTCCCGGTCGGGCCGCGGGATGCGGTCCCAGGCCCGGGCGAGGTTCTCGCCGCGCAGCCGGGACATCAGGACGTACTGCCAGCCGTTCTCGTACGGCCCGAAGTCGTCCCCCCCGGGCGTCGGTACGGGGAGCAGCCCGTGCAGATGGGACAGGACACGGCCTTCGGCGATGCCGTCCCGGGCGGCGGAGGTGGGGAAGAGCTTGAGGACCCGGTTCTCCCCCACCGCATAGACCGGTTGTGAGCCGTCCGGGAAGCGGGTCAGGGGCACGTCGCCGAGTCCGAGGCGAGCGCAGAGGTCCTCCGCGCCGGCCCGCATCAGCTTCTCGTCCTCGACGACGGCGTCCCACTCTTCGTCGGTCTCCACCACGGGCAGCATGATCGCGACCGTAGGCCGGGCGGTGGCAGGGGGCAAACGGTTTTGGACGTGCGGAACGCCCGGCCGGACACCCCCGGCCGAGCGCCCTGCGAACCTGCGGTCAGCCGCCGTTCAGCCGGGCGCGCAGCAGCCCCTTGCCGATTTCGGCACCCTTGCGGCTGTCCGCCTGCGCCTTGCGGAACAGGTCCGCGACCTGGGTGTCCTTGTTCCGTTCGGCGTCGTGGATGTACGTCTCGAGGCGCAGCGCGTTGCTCAGACACGCCTCCACGTACCAGATGAGGTTGTAGTCCCTGTCCGGCGTACCGGTCGTGCCGCCGGTCTCCGTGCTGCTGGTCATGCGGGCCTCCTCCAGCGGTTGTCGTTCCGGGGCCGCCCGAGTACCCGTCCCACCCGGGTCAATCAGCCGACGTCCCACAGGAAACGGTGCGTGTGGATGCCGAAGTACGGGAACGACCGGACGTCTCGGACCCCCTCGACGTTGCGTACGACGTCGTTGACAAAGTCCAGCAGGTCCCGGGGGCCGGGGGCGACCACCTCGACGAACAGGTCGAAGCCGCCGGAGGTCAGCACCGAGTAGACGACCTCCTCACGCCGGGCGAGTTCGTCGGCGACGGTCCGCGGGTCGCCGTCCACGCCGATGCCGAGCAGGGCCATCGCCTGGCCACCCATGGCCATGGGGTCGGTGACACCGACGACCTGAACCGCCTTGGAGTCCAGGAGCCGTTGCAGGCGCTGCCGTGCGGCCGAGGCGGACAGGCCGACCTTGGGGCCGAGGTCGGCGTAGGCGATCCGGCCGTCGGTCTGGAGCTCGCGCAGGATGGCCCGGTCGATCTCGTCCACGTGCTTCCTCTCGGGGTCTGTCATCCGGCCAGTTCGGCCAGGGCGGCGGCGAAGACCTCGGTGTGGGTGTCCACGTCCGCCTCGGTGGTGTCCGGGCACATCAGCGCCATGTTGTGGAAGGGCGTCAGGAGGATGCCACGGTTGGCGAGGTGGACGTGCAGGAAGTCCTCCAGCTCGGCGTCACCGGCCGCTTCGGACTCGGTGCCGGTACGGGGCGCCGGGGAGGCGAAGCGGTACTCGGTGCGGGCACCGAGCCTGCTCACCGACCAGGGCAGTGCGTGGGCGTCGATGCCCGCCCGGACGCCGGCCTCGAACCGCTCGGACAGCTTCGCCATCCGGCCGAACGCCTCGTCGGTCAGGACGTGTTCGAGCGTGGCGCGCCTCGCCGCGACCGGGAGGGCGTTGCCCGCAAGGGTGCCGCCTACGCCGCCCATGTCGACGAGGTCGAGGTCGTCACGGCCGAGGAGGCGGTCCGCGAGCTCGGCGGACAGTCCGTACGCGCCGGCCGGGATGCCGCCGCCGATCGCCTTGCCGACGGTCAGCAGGTCGGGCTCCAGGTCCCAGGCCGCCGTGCAGCCGCCGGGTCCGGCGGAGAGGGTGTGCGTCTCGTCGTTGATGAGCAGGGTGCCGTGGTGCCGGGTCAGCGCCCGAACGCCCTCCAGATAGCCCGGTTCGGGCAGCACGATGCCGATGTTGGTGAGCGCCGGTTCCATGAGGACGGCCGCCACGTCGCCGTGGGCCAGTTCGCGCTCCAGCTGCTCCAGGTCGTTGAACTCGGCGACCCGGCTGGTGAGGGTGACAT
>NZ_JXTE01000147.1 GCF_000972385.1 Streptomyces sp. WM6386
ACCCCACCCCCTCGGCCACCGCCACCCCACGCCCTCGGCCGCCCAGCCATCGCTCCCGCCCTCCCCACGCCCGGCGAACGCCGTTGTCACCCCCGCGTGCGAGGATCGGAGACGTACCTCACATGTGTGCGCGAAGGAGAGAGTGCGATGGCCACCAAGCCGCCCAAGGGTGATCCGGTTCAGGACGCGCCGCAGGTCGCCGAGCCGAAGCACGCGGCGGCGGGGCTGCCCGCCATCGGGCACACACTGCGGATGGCCCAGCAGCAGATGGGCGTCAAACGCACCGCGCTCACCCTCCTGCGCGTGAACCAGAAGGACGGCTTCGACTGCCCGGGCTGTGCCTGGCCGGAGCCGGACCACCGGCACAAGGCGGAGTTCTGCGAGAACGGCGCGAAGGCGGTCGCCGAGGAGGCCACCCTGCGCCGGGTCACCCCGGAGTTCTTCGCCGCGCACCCGATCACCGACCTCGCGACGCGCAGCGGCTACTGGCTGGGACAGCAGGGGCGGCTCACCCACCCCATGTACCTCCCCGAAGGGGGCACGCACTACGAACCGGTGTCCTGGGAGCGTGCCTTCGACATCGTCGCCGAGGAGATCGCCGCCCTCACCTCCCCCGACGAGGCCCTCTTCTACACCTCGGGCCGCACCAGCAACGAGGCCGCCTTCCTCTACCAGCTGTTCGCGCGCGAGCTCGGCACCAACAACCTGCCGGACTGCTCCAACATGTGCCACGAGTCCTCCGGCTCGGCCCTGACCGAGACGATCGGCATCGGCAAGGGCAGCGTCCTCCTTGAGGACCTCTACAAGGCCGACCTGATCGTCGTCGCCGGCCAGAACCCCGGCACCAACCACCCCCGCATGCTCTCCGCCCTGGACCGGGCCAAGGCGAACGGCGCGAAGATCATCAGCGTCAACCCGCTGCCCGAGGCGGGCCTGGAGCGCTTCAAGGACCCCCAGACCGCCCAGGGGATGCTCAAGGGCACCGCTCTGAACGATCTGTTCCTGCAGATCCGCATCGGCGGCGACCAGGCCCTCTTCCGCCTCCTCAACAAGCTGATCCTGGAGACGGAGGGCGCCGTCGACCAGGCCTTCGTCGACGAACACACCCACGGCTTCGAGGAGTTCGCGGCCCAGGCCCGCGCCGCCGACTGGGACGAGACACTCACCGCGACCGGCCTCACCCGCGCGGAGATCGAGCAGGCCCTGGGCATGGTGCTCGCCTCGAAGCGCACCATCGTCTGCTGGGCCATGGGCCTCACCCAGCACAAGCACTCCGTGCCGACCATCCGCGAGGTGGTCAACTTCCTTCTCCTGCGCGGCAACATCGGCCGTCCCGGCGCGGGCGTCTGCCCGGTCCGCGGTCACTCCAACGTCCAGGGCGACCGCACGATGGGTATCTTCGAGCGCCCCGCGCCCGCCTTCCTGGACGCCCTGGAGAAGGAGTTCGGCTTCGCGCCGCCGCGCGAGCACGGCTACGACGTCGTACGGGCCATCCAGGCGCTGCGCGACGGCAAGGCGAAGGTCTTCTTCGCGATGGGCGGCAACTTCGTCTCCGCCTCCCCCGACACGGAGGTCACCGAGGCGGCCATGCGGCGCGCGCGGCTGACCGTGCACGTGTCGACCAAGCTCAACCGCTCGCACGCGGTCACGGGCGCGCGTGCCCTGATCCTGCCCACCCTGGGCCGCACCGAGCGCGATCTTCAGGTCGGCCCGAATGGGAAAAGCACAGAGCAGTTCGTGACCGTCGAGGACTCCATGGGCATGGTGCACGCCTCCCGCGGCCGTCTGGAGCCCGCGAGCAGGCACCTGCTGTCCGAGCCGGCCATCGTCTGCCGCCTCGCACGCCGCGTGCTGGGTTCCGGGTCCCGCACCCCGTGGGAGGAGTTCGAGAAGGACTACGCCACCGTCCGCGACCGCATCGCGCGCGTGGTCCCCGGCTTCGACGACTTCAACGCCCGCGTGGCCCACCCGGGCGGCTTCGCCCTCCCCCACGCCCCCCGCGACGAACGCCGCTTCCCGACCACCACCGGCAAGGCCAACTTCACCGCCGCGCCCGTGGAGTTCCCCGCGCTGCCCGAGGGCCGGCTGCTGCTGCAGACGCTGCGCTCGCACGACCAGTACAACACCACGATCTACGGCCTGGACGACCGCTACCGGGGCATCAAGAACGGCCGCCGGGTCGTCCTGGTCAACCCCGAGGACGCCCAGAAGCTGAAGCTCGCCGACGGCTCGTACGTCGACCTCGTGAGCGAGTGGAAGGACGGCGTGGAGCGGCGGGCGCCCGGCTTCCGGGTCGTGCACTACCCGACGGCACGGGGCTGTGCGGCGGCCTATTACCCGGAGACCAACGTCCTGGTGCCGCTGGACGCCACCGCCGACACCAGCAACACCCCGGCCAGCAAGTCCGTCGTCGTCCGTCTGGAACAATCGGCGACCGACTGAGCGTTTGCTCAGCCGAGCAGTGATCCCGACGAAACGGAGCCGGGCCCCATGGGCGAGCAGCAGCATGTGAAGTTCCCGCAAGAGGTCATCGACGAGTACGCCGCGCTCGGCGTCGACCTGCCGGCACTGTTCTCCGCGGGGCACCTCGGCACCCGCATGGGCGTGGAGATCGTGGAGGCGTCCGCGGACCGGGTCGTCGGGACGATGCCGGTGGAGGGCAACACCCAGCCGTACGGGCTGCTGCACGGCGGCGCCTCCGCCGTCCTGGCCGAGACGCTCGGCTCGGTCGGCTCGATGCTGCACGGCGGCAGCTCCAAGATCGCCGTGGGCGTCGACCTCAACTGCACCCACCACCGCGGGGCGCGCTCCGGCCTGGTGACCGGTGTGGCCACACCCGTGCACCGGGGGCGGTCGACGGCGACCTACGAGATCGTGATCAGCGACGAGCAGGGGCGGCGGGTGTGCAGCGCACGGCTGACGTGTCTGCTGCGGGACGTGAACCCCGGCGACGCGGCCCACGTCGTGGCGGCCAACTGACCACGCCGGGACTCCGGCCCGGAGCCACCCCGGGCCCCACACCTCAGTCCCCCTGCACCCCGCCGCCGCGGGGCCACGCGCCCCCGTGCCCCTCCACCCCCGGAGGCCTCACACCTCCGCGCGCTCCCATGAGGCCGGGCCCGACTCGCCCCGGCCTCATGGGAGGGCGCGGAGGTGTGAGGCCTCCGGGGGTGGAGGGGCACGGGGG
>NZ_JXTE01000148.1 GCF_000972385.1 Streptomyces sp. WM6386
GGGTCGGCGGGGGGGGCGGCGGGGCTGTCCGGGCCCTCCCCCCGCCCCCCCCCGCCTTCCCCCCCCCGCAATTTCCCGAACGCCCCGAGCCCCCCGTCCTCCTCCCCCACGACGAAGTGCACGGCGACCCGCCCCCGCAGCCGCGCCCCACTGGCCCGCACCGCCTCCAACGCGACCAGCTCCGCCACCAGCCCGGCCTTCATGTCACAGGCCCCGCGCCCGTGCACGACATCCCCGACGACCCTGGGCACAAAGGGATCCCCCTCCCAGGCACCGAGATCCCCGGGCGGTACGACGTCCACATGCCCCTGGAGGATCAGCGTCGGCCCGTCCCCGCCCTCCCCGGTCCGCCCGACGAGCCCCCACGCCTCGTCCCGGGCCGCCTCCGCACCGGGAAAGTCCGGGTGGACACGCAACGCGTCCAGATCCATGGCCCACAGATCGACATCGAGCCCGAGCCGCTCCAGCCGCCCGGCGAGATGATGCTGCAACTCCGACTCGGCGGCACTCCCGGTAACGCTGGGAATGGCAACGAGCTCGGCAAGCATCCGCCCGACGCAGGCTTCGCCGATGTGGTCCAGCGCGGCGGCTTCTTCGGCACCCAGCATGTACGCCTCCCCATCCGATCGGAGCCATACCTGCTCACCGTAGACGTTTCGTAAGCCAGCGACTGGCAGATGTGTCCCACGCCGGGCAACGGCGACCTGGGGTTTTACCGTCAGGGGTGGGACAGATCTGCCAATCCCCCTGCCCTGCCCCGGCCTCAGCCTCCACCCACCGTGAAGCCGATCGTTGTGCCGCCGCCCTCCCTCCGTAGCGCGAACGGGGCTCCGCCGTGGGCCAGGGCCACCTCTCGGACGATCGACAGGCCCAGGCCCGAGCCGGGGAGGGAGCGGGCGTCGGCGGCTCGGTAGAAGCGGTCGAAGACGCGGATCAGGTCCGCTTCGGCGATGCCGGGGCCCCGGTCCAGGACCTCCACCCGGACGGTGCCCGGGCGGGCGGGGCCGGTCACCGTGATCTCGATCGGGGCGCGGCCCGCGCGGTCGAACTTCGCCGCGTTCTCCACGAGGTTCGACACCGCGCGCGTCAGCATGCCCGGCCGCCCGTCCGTCGTCGTGTCCCCGCTCACCCGGACCACGACCTCGCGACCGGTGCGGCGCTGCGCGAGCCCCGCCACGTCCTCCACGATGTCGGCGAGGTCCACCCGCTGCGGCGGCTCGGTGTCGGACTGGCCGGCCGCGAGATCGACCAACTCGTTGACCAGGTCGGTCAGTTCGCGGGCCTCCTGGCCCAGGTCCGCGACCAGTTCGGCGCGGGTCTCGGGCGGCAGTTCGTCGATCCGCCGCAGCAGCGAGATGTTGGTACGCAGGGAGGTCAGCGGCGTCCGCAGCTCGTGCCCCGCGTCCTGGACCAGACGGCGCTGGTCGTCCTCCGACTGCGCCAGCCGGCCCAGCATGCGGTCGAAGGCCCGACCGAGGCGGCCCACCTCGTCGTACCCCGTCACCGGCACCTGGATACCGAGGCGGCGGGTGCGGGCGACGTCCTCCGCGGCCGAGGTGAGGATCACCAGGCGGCGGGTGATGCGCCGGGCCAGCCACCAGCCGAACAGTCCGGCCCCGACCACCACGGCCGCCATCAGGATCAGGGTGCGTTGCTGGAGCGCCCGCAGCAGGTCCTCGGTGTCACTGAACTCCTGCGCGACCTGCACCGCGCCCCGGCCGCCGCCGAGGGAGACGGTCGCGACCCGGTAGACGTCGCTGCCGACGTCGACGTCCTTGTGCTCGGCCAGCCGCCCCGCCTTCGTGGCCGCCGCGACGAGACGGTCGGCGGCGGTGACGGGCAGCCCGGGGCTGCCGGGGTCGACGACCGAGCCGTCCGGCCCCAGCACCTGCACATCGGTACGGGCCGGGCGGACCAGGTCGTGTCCGGGCGCCGACGAGGAGAAGTCCTCCGGCGTCATCCTGTGCTCGCGCACCTCGTCCCGCAGATCCTGCACGACCTCGTCGAACACGGACTGCTGGTCCACCCGGACCAGACGGGCGGCGGCCCCGTACGACAGGATCCCGACGAGGACGGTGACGGCGGCCGTGACCGCCGCGAAGGACACCGCGAAAGTGGTCGCGAGCGAGACCAGCCCGGGCCGGCGTCTGCGCAGCAGCCGCGCTAGGCGGCCCACTCAGTTCTCCCGCAGCACGTAACCCACGCCCCGCACCGTGTGGATCAGCTGCGGGGCGCCCGGCTCGTCGAGCTTGCGGCGCAGATAGCCGACGTAGACAGCGAGGTTCTTGGAGCCCGGCCCGAAGTCGTACCCCCAGATCCGGTCGTAGATCGTGGAGTGGTCGAGGACGATCCCGCTGTTGCGCACCAGCAGTTCCAGCAGCTCGAACTCGGTACGGGTCAGCTCCAGTTCGCGCCCGTCCCGCCAGGCCCGCCGCGCCTGGGGGTCCATCTTCAGCCCGGCCGCCTCCAGGTACCGCTCGGGCACCGGCTGCTTGGGCGCCTCGACGGGGGCGACCGCGCCCGCCCCGCCGGTGCGGCGCAGCAGGGCACGCAGCCGGGCGAAGACCTCCTCGACGTCGAAGGGCTTGAGGACGTAGTCGTCGGCGCCCGCGTCCAGGCCGGCGATCCGGTCCTGGGTCTCCACAAGCGCCGTCAGCATCAGGATCGGCGTCCGGTCGCCCTCGGCGCGCAGCACCCGGCAGACCTGGAGCCCGTCGATGCCCGGCATCATCACATCCAGCACGAGCACGTCGGGCGGGGTGCGGTGGGCCTGCGCCAGCGCCTCGACACCGTCGGCGACCGCGGTGACCCGGTAACCCTCCAGGGTCAGGGCTCGCTCCAGGGCGTGACGGATGGCGCGGTCGTCTTCGGCGAGCAGCACGGTCTGAGGCACGCCCCCATACTGCCAAGGCCGTCGCCGGTTCAGCCGGGTGAGCGGGCCGACGATCAGCCTTTTTACCGGGCTCTCACCGTCACAGAGGCAACCGGAGGGCGTACGCCTACGGTCTTCTCACCACCGGGTGACCGGGTGACCGGGTGACCGGGTGACCGGGTGACCGGGTGACCGGGTGACCGGGTGACCGGGTGACCGGGTGACCGGGTGACCGGG
>NZ_JXTE01000149.1 GCF_000972385.1 Streptomyces sp. WM6386
GTGCGGGGGCGTGGGGGCTGGTCGCGCCCCCGCGGCGGAGCCGCACATCGACACAGCCCCGCGCCCCTAGGTGAGCTGCCCTGGCCGTCGGTGGTGAGTTCCCCCCATTTCCCGACCCTGCCCACCCGACGCCGAAGGCTAGTGCGCTGCCGACTCCCAGTCCGGACCCACGCCCACCGAGACGTCCAGTGGGGCCCTCAGCTGCACGGCGTTCGCCATTTCCCGGCGTACCAGTTCCTCGACCTGTGCGCGCTCGCCCGGGGCGATCTCCAGGACGATTTCGTCGTGTACCTGGAGCAGCATGCGGGAAGTGAGGCCGGCTTCCCGCAGGGCCTTGTCGACGTTGAGCATGGCGATCTTGACGATGTCGGCCGCCGTGCCCTGGATGGGCGCGTTGAGGGCCATGCGTTCGGCGGCCTCGCGGCGCTGGCGGTTGTCGCTGTTGAGGTCGGGCAGATAGCGGCGGCGGCCGAAGAGGGTCGCCGTGTAGCCGGTCGCCCGGGCCTCGTCGACGGCCCGGCGCAGGTATTCCTGCACACCGCCGAAGCGCTCGAAGTAGGTGTCCATCAGGGCGCGTGCCTCGCCCGCGTCGATGTTCAGCTGCTGGGAGAGGCCGAAGGCGGACAGGCCGTACGCCAGTCCGTACGACATCGCCTTGATCTTGCGGCGCATCTCCGCGTCGACGTCCGCGCGCTCGACCGCGAACACCTGCGAGGCGACCGTGGTGTGCAGGTCCTCGCCGGAGGTGAACGCCTCGATGAGGCCCTCGTCCTCGGAGAGGTGGGCCATCACGCGCAGTTCGATCTGGCTGTAGTCCGCGGTCATCAGGGATTCGAAGCCCTCGCCGACCACGAACCCGCGGCGGATCGCCCGGCCCTCGTCGGTGCGGACCGGGATGTTCTGCAGGTTCGGGTCGGTGGAGGAGAGCCGGCCGGTCGCCGCCACGGTCTGGTTGAACGTCGTGTGGATACGGCCGTCCGCCGCGACCGTCTTGATCAGGCCCTCGACGGTGACCCGGAGCTTGGCCTGCTCGCGGTGGCGGAGCATGATCACCGGCAGCTCGTTGTCCGTCTGGGTGGCCAGCCAGGCCAGAGCGTCGGCGTCGGTGGTGTAGCCGGTCTTGGTCTTCTTCGTCCTGGGCAGGCCGAGCTCGCCGAAGAGGACTTCCTGGAGCTGCTTGGGCGAGCCCAGGTTGAACTCGTGTCCGGCGGCGGCGTGGGCCTCCTTCACGGCCTGCTGGACGGCGCCGGCGAACATCTGCTCCATGGCCTCCAGGTGGGCCCGGTCGGCGGCGATGCCGTGCCGCTCCAGGCGGGCCAGCAGGGTGGAGGTGGGCAGCTCCATGTCGCGCAGGAGGTCCGTGGCACCGACCTCCTCGAGGCGCTCGGTGAAGGCCTCGCCGAGGTCGCGGATGGCCTGGGCCTGCACCATGAGGGCCTCGGCCTCGGCGCCGTCGTCCGCGCCGAAGGCGAGCTGGCCGTCGGCCGCGGCGGCGGGCGCCAGCTCCCGGTGCAGATACTCCAGGGACAGCGCGTCCAGGTCGAAGGAGCGGCGGCCCGGCTTGACGAGGTACGCGGCGAGCGCGGTGTCCATGGAGACGCCGGCGATGCTCCAGCCGTGCTCGGCGAAGACGCGCATCGCGGCCTTGGCGTTGTGGAAGACCTTGGGCTTGCCGGCGTCGGCCAGCCAGGCGGCGAGCGCCGTCTCGTCGGCCTCGTCGAGCTCGGTCGGGTCGAACCAGGCGGCCACTCCCCCGGACGCCGCGAGGGCGATCTCGGCGACCGAGCCGGTGCCCAGCGCCCAGGTGTCGACCGTGGCGACGCCGAGCGTGTCGGTGGTGTGCCCGCTGAGCCAGTCGGCCAGCTCGCCGGTGCCCAGCACGGTGCCGTCGAGCTCCACACCGGCTGTCGCGGCCGGGGCCGGCTCGGCCTCCTCGGCGCCCGGGTCGACGGCCAGCAGGCGCTCGCGCAGCGACGGGTTCCGGATCTCGAGGGTGTCGAGGATCATCGCGAGGCCCTTGCGGTCGTACGGCGCCCGCTCCAGCTCGGCGACCGCCTTCGGCAGCTCGACGGTGCGGACCATCTCCGTCAGGCGGCGGTTGAGCTTGACCGCCTCCAGGTGGTCGCGGAGGTTCTGGCCCGCCTTGCCCTTGACCTCCTCGACGCGCTCGACGAGGTCCGCGAAGGAACCGAACTGATTGATCCACTTCGCGGCGGTCTTCTCACCGACGCCCGGGATGCCCGGCAGGTTGTCGGACGGGTCGCCGCGCAGGGCCGCGAAGTCGGGATACTGGGCGGGTGTCAGACCGTACTTCTCGAACACCTTCTCCGGGGTGAACCGGGTCAGCTCGGAGACGCCCTTGGTCGGGTAGAGCACCGTGGTGTGCTCGCTGACGAGCTGGAAGGAGTCGCGGTCACCGGTGACGATCAGCACGTCGAAGCCCGCGGCCTCGGCCTGGGTGGCGAGCGTGGCGATGACGTCGTCGGCCTCGAAGCCGTCGACCGCGAACCGCGAGACGTGCATCGCGTCCAGGACCTCGCCGATCAGCTCGACCTGGCCCTTGAACTCGTCCGGTGTCTTGGAGCGGTTGGCCTTGTACTCCGTGAACTCCTCGGAGCGCCAGGTCTTGCGGGACACGTCGAAGGCCACCGCGAAGTGCGTGGGCGCCTCGTCGCGCAGGGTGTTGGCCAGCATCGAGGCAAAGCCGTAGATCGCGTTGGTCGGCTGGCCCGTCGCGGTCGTGAAGTTCTCCGCGGGCAGCGCGAAGAACGCACGGTAGGCAAGCGAGTGCCCGTCCATGAGCATCAGGCGCGGGCGGCTGCCGCCGGGGCTGTTGTCGGTCTGCTTCGCTGCTGTCTCTGCCACGACCCCGATCCTGCCACGCCGCACTGACAGTCGGCCGCCATCCGACGCTCAGGCCCGTTCGGCACCGCCCTCGCCCGGGCACGGCCGTGCAGGCGGCCAGGGCGAAAGGTTGACCGGGACGAGGAGTTGGGCGCCCCTGTGACCCTCCGAGGCCGGCTGTCGGCAGACCGTGTTCGCCGCGGGCCGGCTCGCCGGCTCCCCGACCCGAGCCTCCCTCAGCCCCCGCCACCC
>NZ_JXTE01000015.1 GCF_000972385.1 Streptomyces sp. WM6386
TGGGAGATCGGCGCACGCGTCCTCGCCGTACGCCCCGCCGCCCTCCAGGGATCCAGCCTCTACGCCGCCGCACGCGACCCCATGGTCCGCCTCCGCGACGCAGTGAACGAGACCATCCACCTCTGCGTACCGGACGCACCCCAGTGCATGGTCGTCGTCGACCGCGTCGACTGCGACCATGCCGTACGGACCCACCACGCCATCGGCGACACCTCGCCCCTGCACGCCACCGCCACCGGACACGCCGTCCTCGCCCATCTGCCGGAGGCGGACATCGACGAGATCGTCACCCGCGGACTGGAGAGCTACAGCGACTCCACCCCCACCGACCCCGCGGAACTGCGCGCCGAACTGCGGCGCGTCCGCAAGAACGGATACGCCGTCAACCGCAACCAGTACCTGGCCGGCGTCTGCGCCATCGCCGCGCCCGTCCTGGACGGCGACGGCAGCCCGCTGGCCGCCGTGGCTGTCTCCCTTCCCGACTCCCGCTTCTCGCCGGACCGGCTGCCCGAGCTGGGCCGGCTGGTCGCCGACACCGCAGCGGAGATCACCGCTCGCCGCCTGGGTTGACAGCCGCTCCCCCGCGCGCCCCTGGTCGGAACAGGGGCGGGTGCCGCGCAGGTGCCGCCCTTTGTCCCGCATCGAGGTGGAGCCGGGAAACCGGTGCCTGCCTCCACGACAAGCCGGACACCCAAGCGCTCACGCTCGTTCCGCCTGGACGCCGCACCCGGCAGCCTGTGAGGGCCATCGCCAACGCCCCTGGCCGACACCGGGTGGTACCGGTCCGGGATGCCAGTCGGTGACGGCAAAGGGACACCACCCGGTGTCGCTGAAGGCCGTCTGCCCCCGTGCCCGGTGGTGTGGAAACCGGGCACGGGGGCGGCCCGTCGCGGTGCGCGAGGCGGAGGAGTCAGGGCATGACCGCCGTCATCGCACGGGCACCGCGAGGTACTGGTACTCCAGGAACTCGTCGATCCCGACCCGGCCGCCCTCGCGCCCGAGTCCGGACTGCTTGACGCCGCCGAAGGGGGCGGCAGGGTTGGAGACGAGGCCGGTGTTCAGACCGACCATGCCCACCTCCAGGCGTTCACTGACGCGAAGGGCACGGTCCAGGCCCTCGGTGAAGACGTAGCCGACGAGTCCCCAGGGGGTGTCGTTGGCCCGGCGGATCACCTCGTCCTCGTCATCGAAGGTGAGGATCGCCGCCACGGGGCCGAAGATCTCCGTGTCCATCAGTCGGCTGCCGGAGTCGACGTCGGTGAGGACGGTCGGCGGGTAGAAGCAGCCCGGCCCTTCGGGCGCGCGGCCGCCGACGAGCACCTGCGCGCCGCGCTCCACCGCGTCGGCGACCAGTTCCTCGACCTTGGCCCGCCCGGCCCGGTCGATCAGCGGTCCGACGTCGACGCCGTCCCGGGTACCGGGACCGACCACGAGCGCGCCCATGCGCTCGGCCAGGCGACGTCCGAACTCCTCCGCCACCGAGTGGTGTACGAAGAAGCGGTTGGCGGCGGTGCACGCCTCGCCCATGTTGCGCATCTTGGCGAGCATCGCGCCGTCGACGGCCTTGTCCAGGTCGGCGTCCTCGAAGACGATGAACGGCGCGTTGCCGCCCAGCTCCATCGAGGTGCGTACGACGGCGTCGGCGCACTGGGCGAGCAGCAACCGCCCCACGTTGGTGGAGCCGGTGAAGGACAGCTTGCGAATCCGCCCGCCGCGCAGGAGCGGTTCGCACACCTCCCCCGCACGGGAGGTGGTGACGACGTTGAGCACGCCGTCCGGCAGCCCGGCCTCCTTGAGGATCGCGGCGAGGGCCAGGCTGGAGAGCGGGGTCTGCGGGGCCGGCTTGAGCACCATCGTGCAGCCGGCCGCGATTGCCGGGCCGATCTTGCGGGTGCCCATGGCCAGCGGGAAGTTCCACGGTGTGATCAGCAGACAGGGGCCGACCGGGCGGCGGGACAGCAGCATGCGGTTGCGGCCGTCGGGCAGGATGCCGCCACCGCCGTCGATACGCACGGCCTCCTCGGAGAACCAGCGGAAGAACTCCGCCGCGTACGCCACCTCTCCCCTGGCCTCGGCCAACGGCTTGCCCATCTCGGCCGTCATCAGGTGGGCCAGCTCGTCGGTGCGCTCGAGGACGATCTCGTAGGCGCGGCGCAGGATCTCACTGCGGGCCCGCGGGGCCGTACGGGCCCACTCCTCCTGCGCCTGGACGGCCGCGTCCTCCGCCAGCCGGGCGTCCTTGGCGCCCGCGTCGGCGACGTACGTGATGATCTCGCCGGTCGCGGGGTCGTCCACGGGCATGGTGGCGCCGTCCGCGGCGTCCACCCAGGACCCACCGATGAACAACTGCGCGGGTGTGTCGGTCATGACGTCTCTCCTGGTTGATCGGCAGCGGGGTCGAGCAGTTCCGCTAGGTGCAGGGCCCGGAGGCCCCGGTCACCGGCGAGATGGTCGATCTGGGTGGCGCAGCTGAAGCCGTCGGCCACGACGACGGTCGGCGTGTCCTGGCCGATGCCGTCGAGGCGAGGTTTCAGGGCCAGGCCGGCGACGGCCATCGAGGTGTCGTAGTGCTGTTCCTCGAAGCCGAAGTTGCCCGCGAGGCCGCAGCAGCCCTCGGCCTCGTCGACCTTGCCCACACCCAGTCGGCGCAGCAGGTCGGCTGGGCGGCTGCCCTTGAAGGTGGCGTACTCGTGACAGTGGGTCTGCAGGACGACGTCGTCCGGCAGCTCGGGAGGCGTCCAGTCGGCGGCCAGGTCGGTCAGGGCGCCGGTGAAGGTGTGAACGCGGTCCGCGACCCGCCGGGCGGCGTCCGTCCCGAGGAGCTCGGGCACGTCGCGCTTGAGCGCGGCGGCACAGCTTGGCTCGGCCACGATGATGGGCCGTTCGTCGCCGTTGTCGAGGTAGGCGACCGTACGGGCCATGATTTTGCGGGCCACGGAGAGCTGGCCGGTGCTGACCCAGGTCAGACCGCAGCACAAGCCGTCCTGAGCCGTGCAGGGGATTCCCGCGTCGGCGAGCACACGGCTCGCGGCCCCCGCCACCTCGGGACGGAAGGCGCGCGTGAAGCTGTCGACGAAGAGCAGGGCCTTCGCCGGTTCGCCGCTCTTCGCCTTGCGCAGGACCCTGCGCAGGCTGCGCCGGGGGGCGAAGGCGGGGATCCTGCGCTTCGTCGTGACGCCTCCAAGACGGGCGAGCAGTGTGCCGATCGGTCCGCGCAACAGGACATTGAGGGGGCGGGCGGCGTATCCGGCGAGGGCGGAGGTGAGGGGCAGCCAGCCCAGCGAGTAGTGGGAGCGCGGCCGGATCCTGCCCTTGTAGTGCTGGTGCAGGAACTCCGCCTTGTAGGTGGCCATGTCGACGCCGACCGGGCAGTCGCTGGAGCATGCCTTGCAGGACAGGCACAGGTCGAGGGCGTCCCGTACCTCCGTGGACCGCCAGCCGTCCTGAATGGTCTCGCCGCGCACCATCTCTTGGAG
The DNA here is from genome assembly GCF_000972385.1 of Streptomyces sp. WM6386. GTDB lineage: Bacteria > Actinomycetota > Actinomycetes > Streptomycetales > Streptomycetaceae > Streptomyces. The sequence continues at coordinate 3,477 of NZ_JXTE01000015.1, forward strand.
GAGGCGGGCCCTGCCCCGCGTGGAGTCGTTCTCCTCTCCCGTGGCCCGGTAGCTGGGGCACATCACGCCGCCCGCGTCGCTGCGACATCGGCCGACGCCGACGCAGCGGCGGGCCGCGCCCGCAAAGCCGTCCTCGTCGTGCGGGAAGGTGAACTCCGTGGCCAGGGGCTGGATCTGGTGCAGCGCGAGATCGGCGTCGAGCGGGGCGGGAGCCACGATGACGCCGGGGTTCAGCAGCCCCTCGGGATCAAAGACCTGCTTGAAAGCGGCAAACGCCCGGATCATCCGGTGGCTGTACATGACCTCCAGCAACTCGCCGCGCGCCCGCCCGTCCCCGTGCTCGCCCGACAGCGTTCCGCCATGGGCGACGACCAGGGCGGCGGCCTCGTGCAGGAAGCGGCGGGCGGCGGCGCGGCCCTCGTCCGTGGCGAGGTCGAAGTCGATGCGCACGTGGACGCACCCCGCGCCGAAGTGCCCGTACATCACGCCCGTAAGCCCGTGATCGGCCAACAGCTTGCGGAAGTCCCGCAGGTATCCGGCGAGGTTCTCGGGCGCCACCGCCGAGTCCTCCCAGCCCGGCCACGACTCTCCGCCGTCGACGAGGCGGGCGGCCAGGCCGGCCCCGTCCTCGCGGACCCGCCACAGGGAGCGCCGCTCGGCCGCGCTCTCCACAACCCGCCCGCCGGTCATCCGACCCTGTGCCTTGAGCACGTCGAGGAGCTCGGCCGCGCGCGTGTTGACCGTGGCCTGGTCGTCGCCGTCGAGTTCGACGTACAGCCAAGCGCGCCCCTCGGGCAGTCCCGTGACGGAGTCGGGGCCGCGGCGGGCGCGCATGGTGGCGACGATCGCCTCGTCCATGCCCTCGACGGCGGTCGGATTCCACCGCAGGATCTCCGGCACGTCCTCGGCCGCGTCGACGACGTCGTCGTAGCCGAGGGTCAGCAGCGCGGAAGCCTGTGCGGTCGCCACCAGGCGGACCGTCGCGGCGGTGACGACCGCACAGGAGCCCTCGGTGCCGACCAACGCGCGGGCCATGTCGAAGCCGCGCTCGGGCAGCAGGTGGTGCAGCTGGTAGCCGGAGACCTGACGGGGGATCTGGCCCAGCTCGGTCCTGATCGGCCCCAGGTTGTCGCCGATCAGGCGTCGTACGTCCGCTTCGAGGCGGGTGACGTGGTCGGTGTCGCGTGGGTCGGTCGGGTGCAGGCCGGTACGGTCGGCGACGGCCCGCACACCCTCGGCCGTCACGATCTCCAGCGCCTCGATGTGGCTGCTGGTCCGCCCGTGCCGCACGGACCGGTTCCCGCACGCGTCGTTGCCGATCATCCCGCCGAGGGTGCAGCGGCTGTGCGAGGACGGGTCGGGGCCGAAGGAGAGCCCGTGCAGGGCGGTCGCGCTCTGCAGCGTGTCGAGGACGACTCCGGCCTCGACACGCGCGGTCCCGCCGGCCGGGTCGATGTCCAGGATCCGGTTCATGTACCGGGAGAAGTCCAGGACGACGCCCGGCCCGACCGCGTTGCCGGCCATGCTGGTTCCGCCGCCGCGGGCGGTGATGGGGATGCCCGTCTCCTTGCAGGCCCGCAGCACCGCGACCACGTCGTCGGCGCTGCGGGGGAAGGCCACAGCCTGCGGGGGGACGCGGTAGTTGGAGGCGTCGAAGGCGTACGGGCCGAGGGCGCCCGGACCGGATTCCACCCGCAGGCCGGGAGCCGTCTCGGTGAGGCGGGCGGTCAGCCGTGCCACGCTGTCGCTCATCGCGGCGATGCTCCTGAGGTACCGGCTTCCACCGCGGTCGCCCACGCCTGGAGGCCCTCGTCCACCGCCGTCTCGTCGATGACGAGGGCCGGGATCATCCGTACGACCTGGTTCCAGGCGCCGCACAGCAGCAGGAGCAAGCCCTCGTCGATGGCGGCGCGCTGCACGCGGGCGGCGGTCTCGGGGTCGGGGCCGCCGTCCTCGGTGACGAACTCGGTGGCCAGCATCAGGCCCAGGCCGCGAACGTCACCGATACCCGGCGTGCGGTCGGCCACCGCCTCCAGGCCCTGGCGCAGGCGCGCCCCCATCGCGTCGGCGTTCTCGACGAGCTTCTCGTCGTGTACGACGTCGAGGGTGGCGACGGCCGCCGCGCAGGCCACGGCGTTGGCGCCGTACGTGCCGCCCTGCGAGCCCGGCCACGCCTTGGCCATCAGCTCCTCGGAGGCGGCGATGCCGGACAGCGGGAAGCCGCTGGCCAGGCCCTTTGCGGTGACGAGGATGTCGGGGGTGACGCCGAAGTGGTCGTGGCCCCAGAAGCGGCCGGTGCGGCCGACGCCGGTCTGCACCTCATCGAGGATGAGGAGGAAGCCGTGCCGGTCGGCCCGCTCCCGCAGACCTTCCATGAACGCCCGGGTCGCGGGGACGTAGCCGCCCTCGCCGAGCACCGGCTCGACGATGATCGCGGCCGTGTCGGCGGGCGAGGAGATCGTCTGCAGGGTGTAGTCGAGCTCCTTCAGGGCGAAGCGGGTCGCGGTCTCCTCGTCCCAGCCGTAGCGGTAGGCCGACGGGAAGGGGGTGACGACCACGCCGCTCATCAGCGGGGCGAAGCCGGACCGGAAGCGGGTGCCGGAGGTGGTCATGGAGGCGGCGGCCACCGTGCGGCCGTGGAAGCCGCCGTGGCAGACGATGACGTTGGGGCGGCCGGTGGCCTGGCGGGCCAGGCGCAGCGCGGACTCGACGGCCTCGCTGCCGGAGTTGGTGAAGAACAGGCTGTCCAGGCCGGCCGGCAGCACCTCCCCGAGCTTGTCGACGAGGCGGCGCAGCGGCTCGTGCATGACCGTCGTGTACTGGCCGTGGATCAGTGTGCCCACCTGCTCCTGCGCCGCCGCCACGACCTTGGGGTGACAGTGCCCGGTGCTGGTGACGCCGATCCCGGCGGTGAAGTCGAGATAGCGGCGGCCGTCCTGGCCGAAGAGGTGGACGCCCTCGCCCCGGGCCGCCACCACGGGCGTGGCCTGGCGAAGGTGCGGCGACAGTGCGGTCATGTTCGTCTCCCGGCCTCGGTATTCGGTCTGCTGCGGTATCCCGAGCATCTCCGCGGACCAGGGGTGCGCCAACGCCCGATCTGTCCGGCGGGGCCGCGACATCCGGACGTTGTGTCAACCACCCCAGGGCGCCTCGCACGCACGGGAGCTCCGGCCCGACCACCGGACAGCTCTTGCGCAGGTCAGTGCTGCTTGTCACAGTGTCCGGGCACCCAGGGAGGCACCATGAGAGAGAACGCCGGAACGTCCCCGCCGCCGGTCACCGAGAGCCTGGACACCCGTACGACAGGCCGCCCACTCACCGTCGCCGACGTTCTGGCCCTCCCCGTGCTGGCAACAGGACAGCCGCAGGTCGTCGCAGGCGCGGCCCATCTTGACCGGCTGGTCCGCTGGGTCCACATCACCGAACTCACAGATCCCGCCTCCTTCCTCAAGGGCGGCGAACTCGTCCTGACCACCGGCATGCCCCTGCCGGACGACGCCGCGGGGGTACGCCGCTACGTGGACGAGCTCACCGACGTCGGAGCCGCGGCCCTCGTCATCGAGCTTGTACGGCGCTACCACCGCCCACCCGAGCCACTCGTCCAAGCCTGTCGAACCCGTGGCCTCCCGCTGATCACCCTGGGCAAGGACGTCAACTTCCTGGAAGTCACCCAGGTCGTCCACGCCCTCATCCTCGGCAACCAAGCCGACGCCATGCGCCGCACCCAGCGCATCCATGAAGCGTTCTCCGCCCTGACCCTGCGCGGCGCCGGCGCCGAGGACGTCGTGCGCTCGGCGGCGGAGATGAGCGGCCGCACGGTCGTCCTGGAGAACCTGGTGCACCAAGCATTGATCTGCGAGCCCTCCGGTACGACGGTGGAAGACGCGCTCACCGACTGGGAGCGCCGCTCCAGGATGACCCCGTCGCGCGATCACTCGGCGGCGCTCGGCCCCGAGGCTTGGCTCGTGGTTCCCGTCGAATACCAGGGCGAACGCTGGGGCCGGGTCGTGATGCTCCCGGCGCCGCCCGGCGCGGGCTTCGGCCCCGAGGACATCACCGTGCTGGAGAGAACGGCGATGGCTCTGACCATCGCGCGCCTCACCCATCCCACGCCCTGGGAACGCACCGCTCACCGAAGCGCCCTGCGCGACCTCGCCGAACAGCGCCATCACTCCCCCGAGGACGCCCGGGCCCGGTTCGTCGCGCTCGGCCTGCCCACCGAGGACAGCCGCTTCCTCGCCGTCCTGGTGGCCGGCTACACAGGAGAAGGCGCCGAGTCGGAGGGCTGGTTGTCCCGGGAGCTGCGGACCGCAGGGGTTCCGGCACTCGTCGGCGAACTGGCTCCCGCCCGCCTCGGCGCCCTCCTGGTCCTGCGCCCTTCCCAGTCCTGGCGACCGACCGTCGAGCGGCTGGCCCGCAACCTCCTGGACCAGACCCCAGGGGCATGTCCTGAAACGTGCGCGGGCTGGAATGGCAGCGGCCCCGGTCGGTGAGGGGGGACATCACCGGCCGGGGCCTGTTCTTGGGGCGCGGCGCGTGCCGCGCCGGGTGGGAGTGTTAGAGCTTGCCCTCAAGCGCTCGGGCGATGCTGCGCAGGTGCGAGCGGGTCAACGGCGTGTGAACGCGGGCGGGGTTGCGGTGGCGGCGGGTGCGCTGCGGGAGGGCGGGGGCCGTAGAAACCCGTGCGTGTCCGTTGGCGATTTCCATGCTTGCTCCAGGGGGATTCGAGGGGGCGCCGGGTTGCGCCCCTTGCTGCTGCTTTTGGTCGGTTGTGGTTAGTGGGTGCGCGGGCGATCAACCGGTCCGCGAGAACACCGTCACCCCCAGACGGGGGGACCGGTGTAGCGGGGCGCGCTGGGCTTCGCGCGCGGCGTGGGCTGCTGGTGCGGGTCGTGGGTCGGGTGGCGGTCGATCAACACCTGATAGTCGGTCGCCTTGCTGTAGTCGCCCTCGTCTTTGGCCTGTGCCTTGAGGCGTTCGAACTCGGCGCACTGCGCGCACGGCTCGCCGCCCTGCGGGCTGGTGGTGTTGGTCATCGTGGCGTCTCCCGTCTGCGTCGGTTGGCGGCCAGCAACCGCAGGCTGAGCGCCTCGACCGCCGTCATTGCCTGACCGTCGAAACCCGTCCGCGCATCGTCCGCCTCGTGTTCGGGGCGGGGCGCGGGCGTGGCCGGTTGGGGGTGGTCGCTCACAACACCTCCCCGCGGCTGCGGCGGTTGGCGGTCGCCACGCCGGTGCGCATCCGTGACGCTCGCCGGTGGGCCTCGGTCGCGGGGCGCACGTCGGCCCACTCGGGGTCCCACTCACGCCCGCCGCCCTCCGGGCGCAGCGTGATCCGATAACCGATCGTCTCCACCGTGCCCACCACACGCCGCCGCTTGTCCCACAGCAGCGCGTGAATCTCTGGGTGCGCCCCGTCCTTGGAAAACGGCGGCGGCCCGTCCTCGTCGTCGTCCATCGTGACTCCTCTCCACCTACGCCACGCCACTCGCAACCGGTTGGACCGCGCGCCCCGGCGCGCGCATCTGATACTGCGGCCACCCCGACCGCTGCGGCGGTCCCGCCGTCACCGGCTCGGGCGGCGCCTGCGGCACGGGTTGCACCGGTCGCGCCGGGGCGATGTGCGTCGGCGGCGGCGCGGGTTGCGGGTGCGGGTGCACGGGGCGCGGCACGCTCGGCGGCGCAGTGTTGGGCGGCGCGGGTGGCGCGTCATCCGGCGGCGGCATGGTGGCGATGATGCGGGCGGCGATCTCGGCCGGGGCGTCGGCCTCGATGCGCTGCCCGATGCGCTCGCCCTTGTGCTCGTCGCCCGCGATCCGCGTCGCCGTCCAGCGGCGCCCCTCAAACCAGAAAAACCAGTGTGCGCCGAAGTGCGCGATCATGGCCTTGAGGTCGCGGATCTGCTGCCTGCGCTCGGCGGTGCCTATCGGCCCCGGTGGGGTGGGGGCGGGCGCCTGGAAACTCGGGTCCGGCTGCTCGCCGGGCGGGTACTGCCGATCACCTAATCCGGGGGCGTACTGCAATTGCGTCACAGCCTGCATGGCCACCCTCCTAAGCTGGCACGCGTCCGGTTCGGGGACGCTCCGTCATCGGGTGGCTTCAGTCTGCACCCTCCAGACCAAAAAACGCAACAGTTGGACTTCCAACTGTTGGAGATTCGACACGGGGTACGCTGGACCCATGTCGAACACTGGGCGTCGAACCGTGCTCAACCGCCGCCTCGTGCGGCTCGGCGGGATCGTCAAACGGCTGCGCGAGCGCGCCGACCTGACGCAGGCCGAGGCCGCCGAGCTGATCGGCGTCAACCGGGGCACCTGGATCTCGATGGAGAACGGCACCCGCCGCCCCCAGATCAGCAAGATCCTCGCCGTCGCCGACAAGCTCGAAGCCACCCCCGGAGAACGCGAAAAGCTCCTCGCGCTAGCCGCCAAACCACAAGAGCCCGGCTGGATGCGCCCGCTCCGGGGCCGCCTCCCAGAGGCATACTCCGAACTGATCGAGATCGAACGCGACGCCCGCCTGATCCAGGCATGGGAACCGACCATGCCCCACGGCCTGCTGCAAACCCCAAACTACGCGCGCGCGCACGCCCGCCGCAGCCTGCTCGAAGCAACCGACGAACGCGTCGAAGCGCGCGTCATCGCGCGCGTCAGCCGCCAAGCCACCTTCACCGCCCGCGACGACGCGCACCTATCGGTCGTGCTCGGAGAAGCCGCCCTGCACTACCAAGTCGGCGGACCCGACGTCCACCACGAACAACTACAACACCTGCTCACAGCCAGCCACCAACCGAACATCACGCTGCAAATCATGCCATTCGCAGGCGGCGCGCACGCCTGCATGATGGGCTCCTTCACGATCTTCGCCTTCACAGACGACGACCCACCCGTCGGCTACCTAGAAACCCCCGCCTCGGACTACTTCCTCGACGACGAAACCCCCGACCTCGCCCACCTCCTCAACACCTACCCCAAGCTCAAAGCCGACGCGCTGCCCCCAGCCGAAAGCCGCGAACTGATCACCACCACCCTCCAACACCACGAAAGGCGGACCCAGCAAAATGGCCTCCCGTTTGCGCTGGCGCAAGAGTAGCTACAGCGGCGAAAACGGCTCCTGCGTCGAAATAGCCCAACCCACCCCCAACCACATCAAAATCCGCGACAGCAAACAAACCCACGGACCCCAACTCAACATCAAAGCCTCGGCCTGGACCAACTTCCTCACCACGATCCGGCCCGACCAACCCAACACCTGACCCACCATCAGGCACCCCACGGCGCCCCCGCTCCCCCAGAGCGGGGGCGCCCCCGCATCCACCCGCACCCGCCCAAAACCCTGCGCCCGGCACATGCCAACGACATACAACCCCCAACTGGCCGAAACCGCCCGCCCCAACCGGGCAACCCCAATCGCCAACGGTCACCTTCGAACACGCCACCAGGCGCGCCACAAGGTCACGCGGCATATGACCCACCCGGAACCAGACATACCGCATACAACGCCGCACAACCCGTAGCCGCACCCAAACAACCGGGATACGTTCGAAGAGTCCGAAACGGCCGTAGATATATGCGCCAAACGAACCCCCCACGGCGCAACCGGCCAACCCGCAACCACGGAAGGCAAACCATGCGAAGGAAGATCGCGATGCTCGCGGCCGGTTCCGCCGCCGCGCTCGCCATCGGCGGCTTCGCCGCCCCCCCCGCCAGCGCCGCCGACGTCGGGGCTCTCGCCGTCATCGGGCAGTTCGAGACCGCTCTTGGCGTCGACACCGGCGACATCGTCACCGGCTCCTGCCAGGAGGTCCCGGAGGGCACCACGAAGGCGGACCTGGACAGCGGCTCAATCCTGCTGTACGGCCCGACAGATGACGACTGTGAGGACACGCCGATCGGCGTTGAGCTCGAAGGACCGGGCGAGTTCCCCGCTGCCCAAGGTCTGCACTACCGCGCCTTCGAGTGATCCAAGGCCGCCCACGGCGGCCTGAACACGGACAGGACGAACGCAGGGCCGCGCCGCATGGCGCGGCCCTGCCGCGCGCTTTGCGCGCGACCAAGCCGTGCCGCCAGGCGCGGCCAAGCGCGCGTGAGTGCCACAGGGCGCCAGCCCTGGGGCACTCACGCGCATAGCTTGGTCTGGGGCCGCAGCGGTGTTTTTGCGTGTGGAAACCACGGCGTCGGGCGGGGCGATGTTCCGCGTCCGGCGATGTTGCGCGCCGGGCGGAGTCCCGGCGCGCAACGAGCCGGGCGCGGAACGAGCCGAGCCCCGGAGCGGGCGATGTTGCGCGCGGGGCGAAGCCCTGGCGCGGGACGAGCCGTGCGCGGGCTAGCGGGTCAACGCTGGGCGGTGTCATGGCGCGCAGTTTTCGGGACATGCCCGACCCCAGATGCCGTCGTCAGCGTCGGCTTGGAGGTCACCGATATCGCCGACACCGCCCGCTCCTTCCGTGAGGCAGGACGCGTGGCCGAGGCGGCCGTGCCCGGTGAGCCCCTCCCCGAGGGCAGATCGTTCCACGAGCTCTCCGACATCGGCCTGCGCCAACTCCTGTACGCACTCCGCGAGGACACCCGCATCCAGGAGTACGCGGAACGCCAACTTGGCCGTCTCATCGACCACGACACCCGACATGGCACCAATCTGCTGACAACCCTGCGTCATTACCTGGACGCCGCCGGCAACAAGACCACCGCCGCCCGCCGCGGCAATCTGTCCCGGGAGACCATCTACCAACGCCTGCGCACCATCGAGCGCCTGCTCGACTGTGACCTCGAATCGGGCGAACAACGAACGGAACTCCACGTCGCTCTCACGGCGCTTGACGTCCTACGCACCCGCTGAGAAGCTAGCCAACCCCAACTGGATCACGGTCTCCCGGCCGCCGGACCACCGCCCCGACACCTCCGCCTCACGCGTCCACTGGGCGTCGATTGGCTTTGCGGAACGCGGTGATGGCCGCGCTGTTGGAGGGCGAGGCGTCCGGGTACGACCTCGCGAAGGCGTTCGACGCGACGGTCGCCAACTTCTGGATGCCGACGCCTCAGCAGCTCTACCGGGAGCTGGATCACATGGAGGCCGAAGGACTCGTCACGGCCCGCGTCGTCGAGCAGAAGCGCCGCCCCAACAAGCGACTGTTCTCCTTGACGGAGGCCGGGCGGAAGGCCGTCCACGCCTACACCGCCGAGCCGTTGGGTAAACCGGCGGTGACCCGGGACGAGTTGCTTGTCAAGGTGCAGTGCCTGGACGCGGGCGACATGGAAGCAGTCCGGTCCGCCATCACCGAGCGCATGGAGTGGGCCACCGCCAAGCTGGCCCGCTACGAGCGGCTCCGGCAGCGCCTGTTCGACGGGCGCTCCGAGGAGGCGCACTTCGCCGAGGCCGAGCGCATCGGCCCGTATCTCACCCTGCTGCGCGGGATGTCGTTCGAGCGGGAGAACCCCCGGTGGGGGGACATGGCGCTGCGCAGGCTCGAACAGCGCACGGCCGCGCTCCGGGCCGACGGCTGACCTGCGGCGGTCCCAGTCACACTGTTGGTCAACAAAGTGAGGGATGGGGCGGTCGTGCCCAGCTCCACCCCTCATCGGTCGTCGAACTATGCCCGAGCGAGGGCCGGCTGCGGTTCCTCGTCGGCGGGAATGCGATGCAGCCCCTTGCGGTCGTAGAAGCGGGTCATGCCGAACCCGAAGAGGCCGGCGACAGCGAGTCCCACGCCCAGCATCACCCAGCCCCGGGTCAGACCCGCGTCGGCCTGGGCGTCGTAGTAGAGGATGGAGCGGACGGCGCCCGTGATCTGGCGCAGGGGCTCGAACTCGCCGAGGGCACGGTAGAAACCGGGGAGCGCTTGGAGGGGGACCGTGGCGCCGGACGTCGGTACCGCCATGGCGATGTAGAAGATCGTGATGAACAGCATCCCCGGCGTGCCGAACACAGCGAGCAGTCCGAGCCCGCCGATGCCGACAACCGCGATCGCGCACACGGAGAAGAGCCACAGCAGGGGCAGGTGAGAGGCGTCCATGCCCATGATGCCCACCGCAGCGGCCAGGGCCAGGCTGCCCATGAGCAGGGACAGACCGATCATGAGCGTGCTACTGATGGCCAGGGTCTGGACGCGAGTCGCGCGCAGCAGCGGGTTGTGGACCCGCAGCGGGCCCATGTCGCTGTGGGTGTAGCCGAGGGCGTGGTCCACCTGGCCGCTGATGACATTGGCGGCGAGCATGCCGCAGACGACGAGGACGAGGGAGTAGTAGAAGGCACTCAGACCGAGGCCGCTGTGCGAGTCGAGCGGATGCCCGTCCTCGATCTGCACCACGGCCGGGTCGGCCAGCAGCAGGCGCGCGGCAGCGGGCAGCTGGGCCTGCGCGGCCTGAGCCTGAGCGGTCAGCTGTTCACCCACCTGCGCGGAAGCCGACTGCGCGGCCATCGTCGTGGCTTGCCGCGCCATGCTCGACCCCACGCTGCCGGCGGACTGGTTGGTCAGCACGGTGAGTGTCGGGCGGACGGGCTTGCCGGCCGCCCCGGGGCCGGTGAGGGCGGCGACAGTGGCGGTGAAGTCGCGGGGCACGACGAGCGCGCCGAACAACTTTCCCTCGCCCAGCTCCTCCCTCATCTCCTCCTCGTCCATCACCTTCCAGTCGATCCTGTCTCCGCCCTGGGACGACTTCTTGATCGACTGGGTGATCTGTGCACCGAGGTCGGTCTGCTTGCCACCGACCTTCGACCCCTCATCGGAGCTGACCAGGCCGACGGGCAGATTGTGCAGGTGACCGGCAGGGTCGATGTTGGCGCCGACGTAGAACACCGTGAACAGCAGTGCCACGAAGCCCACGATCACACCGTTGACGGTCCACAGACGCTTCGCGCGCAGGACGCGGAAGGGGTGGGCATTACTCATTTCCAGCTCCGGTACGAGGAAGAGAGAAGTGCAGCAGGAGGAGCCGCCGGCGTCGTCCCGGGCGGGAGCCTCATACGGCTGAGGAGATGTCCCCGGCGGACGCGGCCACCGGAAGCAGCGCCGGCCGCTTGGCCTGGCGGCCGTCGCCGGAGGAGCGGCCACGCAGGCGGCGGCCTACCCAAGGGCCGAGGAAGGTGCCGGCCCAGCGCAGTTCGGCACCCACGGTCCTCCAGACAGGGGTGTCTGTCCCCTCGGCCGGAAGGGGAAGGGTCCACTTGTCGTCGCTGCCCGGCAGGCCGAGCGCCTGAGCCACGGCAGCCGCGATGCGCGTATGTCCCAGCGGGCCGGCGTGCAGCCGGTCAGCACTCCACAACCGCGGATCGGTCGCCGCCGCGTGCGCGGCCGTCTCCGCCACCACCACGCCGTGGCGGTCGGCGGCCTCCCGGATGCGCGCGTTGAGTGCGAGAACACGGTGACCGATCGGGCGGGCCAACGGCGTGATACGGCCGACATCGGGAAACATGAGGGTCGCGACGGTGGCGCCCTGCGCGGTGAGGGCGGCGAACATCGCCTCGACATGGCCGGCCACCTCGTCGAGGTCGCAGCCCGGGCGCAACACGTCGTTGACCCCAGCCACCACGGTGGCGAGGTCGGGCCGCATCGCGAGAGCGGGAGTCAGCTGCTCGGCGCGCACCTGACCGGCCTTACGGCCGCGCACCGCGAGGTTGGCGTAGCGCAGGCCGGGGCTGTGGCGGGCGACCTGCTCGGCGAGCCGGTCCGCCCAGCCCCGAAGACCACCGGCGTCGTCGCCGTCCCCGAGCCCCTCGGTGTGACTGTCGCCCAGGGCGACATAGCGCAGATACCCACTGCTCGACACGGGGCCGACCGCCTCTCGTCAACGCTGCTGTTGGAAGTGGCACACGGCCATCGCTAAACAACTAGACACCTAGTCGCATTGTTGAGTATGAGGGTAGCTGCGGGCTCACCTTCCTGCAAAGTGACGCCGCTCGGACAGGAGTGAGGCCGTCGAGGGCGGTCCACCGCCGCAGTCCCCCGCCTTGGTCCCGCGCCGACCTCACCGCCCATTCCCTCTTCAGACCTGAGCACCGACCACGGCATGCGCCGGCACCTGAGCGCCCGGGTCATCAACGGCATGCGCAACAAGGACGCGGTCGGCTTCACCACCGCCCGCCGTTTCGCGCCGCACCGCCCGTACCGGGTCACCTTCAACGGTGGCGTCCACCGCCCGGGCGACACGCCTACTGCCAGACCGCCATGCCCCCGGCTCACCTCCGGCTCGTAAGAGCCGGGGACGGAGTTCACCCGGCCGATCCCGCCCGGGAGGGCCCGTCGTCGGCGACCGGGCGCTCGGAGCCGGCCCTGTCGAGGGGTCAGGCAAGGGAAATGACGACCGACTTGGTCCTCGTGTGCGCCTCCAGCGCCTCCGGCCCGGATTCGCGTCCGAAGCCGGACTGCTTGACGCCGCCGAAGGGCACGGCGGGATCGAGCATGGCCCAGTCGTTGACCCAGACGATGCCGGCGTCCAGTCGCACGGCGACGCGGTGGGCGCGCGCCAGGTCGGAGGTCCGCAGACCGGCGGCGAGTCCGTACGGCGTGCTGTTCGCCAGCGCGATCGCCTCTTCCTCGGTGTCGAAGGCCTGAACCGTCAGCACCGGGCCGAAGATCTCCTCCTGGACCGCTCGAGCATGCCCCTGAAGCGTCATACCGGCCGCTGCGGCCGGCACCTTCGAAGACGATCGGGTGGCGGGAGGGAATCGCGCCCCGCGGGCCACCCGACCTTCGAAGAAGGCAAGCCCTCGACAACCGAGCCGCTGCTGGTGGTCAATGGGATGACAGGGCTGCGGCGTGAGCGGCCCGCAACGAGGGCTTGTCGATCTTGCCGACGGCGTTCTTGGGGAGGGCGTCGACCACGAAGAACGACGTCGGCCGCTTGTAACCGCTGAGGTGGTGCGCAGTCAGCGCTTCCAGAGCCGCGGGAAGGACAGTCGCACCAGGTCGCGGCTGGACGTAGGCGACGACCACCTCACCCCACTTCTCGTCAGGCACACCGATGACGGCGGCCTCGAGGACAGACGGGTCAGCCGTGAGGACGTCCTCGATCTCCTTGGGGTAGATGTTCTCGCCACCGCGGATGATCATGTCTTTCGATCGCCCGACCAGGGTCAGGTAGCCCTCCGCGTCCAAGTGGCCCACGTCGCCCGTGTACAGCCAGCCGTCCACGATCGTCTTCGCCGTGTCTTCCGGCCGGCCGAGATAGCCACGCATGACGTTGGGGCCACGCACGATGACCTCACCATCCATGCCGGTCGCCAGTGCATTGCCCTGCTCGTCGACGATCCGGAGCTCCTGCCCCGGGACGACAACCCCCACGGTGCCTGCCCGGCGCGGACCCGCGACGGGGTTGACGGTGGAGAAGCAGGTTCCTTCGGACAGCCCGTAACCCTCGATGATGGGGAAGCCGTACCGAGCCTCGAATCGGATCGGCAGCTCGGCGGAGGCCGGTGCCGCGCCGCACGTGCCGAAACGCAGCGAGGACGTGTCGGGTCGAACATCGGCCGGCAGCGCCTCGAGCATGTTGTAGATCGTGGGCACGGCACTGAAGTAGGTGGGTCGCTCCCGCTCGACGAGATCGAAGAAGGTCTTGGGGTCGAACCGGTCGGTGATGAAGACACTGCCGCCCGCGACCAGCGGTATGAGCACGCTGATCACGATGGCATTGACGTGGAAGAGCGGCAGGATCAGCAAGCAGCGGTCGGTCGGGCCGGCCTCGATCGCCTGGCACCCCATCGCCGCCATGGCGTCGATGTTGGAGTGGTCGAGCATCACGCCCTTCGGTACGCCCGTCGTTCCGCTGGTGTAGATCAAGAGTGCCGGCGCGGTCGAGTCCGGCTGCGGCGCCGGACCCGACCCCACCATCTCTCCGTACAGGCCGTCGACGCACAGCATGGCGACGCCTGCAGCGGTCGTGCCGTCCTCGACGACCAGCACGCGTGCGCCCGAGTCGTGGAGCTGCCGTGCGACCTCACCCTCGGTCAGGCTCGGATTGACCGGGGTGACGGTCGCCCCGAGCCGCCAGGCCGCGAACAGCAGAAACACGAACTCGACGCGGTTCGTCAGCTTGAGCGCCACGACATCGTCAGTACCGATCCCAAGGTCCTGAAGGTGACGAGCGGCAGCCCGGACACGGGTCAGGAACTGGGCATTGGTGAGCGACTGACGCCCGTCGGCAACCGCGGGCCCATCCGGAGTGGATACGGCGCGACGGTCGGGCAGAGAGGCGAATTTCATGGTGAGGTCACCTATCGTGGTGTGGCGCGTTTCAACGCGAAGGCAACAGTGCGGGCTTCGGGTGACTGGCTCGGTCACTCAGTGCCATCGCGCTGCGCGATCGCCGCTCCGGCGGAGAACTGGAGCGTCCAGACGTTGCCGTGGTGCGGGTACTTCTCCACCATGGTGGCCACCAGCTCTTCGGCATCCTTGGCGACCTCGGAGGCAGCCGCGAAGTCCTGGAGGTAGGCGCGGGTCTGGGCGATCATGGTCTCGACCGCGTAGTCGTCGCCGTCGGGCCTGCGGTGTCCGGACACGATCATGCGCGGGCGGAGGCTCTCCACGGTGGCGACGGTCTCGAGCCAGTCCTGCCACTCGTCGGGCGTCGACAGGCCGAGCATCGGGTGGATCTCGTTGTAGATGGAGTCACCGGCCACGACGACGTCGATCTCGGGGATGTGCACGATGCTGGTGGGATGGATGTCGGCCTGCTTCACCTCGATGATGTGCAGGGGAGATCCGTCGACGTACAGCGTGTCGCCTTCGAGCGGCTCCGGAAGCGGCCCCGCCATGATGCAGGTGTCGCCGAACAGCATGCGCCACTGCTCGATCTGGACCTGCATGGTCTGCTTCATGGACTCGACCACGTGGGCCAGCGCCACGGCCTTCGCCTCCGGGAACCGCTCCAGGAGCGGTCCGAAGCCGAGGTAGTGATCAGCGTGATCGTGGGTGATGTAGATCGTCGTGAGCTTCTTGCCGGTGCGCTCGATCAGGTCACCGAGGTCGCGGACGTCGTCCTTGAGGTAGAGCGCGTCGATCAGGACCACCTCGGTGGCGCCGCTCACGAGCGTGGCCGTGGTGGGCGAGAAGGTGCCGTTCGGAACGCCGGGAAACTCCTCGGCCGGGACATTCGGCCAGCGACCGGCGAAGACCGTGGCGCGGATGGGTGCGGCCGGCGAGGAGTGGGTGTCAGTGGTCACGAGGTACCTCCGGTTGCGGTGCTGTCGGCCGACGCGGCATTGCGCACGTCGGCGGGCGAAGTCAGGTTTTGAACGCACGCTCGGTGACTCATGGAACGAGTGCGCCGAACGCTGGTACGCGAGCGCCACGTTGCTCTGAAGCGCCACCGTGGCTGCTGGAGCGGTTGATACGGCGCACTGCGGGACAAGCGACCCCGCGCAGACAGCGGCAGCGCGGAGCCAGGTCAGTGAATCGAGGACGAGCAGGACGGGACGGCCGTCCGCGGCGATACTTTCGCTGCTGAAGCGGCCTGCGTCTGCTGTCGGCAGGCCGTTGTGGGAATCCTGTCCCCGGCTCCCGGATCGCTCCTCGGGATCCGCAGATCGCGCATGATGTCCGCGAAGGTCGGCCGGTCGATGCGGTAGGGCATGCCCTCGCCGCGGGTGGTACGCGCTGTGGTCGTCATGGGCTCCTCAGAGGATCATCCGGAGATGGATGAGGTCCCGGGGCACGCACGGTCGACAGCACCTCACGATGCCTCGGGACCTCGCTCAGGGGGTCAGCCGGTCAGCTCGTAGGGGACGGGCCGGTTCTCCTTGGCCCAGAGCTTCTCGATGTCGGACTCCGGCGGAGGCGGAACGAGGCCCTGGACGCGCCACAGGTCCATGGCGGTCTCGTCGATGTGGACCTCCCAGTCGTAGCCGCGGTCCTTGACGAGCGGCGCCAGCTTCTCCTCGATGATCTCCATGCACATGAACCGCATCTCGGGGTCGTCCATCTGCCGGGCGATGTGGTCCGTGCGGATCCGTATGAAGTTGTTGTTCGCCTTGCCACCGACGTACATGGTGTTCGCCGGCATGTCCTTGAACAGGACGACGACATAGAACTTCGGCAGGTTGACGTAGTCCACGTAGAGCGAGGTGATCCGCTCGGACAGTTGTTCCTTGTCCTCCGGGGTGAAGGCGTTCTCGGGGGTGAAGATCTCCCAGTACGGCATTGCGGCTCCTTGATGGATGGATCGGTGACGGAAGGTGCGGCTCGTCGGTGCGGCTCAGGAGGGGGCTCAGTCCCGGAGGTGCCTGACGAAGTGGTCCCGTGCGGCTGCGGAGAGCTCGTCGAAGCCGGGGCCGCTGTAGAAGTCGAAGTGGCCACCCTGCTTGACGATGATCTGCTTCGGCTCCCGGGCCTCCTCGTACGCGTCGAGGGCCAACTCGAACGGTGCCACCCTGTCGTTGTCGGCCACGATCATCAGGAGCGGGGTCGGCGCGATGCGGCTGATGAAGGTGCCCGGGGCGTACTCGGTCACCATTTCCATGCTTCGAGCCGTCAGCTCGTTCTTCCAGTTGGGCGCCCGGTCCGCCGATGTCTTGCTGAACCACTCGTAGGCGTCGGCCGCGGGCATCACGGCCTGCGCCGTGGGGTCGGCCGCGACGACCGGGACCATAGCGGGCTCTCCGCCGGTGAACCGGTTGAGTCGGTCGCCCTCCTGGATCGCACGGAAGACTGGGATGAAGTCCGGCCGGATCGCCCGGCTCAGGGTGCGCGGACCCGTGATGAACGGCACCTGGGAGACGACGGCCTTCACCCTCTTGTCGATCGCCGCGACCATGAGGACGTGTCCGCCGGAGAAGCTGGAGCCCCAGATGCCGATCTTCGACGCGTCCACCTCGGGGCGGGTGGTGGCGTAGGTGATCGCGTTCCGGAAATCCCGGTACTGCAGGACCGGGTCGACTTCCTGACGGGGCGTTCCCTCACTGTCGCCGAAATTCCGGTGATCGTAGGCGAGCACGTTGAGGCCGGCTTCGGAGAAGACCACGGCATAGTCGTCGAGGTGCATCTCCTTGACGCATGACAGCCCGTGCGCCAGGACCACGACCGGTGCCGGCGTGCTGGTGTTCCTGGCCGGACAGAACCAGCCTCGGAGGGTGACGCCGCCCTCGCCCTTGAACTCGATGTCTTCTCGATGCATGTGATCTTCCGATTCGCTTGCGACGGTCCGTCGGTCGTGTGGAGGTTCGCTCGGAGTGATCCGACACTCGCGAGTAGTGGTGTCGGGGCCAGAATCCACGAATGCCTGGGCGGGCTCATAGAAGGATCGCGCCGCGGGGTGGTACGGGTGTGCCACGGCCTACGAGGAGACGGTCAGGCGCATCCGTGGGCTTCCCGGTAGTCGCCGGGCGACAGCGAGAACTCTCGACGGAACTCCCGTCCGAAGTGGCTCGCGTCGCAGAAGCCCCACCGGTGCGCGATCGCGGCAATGGAGAGGTTCGTGTTCACCAGGTCGCCCCTGGCCGCTGCCAGGCGGTGCATGCGGATCACCGCCCCGACGGTGTCCCCGGTCGACGCGAAGGCCCGGTGGACCGTCCTCGGAGAAACGCTGTGGGCGGCGGCGAGGTCGGCGACTCTGATCGGTCCACCGGAGAGATGGTCAATGATCCAGTCTTCCAGCCGCCGTCGGAACACCTGGAGAAACTCGTCGTCGCCGATGTGGGGTCGACTCGCACGGATCATGCCGGCGATGAGGACGAGGAGGGAGTTGCGCGCTCCCTCGACCTCCGCCGCGGACATCCGCCCGATGTGCCGGTCCAGGCTCATGACGAAGCCGTGGAGGAGGTTGGCCAAAGGGTTCTGAGCCGTGTCCAGGAGCAGGCAACCGGGTGCACCGCCCCCCGCGTTGAACGGGGCCAGGGCACTCATGGGCACCCGGACCGTTCGTTTGGCCAGGTGATCCGGGATGAGGAACCGCCCGGTGGTGCGGTTGCTCATGAGGAGAACCGTTCCTGGTCGCAGGACGACGGTCTCGTCAGCGGTCTCGATGTTCTGCTGACCGGCGTTGGCGGCGAGGAGGAGCAGCGCGTCGTCGTCCTGACGCACTGCGTTTCTGCCTCGGATCCCTTCGACCTGCGGGCACACCCAGTCGGTGATGAGCAGGTCTCCGAGGTCCAGCTCCTCAGCAGATCCGAGGCGCTTGACCGGCCCGGTGAGCCGCAGGTCCATGGAGGCAAGGCGGTCACGGACGGCGAGCCTCCAGCGGACGTCCAACTCTTCGGGTGTCAGCAGGCCGGCGGGGCTTAGCATGGGTGGGGCGACATTCACTTCGGCTCCAGCTCGGTAGAAGCTGTCCTCTCGGTTGTGACTCGTAGTTTGCTTCGTTGAAACATTCCGGTACTTGCCCTGAGGCGACAAGGATTTGTCCTTGCGTGACACCGATCTTCCTGTCCGGTGCTCTGCCCTGCAGGGGCTCTCCGCGCTCGTCACCGAGATCGGCGGCTCGGGCCCGGAACTCCTCGCGGCCTACGGCTTCGACGAGGCGAGGATCGCCGAGGGCAACTCGTTCGCCAGTCTCCGAGTGGTCGAGCGCGTTCTCGAGGAAACGGCCCGCCAATTCGCGCTTCCGGACCTCGGGTTGAGGATGGCGGCGCAGCAGGATCTGCATGTGCTGGGACCGCTGGCGATCGCCATGGAGAACTCGCGCACGATCGGCGAGGCCGTCGAGTGCGCGAGCCGGTACCTGTTCGTCTACAGCCCGGCCCTCTCACTCGAGGAAACCGACGACCCGCTGGGAAGTCCCGGTGTGGTCGGCCTCCGCTACACAACCACGGGCATCAAGGCGTCACCACAGGCGATCGACTACGGCATCGGGATCGTCCACCGAGTCCTGACGCTGCTCCACGGCGACGCAGCCTACGGACTTCGTTCGGTCCTGCTTCCACATGCTCGCCTGGCACGGGAAAGCTCTTACCGGAAGTACTTCGGGGCCGAGGTCAGGTTCGACTGTCCGAGCGCGGTCCTGCGTGTCCCGAGCCACCTGTTCTCGACACCGGTCAGGGGCGGCGACGACCTGCTCCACGACATCGCGATGGACCATCTCGAAACGCACTTCGGCCACCAGCACGTGCCGATGTCGGACCTGGTCGCAGCGATTCTCAGCGAACAGCTCGGATCCAGTGGTCCGGACCTGCCGAAGGTCGCGCGCCTGCTGAGTCTCCACCCGCGTTCGCTGCAGCGGTCCCTGTCCAAGGAGGGCACGACCTTCTCCGGCGTCGTCGATGGTGTACGCCGGAGTCAGGCCCTGGACTTGATCACGAGGACCGACCTGTCCTTCTCGCAGATCGCGGCCAGCCTGGGGATGCAGGAACAGTCCAGCCTCACTCGTGCGGTACATCGGTGGTTCGCCACGTCACCTTCCGGACTGCGACGTGAGGGACGGGAGCCGAAAGGTCAGTCCGCCCGCATCGACTGAGCGTGCTCCGCGAGCCCGGCCCAGATGGCCTTGCCCTACTTCGCACATCAGAGTGGATTGGAGGATCATCCGCAGCTGTATGTGGGCTTTCCCGTAGCGGATGGCGTTGGTCACCATTTCGCTGACCATGAGCTCCGTGGTGAAGGACAGCTCTTCCGGGCCCTGGGCGGCGAGTTGGTCGGATGCGTAGGTGCGGGCACCGGCCGTGATCGTCGGGTCGGAGGTGAGATCCCATGTGGCGACATGCCTGGCGTCAAGCGCTCGGGTTCGCGCCACGAGCAGAGCGATGTCGTCGGTGGGGCGGCCAGGCAGCAGCGCGGACGGCAGGTCCTCGCAGGCCGCCTCCAACGAAGCGGGTGCTCGGGCAAGGACGTTGCGCAGCAGCGTGAGTGCGGTGTCCACGTCGCGCGCGGCGAGCGAGGTCGGCCAGCTGCCGGCGAAAGGGCTCTGCCCGGCGTCGACGCACCGCAAGGGAGGCGGGTCCGGGACTCGCCGCGCGGTCACCCAGCGCTCCAGAGAGGCAGCAACGGCCGAATCACCGTTCACGTTTTGGTACGTACGAGAAAGGTCCTGCCCAGCGTTTCCGCTGGGCAGGACCTCTTCCCGGCGCGACCACGGTGCAGCTGACCGAGATCGCTGCTTCGGACGGCGCGGTCTGGGCAGTCGACCGGAGCGGCGACGCGCGCCGGCGCAGACATCATTGCTTTCTCCGCCCGTATCGGCCGGTATGGGCGGCGGGAGACTTACGGCTGGTCCGTCAGGCGCAGATATGGCTTCACCGTTCGATATCCGGGAAACCGAATGGCTGCCTCTTCGTCACTTACGGCAGGGGTGATGACGACCTCCTGGCCCGGCTGCCAGTCCGCAGGCGTGGCCAGTTGGTGCTGAGCCGTGAGCTGCAGAGAGTCCAGCACGCGAAGAATCTCTGCGAAGTTCCGCCCCGTACTGGCCGGATATGTCATGGTCAGCTTGATCTTCTTGTCGGGACCGATGACGAAGACGGTGCGCACCGTCGCTGTGTCGGATGCGTTCGGGTGGATCATCCCGTAGAGGCCTGCAACGGACCGGTCACTGTCGGCGATCATAGGGAAGTTGACCTGGGCGCCCTGCGTCTCGGCGATGTCGTTCGCCCAAGTGCGGTGATCCTTGGCGGAGTCGACCGACACTGCAGCGATCTTCGTGTCACGCCTGGCAAATTCGGGTTCAAGCCGGGCGGCCGCTCCGAGCTCCGTGGTGCAGACCGGAGTGAAGTCGGCGGGATGGGAGAACAATATTCCCCAACTCTCGCCGAGCCATTCATGGAAACGCAGTTCACCGGTGGCGGACTCTGCCGTGAAATCAGGGGCGAGGTCACCTATTTGGAGCGTCATTTCGGCGTTCTCCTTCAATCAGAGTGGCGTGTGGGGAAGGTAATGCGCGGCGAAGTGCCGCTGGAGCACCTGAAGCCCGAAACCGACGTGACGGCGCACAGCACTGCTCCCCCAGCCTCGGTGGCGACGCGGACCGTGGCGAGCCGGCCCTGTCGCTCCGGCGGTCAAGCTTCGAGCACTACGGCGAGTCCCTGGCCGACGCCGATGCAGATGGCGGCGACGCCAATACCGCCGCCGCGTGCGGCAAGTGCGTGTGCGAGGTGTCCGACGATGCGTCCTCCGGAGGCGCCGAGGGGGTGGCCGATGGCGATGGCACCGCCGTCGACGTTGACCTTCTGGGGATCGAGTTCGGGCCAGAGCCGCATGCAGGCGATGCTCTGGGCGGCGTATGCCTCGTTGAGTTCGACGAGGTCGACGTCCGACCAGGTTCTGCCGGCGCGGGCGAGGGCGCGGTTGGCTGCCTCCACCGGGGCGATGCCGAAGACGTCCGGGTCGTTGCCGGCCACTCCTCGCCCGGTGATGCGGGCCAGGGGTTGCGCTCCGGGCAGGGCGTTCTCGGCTCCGAGCAGTACTGCGGAGGCACCGTCGTTGAGGGGAGAGGAGTTGCCCGCTGTGACGCTTCCGTTCGCGAGGAACGCCGGCCTGAGCGCGGCGAGGGCGGCCATGCTCGTGTCGTCGCGGATGCCCTCGTCGCGGTCGAGGTCGACACCGGGCATACCGATGATCTCTGCCGCGTAGGCGCCGTCGGCGAATGCGCGTGCCGCGTTCTGATGGCTGCGCAGGGCGAAGGCATCCTGCTCCTGGCGGGAGACGGCGAAGCGTTCCGCGAGGATCTCGGCTGTCTGTCCCAGGGGGATGGTCCACTGCTCGGGCATGCGGGGGTTCACGAGCCGCCATCCCAGGGTGGTGGAGACCATGGTCGCGTTGCCTGCCGGGTAGGCTCGGTCCGGCTTGGGCACGACCCACGGTGCGCGGCTCATCGACTCGACGCCGCCGGCGAGCACGAGCGTTGCGTCACCTGCTTCGATGGCGCGGCTGCCCTGGATGACCGCCTCGACTCCGGAGCCGCACAGGCGGTTGACGGTCACGCCGGGCGTACTGGTGGGGAACCCTGCCAGCAGTGCGCCCATGCGGGCCACATTGCGATTGTCCTCGCCGGCGCCATTGGCGTTGCCGAACACGATGTCGTCGATCCGCTCCGGGTCCAGGTCCGGCTGCCGCTCGACGATGGCGCTCATGACATGTGCGGCGAGGTCGTCCGGGCGTACGCCCTCCAGTGCTTTGCCGTACTTTCCGAAAGGGGTTCGTAGAGCGTCGTATACGAAGCTAGCGGTCATGACCTCGTCCGTTTTCGTTCATGGTCGTCGAGTGGCGGAATTGTGTTGGCGCCTTGTCAGGAACCGTCGGCAAGGGGGACTACTCGTCCATCCCTGAGGTGCAGTCCGGTGGCCGCGGTGAGCGCGTCGATCGTGGCGGTGCCGAACAACTCGCGCACCGCAAAGCCGGCGGGGGTGATGTCGAATACCGCGTGGTCGGTGTAGACGCGGGACACGCAGCCCAGGCCGGTGAGGGGGTAGGTGCACTGTGTGACGAGCTTTGGTGTGCTGTCCCGGGTGAGCAGATCAGTCATCACCCACACCGACCTGGCACCGATCGCCAGGTCCATCGCCCCGCCGACCGCGGGTATGGCGTCGGCGGCGCCGGTGTGCCAGTTGGCCAGGTCGCCGTGCTCGGAGATCTGGAACGCCCCGAGCACGCAGATGTCCAGGTGCCCTCCGCGCATCATGGCGAACGAGTCGGCGTGGTGGAAATAGGAGGCTCCGGGCCGCTCGGTCACCGGCTGCTTCCCCGCGTTGATGAGATCCGGATCGATGTGGCCCGGCACTGGTGCCGGCCCCATCGCCAGCATGCCGTTCTCGGTGTGCAGGACGACTTCCACATCTTCGGGGATGGCATCGGCCACGAGCGTCGGCGCACCGATCCCCAGGTTCACGACGGAGCCCTCGGGAATGTCCAGCGCGATGCGGGCGGCGAGTTCGCGGCGGGAAAGGCCGGAGCTGAGAACGGTCATCGGTTTTCGTCCCGTGATTCGATGGTGCTCGGGTTCGGGTTGCCCTCCGCGTCCGCGGCGCCGACGAAGGCGCCCTCACGCAGCCATGTCCGCTCTCCGACACCGACCACCCGATCGACGAAGATCCCCGGCGTGACAACGGTCTCGGGATCGATCGCACCCAACTCCACGACGCGGTCCACCTGTACGACGGTGCTCTGCGCGGCGGCAGCCATGATCGGCCCGAAGTTCCGCGCGGTCCTGCGGTACACCACGTTGCCCCAGCGGTCGGCCAGATGGCCGCTCACCAGCGCGTAGTCGGCGTGCAGAGGGTGTTCCAGCACGTGGTCGCGCCCGCCGATGACCCGATGCTCCTTGCCGGCGGCCAGCGGGGTGCCGAAGCCCGTGGGAGTGAAGAACGCGCCGATTCCCGCGCCTGCGGCTCGGATGCGTTCAGCCAGTGTCCCCTGCGGGGCGAGTTCGAGCTCGATCTTCCCCGCCCGGTAGAGGCGGTCGAAGACGTAGGAGTCGCTCTGACGCGGGAACGAGCAGATGATCTTGCGGACGCGGCCTGCGGCGAGCAGAGCGGCCAGGCCCGTGTTTCCGTTGCCTGCGTTGTTGTTGATGACCACGAGTTCGCAGGCGCCCTGCTCGAGAAGGGCATCGATCAACTCCACGGGCTGACCGGCTCTGCCGAAACCACCGATCATGATCGTTGCCCCGTCCTCGATGCCCGCCACGGCCTCGGCGACGCTCGGACAGACCTTCGAGATCAAGTGACATCACCCTTTCGCGAAGCGGCCTCAATGCCGCCCTGCCAGCGGTAACAGTACATCGGGAGCAGCGATTCGTACATAGTCAAAAGACTAATACCTATGTACCCAACAGGTCAGCCACGGGCTGTGCCGCACTTCCGCTGGGCAACTGGGCCATGCGTCGAAGGGGTCGCCCGGGGGCCGGGGCAGCCGCTTTCGTCCGCCCGTAGTCCCGTGCCGGGCGGTGCGGCCGGCCATCCGGCGGGCGGCAGCGGGGCGTGCCTCATGTGCCCGGAGGAAGTGTCCACAGGAGGAGTCCGGCCGCCGGACCGCGAGCTGCGAAGAGCCACCCGACGCCATGGAAGGATTCGACGGCCGTGACCCCTGCGGGTTGCCGAGGACAGCGCCGAGCCGGCGGAGGCTGCGTTGATCGCCGAGCCGAGCGCGAACGGCGCAGGCAGCGCTGGGCGGCGGCTCCGCTCTGGGCGGGCCGAGTGAGACCGGTACGGGTACGAGGACGGTCGCCGCCCAGGGAACCCAGGTGCCGATGGCAACCGGCCGCCGGCCCACCGGAATTCCGGCAGGAGCGGGGCTAGTTGACGTAGGAGAGACCAGTGCGGCGAAGGCCGCCTGCGGAGCCCGCCCCGCGATCAGCGCCGCCCCCGTTCGGTGCGAGGCCGCACGGGGCGCAAGCGGGAGACGGCCTGCGTGACGAAGCGGCAGCCGGCGAACTGCGCCGGGCAGATCACACCGTACGGCGAGACTGCCCAGCGTGCCGCAGCGGGAGGCGTCAGCCGTGCTTCGTGTCGGCTGCCTCGGTTGCTGCCGGACGGACGGTGGCGGGACGGCGCCGCCCCGCCGGACTGACTCGGCCTCTGTGCCTGAGCATCTTCGGCAGCGCCCGCACCACGCGCGACGGCGTCCGCTTGCGGATGCCGTCGCATTACCGCGCCGAGGAGAGCCCGCGTTCCTTCAGACGGGCCCGATAGGCCCGTACGTTCTGGGTGTTCCCACAGGTGGTGACGTCGTGCCAGAGACGCGAGCAGTTCTTGGAGCGGTCGTAGAACGCGCCGCGGCAGCGAGGGTTCGCACACACCTTCAGTCGCCGCATCGTGTCGGCATAGGTGGCGGCGGCCAGTTGGATCATGACGTACGAGCGGAGAAGTTCGACACCCTTGCCGCGCGCCTGTAGCCGCGCGCCTCCGGCGTCCAGCTTGACGGCTGCCGTCGTCTCGACCGACGGTGCGGCGACGGCGGCGGCAGGTTCGTCGGCATGCCCGGTGGCCAGCGCGGCACGGAGGTCGTCGCGCAGCGATCGGAGGCGCCCGAGGCCCCGCGCATCGAGGGGGCTGGGAGCGCAAGGAGCGCTGGGGTCGATACTGCTCAGCGTTGTGAGGGAGGACCGGAGCCATTGCTCCGCCGCATCGACGGACTCCAGAAGGTCAGGCTGACGTGGCTTGCCCAGGCTCGCTGTGTTCAAGAGGTCCTGTACGAATCCCAGCCCGCCTGGGGCGTTGTGTTCGACTTCCTCATAGCGAGCCGAGGCCGGCCATTGGACCGCCGCACTCATCGTGTCCTCCTGGTGCCGTCAGGGTTCTTGCATAGCCTCTGTAAGAGCCTATCGCTTTCACCTGTGACCCATGGCCAGACCGCACGAGCGGGCCGCCGGCACGACGGCCCCGCGAGGCGACCTACTCCCCTATTCCCCGGTGAAGTCGACGGTGGGTCGGGGCTGTCCGGCCTTGTAGGCCGACACAGCCGACGCAAGAGCGACGGTCACGTCCTTGGACTCGAACAGGGGGATGGCGATGTCGAACATCGAGTCGTCGGCGGCCTTCACGCCACCGGCTTCCCACATCCGCAGCAGCGCCTTGTGCGCGGCGTGCGCCCGGGTGGGCCCTGCGGCCACCTTGCGGGCGAACGCCCGAGCGGCTTCAAGGACTTCGGCATCGGGCAGAACGTGGTTGACGACTCCGGCCTGCGCCATGGTGGCAGCGGGAACCTGTTCCGAGGTCAGTGCCCATTCGTAGGCCCTGGCACGGCCCGCACGAGCGGCCGATCGGTAGATGCCGCCAAGCAGGGTGACAATACCCAGCGTCTGCTCCGGGTGCCCGAACCGGGCCCCCTCGCCGGCGAAGATCACGTCGGAGCGCAGCGCGAGTTCGAAGCCCCCGCCGAAGCACAGGCCGTTCACCGCTGCGATCACTGGCACGGGCATCTGCTCGAAGCGGTTGAAGGCGAACATGTAGCGCTCGAACAGCATCCGCAGCTGCCGCACGTCGAGGTCGGGCCACGTGACGATGTCCCCGCCGAAGCAGAAGTCAGGCCCTTCGGCCCGCAGGAGGATCGCCCGCGCCCCCGATGACTCCGCCTTCTCGACCGCGGCGAGCAGTTCCTCGGCCATCTGTTCGTCGATACGGTTCTGCGGCGGGTTGTCCAGGACGATCTCGGCGACGTGGTCGTTGATGTCGAAACCAAGATGGCTCATCGGTCTTCCATTTCTTTCCTGCGGACACGGTTGCTGAACGTGGCCGCACGGGACAGACGGGGCTACTGGGCTACGCGCCCTAAGCGGGCTGCGGGTCGCCCGCATAGAAGTGATCGGGCGGGACGATGCCGTCCAGCCGGTCGCGGACCGTGGCGGAGAATCGCAGGACTGCTCCGAGCGGGCGATGGTGGATCGCCGCCCGGACGACGTCGCCGTCCGCGTTCTTCTCCAGCAGCGTGACACCGCAGAACGCCACTCCGCCGAACGCCGTCGCCTTCCACTGCAGGTAGGTCGTGGTGGCGTCGGAGACCTCGGCCGTGAACTCCAGCGACTCGTAGATGGTGCTCGCGGCCGCGAGAGCGGAGGCGACGAGCGCCCGACCGGCGATCGGCCGGGCAAGGATGCTGGCCTCCAGCACGACGTCCTCGGCGAAGCCCTGGGCGAAGGTGTTCTCGGAGTGCTCCGAGAAGCCACTGCGCCAGCCCGAAGCCGCATCGCCGGCATTCAGGTTCTGAAGGAAGCCGAGGACTTCGCGGGCCAGGGCGTGGGGGTACTCCACGTGCAGCCAGTGCCCACCGCCGGGAACCGTCGCCTGACGCGCAGCGGGGAAACGAGGCACGATGGCGCCGGTGACAACTTCCTCGGTGACGAAGCCGTCGCTGTCGCCGCGGACGATGAGGACGGGGCCCAAGTACGCGCTCTGTTCCGGTGCCTCCTCGACACCGTTGTTCCAGATGTCGACGTACCGTGCGACCACGGGCGGGGCAACCAGCAGGCCGCTGCGGCTCAGCGCGTCCAGTGCCTCCTTGTCGAGCGCCGGCGAGAGCTGGGTGCGAACGGCACGCTGGGCCTCCGCGTTCCCGCCGAGTGCCCGGAACGGCACGACGGCTTCCTCGGGCAGACGGGTGCCCCCGAGCGGGACCGGCGTGAGCAGAACCAGTCCGGCGACGCGCCCGGGCCGGGCGGCGGCCGCGAGTTCGGCAACCTGGGAGCCCACGCTCTGGCCCACCACCACGACGGGCCCCTCGATGTCGTCGACGGCGGATGCGACCTCGTCGGCGAACAGGGCCAGACTCAGCTTCTCCGCGTCCTCGGCACAGGACGCATGGGTCCCGGAACCCGGGAGATCGATACGCGCCGTCGCCACGGCTCCCTTCAGGGCTTCGACGAAGCCGTCCCACACGGTGGCGTCGTCCAGGAAGCCGTGGACGAGCAGCAGTGTCGGCGCCTGCGGGAGCGCCTCGCCACCGTCGGTACCGGCTGGGTCGGTGCGAGCAAGGTCTCTGGTCATTACGGTTCCGTCCTCGTTGATCCGGAAGGCGACCATTCCGCCGTGTCGATGGGTGAGAAGTCCGTCGGACGTTCATCGAGCCGCGCGCTGCGCGTCACGCGCAGACGCTCGACGAGCTCCTCGGGAAGGGGGGTGGTGAAGGCGTTGTCGACGAGCGAGTACTCGGCGGCCAGACGCCCGACGGCACCCAGGGCACCGATGTCGATGCGCCCGCCGGGCAGGTAGAGGTCGTCGCGCACGTGGAAGCGCTCCACACGCCCCCAGACCACGTGGTCCGGCATCGGGGGCATGGGGATGATCCGATCGACCACGCACTCCATGGAAATGGGGGCGTCGGCGATCCGGGGCGCCGCTACGACCTCGCACTTGCCCTTCTCCAGGCCGAGCGCCTCGAATTCGTCGACCTCCGAGCCGAACTCGAAGGCGGAGCGGTGCACCTCGTCGGCGTGGCCGATCGACGCCATGTTCACCACGAACTCACCGGTGTCCCGGATGTTGACGAACGTGTCCTTCAGGGTGACCTCGTCGGAGCGGGGCTGAAGGGAGATCGACACGATCGGGGGAAGCCGGCCGACGACGGTGAAGAAGGACACTGGGGCCACGTTGCCGATGCCCGCGGTCGACCGGGTGCTGACCCAGGCGATCGCGCGCGGCAGCACGCTGCCGATGAGAAGTTTGTAGCTCGACCTGGCGTCGAGCGATGCCGTATCGATGATCATTTGCACTCTCCGTTGAACGCCTCATCCGAAGGGCTGCCGGTCTCGGCCCGCTCTCGGCGCCCGCGACGATGGCCGGCTCGATTCCCGGTCGATACCGGGTGCGGACAGCCCCGGGGAAGTGCGGGGCGAGCGGGACGACCTCTGATGCGTACAGGATCGTAGCGCTTACACCTGTGACAACGCCAGGTGTGCGCCACCCGAGAAATGACAGAGTCATACCGTTGTAACCTGTGTACCCGACTGTTAGGGTCCGCCGCTATGAAAGCAACAACGCTTCCAGGTCTCACCGGGGAACCGGCACTGGAGATGCTCCACGCCGCGCCAGTGAGACCCGCGGCACCCGGAACACCCCGGTTGCTGTTCGTGCACGGTCTGGGCTACGCCGCCTGGGTCTGGGAGGACTGGATGGCCGCGGCGGCCGCGGCCGGACACGACAGCTGGGCGATCTCCCTGCGCGGCCACGGTGGCAGCGGCGGCACCGCCGCCCGCTCCGCGCTGAGCGACTACGAGGCCGACGTCGTCCGCGCCGCACGCTCGCTCCCGGGGCCCGTCGTGCTGATCGGGCACTCCATGGGCGCGCTGGTCGTCCAACGCGCGGCCGCGGCGGCGAACGCCGCTGCCATGATCCTGGTCGCTCCACTGCCCCCACGCCCCGCGGTGCACACGATTCTGGCGGTACTGCGCCGGCAGCCGTGGGAAGTGCCGCGCTACATAGCCGGCAGGCCGATCAAGCTCGGTCCCCACATCCTCTACGCCCACCCGGACGACCCGGCGACGGCCGAGGCGAGCAAGCGCATGTCCCCCGACTCCCCGTTCGTCCAGTACCAGTTCCTCTTCCACCGGCCGACGCGCGTGCCGCCGCTGCCGGTCCTGGTACTCGCCGCCGCGAAGGACCGGCTCGTGCCCCTCGTCTCCGTACGGGCCACTGCGCGGCGCTACGGGGCGCGACTCCGGAAGATCGCCGGCGTCGGACACACCATGATGCTCGACCCGGAGTGGTCCGAGGGCTGGAAACAGATCGACTCCTGGCTCGCCGACGGCCCCCCGACGGCAGCCCACCCCACCGGCCCGCCACCCACCCGGCGCGGCAGGAGTGCCAGTAAGGAAAAGAGGAACCATGGTTGACAGGCGAGACGTGGCCTTCACCGCCGACGGCGGAGTGACCCTGCGCGGCTGGTACTTCGTACCCGAAGGCGAAGGCCCGCATCCGGCGATCTCCATGGCTCACGGCTACGCGGGCGTCAAGGAGCACACCCTGGAGGGCTTCGCCCGGCGGTTCGCCGAGGCGGGCTTCGCCGTACTCCTCCACGACCACCGCACGTTCGGCGCCAGCGACGGCGAGCCACGTCAGGACGTCAATCCGTGGGTGCAGGCCGAGGACTGGCGTCGGGCGATCTCCTTCCTGGAGGCGCAGCCCGAGGTGGACCCGGACCGGCTCGGCGTCTGGGGAAGCAGTTACGCCGGCGGACACGCCATCGTGCTCGGTGCCACCGACCGGCGCCTGAAGGCCGTCGTCGCGCAGGTCCCGAACATCAGCGGCTACCGGCAGGCGCTTCGACGCGTTCCTCCGCACCTCGTACCCGCCCTCGAAGAGGGGCTCGCGGAGGAGGAGCGCAGAGCCGCCCGCGGTGAACCACTCGACTACCAGCAGATCGTCAGCGCCGATCCCGCGGTCCGCGCGTCCTACTACTCCCCGGACGCGGTCGACTTCTATCTCCAGGAGCTGCCCGAGGGAGTCTGGGAGAACAAGGTGACCGTGCGCTCCACGCGCATGGCGCGCATGTACGAGCCTGGGTCGTTCATCCGCAGGGTGTCCCCCACGCCTTTGCTGATGATCGTTGCCAAGGACGATTACCTGACGGTGGCCGACGTCGCTCTCGAGGCCTACGAGGACGCCCTCGAACCCAAGAAGCTGATCCTCATCCCCGGCGGCCACTTCGACCCGTACCGCGCCCAGTTCGAGCGCGCCGGCTCGGAAGCACTCGACTGGTTCCGGAAGTTTCTGCAGGCATAGAACGAGTGCCCCCGCCTGGGCGGCGTCCGGACCCGGTATTCCGGGCGAGCTGGAGCAGTTCACGCAAGGTGCGCCCCACGAGGCCGCCTCGACCGCGGGGCAGGGGCCCCATAACGAACAAACGACAGGAGTCGGCCTTGGCCGGTAAGAAGGACCTTCGATACGCAGTCCACATCTCACCCTCGATCCCCACAGAGATCAGTGATCTGCCGCCCGGTGTGGAGCGGCGGATGTGGTCGCCCATCTCCTCGACACTCGTCTACGGCGAGCGGGACGCGGTACTCGTCGACCCGGTCATGACGGTCCAGCAAGCCGTCGCGCTCGCCGAATGGGTGGAAGCGTACGACCGGAATCTGACGACGGTCTACGTCACTCACGGACATGGAGATCATTGGTTCGGGCTGGCGACCCTTCTCGAGCGCTTCCCGACCGCTCGAGCGGTCGCCACGCCGGCGGTCGTCGAACACATGGCGAAGCAGATGGAGCCGAGCTTCGTCGAGAGCTTCTGGAACGCAAGGTTCCCGGGCCAGATCCCGGACCGCCTCGTGGCAGCCGACCCGATGAAGGACCAGGTGCTCGAACTCGAGGGCCGAGAGTTGACGGTCGTGCCGCTCGGTCACACCGACACCGACGACACGACCGCGCTGCACGTCCCGTCCATCGGGCTCGTGATCGCCGGGGATGCCGCCTACAACGACGTGCACCTCTATCTCGCCGAGTCGCCGAGCGAGGGCCGAAAAGCGTGGAAGGAGGCGCTCGGCGTGATTGCCGGCCTCGGAGCCGACCATGTCGTGGCGGGGCACAAGCGTCCCGGCCGGCCTGACTCACCGGGCATCCTCGCCGAGACCCGCGCCTACATCGATGACTTCGAGGACTGCGTCGCGCGCACCGCCTCCACTGAGGAGCTCTACCAAGCGATGCTGGAGATCCATCCGGACCGGGTCAACCCGGGCGCCCTGTGGGGCTCGGCCCGTTCGGTGAAGGGCTGACGCGACACGCCTTCTTCGGCCCGTGCCACGGTGGCCTGCACCATGCGTCCGGCTGACAGCCGATCACCGACCCGTGGCACACACCGGGCCGCACTGTTCAGGCGGCCGACACTTCCGGAGGCCCCACGACGGCTGGCCAGGCGAAGTCCGCCGCCCTCGAAGGCCGGCCAGCGGGCGAGCCATGCCAAGGCCGGCGGGCATGACGACACAGTCGCCTTCGAGACGAAGGTGGCCATGGCCAAGGCGATGGTCCGCCGGGCCATCGCCGACCGGATCCCGTTCGGATGGGTGACGGCGGACGCCGCCTACGGCTACAGCAAGGGCTGGCGGTTCGAGCTGGAACAGGCGGACATCTTCCACGTCATGGCCACCACCCGGCACGACACGGTCGTCACCCGCTGGGCCATCGACCACCCCGTCCACGATCTGTTTCCCGGCCTGCCCCGGCAGAAGTGGAAGCGTCGTACCTGCGGCGCGGGCTCCCACGGCCGGCGGATCTTCGACTGGTCCCGCGTCGAAGTGCGGCCCTGGCACCGCGAGGACCGCCGGCACTGGGTTCTTGCCCGCCGCGGCGTCAGCAGGCCCGAGGAGATCTCCTACTACATCGCCTACTGTCCCGCCGACACGACGCTGGACGAGTTGATCCGTATCGCGGGCAGCCGCTGGGCAGTTGAGGAATGCTTCCAGACCGCGAAACAGGAGTGCGGCCTGGACGACTATCAGGTCCGCCGCTACTCCGGCTGGCACCGCCACATGACCTTGGCCATGGCCGCCCATGCCTGCCTGACCGTCCTGCGGGCCCGGCAGTTGGACACAGAGAAAGCAGAAACGGATCCTCCCAGCTCATCCATCTCAGCCTCGCGGAAATCCGGCGCCTGATCCACCGCCTCACCGACCGCCGGCCAAGCACGGCTGCGCCGACGTCCGGTAAGCCGGATACAGAGACTCGTTGGTCTTCTCACCGACGTCCATCTGCGCGAGGACCAGGCCGTCGGCGTGGTCGCAGGCGGCCAGGAGGTGGATCCTCCGTCCGCCTGCTCTGGCCGCACCCCGCAGCGACTTCCCGTCGACGGCCAGCCCCCGCGGCCCGTCGCTTCGGCCTTGCCGGTCCGCGAGCCAGGCACCGACCGCGCGGTCCAGGACGTCTGCGTCAACTTTCGCCAGCAGCCTGACGGCGGCGGCCGTTGATTCCGCAGGCCAGGAGCGTTCCGGGAAGAGTGGGTCGACGCGGGTGCCGAGCCGCTCGAGGAGTTCCGCCGGGGCGTCGGCCACCCATTCACTCACGGCCAGCAGCGACCTCGCACCGGCCAGGACCGCGCAGGCGGTCAGGGCCAGCACCGTGAGGAGTGGATGCCGCACTCCTCGGGGGTCACGCGGGTCGGGGACCTGCGCAAGGCGTTCCAGCAGGTCAGGAACCTCCCGGGGAGCGGCTCTCGGATGGGGACCGAGTTGGTCAAAGACAGGAGGGGCCAGAGATGATGCGTCGGCAGGCACGGACTTCCCAGGATCACAGAGCGTAGAGAACTCCGTGATCACGGGCATCCGTGCCTGATTTGCGTCGGACCCCGGCCAACCTGATCAACCGTCAGGAAACGTACGTCAGCCGACTACGCCGAAGCCCTGCGGCACCGCCCAGCGCCGGACCGTAAAGCCGGCACCGAACCCTCGGCCGCCACACCGGTGGCCGAGCACTCCCGCCTTGAGCCACAACTCCCGGAGGCACCGACCGACGGCACGACCGTTTCTGCCGACCGCACGACGGAGGTCAACGACAGACAGGGTTGGGAGGACGAGGCCGACCTGCCAGGGTCACCGACCTCTCAGCGTCACGCCATCGACCATGGCGCCACGTCCGCGTATCCGTGTGGCGGACAAGGGAAAGATGTCACTGCCGGATGCCTCCCATCTCCGCGGCGAAGAGCACCGGATCACTGTCGAACCCTCGCACCATCTCGCGGAACCCCCATGCTCCGGCCGCGTCTCTGCTGAACTCGGCGACCGTCGCGGCCGTGGACTGGGCGACGCCAGCGAAGTCGTCGGCCAGCAGCTGTAGGTAGCCCTCGACGACGAGCACCCCGGCACCCGTTATGTCACCGAACGTGCGACGGCCTCCGTCCTGGTGGATGGCCACCCCGACCACCACCCGCCCGTAGGCGGACGACATCCGGTCGAACTCCAGCATCATCGCCTCGACGAACCCGAACCCCATACCGGTCTCGCTGTGCCGGCCCATGTTGATGGTGCCGTCCGGCGAGCGGCTGTCGTAGTGAACGACATACACCGGCCGACCGTACGGATCGTCCGCCGAGTAGGTAGCGGCGACGATGTCGAGATGCCGAGGCGGTTCCCCGTGCGCACTCGGGTCCCACCTGAGCTTCACTTCGACCTTGCCCAGTCCCTCTCCGACACCGCTCACTTGCTGCTCCCCGTCAGGCCCGTCGCGGGACGCCCCCGCATCGTCAAGTATGTGCGCTGACCAGGCTTTTGATGCTTCCTTAGCTCACGTCATCCACCAACTCTCACCACCCGTCGTGCGGGACTTTCCCGGTCATCCCGCTGGTAACCGCTGGTGTGGCAGCAGACCCGGATGGCGATCTTTGGTCTTGTATTGACGCGATCCATACGGCATCTTTACTCGCGGAGTGTCGGGAAGCCTGGTCGGCAGCTCGGTCCGTCATGGGCCGAGGTCAAGATGACGTCGACCAAAGCGGGAGCCGATGTTCGAGCGCGTCATCGAAGAGATTCTCTCCGGCCTGACTGTCGCGATCGTCGCGTTGCCGCTGGCGATCGCCTTCGGCATCACCGCGACCGGAACTTCAGCGGGCGCGCTCGTCGGACTGTACGATGCGATCTTCGCCAGGTTCTTCGCAGCATTGTTCGGCGGTACGCCCAGCCAAGTGACCGGCCCCACAGGCCCCATCACCGTCGTCGCCACCGGTGTCATCGCCACGTACGGACTCGAGGGCGCGTTCCTCGCGTTCATCATCGCGCCATGAAGAACATCGCCGCGCCGTCGCTGCTGAGGTAGGTCACCTCACTCAAGTCGATCTCAAGCCGGATGTGTCCCGCGCAGGAGCTCTTCGAGGGCTTTGCCCATCCGGACCGCGTTCCGGGCGGTGACCTCCCCTGCAAGGTGGACGACCACTCGGTCAGGGGTGGACTCGGCTCTGAACGGGCGGCCGTGGAACGGATGCAGCAGACGACTTCCCATACCGCGCAACCGGTGATGCCCTCGGTGCTGCCGTGCCGGGGAAAGGTCGTCTGGCATCCGGGGCTCCAGGGCAGCGGCCGGCCAACTGCCGACCAGGCTTCCCGGCGCACCTGAGGAAAGCGTAGGCGCAGGTCACCCTGGCTGCCGCCGGAGGCGGCCGAGGGTTACTCCGAACGGGAGCCATGGGCCCGAACTTCTGGCTCCGCCGCCATGGCTGCCGGAATCAGGCAATGTCACACCGTTCATTGTGCCTATTAGTGATCTGTCAAAAATGCGTCAAGGGCAGGTAGGGTTCGCCTCGGTGTGCCGGGAAGCCTGGTCGGCGAGCAGGGGATAAATCTCTCTTCCGATCGGGGGTGTCCGTCATGGTTCTCGTGGCGGTTTTCGGTGTCGCACTGCTGGTGGCGGTGCTGTTGTCGGGGCTGGCGGCACGGACGGTGCTCTCCACCTCGTTCCTCTTCCTGGTCGGCGGAGCCCTGGTCAGCGATGGGTTCCTCGGATGGATCCACATCACGCCGGACAGCGAGATCGTGTCCGTGACGGCCGATCTGGCTCTTTTCGCGGTGCTGTTCACCGACGGCATGCATGTCTCGCTGCCCAAGCTGCGGGCCAACTGGAGGAACCCTGCGCGTGCTCTCGGTCTGGGCATGCCGCTGGCGTTCGTCTTCATGGCGCTGATCACGCACTACCTCGTGGGCCTGGACTGGACGACCTCGTTCCTGGTCGGCGCCGTACTGGCCCCGACCGACCCGGTGTTCGCCTCCGCGATCGTCGGACGCAGGGAAGTCCCGGCCAAGCTGAGGCAGTTGTTGAACGTGGAGAGCGGCATCAACGACGGGCTCGCCCTGCCGGTCGTCCTCATCCTGATCGCGGCCGCGGGTCCGACGGCCGACAGCGCGGAGGCGTCGCTGGGGAAGATCGCACTGGAACTGCTGCTCGGCCTGGTCTTCGGTGTCGCACTGCCGCTGCTGGTCAGCGTCCTCGTACGCTTTCGCCTCCTGGGCGCCGAGCCGAAACTTCAGCCTCTCCTGCCACTGGCGACCGGCATCATCCTGTACGCGGTGTGCCACCTCACCCACGCCAACCCGTACCTGGCGGCGTTCTCGGCGGGCGCGGCGCTGGTGCACGTGTCCCCGGAGGCGAAGGAGTCCTTCGAGCCGCTGGGCGAGGCGCTGGCGGAGCTCGCGAAGTTCGCGGCGCTGCTGGTGTTCGGCGCGTTGCTGACGCCGCAGCTGTTCGGTGACCTGTCGTTCGGCGGCTATGTGGCGGTGGTCCTGGCGATCGTCCTGATCCGGCCGGCGTCGCTGCTGCTCTCGCTGATCGGTACGAGCCTCTCCCGCAAGGAGAAGCTGGTGGCGGCATGGTTCGGCCCGAAGGGCTTCGCATCCGTGGTCTACGGGCTGCTGGTGCTGCAGTCCGGCATCCCGCAGGCGGAGGAGGCGTTCACGCTGATTGCGGTGTGCATCGCGTTCTCGATCATCGCGCACAGCTCGACGGACGTACCGATCGCTCGCGCGTTCGATGTCGACGACCTGGCCGGAATCCCGTCCGGGCGCGAGGACACCGACGCACACGCCAAGGGGGCCCGGGCCGATGCGCGCACGTGATCTGGCCAGCCCCTACCCCACCGTGTCCGCCGATGGCGACGCGCTCGACGCGGCCCGCCTGCTCGTACCGGAACAGTTGCCCGCGCTGCTGGTCGTCGACCGGGACGGCTGCCCGTACGCAGCCGTCCCGGCCGCCCGCGTGATCAGCGCCCTGCTGCCCCGGTACATGCGGGAAGGGCCGGTCCTCGCCGCCGACGTCGACGATCGCTTCGAGGAGGAGGCCAGGGAGGCGATGACGGGACGGTCGGTGGCCGAGTGGCTGCCGCGCGGCCGTGTCACACCCCCGGTCGTGGGCCCGGACGCTGTGCCTTCGCAGATCGCCGTGCTGATGGTCCGCAAGGACATCCCCCTCGTCGCGGTCGTCGAGCGCAACGGCGACAAAGCCACGTTGATCGGCGCGGTCACCGCGGCCGCCCTTATGTAGTACTTCATCGGAGGATCGTGAACGACTGGCACAGCTGGGCGGCAGTCGTCGTCTTCGTCGGCGCCTACGCCCTGATCATCAGCGAGAAGATCCACCGCGTCGCCGTGGCGCTCGGCGGCGCGGCCCTGATGCTGGCGATCGGTGCGACCGACGACAAGTCGGCCTTCTACTCCGAGCATGCGGGCGTCGACTGGAACGTCATTTTCCTGCTCATGGGCATGATGATGATCGTCGGCGTGCTGAAGAAGACCGGCATGTTCGAGTACCTGGCGATCTGGTCCGTGAAGCGCGCACGGGCCAAACCCTTCCGGGTCATGGCCATGCTCGTCGTCATCACGGCGGTCGCTTCGGCACTGTTGGACAACGTGACCACGGTGCTCCTCATCGCACCCGTGACGCTGCTGGTGTGCGAGCGCCTGGCACTGCCTGCCGCCCCTTTCCTCATCGCCGAGGTGTTCGCCTCGAACATCGGCGGCACCGCGACCCTGGTCGGTGACCCGCCCAACATCATCATCGCCAGCCGCGCCGGCCTCACGTTCAACGACTTCCTGGTCCACCTCGCCCCGATCTCGGCGATCCTGGTCATCGTCTTCGTCCTGATGTGCCGCGTGATGTTCCGCAAGACCTTCATCTACGACGAGGACCGCGCCGCCGAGATCATGGCGCTGGAGGAACGCGAGGCCATCCGCGATCCCCGGCTCCTCGTTCAGGGCCTGATCGTGCTCGCGCTGGTCGTAGCGGGCTTCGTCCTGCATCCGGTGCTGCACTACGAGCCGAGCGTCGTCGCCCTCCTCGGCGCCGGACTGCTCATCGCCATCTCGTCCGCGGACACCGGTGACGTGCTGAAGGAGGTGGAGTGGCCCACGCTGGCCTTCTTCGCCGGGCTCTTCATCATGATCGGCGGCCTGATCGAGACCGGCGTGATCGGCGAGGTGTCCAAGTCCCTGGCCGACGCGATCGGTGACAACGAACTCGGCGGCTCCATCACCCTGCTGAGCGCCTCCGCCGTCCTCTCCGGCATCGTTGACAACATCCCGTACGTCGCCACGATGGCCCCCATCACCAGCGACCTCGTCCAGAACATGGGCGGCAGCGGCGACCACGTCATGTGGTGGGCCCTCGCCCTCGGCGCCGACCTGGGCGGTAACGCCACCGCGATCGGCGCCAGCGCCAACGTCGTCGTCCTCGGGATCGCCGAACGCAACCGCCAGCCCATCTCCTTCTGGCAGTTCACCAAGTACGGGCTGGTCGTCACCTTCGTCACCGTGGCCATCGCCCTCGGCTATGTGTGGCTGCGCTACTTCGCGCTCGCCTAATGAGTGTCTGACCTGTCGTCTGCCGAACCCGTCACGGGAAGGGCCGCCCGAACCGGAAGGAGGTATGCGCATGGACGCATCGCAGATGCGGTTTCTGTCGTCGCCATGCTGGTGATCCGAACCGCGCTGGTGGAGATCCCGCCGCCCGGGAAGCGCACGCCGGCAGTGGTGCTTCCTTGCCCGCCCCCGGCCGATGACTGCCGGAGCTACCGTGGCTGTGCTTCTCTCCGTCGTCGGCTGGCGGGCAGCCGGGGGCGCCGCCGTCGCGTGGGCGGTGCTGGCCGGTGCACTCGTCGCCCACATCGTCCACCTGCCCACCACGCCTGCAGCGGGAAGGACGGGGGACCAGAACGGCGAACGTCATTGAAGCTGCGGGCAGCGACTGGGCACACGCCCCCGCCAAACCCTCACCTCACCGGCTGTACACATATTCTCCACATCTTCGTCCTGAAGATGAGGCGCCGAGACCCCGGGAGAGGTGGTCCGGGTGGGTCCGTCCGTGTGGTGGGACGACCTTGCCACTCGCCCCGCGAGAGCAGCTACCGAGATCGTCCTGCTCGATCATGACGACCACCTCATCGGGCGGCTACGCTTCCGCGCCTGCCCGGCGTGCCGTACCGGGCGAATCCTGGACATCTGGGTCTGCGACGCCTGGCAGCACCAGGGGCTGGGACGCGAGCTCCTCCAGGACTTCTCCGGCTGGGTAAAATTGTTGAAAAGGTACGAAGTGGTCGCTTGGGGTGCATTGCACGAGTATGCCTCCGCTCGTTCGGCCGGGTTTCCTTTCCCAGGGGTATCGCGGCTGTCCGCTATCGGGGTCCAATGGTGAGAGTCAAGCCCTTCGCACCCGCGCCGGTCAGACGAGGCATGCAATGGATCCATGGCTGATCTGGTTGATCGTCGCAGCCGTGCTGGCTGTGGCGGAGATCTTCACCCTTACCGCTGCGCTCGGATTGCTGAGTGCGGCCGCGTTGGTCACGGCGGGTTTCGCCGCCGTCGGGCTGCCGCTGCCCTTGCAGTTCCTGGCGTTCACCATCGTCGCCACAGTCACCGTGGTGTTCGTGC
The DNA here is from genome assembly GCF_000972385.1 of Streptomyces sp. WM6386. Classification (GTDB taxonomy): domain Bacteria; phylum Actinomycetota; class Actinomycetes; order Streptomycetales; family Streptomycetaceae; genus Streptomyces. The sequence continues at coordinate 42,154 of NZ_JXTE01000015.1, forward strand.
GCCCGGTCGCGCTGCGCCACGTGCTCCAGCCCCAGGTGGAGCGATTCGGGGTGGACGCACTGGTCGGCCGGGCTGCCTACGTCACCTCGGAGGTGACGGGCCTGGGTGGCCGGGTCCGTATCGACGGCGAGGAATGGACGGCCCGCGCCTATGACGAGACGCTGGTGATTCCTCCTGGAAAGACCGTCGACGTCATGGAGATCAGCGGCGCCACCGCGATCGTCTACCCCCGGGACTGAAACCATGGAAACCTCCGCGTTCCTCATCGCCGGCCTGATCGTCGCGCTGATCGCGGTTTTCACCGTGGTGCGGGCGGTCCGTATCGTGCCCCAGGCACGCGCTCGTAATGTCGAGCGACTCGGCCGCTACCACCGGACCCTGAATCCCGGCCTCAGCCTGGTCATCCCGTACATCGACCGCGTTCATCCGGTGATCGACCTGCGGGAACAGGTCGTCTCCTTCAAACCGCAGCCGGTCATCACCGAGGACAATCTGGTCGTCGAGATCGACACCGTCCTGTACTTCCAGGTCACCGACCCACGAGCGGCTTTCTACGAGATCGCCGATTTCCTCCAGGCGGTCGAGCAGCTCACCGTCACCACCTTGCGCAACGTCGTGGGATCCATGGACCTGGAAAAGACCCTCACCTCACGGGACACCATCAACAGCCAGCTCCGTGGCGTGCTGGACGAGGCCACCGGCAAGTGGGGGCTGAGGGTCAACCGGGTGGAGATCAAGGCCATCGACCCTCCACAGACCATCAAGGACGCGATGCAGAAGCAGATGCGGGCCGAGCGGGACAAGCGGGCCGCGGTTCTCGGGGCCGAGGGGCAACGCCAAGCGCAGATTCTCACCGCCGAGGGCGACAAGCAGGCCGCTGTCCTGCGCGCGGAGGGCAACCGTACCGCCGCGATCCTCACGGCCGAGGGCCAGTCCCGGGCCATCGACGAGGTCTTCCAGGCCGTGCACCGCAACGACCCCGACCCCAAGCTGCTCGCCTACCAGTACCTCCAGACGCTGCCCCAACTCGCGCAGGGCTCGGGCAACAACTTCTGGGTGATCCCCAGCGAGATCACCTCCGCACTCCAGGGCGTGTCCCGCGCCTTCACCGAGGTACTGCCCCAGTCGCCGGCCACCCGCGAGAAACCGCCGTCGGACGACAGCGCCGCCCAAGCCGCCGAAGACACGGCGCAGGCTGCGGAAGCCGCCGCCGCGGCCCTCGCCGACGCCGCCAAGGCCGATCGCGCCAGCCCCGACGCCCTCCCGTCCCATGTCCCCGCTGACGGCGGGTGACAACGGCCGGACATGACGGGCCGCGGTGGGAGACCACGGCCCGTGCGCAGGCGCTTGCTCTGAAGAGCTCTGCGTGATCCCCAGCCGGTCCGTCGTAGCCGGTCCTGGCGGTGCACAGGTAGCTGCTGCCGGAGGTCACGCCGTTCAGTGCGGGGGACCGGCCTTGGCGTTGGGAAAGGAGGCCGGGTAGCTGCTGCTGGACGGGGTGGTGGCCAGGGCGTCGACGCCGGCGGTGATCGGGGCAGCACCGGTGCCGCCGAAGGTGTACCCACCGACGGTGACGCCGTAGGAGTCGTAGGCGCAGACGCCAGTCGCGGGGTCGGCCACGGCCGACACGTCGGAGATGGTGCGCTTGGACCAACGCGGGGCGCAGCGGCGATTCGAAGTTGATCTGGCCGGGCCCGGATCGGTCGTCGCGACGACGTGCCCCGTCGTGCGGGGCGACGTGAAGCCCAGGATGAGAATGGACACGGAGATGACCACGAAGGCCACGGTCATCACGGCGAACAGGAGCCGTCCGCCGTGCCCGAACCAGGTCAGCCCGGCCACCACCACGAGCAGCAACAGCGCGAGCGGGACGCGCAGCGGCGCCAGCCCCGGGAACAGAGCGATCACCGCGCTCGCCGCGGCTGCGATGGAGATGCCGATGGTGAGCACGAAGTCGACGACGAGTGCGCCGATGGGCAGGAACGTCCAGCGGGCCCCGAAAGCCCGACCGGCCGCCGCTGCCGCGCCGCCGCCCTTGGGGAAGCGGCGCACGAGCTGCCAGTAGTTGGCGGTGCCGACCTCCACGAGCCCGATGACCAGGCTCATCGTCGGCAGCAGTAGAGCCAGGTCACCGTGGAGAGCGCGCAGCGCAGCCTCGATCGCGTACGCCACCGAGGAGACCGGGTCGGCGATCACCGCGAAAGCGAACGCGAAGAAGAGGATGGAGCGGCGCGGGCCACGGCCGCGTACGGAGAGAGTGGGACCGGCCGCGACGGCAGCGGCCGATGTCGAGTGGGTCACGCGAAGACCTTTCCTGTCCGTCCCTGTGGACGGGATCGGGATGGTTGAGGACACTTCGCCGACCAGGCTTCCCGGCACTCCGCCTACGACAGCACGTCAGAGATCCGTCAGTCGGATATCAAGGATCCGTCAAGGTTGTTCCTGCTGTTCTGGTCGGCGACGGCGGGCGTGACGTACAGACAGTCGGAGATGCCACGAACGAGGCCTGTGGCACTGCTGTGACAGGAGGAGTGGCCTCCGCAACAGCCCAACCGGCCTGCCCCCTGATGGAGTTGCCGGACACCTGACGCTCCCGGCCGGTCGTACGGGCATGTCGTGGGTCCCACGAAAAGTCGGCGGGCGGTTTCACGCGCGAGGGGAGAGGGAGTCATGCTCATCGGACTCGGTATCTCCGTCCTCTGCTCCATCGGCACGCTGATCGCCGCGGCCGGAGTCGTCGCGATGACGTTGCCAGGCCGCCCCCCAGCCCTGGCCCATGCACCTGATGACCCGCCCGCATGGCCGGCCGGCTCCGCGTCACGGCCGTCTGCTCCTTGGGATTCTTCGCCGTCATGGCATCCGAGCAGGCGTTCAACAATGGCGCGGCCTCCATAGCCGCCCCGGCATAGCGCGGACTCCATCCCCGCCCCGGCATGCCGCGACGGCTTCGACCCCGACACGGTCCGGCACCTTGTCCACCACCGGTCGTCCTACCTGCCGCTGCGCTCCGACTGCGTCCTCGACAACGGCAGCACATACTCCAGTGAGCCGAATCACGCGTGGATGAACTGGACCACCCTGTCGCTCGCCCTCTCCCCCGCCCTGCTCGCGATCGGCGCGGGCTACGTCACCGAGTTCCATGCCCGCAAGGCCACGCGGTGATCCACCAGTACTGCGCACCGCTGCTGGTCAACCTGCTGATCGGCATCCCCATGATCGCCGTGGTGCTGAGCACCCGCTGGTACGCCGCGTACGGGCACTACGGGCTCGAGGACCTGGACCTGCCCGACATGGAGGGATGCACCCACCATCTCAACGTGTGTATTCGCCAGGCCGAGGCGGAGAGGCCGCTGATCGCGATGACTCGCCCAGACCGGAGGTGGACCTTCCTGACCAAACACGCCAGGGTGCTGCGGGGCTGTCGCACGGGACCCGGATGCACGGCTGCGAACCATTGCCGTCGCCTGCCGCATCACCGAGCGAGCGGTCCAGGCGATCATCGTCGACCTGGAACAGGCTGGCTACCTGCACCGGCGACCGGCCAGACGGCGCAACCAGTACATCCTCAACCTCGACCAGCCGCTCCGGCACCCCGCAGACGTCGGCCTCCGCATCCGCGCCCTCGTTGAACTCGCTGTCGATGGCGTGTCTCAGCCGCCGAACACGGCTTCCGCATCGGTGACGGTGTCAAAGACCCGCAGCACCTGATCCGCCCCGGTCATCTCAAGGATCCGCCGCAACGGCTCGGGCACGCACGCCAGCACCAGCACAGCCCCGCTCGCATCCGCCTGCCTCCCCCCTCCGAGCAGGACGCTCAGCCCGGCCGAGTCGCAGAACGAGACGGCGGATGGGTCCAGGACGACGAAGCGGTCAGCCCGCGCGATCAGTACCTTGAACTGCGGGCCAAACACCGGCTCGGTCACGTAATCCATCTCGCCGCTGCCCCTCGCGACCAGACTGCGGCCAACGGCAATCGTCTCGTCCGAGGGATCAGTCACGACGCTCTCCCAACTGTCTCACCGGGAGACCGGGGCAGAATCTCGCAAGAGCCTATCGACCCCCTGCCCTGCCCTGGACGCCCTACTCGGGATGGCGGCGCAGGCCGCCAAGTCACACCTCGTTGTCCGGCCAGCCCAGGAGTCGGGCGCCGATCACCGCGGTCTGCAGGGTATAACGGTGGACGGAGTCGGCCGGGTTGGCGCCGGTGAGCTTGTGGATCCGCTCCAGGCGGTAGGTGAAGGCGCGCACACTCAGGCTCAGGCGGCGGGCCGCCTCGGCCGCCACACAACCCGAGTCGAAGTAGGCGGTCAGCGTGTCGACGAGCGGCTGGGAGCCGCCGCGTGCGGACTGCAGCGGGCCCAGAGTGTTGCGTACGAGATCGGCCATGGCCTGCCGGTCACGAGTCAGCACCGGATAGACGAGGAGGTCGGCGGCGCGCAACACCGGCTCCGTGATGTCCAGACGGTGGGCCAGATCGAGGGCGTTGAGGGCCTCTTCGTAGGAGTGGACAACTCCCCCGGCGCCCGGGTGAGGGCGTCCGATGGCGACCTGGCCTCCGTCGGTGGCCGCGTACGCCTGCTTGGCGAAGAACGCCAGGACCTCGTCCTGCTCTCCGGGGGCAATGCAGACCAGCCGCCCGTCCTTCGTCGTGAGCAGGATGCGCCGCTCACCGAACCTGCTGATCACGGCGCTCTCCACCTGCCGGGTGGTCGGATGCATGTCCTCCACCGGCTTACCGCCCTGAGCGACGGCGACCGCATGGGCCCGGGAGAGGAGAAGCCCGAAGCGCTCGGCGCGCTCGGCGAGGCGGCCCAGGTCGCTGCGGCCGTAGAGCAGGTCGTCGATGAACTCGCGCCGTACGCCCTCCTCTTGGCGTACGGCGAGCTTCTGCGCCCGTTCGTGGCCTTCGGTGAAGGCGTCGATCGCCTGCTCGACGACGGCCAGCACTCGATCGGTGTCTGTGGAGGAAAGGGTGGGCCAGCTCTCCCGGGTCACGGACAGATGCCGACGCACGAGGGCCCGCAGCCCCAGGCCGGCCTCGGCGGAGCGCTCTCCCCGGGCCCGCAGGGACTCCAGCTCGTCTCGCGTGAGGCGGCGGCCTGTCCCGCACGCATCGGCCAGTATCTGGGCATAGCCCTCCAGATACTGGTCGGGTACCTCGCGCCCCATCACCCGGCCTCCTCTGTTCTTGACGCACTGCTTGGCGTATTCCTAACGCACGAGGGACAAGAGTGGCAGACCCCCGGACCGTGGGAGAGCCCGGCATGAAGCGGGCGTCCACGTTGCCGGTGTGAGGCAATGCGGAATTGGCGGTGTCGCTGCCACGATGTTCTTGGCAGAAGCGGGGGCGAGTCCGGTGCCGGGCTACGGAAATCCGGCATCGGGTCCCTTCCGGCCGCCACCGAATCGTGGTGAGGCAGGTGCAGGAGATCGCCGACGCTGTGCCTGTACCGGCGCTTCAGCTCCGGGTCGGCACGCTGACGAGGAGACCCCGGGAAGGGGGAGTACAGCGGTCCCGTCGGAGGTGTCCGGCGGGATCTTGCTGCGCGGGGCCGAGCGACGAGACAGCACCGCAGAGGCTGCCCGGTTCTGCTTCACGTGCCCAGCGAGGGGCTTGTCCGTTGCTCATCGGTGGCGAACAGCGACTCGACGAGTTCCAGGGGCAGTTGCTCCATGTCCTTGCGGACCAGCTCTGGTATCTGGTCGTTCCACTGTTTCGCCGCGTCGTCCAGCGCTGTGGAGAAGGCCCCGCGTGCCCGTCGTCCCATGAACGTCATGGCGAGGGGGAGCAGCAGGCGGGCGAAGGAGCGGCCCTTGACTCGTACCGTGACGGTGACGCGCCAGCGTCCGTCGCCGGCCGGGCGCGGCACGGCCGTCACCGTGGCCCGGGCGAGCGAGTGGTCGAGTCCGCCGGTCAGAGGTGTGGCCCTCTGGCGGCCGCGGCCTGCTGCCGACGGCCACCACTTGCCGAGGTCGAGGTGCAGGCGTCCGCTGCCACCAGTTTACTTCGTCCATGCGCCGCCGCCTGCCTGCACCTTCACCGAGAGCCTTGCCTCGCGCGGCCGTTCGGCGCTCGTGAGCCGGAGCGTGCAGGCCATGTGGCCGGGGCCGCCGGGATCGTCGTCGAGCGTGACGAGTTCCAGGGCCGTCTCCCGCTTCCGGTCCCAGGCCAGGATCGTGAGCGTCTGGTCGACGTCCGGTCCACTGCCGTCGTCGTTCTCGGGGTGGTAGCGGGCACCCGGTCGCAGGTGGGCTCCCTGGGCCAGGAGTAGTTCGGGCATCCTCCGTCCGTCGGGCAGCCGTAGCCGTGCACCTTCGGCTTCGATGCTTTCCGCGAGATCGTGGAGCGTGATGACGCACGAATCGAACCAGCGGCGGGGCACGGGGGCGAGTGTCACGGTGTGCTGGAAGCGAGCCATGCGCCAAGGGTCACTGTTCAACGGGTGCTATGTCAGTGGGGCGGTCAGGCAGTGACCGGCTCGCTTTGGCCGTCGCGTTCCAGCCGGTCCGCTCGGTGTCCCGGTCATCAGGAGCTGGTCTGCTCCGTGGTCTCCGGGTCGCCGTGCTCACCGAGCCAGCGGGCGAGCTTGCCACGTCGGCCGACCGCGCGCAGGCGGCGTTCGGCGGCCTGCCGCACCTTCGGGGTGGTGATCAGGAGGAGTTCATCGCCTACGCGCAGCATGGTGTCGTGGCCGGGGACAGTGGTGGCGCCGTCACGGACGATCAGCGTGACCACGGTCGGCGACGGCAGGCGCAGTTCGAAGACGGTCACACCGTGCAGGCGTGACCCGGCGGGAATACTCACGGTGAGCAGGTCCGCGTCCAGGGCGTCCAGCGGAGCGGCCTCCACTTCGATGTCGCGCAGGGCGCCTGGTCGGGTCAGGCGCAGCAGGCGGGCGGCAGCGGGCAGGCTGGGGCCCTGGACGACGGTGAAGATGACCACCAGTACGAACACGATGTTGAGCAGGTCCCGGGCGCCGCTGACCCCTTCGACGATGGGATAGGTGCCGAGCACGATCGGTACGGCGCCGCGCAGTCCGGCCCAGGAGATGAAGCCCTGTTCGCGCCAGGGGACGCGGAACGGCAGCAGGCAGGCCAGCACGGACAAAGGCCGGGCGGCCAGCAGCAGGAGCAGGCCGACGGCGACGGCCGGGCCGATCGCGGCGGGCAGTTCGCTGGGGTCCACGAGCAGGCCGAGCATGACGAACAGGCCGATCTGGGCGAGCCAGCCGACGCCTTCGGCGAAGGAGCGGGTGGCGGCACGGTGCGGCAGATGGGTGTTGCCCAGGTATGCGGCGATGAAGCCGCTGGCGTGCGCCGCTCCGGCGGCGGCGAAGGCCACGATGCCGAAGCCGACGGTGGCCAGTGGATACAGGCCGGTGGCGGGCAGGGCGATGTTCCGCAGGGCGGCGGCTCCCAGTCGCCCGATCGCCAGCCCGAGCACGCTGCCCACGGCCAGCTCGTAGACGAGATGACCGGCGATGTCCGCCGGGCCGGGCACGTCGGCGGTGGCGGTGCTCAAGGCCAGTACCAGGATGACGGTCGGGGCGTCGTTGAATCCGGACTCGGTCTCCAGCAGGCTGGTGACCTTCTGCGGCAGCGGCAGGACTCTCAGCACGGCGAACACCGCGGCGGCGTCGGTGGAGGAGACGATCGCGCCCAGCAGCAGCGCCAGGTGCCAGTTCATGCCCAACAACCAGTGGGCGCCGGCCGCGGTGACCGCGACGGAGACGGCGACCCCTGCGGTGGCCAGCACACCGGCCGGCAACAACAGCCGCCGTACATCGGGCCAGTTCGTCGTCAGACCGCCCTCGACCAGGATGACGGCCAGAGCAGAGGCCGTCACGGTAACGCGGTGCGGCGGCGGCGCCGGGACCGCAACGGGGTCCACCCCTGCCGATGGCTGGTTGCTGTGGGCGGCGGCATCCATGCCGTTCGGCCAAGCAGCGAAGCCGACAAGTGCCCCAGACGGGGGTGCCGATCCGTCTCGTTCCGCCTCCGGACAGTTGCGTGGGGAGTCGGGGGCAGCGGGACGATCTGAGGGGCCTGGGCGGGGTATGGCGGACGAGCGGCTTCGGCGGTCCGGGATCGTGGGCTACTGGCGTGTGGTCGAGTTGTTCAGCCCGCAGAAGATCCCTGCCGTCTCGGCACGTGATCCGGCGTGCGCGGTGGCGGCGGACGGCCCACTCCCCTGGGAGGCGGGACACGCACTGCGCTCGGTGCCGCTGGAGCCCGGCTTCGTGTGGCAACACGTGGTCTACGGCGGGGCGTACACACTCCGCGCCGTGCGCGACACCCTGCCGGAGGTCTTCGGCGAGAGCGGGGAGGACCACGACAGACGGATGGACGGCGAGAGCGCACTGTTCGCCCTGACGGTCACCGACGAAGGGCGACCGCTGCTCGACTCCCCCGTACTGTCCACCGGCGCCTGGGCCACCGGGCGCGTGTTGTCGCCCGGACCGGGCAGCCACGCCTGGCTGGACGGGTTCGACGACGAGACCGGCACCTGGTTGACGCGAGCCGCCGAACTCGGGGAACTCCCGGCCGATGAGCTGCCGGACGTCGAAACGGACGCGGAATCCGATCGCGCCGACGACGAGGACAGCGAAGAGCGGGTCGGGCAACGGCGGCTGTCGGCCAAGGAGTTGCTGGAGTTCATACGCGAGATGGCCGAAGCCTGGGGCGTGGCGGAGGCGTTGCGCCCCGAGGGAGTGCGGGTGCGGAGCGTGGCGGTGCGGCAGAGCCATGCGGGGGACGCCGACCAGCAGGACTTCCTGAACGGTTTCATCGCCGCGGATCTGGACCTGGTCGCGAACCATCGCCCCCCACACGGCCCGACGTCGCCTACCACGCCTAAGCACCGCAATCAGCAACAAATAGGCGGTGCGCAGCCGGAGTTAAGGGGACCACGTGCCCGTGGCGGGTGGGCGGGTCCGCGAGCCGGCGCCCAGGAGTTCGGCCAGGCCCTGGCGAGTGGCGGCCAGCACCACGCGGTCCTGCGGGCGTAGGACGTAGCCGGGGTGCAGGTCCCAGATGAGGCCACTGGGGTGCTCGGTGCCGTCGTACGACGGTGAGGCCGCGAGGTCGGGCAGGCGTTCGTCGGGGGCGGCGGAGTCGATGGCCAGGGCGCGCCAGGCGCCGGGGCGGAAGGACTCGGCGACCGTGCAGCCCTCTAGTTGCGGGTGTCCTGCCACGTCGAGCGCGGCGAACACGAGGACTCTGCGCTCGACGGGGATCGCGCCGAGGATCCGTCGGCCCATCATCGCCCCGGCGAACGCAGGTGCGGCGAGAGTGGACACACTGCGGCTGCGCGTGAAGGCGTGAGGGTGGGCGGCGCGCAGGGTGCGGTAGACGGCGAGGGCGAAGGCGTCGTCGTACAGCCGCAGCGACACCCGCAGGCCCGGCTCCACGGAACGGGCGTACAGGGCGGCTTCCAGGTTGGTGGTGTCACTGCTGGTCACGGCGAGCAGCGCGTGGGCACGGTGGATCTTCGCTGCCTCCAGGACGCCCTCCTGGGTGACGTCGCCGATCACTGTGGGCACGTGCAGGCGGCGAGCCAGGGGGATGCCGCGCCTCGGGGTCCTCCTCCACGCACACCACCGGGATGCCGAGTTCGCGCAGTCGGGCCAGGACGCGAGTGCCGACCTTGCCCAGGCCGAGCAGGACGACGTGGCCGGACAGACCGCGCGGCGGGCGGCGCAGCGTGGCGGCGGTGCGGAAGGTGCCGAGCCCTTCCAGTACGGCGGCGAGGAGCACGGGCAGCAGGAGCAGTCCGGTCAGCCCGGACAGGAGCTGGAGGACCTGGCGGGCGACGGGATCGCCGAGCGCCGGGTCCCCGATGGCGAAGAGGTCGAGGAGGGTGAGGTAGGCGGCGTGCAGGGGGTGGTCGCCGGTGGTCAGCCAGGACGCCACCGCCAGGCCGAGGACGCTCAGCGCGAGCCCGGCCAGGGACCAGCGCAGACGGCGCGAGAAGAGCGAGCCGAGCGGCAGGCCGCGGCTCGGAACGTGCTCGGGGCCGTCGTGCGTGACGGTCTCCAGGACGACGGTGCCGCGGCCGGTGGCGGCGGCGACGGTTCGGTCGTCCGGCAGCAGCAGCGGTCCGTCCTGGCCGCTGGCGTCCGAACCCTCCGCTCCCGCCGGGTCGTTGGCGCCGGCGGAGAGCAGGGCCAGCGTGCACAGGCCGGGGCCGGCGACCTCACCGGGCCCCGACGGGGTGCGCTCCACGGCCCGCAGCAGCAGGCCGTCCGCCTGAACGACCTTGCTGGTGCCCGCGACGGCCGTGGCCGCGAGGGCGGGGGCCGCAGTGTCGGCATCCGAGAGGACGGTGCTGGACGTGTCCAGGGCGGCCGGATCGAGACCGGGTGAGGCGACCGCGGCGGCACAGTTCCGCCGCAAGGCGCTCGGCGAGGGCGTCGTCGCCGCACACCACCATGTGGCCCGGCAAGGCCGGGTCCTGCGGCGCCGTGTGCGTGGTGACCCACCTTTTCTCCCTCCCCCGATGCCGGCATGAACGAGACGGCGACAGCAGAGTGCGCGCCGTCGCGACCGGAACCGATCATGACGTATGAGCCGAGCAGCCGCCGCCGACTCGGTCGATCGTTTGGGTATCGCAGTCCGGCATCAACGCGGCGTCAAGAGTGCCGGAATGCGGCAATGCGGTGAGGGACAGCGCCACTACACAATGGTCTCGGCGCAAACACGGGGATGTCCCGGTGCCCAGCTCCGGCAACGGCCCTGGATATCTGAACGCTACAGCGAGGCTTGGGGGTCCGGGATGCTGGAGGTCATCGGCGCCGCCGCGCGGTTCCCCGCCGTCATCTTCACCTCTGCCCTGGTGGTCGCGTTCGCCTTCTGGCTTCTGGTCCTGCTGGGCCGGGCCCGCGTACGCGACTTCGATGCCGACGCCCCGGCGCTGGCCAAGGCGTTCGGAGGATTGCCGGTCGCCGTCGGCGCGTTCGTCGTCACGGTGTGCGGCTGGCTCGTCAGCCTCACCGGGTTGGTCGTGATGGACCGGGTCGGCGTGACAGGGTTCGGCGCTGCTGTGGCCCGCGTCGCGCTGCTCGCGCTGTCCGCGCTCGTCGCCTGGTCGGTGACACATGGCCTCGTGAAACCGCTCACCAGGCGGTCCCCACGCGAACACAGGCCGCGACAACGGGACTTGGCGAACGGCACTCCGTTCGACCCTGGCAGTAGCAGCACTCGCGTCAACTGAGTCGTCTGTCCGCGGTGGAACCGCTGGGCCACGCCTGTGACGCACATGCCCGCGGTCGCTCAGGCCGCTTCGCCTCGCTGTCGAGGCGTCAACTCATCGCAGACTTCGAGGATTTCGTATGGACGTCACCACTGTGGGCATCGGCGTGACCGTCGCCGCTGTCCTGCTCGTCATGGTCGCCCTGTTGTTCGTCGTCTCCCGCCTGTTCCGCAAGGTGGAGCAGGGCAAGGCGCTGATCGTCTCCAAGCTTCGGAAGGTCGATGTGACCTTCACCGGGCAGGTCGTGCTGCCGGTGCTGCACAAGGCCGAGGTGATGGACATCTCGGTGAAGACCATCGAGATCACGCGGGCCGGCCGGGACGGGCTGATCTGTCAGGACAACATCCGCGCGGACATCCGGATCTCGTTCTTCGTGAAGGTCAGCAAGACCGTCGAGGATGTCATCAAGGTCGCCCAGGCCGTCGGCACGGCACGGGCCAGCGACCGGGACACGTTGCAGGAGCTGTTCCACGCGAAGTTCTCCGAGGCACTGAAGACGGTCGGCAAGCAGCTGGACTTCACCGACCTGTACACCAAGCGCGAGGAGCTGAGGTATCGGATCATCGAGGTCATCGGCGTCGACCTCAACGGCTACCACCTGGAGGACGCGGCGATCGATTACCTGGAGCAGACGCCACTGACCCAGCTGGACCCGGCCAACGTCCTGGACGCCCAGGGCATCCGGAAGATCACCGAGCTGACGGCCGTGGAGCATGTGCGAACCAACGAGGCCCAGCGCACCGAGGAGAAGGAGATCACCCGGCAGAACGTCGACGCCCGGGAGGCCATCCTGGAGCTGGAGCGCCGGCAAGCCGACGCCGAGATCAAGCAGAAGCGGGAGATCGACACGGTACGGGCCCGCGAGGAGGCCGAGACGGCGCGGGTGATGGAGGAGGAGCGGCTGCGCTCGCAGGGCGCCTTCCTCAAGACCGAGGAGCAGCTCGGCATCCAGCGGGAGAACCAGGCCCGCGAGGTGGCGGTCGCGCAGAAGAACCGCGAGCGGGTCATCGCCATCGAGAACGAGCGCATCGAGAAGGACCGACTCCTCGAAGTCATCGCCCGGGAGCGGGAGACCGAGCTGACCCGGATCGCCGCGTCGAAGGAGGTCGAGGCGGAGAAGCGGGAGATCGCCGAGGTCATCCGGGAGCGGGTGGCGGTGGACCGTACGGTCGCCGAGCAGGAGGAGTCCATCAAGAAGCTGCGCGCCCTGGAGGAGGCCGAGCGCGGCCGCCAGACCGTGATCATCGCCGCCGAGGCCGAGGCGCAGGAGAAGCTGGTCAAGGACATCAAGGCCGCCGAAGCCGCCGAGCAGGCCGCCGTGCACCGCGCGGCGGAGGAACTGACCCTGGCCGAGGCGCGGTTGAAGAGCGCCGACCTCGACGCACAGGCCAAGCTGCGACTCGCCGAGGGCATTCAGGCCGAGTGCGCGGCCGAGGGTCTGGCCGCCGTTCAGGTCCGTGACAAGGAGGCGGAGGTCATCGAGAAGGCCGGCCGGGCGGAGGCCGAGGCGGCCGAGGCACGGATGCGGGCCGAGGCGGAGGGCTCCCGGGCGAAGGCGCTCGCGGAGGCGGAGGGCATCGGCGAGAAGCTGAAGGCCGAGGCCGCCGGTCTGACCGAGAAGGCCGCCGCGATGGCGGCGCTCGACGACGCGTCCCGCGGGCACGAGGAGTACCGGCTGCGACTGGAGGCCGAGAAGGACATCCGCCTCGCGGGGCTGGACGTGCAGCGGCAGGTCGCCGAGGCACAGGCCACCGTGCTCGCCACCGGCCTGGAGAACGCCGACATCAACATCGTCGGCGGGGACTCGGTCTTCTTCGACCGGCTGATGTCCTCGATCGCGCTCGGCCAGAGCGTCGACGGTTTCGTGCAGCACTCCGAGACCGCGCAGGCGCTGGCGAAGCCCTGGCTGGACGGCACCTCCAGCTTCACCGACGACCTCAGCCGTGTTCTCGGCTCGGTCTCGACAGCCGACGTGCAGAACCTGACCGTCTCCGCCCTGCTGATGAAGCTGATGAAGACCGGCGGGGACAACGCCGGACAGTTCCGGCAACTGCTGGACAAGGCAGGCGAGCTGGGTCTCGCGGACACCTCCCTCACCGCCCTGAACGGCAGCGCCAAGGGCTGACCGACCCGCGGTCCGGAGCTGCCGCACAGGGGACGGCAGCTCCGGACCGCGTTTTCTCCGACTCCCTGAGAGGGATCCCATGACCACCGGCCTGGACACCGGCACATACGAGGTGCTGCGCGACCGGCTCGCCGCGCAGGCCGCCGAACTCGCCCGCCGTGCCGAGGCGCTCAACGCCCGCCGCACCGAGGAGTTCGGCTCGACACGGCTCGAACTCGCCGGCACCGAGCGGCTGCGCACCGAGCACACCCGCGTGCCCCGCGACATCGTCGCCGTCGGCGACGCGCTGCTGTTCGGCCACAACGCGCTGTCCACCCTGAACCGGGAGACGGCCGCGGGCGACGTCCTCGCACTGTACGACCGTGACCTGAACCGGCTGCCCGACGACGCCGTGCCCGGCCTGCTCAACGACCGGGCCTTCGTCCGGGAGTTCACCGCTCTCCACCGCTACTACCGCCAGACGCGTCTCCTCCAACTCCGCCGTGTCGAAGGCAAGCTGCTGGCTGTCTTCCAGACCGGCGAGCAGGCCAGCGACATCCGCGTCCTGCGCTGGGCCGTGTCAGACGACAGCCGGGTGACCTTCCTGGACGCGCGCGGCGACCGCGACCACGTCTTCCCGCCCTCCCACGATTTCGCGTGGACCCCCGTGACCCGCGAGGACCACATCCTCGGCCGCCACCCGCACGTCTCCATCGAGGGCGAGGTCTTCGTCGAGACGCTCGGCGGCACCCTGACCGTCAAGGTCGAAGACGACACCGAGACCGGCGAGGGCATCTACGCCGAGCCCGTCGACGAGCCGCTGCAGTCCCTCGCCGACGCGGACATCGCGTACGCGCGCGTGGGCGCCCTCATCTTGATGGACATCCTCCCTTACAAGGAGGATGTCCACCGCTACCTGGTGTTCAACACCCTCACCAGGACAGTCGTCCGCCTCGACGGCATCGGACAGGCCTGCCGCCGGCTGCCCGAGGACCAGGGCATCGCCTTCCCCGGCGGCTACTGCCTGGCCACCGGGGCGTACAAGACGTTCGACGGCATCGACACGGCGGGCCTGGAGTTCGAGCGCGCAGTCCGCTCCCCGAACGGCGAGGACGTCCTGTTCGCCTTCCACGCGCGTGTGGAAGGCCGCAGCCTGCTGCTGCCCTACAACCTGATCCGCAAGGAGGTCGCCACCCCGCTGTCCTGCCACGGCTGGGCGCTCTTCGGCGACGGCACGCTGATGGTGCTGCGCGCCGACGGTGACGAGCCGCAGCGCGTGCACCCGCTCCAGCTGTGGAACTCCCCGTACGTCTCCGACACCCACGCCGCCGCCCAGCCGGTCGGCACCGGCCCGCTCGACCGCGTCGGCAACGCCGACCTCGTGCGCGGCATCTCCGACTGCCTGTCCATCACGCGCACGGTCGCCGAGACCACCCCGACGAGTGAGGTGTACGAGGCACTGGCCACCGCCTGTGTCCGGGCCGCCGACTCCTACCACTGGCTGGGCGAGCCCGAACTCGGCGAACTGCTGGCGCCGCTCACGCAGGTGCGGACCACCGCCGAGCAGGTGCTGGCCGAGTTCGAGACCGTCCACGCCCTCACCCGCCGGGCCGCCGAAGCGCTCGCCGAAGCCACCACGCGGGTCGCCTCAGTCGTACGACGTCTGCGTGGCGAGACCCCGCGCAGTGCCGCCGCGTGGGTGACAGGCCTGACGGAACTGCGGCACGCGCAGGGTCATTTGCTCACCCTCAAGGACCTGCGATACGCCGACACAGCCCGCATCGACGAGCTTGCCGCCGACGTCGAGGCCGACCTCGCCACCTTCGGTCAGCGGGCGGTCACCCACCTCGCCCGCGAGGACGCCTTCGCCGACCACCAGGCCGACATCGAGCAACTCGTCGCCGACGCTGGAACGATCGCCACCGTTGCCGAGGCCACGCCCGTCGCCGCCCGTCTCGATGAGCTCGCCGACGGGCTGGCCACGGTGACCGAGGTCGTCGCCGGCCTGGACATCGGCGACGCCACTGTCCGCACCGCCATCCTGGAGCGCATCGCCGAAGTCCTCGGCGGCGTCAACCGCACCCGTGCCACCCTCGACGGCCGCCGCCGCGAACTCCTCGACCACGAGGGCAGCGCCGAGTTCGCCGCCGAGTTCGCCCTGCTCGGCCAAGCCGTCACCG
The DNA here is from genome assembly GCF_000972385.1 of Streptomyces sp. WM6386. Lineage (GTDB taxonomy): Bacteria > Actinomycetota > Actinomycetes > Streptomycetales > Streptomycetaceae > Streptomyces. The sequence goes on from NZ_JXTE01000015.1 coordinate 57,689, forward strand.
GCGCACTCGCGTCCGCCGACAGCCCCGAGACGTGCGACGAGCAACTCGCCCGCATGCTCGTGCAACTGGAGAACCTGGAGTCCCGGTTCGCCGAGTTCGACGACTTCCTCGGCGACCTCGCCGACAAGCGCGACGAGGTCCACGAGGCGTTCACCGCCCGCAAACAAACCCTCACCTACGCCCGCTCCCGCCGCGCCGAACGCCTCGCCGACTCGGCAACCCGCGTCCTGCAGACGGTCACCCGTCGGGCCGCCACCCTTCCCGACACGGATACCGTCGCCACATACTTCACCTCCGACCCGATGCCCACCAAGGTCCGCCGCCTCGCCGACGACCTGCGTGAACTCGGCGACCAGGTCAGGGCGGAGGAAATCGACGGCCGCCTCAAGTCCGCCCGCCAGGAGGCCCTCCGTGCCCTGCGCGACCGCACCGACCTGTACACGGACAACGGCCGCACTCTGCGCCTCGGCACCCACCGTTTCGCCGTCAACACCCAGCCTCTGGACCTTACGCTGGTCCCGCAGGGCGACACCCTCGCCTTCGCGCTCACCGGCACCGACTACCGCGCGCCGATCACGGACCCCGACTTCGCCGCCACCCGCCCCTACTGGGACCGCCCGCTGCCGTCGGAGTCGCCTGAGGTCTACCGCGCCGAACACCTCGCGGCCGCCCTGCTGGACGAGCACGGACCGGCGGCCCTGGCAGAGGCCGACCTACCCGTGCTCGTAAGGCAGGCGGCGGAGGCGGCGTACGACGAGGGCTACGAGCGCGGCGTCCACGACCACGACGCCACCTTGATCCTCGCCGCACTCCTGCGCCTGCACGAAGGCGCGGGCATGCTGTGCCACCACCCCGCCGCCCGCGCCACCGCCCAGCTGTTCTGGGCGCATGGCGCGACGGAGGGGGACCGCGACAGCTGGACCCGGCGCGCGGCATCGCTGGCCCGCGCACGGGACACGTTCGGTCCGACGCCCGCGATCGCCGACCTGCAGAAGGAGTTGGCAGAAGCGATCACCGGGAAGGTCGCGGATGCCGCCGCCACGTACCTCTTCGAGGAGCTCACCACCGGCCCCGACGGATTCGTCATCAGCGTCGGCGCCCGCACGCTGCTCGACAAGTTCCGCCGTACGGTGGGCACTTCGGCCTACGACGACGACCTCGCCGCACTTGGCGATCTGGCCGAACGCAAGCAGCTCGTCGAGGCATGGCTCTCCTCGTACACGTCCGCCGCCGGCACGGACATCACCGCCGGCGACCTCGCCGAGGCGGTGGCCGCCGAGCTCTGTCCCGACCTGCCCCGCCACGAGTCCGACGCCCCGCTGACCGAGACCGTCGAAGGGCTGCTCGGCGCCCATCGGCGCATCAGCAGCCGTAAGCTCAAGGTCCGCGTCGACGAACTCCTCACCCGCACAAGGACGTTCCACGCCCATGAGGTCCCGGCTCACCGGGCCTACCAGGGCCGCCGCGCGGAACTGGTGGCTGCCGAGCGGACGCGGATCCGCCTGGACGAGTACCGGCCTCGGGTGATGTCGGCCTTCGTGCGCAGCAAGCTCATCGACGAGGCGTATCTGCCCCTGGTCGGCGACAGCCTGGCCAAACAGCTCGGCACCACCGGCGAGTCCAAGCGCACCGACACCGGCGGCCTGCTCCTGCTCATCTCCCCGCCCGGCTACGGCAAGACGACCCTCATGGAGTACGTCGCCGACCGCCTCGGCCTGATCCTGGTGAAGGTCAACGGCCCGGCGCTGGGGCACGCCGTCACCTCCCTCGACCCGGCCGAGGCCCCGAACGCCACGGCCCGCCACGAGATCGAGAAGATCAACTTCGCGCTGGAGGCGGGCAACAACACCCTCCTCCACCTCGACGACATCCAGCACACCTCACCCGAACTGCTGCAGAAGTTCATCCCGCTGTGCGACGCCACCCGCCGCATCGAGGGCGTGTGGAACGGCGAGCCACGCACGTACGACCTGCGCGGCAAGCGGTTCGCGGTCTGCATGGCGGGCAACCCCTACACCGAATCCGGCAGCCGCTTCCGCGTCCCCGACATGCTCGCCAACCGCGCCGACGTGTGGAACCTCGGCGACGTCCTGACCGGCAGGGAGCACGCCTTCGCGCTCAGCTTCATCGAGAACGCGCTCACGGCCAACCCGACCCTCGCCCCGCTCGCCAGCCGCGACCACACCGACCTCGACCTGCTGATCCGCCTCGCCGAGAGTGACCCAACGGCCCGCGCCGACCAGCTGACCCACTCGTACGCGCCCGCCGAACTGGAGCGGATCCTGGCCGTACTGCGCCACCTGCTCACGGCCCGCGAAACGGTCCTCGCGGTCAACGCCGCGTACATCGCCTCCGCCGCCCAGTCCGACACCACCCGCACCGAACCGCCCTTCCAACTCCAGGGCTCCTACCGCAACATGAACAAGATCGCCCAACGCATCCAGCCGGTCATGAACGACGAAGAGCTCGCCGTGCTCATCGACGACCACTACGCGGCCGAGGCCCAGACCCTCACCACCGGCGCCGAGTCCAACCTGCTGAGACTGGCAGAGCTGCGCGGCACGCTCACCGCCGAACAGGCGCTGCGCTGGGCCGAGTTGAAGACAGCGTACGTCCGCACCCAGACCCTGGGCGGACCGGAGGACGACCCCCTCACCCGCGCGGTCGCCACCCTCGGCCTGCTCGCCGACCGGATCGCGGCTGTCGAGACGGCGATCAACCGCGCCGCCCACGCCACCTGATCGCCAACGGCGCCGCCCGACACGCGGCCCGCCCCGCCCCGGGTTATGGGGAGCACTGAGGTGCCGCGCACCCGTCCGGCACCGCTGCCCCGGGAGCTGCCCGACGTCGGCACGGTCCGACGCCGGGCACGTGCGGGTGCGGGCCTGGCAGCGGGGCTGCTCGTGCTGCCCTTCGCCGCCGGTGTCCTGGCCGAGGCGGCTACGGCACTGGGGCTGCTGACCTGCCCTCTCGCCTTCCTCCTGTTCGGCGCGCTGTGCGAGGAACGCCCTCCGGCGCGCCGCAGCGCGACCAGGATGACCGCACGGACCCTGACCGGTGTGCGCACCGTCGACCTGAACCACATCACCAGCGTCCGGCTGCTGACGACGTTCTCGTACGGCAGCACCTACCGCACCATCGTCGTCCGCGACGGACACGGGGTACGGCTCGGCGTCACCTCCGCCGCCGGCCGTCGCGCCCTGAACAAGGCACTCGAACGGCAGACAGGCGACAGGACACTGCGGCCTCCGCGGGTGAGCCGGGCGGCCCGCGCCTGCCTCGGAACCGGGCGGCCCGGCCATCTCGCCGCCCACACCGCGCTTGTGTTCCTCGCTCAGGTGGGGGCCATCTACACCTACCTCGTGGCCCTACTCGAGGTGGGCGGAATCGGCTGACCGAGCGGCCCGAGACTGGGCTTGTCACACCCGGAGACACAAGCCGGTGCCGTGTCTAATCTGGCCCGTATGGGACGGCGCGGTAAGAAGCGTGCCCCGGTGGGCGGTACTCCCCGTGCGGATGCCGTTCGAGCGGTCCAGGACCGTTACTGGGCGCGGGAGGTGCGCAGCGCGGTGCTCTGCGGCGTGCTGCTCTTCGGGACGTTGGTGCTGCTCGACTGGGGGCTTGTTCGTCTCACCGTCATGCGCGCCGGATGGTGGGCCGCGCTCGCCGTGCTGCTCTTGATCATCCTGACGCCACCTCGGGTGAGCGCGGCCAACGGGGGACTCGACTCACGCGGGATCCTGACCTACCACCAGGTGCGCACCGACCGCCTGGTGACCATACGGGTGTCCGAGGGAGTCACCCCGCGGCTCATCCTCACGGATACGTCCGGCGGGCGGCTGGTCCTGGACCCGCGCGTCCTGGTCGCCAACCCGTTGCTGTGGCACCAACTGGATCAGGGCGCACGCCGGTCCATCGAGCAGGGGATCCTGCGGTGTGGCATGCCGGCACTGGAGCGGTTGGGGCGGCGGATCGACGACGAGGTGTGCCGCGGGATCCTCCGGAACTCCAGCATGGAGTAGCCCGGCGCGCCGCCGGGACCGGGTGCCCCTACTTGGGGCTCACCACCCCTGCAGCGCCGAGGAGTTCGTGCAGGAGATGCGAGGCGGTGATCACGCCCAGCAGATGCGTGCCGTCCTTCGCCTTCTCCGCCACAGCCACCAGCGGGCTTCGCACCTGCGCCATCAGCGCGGCCACTTCCAGCGCGGTGTCGTCGGGGTCGGCGACCGGCGGCGGAGGCGCCTTGCTGGACAGACAGTCCCCCACGCGGCGGCCGGCCAGTGCCTGGCAGAGTCGGTCGGCGTGCTTCTCGTCGACGACTGCGGCGAGTGTCGGGTCCTCGATCACGTAGGCGGGCACCAGCACCTTGATCATCTGGGAGGCGGGCAGGATCGCCTTCGGCTCACCCCGCTCGTCGAGCACCAACAGGCCCGGCAGCTTGTGCTCGGCCATCAGCCGGGCCGCGTCCATGGCGTCACTGTCGACGCTCACCGTTTCGTATCCGACCGCCAGGTCACGAGCGCGCACGGCGGGCTCCTCGTCTGCTGGAAATGTTCCTGCCCTCAGCGTCGTACACCCGCGGGGCTCCGGCCAGGTCATTGACGCGAAACATGCGCAGCAACCTGGACGAACACGGACCGCTCCGCTCCGATCACCGAGCGCATTCACCCTCCGAGGACTGCCGGGGAGCCTGATGGTGAGACACCGAGCCGCGCTCGCCGGGGGTATTCGTCCCTTCCCGTAGGACACTGGAAGAGAGCTGTCGGTACTCACAAGGGGGTGTCGGCCGATGGCGGCGTCACGACGTGCCAAGGTGCGGTTGTGGCGATGGCGGCGTAATCCGCTCAGACGGCGCAGCGACGTCATCGAAGCCTGGATCGTGCTCGCCGGATGGATGTGCGCCCTGATCGTCGGCCTCCTGGCGGGTCTGGTAGCGGCGGACGCGGTGGAGCGGGCCGCCGATTGGCAGCGGGCCGAGACTCGCGCGGTCTCTGCTGTACTCGCCGAAGACACGGAGGACAAGGTGCTCGCCAGGACGGTGAGCGACCACCGGGTGTGGGCCACCGTCCGTTGGACCGCGCCGGACGGTTCGCCCCACACGGACGAGGCCCGAGTGCCTCCCGGTGCCCGGGTCGGAAGCGCCGTCACCGTGTGGACCGACAAGAGCGGCAATCTCACGTCCGAACCCCTGACCGACGGGGAGGCGCAACTGCAGGCGGCCTTCGGAGGCGTCCTGGCCACTGCGGGCGCGAGCGGAGCCGTGTGGGGCGTGGCGTGGGGGTCGCGGCTGTATCTGAACCGGTGCCGTATGCAGCAGTGGGCCGCGGAGTGGGAGCACGTCGGCACACGGTGGGGGCGCAAGACCGGCTGAGCATCTCTCGTCCGCCGACCTGGCCCTGCTCCGCGTTGTCGTCATCGTGGCGGTCTCCGCGCTCGGCAGCAGGGTCGCCGGGGTGCTCGCCGCACTGTCATCGGCGGTGTGGTTCGCCCGCGGCGCAGCCGCAATCTGATACAGCTCCCGGACCCGTCCGTACCAGCACTTCACCATCTCGGATGCTGACGACATCACAACCGCGTTTCCACTGAAGGCCGTTGGCGTGACTGGCTCGCAACTGGCTACTCAAGCAAGCCTGGGCGAGCCGCGGCTCGAGCGACGTCTGCGGCTGCGTCCGTCTTACGTCCGCATGGTCGAGGAGGTCACCGCGCTGCGCCTCCATCCGGAACTGCGCCCCATCGACCGCAGCTCACCACGCGACCACGGTCTGCCGCTCGGCCCTGTACTGCTCCTCCTCGTCGCCCTCACCACGGCAGCCGCGCTCTTGGCGTGAGCGGGCACAAGTTGTGTGGCCCGTAGAGAAGACAGCTGATCCTTCCCGGGGTTGCGCTGCCCTGCCGGGCACAACTCGCCACGAGACGACACCTCTGTTGGCGGCAGTGGTCACCAGTGCGTGGGCGGCGTCTCCGCGTCGGGCGGTTCGGGTCGTGACGGTGCTGGCTTGTGATCCGGCTGGCTCTCCAGCGTCGCCGGAGCCAGTCACCAGCCTCCCCCAGGGCGACGAGAAAGACGGCCGGGCTGACGCACTGTGCGAGCGGGGCGGGCTGGTCGAGCGCCCTGCCCAGGAGCCAGAGGAGGAGGGCGGTCAGCATCCACCAGGCGATGAGCGAGATGGCGAGGCGCCACAGACGCGGCTTGCCGGTCACGGGGTGACGTTCCTGGCCCGGCGCGGAGCGAGGGCCGCGTACATGCAGCCCGCTGCGGCGAGGACACCCACGGCGGCCGTAGCCACCACGATGATCACGGGCGGTGCCTCGGCAAGGCGCGGGATCGTATTGAGGGGGGCGACGGCGTAGAGGGCGAGAAGGGCCCGGCCGCGCGGACGCATGGGGGCGAGTCGGTGCCGCAGCCGCTGCGGTATTCGGCCGCTGACCAGGGCCAGCCCGGCCGGGAGCAGGGTGAGCGAGAAGAAGACGAGACTGGTCCAGTGCCAGGCCATGGGCGCGAGGGTTCCTGTGATCGCGGTGCGGATCAGCTGAGGTGGGCGGCGATCAGCGCAGAGCCCGTGGGGCGGCGCGCTGCGGATGGCACAGACGTCGGCAAGCGGAGTCCAGGCGGCGCTTGCGTCGTCGGTGGGCAGAGGGCAGCCAGGTGCGTGTCGCTGCGTCGTTTGGACATGTTGCTCCTCCTCGCGCGGTGTGGTCTGGCGGTCATGGGCGATGCCTGTCGCGGTGGGACAGGTGGATGGTGAGCGCCGCGATGAGCGGGGCCCATGCCGCAGCAGCGGGGCCGGCATGACAGCCGAGCAGGAGGGTGGCCGCGGCGACCGCTGCTCCGGTGCCCAGGGCGCGGCGGTCGCTGGCGAAGACCCACTGTTCGCGGGCGCTTCCCGAGTGCCGAAATTTGCCGAGTGCCGTCCTGATCCTGATCACCAGGGCGGCGGCGATGATCGCGGGTGCCAGTAGCGAGGTGTCTGTCAACGGCCACTCAGTTCTCCCCGGAGGCGGCCATCAGCCGGACGTCCCGTCAGAACGGTCTGCGCCGACCGGGGCGGGAGCTGCCTGCTGATAGATGTCCGGGATGCCGTCGGCGTCCGTATCGGTGTTCTCCTTCTCGTACAGGCGCCGGTAGGGCCGGTTACGGCGACACAGGAGCAGCACGGCATTGACGTGCTCGCCCGCCGCGGCCTGAGGGAAGGCGAGCACGTCGGCCCAGGCCAGGTCGGGGTTGAGCCGGGCGCGGGGTGAAGCGAGCCGCGGTTGCTGGTAGTGCGAGAGCGGTTGCCATGTCCGTGGTCGGAAGGGGCTTACGCATCCGAGCCACCGGCTCTTCGCGAGTCAGAGGTCTCAGCCGTACCACTTGAAGAACACCAGACGATCACGGCCTGCCTCATGCCCATCTTCTCCTGCGCACTGGCCGAGATCATTGCGGCCGCCCGGCACTGTGGTCTGCATCGTCGGCTGCCCGGGCTCGCATCGCCCGTCGGTGGAACCACTCGCCGAGCTGCGAGCCACCTATGAGCCCGGCCGCGAGCATCAGAAGGCCGACCTGCGCCACGGTGGCGAGGAACAAGGTGTCGTCGCCGTCCAAACTGGTCCAGTGCAGCAGCGGACCGACGATTCCGCCGATCCACATCACCAGCATGGCCACTCCACGGACGCGGACACCCCAAGGACTCGTACGGTTCTGGATCCGCTTGGGCGCCCAGCCCCGCAAGGAGGCGATCGCCAGGGGCAGGACGAACGCCGACCAGCCGATCAGCCAAAGCCACAGGAACACCACTCACACTCCACTTCTGGGAATCCACCACCAGCGACCACAAGCCCGGGCAACCCAACGGCCACCCGGGCTCACTCCGCTGCTCAGTACCGATGTCAGCCGGTGATCTCGACCTTCCCGTTGGCCTCGGCGGGTGCCGTGGTCGCAGGCTGCGAACCGCTACCCCGCTGGGTGATGTTCTTCAGGATCTCGGCGAGGTCGACTCCGGTGGTGGAACTGAGGAGTTCGACACCCTGGGCGACGTTGTCGGCGACCGTGCGCGACAGCTGGCTCGCACCGTCCGTCGAGATGACCGTCATCTTGTCGATGGCACTGAGCGGCTCGGACGCCTTGGCGACCACCTGCGGCAGCACCTCGACGAGCATCTGCAGCACGGCCGCGTCGCCGTACTGCGCAAACGCGTCCGCCTTCTTCCGCATCGCCTCGGCCTCGGCGGCACCCTTGGCACCGATGGCGGCGGCCTCGGCCTCGCCCTCGATACGGACCGCGTCGGCGAGCGCGGCACGGTGCGCCTTCTCACCCTCACCGGTCAGCCGGGACCGCTGGGCATCCGCCTCAGCCTGCTTGACCAGGGCGATACGGCGGGCCTCGGCCTCCTGCTCGGCCTGGTAGCGGGCGGCGTCGGCGGGCTTGCGAACCTTGCTGTCCAACTCACGATCGGTCAGCGCGGCCTGCCGCTCGGCGACCTTCTCCTGCTCGCTCAGGACCTCCTGGCCGCGCGCGGCCTCGGCCAGCGGACCCGCGGCAGCGGCGCGCGCAGCGGCCTCGTCGGTCTCAGCCTTGATCTCGGCCTGCTTGAGCGCGAACGTCCGCTGCGCGATGGCGATTTCCTCCTCGGCCTTCAGCCGGGCCTGCTCGGCGGCCCGCCGGGCGACGGCCTCGGCGATGTCGGCCTCCTGCTTGGCCCGAGCGGCCTCCGGCCGGCCGAGGTCCTCGAGGTAGGAGCCCTCGGTGGTGATGTCCTGGATCTGGAAGGCGTCCAGCACCAGCCCCTGCCCGGACAGGCTCGCCTCGGCCTCCTCCGCCACCTGCCCGGCGAACACGGCCCGGTCCCGGATGATGTCCTCCACCGACATCCGGCCCACGATGGCCCGCAGCGCGCCCGAGAGCACTTCCTGGGTGAAGCCGACGATGCCGTCCTGCTGCATCAGGAACCGCTGGGCCGCGGCGCGGATGGAGTCCTCGCTGCCGCCGACCTTGACGATGGCGACGCCTTCGAGGTGGGCCTTGACCCCGCGCAGCGTGACGGCGCCGCGCACCGCGACCGGGATGTGCCGGGAGGACAGGTCGAGGGTGAACTTCTGCTGCACGAACGGCACGACGAAGACACCGCCGCCGACCACGACCTTCTGCCCGCTGTTGTCGGTGAAAACCCGGCCGGTCTCCGGGTCGGTGGCCTTCTTGCCGCGCCGTCCGGTAACGATGAACGCCTCGCTCGGACCCGCCACCTTGTAACGGGTGACGACCACCAGGCCGAGCAGGACCAGGAGTACGACGACGCCAATGACGGCGATCACAACTGGGCTCATGACGAATTCCCCTCAGCCCTCCCAGGGGACGGCAGATCGATACGGGTTCATGTGGGTGATTCATGCGGATGAAAGCGCACCGCCGGTCGATGCCGGGTGTACGCGGCGGCGCAGTTGATCAGCGTTCCACCAGGCGTACTGAGACCGCTGTCTGCGACAGCGCCTCCTCCACCCAGACCTCCGCACCGCGCGCCACCGGGACCGAACTCTTCGCCGAGAGCTTCACCGGCTGCCCGGCCCGGCGGACCAGCACCTCGCCGTAACCGTCGGCCGGAATGGCGGTGACCACCGATCCCGAGACACCGATCAGGTCGTCGCCGCGAGGAGCGGCGCCGGACCGGTCGCTCATCAAGGCCCGGCTGAGGCGATACGCGAGCCAACCGGTGCCGACGCCGACAGGCACGCCGATCACGGTGGCGCCCACGGCGCCCAGCCCGGTGGTGCCCATGGCGATCGCACCGGAGAAGCCGAGCATGGAGACGAATCCGGCAATGACCGGAAGCGACAGCCATCCGTCGAACAGGCCGTCCAGCACATCGACACCGTCGAAGAGTCCCTCAAGGACGCCGTCGAAGGCGAGGGACAGCACGAGGAGCGCGACCCCCGCGATGCCGAGTCCCAGAAACCAGGCCATCCGCGTTCACCACCTCTCGCCACCGTCACCTTGCCGGTGAACGCATGCTCGCATGAAGGCACCACCAAGGACATTGCCTTGTTCCGGCAATCTTTATACGGTTTTGATGCCGTGCTCTTCACATCGGAGGGCTCGCGGGATCGCGTCTTCGGACAGCGGGGACAGACCGCCCGGCTCCGACTCGCGTTCGGCGTCAGGTCCAACCGCCGCCACGGTGCAGACAGGTACGGCGTCGGGCGACGTCGAGCTTGCAGCCGTGTCCCCCTCGCATACGCGCCGCTCGCCGCCCGACAGACAGAGTCTCCGACCATCGGCACTCGGGTACATCCCCCGCGGCGGCTGCGCAGAGTCGTACGCCGACGCTCGCGGAGCAGACGGAAACCGGCAGCGGCTCCTTGACGCCTACCACGACCGGCCATGGCTGACCTGGGTCCACACGCACGTCGGATCGCAGGGCTGCCCGCTGGATCTGATCGCCCAGGGCATAGCCAAGGCCGTGGCCTTCGCCGACGAGGTCAACGCCACCTGCGGCCGACGCCAGGTGACCGGCATCGACATCGGCGGCGGTCTGCCCGTCAACTTCGCCGACGACGAGACGACCCCCGGTTTCGACGACTACGTCGCCGCGCTCCAGGCCCATGCCCCGGCCCTGTTCACCGGCGAATACGAGATCGTCACCGAGTTCGGACGGTCCCTGCTCGCCAAGAACGGCTTCACCTCCGCCTGCGTGGAATACACCAAGGTTTCCGGCGGACGCCCGATCGCGATCACCCACGCCGGTGCCCAGGTCGCCACCCGGACGGTGTTCATGCCGGCTGCCTGGCCCCTGCGCCTCACCGCCCACAGCCCCGACGGCACCCTCAAGCAAGGCGAACCCGTGCCCCAGGACATCGCGGGCCTTGCTGCTTCGCCGGCGACCTGCTCGCCGAGGCCCGCCCGCTGCCCCTGCTCACCCCCGGCGACATCGTCGCCCTCCTCGACACCGGCGCGTACTACTCCTCCACCCCCTTCCACTACAACAGCCTGCCCGACCCCGCCGTCCACGCAGTGCGCGTCGATCCCGACGGCCACGTCCACTTCAGGCCCCTCCGACAGGCCGAGACCATTGGAGACGTGCTGGCACGAACCGGCCGGTGACATTTTGTGGGCCGCTGACGGTGATCTGGTGTTCGTGCTGGGCTCGTTCCAGGTGGATCAGAGAGGTGTAGCCGCCGTCGACCAGATGCTCGGCCGGCAGCAGTCCGCGACGCGCCAGACGGGTGCGGATGCTGGGCAGGGGTTGGGCGTCGTTCGTGGCAGCTGAGGTGGTGACCACGACCGTGATCACGTTGACGCTGCCGGAAGCGCACGTCTCGGTGACGTGGGCGGCGAATCCCTTCCAGCGGATGATGTGCCCGTGGCGGACGTAGCGCGCCGTGGTGTCGTAAGGAGAGACGATCACCGTGGAGGAGGGCGGCAGACCGCCGTCGTCGGCGGTGCGCCGGCGCAGGCCGCCTGCCGCGTCGCGGTAGAAATTCTGCACGACGATCTGCCACAGGGCCTCTGCCTGCGGGCCGGGCCGGGCCGGTGGAGGCGTTCCAGCAGCCGAAAGGCGTCGTCCCCGGCGGGCGAGGGTCCTGGGCCGTGCCGCTGCGCCGACCTGGCCGGTGCAGCGTCATGGGTCTTCTCGTTTCTCCACAGCGCGGCCGATGAGTTTGAGGCTCCCGGCCGGTCCAAGCTGATGACACCCCACGAAAGGACACAGCCATGTCGGAGCTTCTCGTCGACTTCATCACCTCCCTCGACGGCTACGCATCGGGAGAGGGATGGCCCGGGTTCTGGGGCCTGGAGGGCCCGGAGTACCTCGCATGGCTCGGCGATCAACCCGCGGCCACCTACCTGATGGGAGCGAACACCTACCGCCTGATGTCGGGCTTCGCCGCAGGCGAGGTCCCGGATGGCCAAGACGAGTTCAGGCCCGAAGAAGAGGCGTCCGTCGACGAGCTCACGCAAGCGTCCAAGGTGGTGTTCTCCTCCTCACTCAAGGAGCCACTGACGTGGGCCAACTCCACGCTCGTCCGCGACGACGCCGTCGAGGCGGTCCGCGCCCTCAAGTCGAGCGGCTCGGGGCTCCTGAGCACGATCGGCAGTCTAAGCCTGTGCCGGTCCCTGCTCCGAGCCGGACTCGTCGACCGCTTCCGGGTCGTGATGTTCCCGGTCATCACCGGGGCCACGGGCGAAGAACGCATCTACGACGGCTATCCGGACGTTGCCCTCGACATGATCGAGCACCGCACCTTCGACGGCCGCATCCAGCTGGTCGAGTACAAGCCCCGCGTGCTCGAACACCCGCCGCTCGGCGTACCCGCGTGATCTCGCCCCGCCCGCCGGTCCGGACGGCCGCCGGGCCCGCGCCGGCGGCGCGGAGCAACACCTGATAGAGGGCGAACGGCCAACGTCAGGGTGCCCGGTCCAGGTCGCTTCGAAGGAGCAGTTCAGCCGAGCGACCTGCTCGCGCAGTGGCTTTCCGGTGTCATCGGGGATGCGCAGGCGGCATACCGGTCTGACGTCGGCGCCCTCATCCGGCTTTGGCCCAAAGGCGGACGATGGTGGAGTCGATCTGGCCCAGCCAGTCGATGTCACCGGCGGCGTCCGTCCGGGCCTGGATCTGTTGCAGGGCCCGGATCTCGTGCACGAGGCCGCGAGGCAGGCGGGACGCGGTCAGCCGCGTCATCGCACGTGAGAAACCCGGCGACGTCGGCGATCATCCCCGGGATACTGGGCGCCCATGGATGAGGTCACAGTCGTCGTCGCCCATTCCGAGCGTGCGACCCTGCGCGTCGGCGATGTGTTTTTGAAGGTGGACGCCGATCAGGCGCGCGTCGACGTCGAGGTCGAGGCGATGGCCCTCGCGCCGGTCCCGACCCCGCAGATCCTGTGGCGCAAGCCGCCCGTGCTCGCCATCGCCGCACTCCCAGGCACGACGCTCGGACGCCTCGGCGTGCCGTCGACCGGCCCGCCGACGGCATGGGCCGCGGCGGGCGCCGCCATCCGCAAGCTGCACGACGCACCGCTGCCGCCCCGGCCCGGCCGGGCCGGCCGGAGCATCATCGCGCTGGCGGCGGAACTCGACGACGAGTGCGAGCGGCTCGTGACGAACGGCGTCCTGCCCGCGGACCTGGTCACCCGCAACCGCCAGGTCGCCGAGGCCGCGCTCCGGCCGTGGACTGCGGCGTTCACACACGGCGACCTGCAGATCGCCCACGTCTTCGTCGACGGCAACCAGGTCACCGGCATCATCGACTGGTCCGAGGCGGGCCAAGGTGATGCCCTGTACGACCTCGCCACCTTCACACTCGGACACGAAGAGCACCTCGACGACGTCATCGCCGGCTACGGCACCGACATCGACCTCGACCTCGACGTGATCCACGCATGGTGGTCATTGCGCAGCCTGCTGGCGGTTCGCTGGCTGATCGAGCACGGCTTCGACCCGTTCGCACCAGGTTGCGAGGTCGACGTGCTGAGATCCCGCATGTGACGAACGCGTGGTGGATGTCCTCGCGAATCTCCCAGCGGATACGCAGGCGGACAAACCAGTACAGCAGCGCGACCGCTCCTCCCACGACCCAGCACTACACCCCCAGGCCAGAACCGTGCCCGGTGCCACGCCGGCCGAAGTACGGGGTGACCTGGAACCGGCGGACCTCGTCCCGGTAGACCTCGCGGTCACACCCGCGGTCGGCATACAGGTACCTGGGGCGCTCCAGTAGCCGGCCGCGCCTGCCGCGGACCGGCGGGACAGCCTGGATCAGCGGGATCAGTCGGGTGACGTCGTTGAACCGCCCCGCCCACGCCGGACGCCCAGCCACTTCCGCGCCCTCTGCACCGCCCCCAACTGGCCCCGGCAAGATCGCCACCAGAGTCACGGCGTTGCACTCGGCGGGAGACCACCATGTCAGCCGCGGGCTTCTTCCAGCAGGCCTGCCGCATGTGCGGTGCGCTGGTACAACACGTAGCGCCCTGGTGTAGGTGAAGACCTGGGTTTCGAGGTCGTTCTGCGCTGCGGCCTCGATCTGCGCGATCTGCTCGTCGAGCAGATCACGACGCTGCGCGTCCGTCCCCGGCTGAGGGGTGAGCAGGTCAGGTGTGTAGGTGTTGCCGTTCAGCGGCAACAGGTCTGCGAGCAGAGCAACGTCCGGATGGGCAAGTGACGCGCGGGCGAGTGGTCCGGGATCTCCGAACACCGGGTGCCGTCCCGACGCGGCAGTGAGCTTCAACCACGCCATGGACTCCGACGCAGGGGAAGGGGCCAACCGCGTCCTGGCCATCGTGTCGGCGTCTACACGCAGAGTGAGCACCGCCCCGACGGTAGCAGTCGTCGCAATGGATTTGAACGGACTCGAATGCTTTCCGGCGCGAGGTCCACGCGTGGTTGAGTCGTGGTGCCGAACAACGGCAGCAACGTTCACTGCCCGATCTGAGGCGGTCGCCTCCGCACGACGTGAGGTTGTGCACCCGTTACCCGAAGAACCTGGGAGTGCTTGTCATGGTGAGATTGAAGGACACCTCGAAGGTGAAGAGCCGCACGAGGACGGTCGGCGCCGCCGGCATGCGAGTTACGCGAACAGGCGCAGGTTCGGTAGTCGCCCTCACCGCCGTTCTCGGACTGAGTCTGGCAACCGCCGGCCCCGCCGCAGCTACGGATGCCGGCACCTGGCGTGCTTACGGCAACACGAATCCGATCACCTCCAGCTCCGCCACGTGGCATTGTGCCGCCAGCAAGACGGTCGCCACCTCTGTGCTCGCGCAGGTCTGTGCGATCAGGTCGTCAGGCGGGGGCAGCGTGCAGGCGGCAGTGATCGTGCGCAACAACCGATCCAGCCTCTACAGTGCGACGGCGAACATGGATCTGTATACCGCCGCCCCTGCCACTTACCTGGGAGATTGGGCGTGCGCGTCATCAGGGGTAGGGGCCAACTCGTGGTCAGTATGCTTCGGGAAAACCCTCAGCAAGCCCAGCTCGGTGAAGGTGAACTCGGCAGGGCTCCTCAACAATGTTGAACTCGGCCAGTCACCGAACGTCTGAACCGAAGCCCACCGGGTGACGTGAATCCTGCGCGTCGCGGCTCGGTCACCCGCTCCTGAACCTCACGGCGCACGGGAATGAGGTCAGCGGCGATCCGGGCCGCGATGTCCGCCGGGTCTTGGCTCATCGCGACTCGGACGCTGTCGCACTCATCCCAGCGGAACGAGTAGTCAATGGCGGAGAACCGGCCTCGGATGTACAGGTGTGTCAATCCTCAGCCGTGCCAGTGCAGCCAGAACGGCTGCGACGCGATCCCTGCCACCTACGGCTCGGCGTCCAGAAGGATCAACCAGTTCCGCTCCTCAGGAGGCGCACGGTGAGCTGGACACCGGCTCCAGGCCGTCCGCGGCCTTCCTGGACACCTCCGGCATGGTGGCCCCGACAGCGGCGTACACCGCCGCCGAGGCCCATGTGCCCTTGGCCGCCCAGCAGTTCGCAGCCCTGGCCGAACACACCGACCGCAGTCCGCCGTGTCCGCGGCTGCGGGCGGGGAGCTGTGTCGCCGGCGCTGTGCGTGCTGTACGCGGGCCTGGCGGGCCCCGCGCTAGAAGGTCAGGTTCCAGGCGTCGATCTTGCCTGTGTCGGAGGCGGCGTTGTCGTTGACGCGCAGCTTCCAGGTACCGTTCGCGACCTTGGAGGAGGCGTTCACGGTGTAGGTCTGCGCGACGTTGTCGGCGCTGCCGCCGGTGTGGTTGTGCAGCGTGTAGAAGGTGCCGTCAGGCGCCACCAGGTCGACCTTCAGGTCACCGATGTAGGTGTGCTTGATGTCCACACCCACCTTGAGGGTGGCCGGGGCGTTGCCGGTCACACCGGTGACGGCGATCGGACTCTCCACGGTCGCGTTGTCGTTGATGGCGAAGTCCGCGAGGTTCTCGAAGTACGTGCCGGGCGGCGGGGTGGTCCCGACGGCCTTGAGTGCGTCGACCTGTCCCTCGCCGAAGAACGAGTTGTTGGCCGTCGTGCCCGTGCAGCGGCTGTCCGAGGGGCAGGCGATGTCGTTGGCCTGGGCGGCCAGCTTGGCGCGGAGCTGCGCCGGGGTGATGCCCGGGTTGGCGCTGACGATGAGCGCCGCCACGCCGACCACGTGCGGGGTGGCCATCGAGGTGCCGCTCTTGCTGCCGTAGCCGCCGCCGGGGACGGTGGAGTACACGTTGCTGCCCGGCGCCGCGACGTCGATGACGCCCTGCCCGTAGTTGGAGAACGAGGCCTTGGTGACGCCCGTGCCGTTGGCCGCGACCGTGACCACGCCCGGCAGTTCGGTCGGGATGTCGAGGCAGGCGTTGGTGATGGTGCGGGTGACCGGCGTCGAGTCGTTCGGGCTCGCGGAGTCGGTCGTCTTGTGGGCGAGGTCGTAGTTCTCGTTGCCCGCGGCGGCGACCTGGAGGGAGCCCTTGCCCTCGGCGTACTCCTGGGCGCGCTTGACGCCCTCGATGATGGCGGCCTGGTCGATGTTGTCCGGGCAGTTGAACTGCCACGGGTCCGTGTAGTAGCTGTTGTTGGTGACCTTGAAGCCGTGGTCACCCGCCCAGACGAAGCCGCAGATGGTGTTCTCGGCGAAGAAGAAGGCGTTGCCCGGCTCGGCGACCCGGACCGCCGCGATCTTCACCCCGGGGGCCACGCCGACGACGCCCTTGCCGTTCTTGGCCGCGGCGATGGTGCCCGCTACGTGGGTGCCGTGCGTGTCGACGTCCCGCCAGGCGCCGGCACGTGTGTCGGGCTTGCCGTAGGCGCAGGAGACCGAGTCGGCGGCGTTGAAGTTGGGCGCCAGGTCCTGGTGCTGGTCGTCCACACCGGTGTCCAGGATACCGACCGTGACGGAGGCGGAGCCCGGGTTCACGGCCCAGGCCTGGTCGGCCTTGATCTGGCTCATGTCGGCCCGGACCGGTTCGCCGGCCGGGGTCGAGGCCTGGGCCGGATTGGCCGGGAGTGCTGGGGTGTAGGCGTCGGCCGGGACGTCCGAGGTACGCGTGGCGCCGACCTGCTGCACGCCCGCGACGCCGCGCATGGTGGCGGCGAATCCGCTGGACGCAGAGTGGGCGACGATCACGCCGATGGCGTCGAAGTTCGAGAAAACGGTGCCGCCGTTGGCCTCGATCGCAGAGCGGACCGCCGAACTGTCACCGGGGGCGGTGATCACAAGGTAGGCACGCGTGCCGGCCACCCAGGCCGCACTCTGGGAAGCCGCCAGGGCGGCCGGAGCGTGGGCCTTGGCGGCCGGCGCGGTGGAGGGGACGACCGGGAGCGTGCCCGCGAGGGCGCCCGGGGCGCCGAACGCGAGGGCGGCGCCGAGCGTGGCCGCCAGCACCAGCGTACGTCTGGATCGGCTGGATATGAGGGGTATCAATGCGTCCTCCGGAGACGGCCCGGCGTGCTGAGGGCACCGGCTGGGCCGTACGAAACGAGTGGTGGGTGCAAGATGTCAGGTGCATGCTCCTGTACGGAAGTACCTTTCCGTGCAGGGACGTTATAGAGGCATGGCTGAAAAGAGACGTACTCCGGGCATGGAGAGGTCGGGATCCACCGGGAGCTCGGCGACGTCGACCGGGCCCTGGCGTACGCCGCCGGCCTGGCGCCGGCCGTGCTGCCCGCACCAGAGCGCCGGACCCGCGCGGCGCGGCGACCTACACCGCCCACGCCCTGGTGGCCGTCGTCTACGTACTGCCCTTTCGCGCCTGTCGAAGCGCCGAGCAAACGGCCAGCGTTCCCGAATCCGGGGCACGGCGTTTCCGGGGCGATCTCGCCGTATGCCTGAGCTGCTGAAACGGACTTTCGTGCAAGCCGCCCCGCGGGATGACAGTGAGGTCTTTCAGCGTTACCGCTCCAGGGCGTGAACCGCCACGGCGACTGACGTCATCCAATTGGGGCTGCACCGGGCTCTGCGGAAGATCCGCCAGGATTTCAGGCGCGCGATACCCCCCTCGACCGGGGCCCGCGCGCTCGACAGCGCCCGGTTGGAGGTCTGCTCGGTGAGCGACAGCTCGCCTCCCGCAGACCGTCCGGCAGGCGTGGTGACCCATGCGCCGGCACCGATGCAGACGCGGCCGGCCAGGATCCCTTGGCGCTCGCAGATCCTGATGATCCGGCGGGTACGGGCCGCGGTCAGGTCGTGGCGGCGCCCCGGTAGGGCGGGGGAGAGCCAGCCAGAAGATCGATGACCGCGGTGGTGTAGGCGTGCGCGGTGCCGACCGGGATGCCGAACCCAGTGGCGATCTGCGCGAGGGGCTCGTGCTTGCGCAGGTACACCCAGAGCGACCAGGGCACGCTGGTGTGGCGGGACTTTGCAGCGGCGATCACCCCGCGGAGTGACGATGAGCAGCGTGACCCAATCGACCAGGGCGTTGGGCAGGTCGAGTGCGGCAGGATGAGAGACCAACAAGACTCCTGTGCCGATGGGTTGAGACGCCGAACGCCTCCCTCAACGGCACGGGAGCCTTGTACGTGGCGGCCACGGTTCCGGTCACCCCATCCCTACGTTGTCGTTGTTCTGCGGGACGCGGTGAGCCCTTCGTATGGTTCACCCACCCAGGGGCGCCGGGTGTGGTTGAAAAGGCTCCGCCGCTCGTGGCTTTCACTGATCGACGGAGTCCTGGCAAAGCGGCCCGGATAGAGGCGGTGCACGCAGACGGAGGCGGTACACCACGCCACCACTGCGATGACGCCATTTTGCCGGGCGGTGTCAGTGGGTGGTGAGCATGCCCTCGCGGAGTTGGGCCAGGGTGCGTGACAGCAGCCGGGATACATGCATCTGGGAGACCCCGAGACGCTCGCCGATCTGCGCCTGGCTCGCTTCCTCGACGAACCTCCAGTGCAGGATCTTGCGCGACCGCTCGTCGAGACAGGCGATCATCGGAGCGAGTGCGTGAAAGTCCTCCACCAGTTCCAGCGCGCCGTCCTCGTCGCCGATGAAGTCGGCCAGGGCCGCCTCGCCATCCTCACTGTTGTTGATGGCCGCGTCCAGGGAGGAGGAGCGGTAACCGTTGGAGGCCAGCCGCGCCTCGATGACCTCCTTCTCCTCCAGGTTCATCAGCTGAGCCAGCTCCGCTACGGTCGGCGTACGGCCCAGCCGGCTGCTCAGCTCCTCGGTGGCACGCGCCAGCTGGACGCGGGCCTCCTGCAGACGGCGGGGAACGTGCACAGCCCACGTGGTGTCACGGAAGAACCGCTTGATCTCTCCCACGATGTAGGGGATCGAGAAGGAGGTGAACTCCACCTCACGGGAGAGCTCGAACCGGTCGATGGCCTTGATCAGACCGATCACACCGACCTGGACGATGTCCTCCATCTCCTCCGCGTCTCGGCTGCGGAACCGGGAGGCTGCGTAGCGGACCAGGGAGATGTTCATCTCGATCAACGTGTTGCGCGTGTACTGGTGCTCCGGCGTGCCCTCATCCAGAACAGCGAGCCGCCGGAAGAACACGCGGGTCAGCTCACGCGCGTCCTTGGGTGCGACCTTCGACGGGTCGGCCACCTCCGGCAGTGCACCGCGGTGCGCATCCATCGTCGCTGCCGTACCCGTGATCATGTGTCCCTCCCCTGCCGGCCCTGCCGGCTCAGGCCAGTTCAGCTCACTGCTGGCCCGTCTACCCCCTTGCCCGGCGGCCACGCCCACGGCTTCCGCACCCGCGCCGCATCTCGCCTCGACACCGCGCCAGAACACCGCTCGTCCATGGTCAGGTCGTCCTGCTGAATCGCCCAGGACGGGGTAACAGGATTCCGGAAAGGTTTTCCCGCAGGATTGCCCAGCAAGGTTCTCCAACAAGAAGGCGATGCCTGATCCCATGGCGCAGACTCAAGACGTCGTTGAACTCATTCTCCAGGACCACCGGAAAATGGAGGATCTCTTTCGTCAGATGCGCAGTGTCGAAGCCGACCGGGCCGCCGCTCTCCGGGAATTCTCCGATCTGCTGATCGCGCACGCGCTGGCGGAAGAGGCCAAGGTCTATCCCGCCCTCAGGCGCTACAAGAAAATCGACGACGAAGAGGTGGAACACGGCGAGGAGGAGCACGAGGAGGGCAACAAGGCACTCCTGGAACTCCTGGAGGTCGACGAGGTCGGCTCCGGGGAGTGGGACGAGAAGCTGGAAGATCTCGTGCAGGCCGTCACTCACCACGCCGACGAGGAGGAGCGCACCATTCTCAACGGGGCGCGCGAGAACGTGGCCATGGACCGCCGGGAGGAGCTGGGCGAGGCGTTCGCGGAAGAGCGCGCGCGTCAGCTGAAGGCAGGCTGCGGTGACGTCGACAATGTGCGACGCGTCGTCACCTCCTAACGGTGCCCCCGTTGCCGAACCCTCACCTCTCGCGAGAGTGGCTCCCGGGAAGCCGGTAGCTGTACACCGTCCCTTCGGACGGATGCTCTTCCGGGACGTGCCTGTGGGCCCCCTGTGTATCCGGGGGCCCACAGGCACGTCGCCGCTTAACGGATTACCAGCGATACCAGCGTCCCTTGCGGCCGCCTGTATCCGCGGAGCGCATGACGAAGCCGAGCAGCCAGACGACCAATACGACAACGGCGATCCATCACAGTGCCTTCAACGCGAAACCCGCACCGAAGAGGATCAGAGCCAGCAGAAGCACGAGAAGCAGGGGAACCATAGTTATCAACCCCCGTCGCTCCTCATGCCCCGCGAATGGGGGAACCCGCGGTCGATGTGCATGGTTTCTCCACTACGTATCCGGGAATTCGAGTTGGCGTCCGCCGACCAGCGGGGCGACAGGCCCTCCGACGCCAAATGGCGCCAGTCGGGCGAGGCGGGGCTCCATCGGGGTCTGGAGCTGCTGTGGGGTTGGTTCAAGTGGCGCACTGAAGTTCTTGCATCGAATAGGTGACCTCGCCGATGGCACCGCCATGGACCTGCTGCTGCTCCTCAATGTGGGCGGTGCCAAGCACACCACCGCCAGCATGGTCGGCAGGCTGACGGGAGCGGGCCTGGTCATCGACGACGTCAGCCCGGTCAACCCCTACCTGCACGCGTTCGACTGCACCGTCCCCGGGTGATCGGTCCCCCGGGGAAGAATTCTCGAGACCACGGAACCGCTGGTGCGCGCACGGGTCGTCATCCCCCTACATGTTGATCATGTGACCGGCGAGGCCATGGACGGCTTCCTTGACCGCCTCGCCCAGGGTGGGGTGGGCGTGGACGTTGCGGGCGACCTCGTGCACCGTGAGGTCCCACTGCTGGGCCAGGGTCAGCTCGGGCAGAAGTTCGGTGACGTCGGGGCCGATGAGGTGGCCGCCGAGGAGCTCACCGTACTTGGCGTCGCTGATCAGCTTCACGAAGCCGGTCGCATCGCCCAGGCCGTGGGCCTTGGCGTTCGCGGTGAACGGGAACTTGGCCACCTGGACATCGAAGCCCTGCTCCCTGGCCTGCGCCTCGGTGTAGCCGAAGCTGGCGATCTGGGGCTGGCAGAAGGTGGACCGCGGGATCATCACGTAGTCCAACTCCATCGTCTCCGCGCCCGCGAGCGTCTCCGCGGCGATCACGCCCATGGCCTCGGCGGCGTGCGCCAGCATCAGCTTCGCGGTGACGTCACCGATGGCGTAGATGTGGGGGACGGAGGTGCGGCAGCGGCCGTCGACGTCGATCGCGCCACGCTCGGTGACCCGTACGCCGGTGTTCTCCAGACCGTAGCCGGTCACGTTCGGTGCGAAACCGATCGCCTGCAGGACCTTGTCGGCCTCCAGGACCTGCTGGGCGCCGTCCTTGCCGGTGACCGTGACACGGACCTGCGCGCCCGACTCGTCGATCGACTCGACGCGGGTCGAGGTAAGAACGTCGATGCCCAGCTTCCGGTACTGCTTGGCCAGTTCGGCGGACACCTCGGCGTCCTCCAGCGGGGCGATCCGGTCCAGGAACTCGACGATCGTGACCTTTACGCCGTAGTTGTGCAGGATGTAGGCGAACTCGATACCGATCGCGCCGGCGCCCGCGATGACGATCGACTGCGGCAGATCCTCGGCGAGGATCTGCTCCTCGAACGTCACCACACGCGACGTGCGACGCGTGCCGGGGAGCAGCTTGGGCGTCGCTCCGGCGGCGATGATGCACTGGTCGAAACCGATGGTGCGGGTGTTGCCGTCGTAGTCCACGACCTGGAGCGTGTGGGGGTCGCGAAATGTGCCGCGCCCACTGATCTCCGTGATCTTGTTCTTCTTCATCAGGTAGTGGACGCCCTTGACGCGGCCGTCCGCGACCTTGCGGCTGCGGCGGAACGCCTCGCCGTAGTCGAAGGAGATCTCGCCGTCGACCTTGATGCCGAAGGTCTTCGCCTCGCGGGTGAAGACGTGCGCGAGTTCGGCATTGCGCAACAGGGCCTTGGTGGGGATGCAGCCCACGTTGAGACAGACGCCGCCCCAGTACTTCTCCTCGACGACCGCGACGCGCTTGCCCAGTTGGGCGGCCCGGATCGCGGCAACGTATCCGCCGGGTCCCGCGCCGAGTACGACGACGTCGAAGTGCTCACCCTGCTCGTCCATGGACGGCTCCTTATCCACTGGGGCGGCCGACTTCCCGCAAGGCGTCGGCTCGCCCTCCGATCGAACAACCTGCTTCACCAACTCAACAGCGATGGCTTCCGCCACCGCCCACCGCAGGGGTCCGCTGGAGGACAGGGACGCGCCTGCACGTGCATCACCTCGGCGGAAGTCACCCGAGCGTCCACTTCAGCGCCCTGGCTCCGTGATCTATGCCCGCTCGGCAATCATCGGCTGCGGGCGGGGGTTTCGTCGGCTTCGTGTACTCCGGCCGCGGCGGCGGCGAGCCTGACGGTGTCGAGTCCGAAGGCCGCGACCGGGCCGTGAACGCCGAGCTTGAGGACCGCATCCGGCGCCGCCGCGTGGACGGCAGCCCACGCCAGAAGCGATCCCGTCATCTCGTACGGATCCGGGCCGGTGAGAGCCGTTCTGGCGAGTGGTCGACCGTGGCGGTTGTAGGTCCAGCGCTCGAAGAAGTACTCGAGATATCCACGGATGTCGCGCCCCACGAGGCGCTCGGGCAGATCAGGCTGCATCTGGAACAGCCAATGCCAATACCCGGAGGCGAGCGAGGCGTCCAGCCGACGGAACATCTCCCGCGTAGGCACGATGTCGAGCACGGCCAGTCGTTCCACCTGCTCCGGACGGTCCAGCGCCCGCCGGTGCCCCACACGAGCGCCGCGGTCGTGACCGACTACCGCGGCACGCTCGAAGCCAAGCGCCTCGACGAGGCCGGCCATGTCGGCGGCCATCCGCCGCTTGGCGTACCCGGTCGTGGGCTTGTCGCTCAGACCGTACCCGCGCAGGTCGGGAGCCACGACGGTGAAGCCGGCGGAGAGCTCGCCCAGTACCGGCCGCCAGCAGTCGGAGGTCTGCGGCCAGCCGTGCAGGAGGACCAGCAGGAGTCCGGATCCCGCTCGGAGGTAGTGCAGGCGGACTCCGTCGACCTGTGTGACTCCCGTGGTCACTGCCGGCTGGCTAATGGGCCGTCTCCCCTACTGGTAGCCAACCCTCTTGAAGGGCTGATCCACACACTCCGCCTACTCGACGGGGATCGCGAAGTACCCAGCCAGGACGTGCTCGACATGCGGCGGCTCGTCGGCTGCGCAGTCGCCGCTCCGGCAGCCGAACCCGCCGGAGATCTGCGGCCGGCCGACCTCAGTTGCCGTCGGACACCATCGACACCACGACCTTGCCGGCCTTGGTGCGCCCCTGCTCGACGTGCGTCATCGCCTCCAGCGTCTGGTCGAACGGGAAGACCTGGTCGATGACCGGACGGAGCTGTCCGCTGTCGTACAGGGCGCCGAGTTCGCGCAACTGGGAACCACTGGCCTGCATGAAGAAGAACTGATAGCGCACGCCCAGCGCCTTGGCCTGCTTGCGGACCTTGCGGCTGAGCAGGTTCATGGCTGCACCCATGAACGACGGGGCACCGAGCTGCTTCGCGAATCCGGCGTCCGGCGGGCCGACGACACTGATGGCCAGGCCGCCGGGCTTCAGCACGGTCAGCGACTTCTCGAGGTTCGCTCCGCCCAGGGAGTCCAGCACCAGGTCATAGTCGGACAGCACCTTGGAGAAGTCTTCCTTGGTGTAGTCGACGACGACGTCGGCACCGAGGCTCCTGACCAACTCCTCGGACCTGGTGTTCGCGGTCGTCGCCACCGTGGCGCCGAGGTGCTTGGCGAGCTGGATGACCGTCGACCCGAGGCCGCCGGCACCGGCGTGGATGAGCACCTTCTGCCCCGGCTTCACGTGCGCGCGCTCGACGAGGATCTGCCACGCGGCCAGGGCCACCAGCGGCACCGCGGCTGCCTCTTGGAGGGTAAGTGAGGCGGGTTTGGGCGCGACATCGTCCGCGTCGATCGCGATGTACTCCGCGAAGCCTCCGATCCGCAGGTCGCGCGGACGGGCGTAGACCTCGTCGCCGACTTCGAGACCGTGTACGGCGGAGCCGACCCGCGTCACGACGCCGGCCACGTCGTGGCCGAGCACGAACGGGAGCTTGTACTTCAGGAGCTGCTTGAACTCTCCGTTGCGGACCATCTTGTCCAGCGGGTTGATGCCGGCGACGCTCACTCTGACCAGGACGTCGCGGTCTCCAACGGTGGGCTCGGGTACGTTTGCGGCACGGGCGCCGTCCTTGCCGTACTTCTCGACTACGAACGCCTTCATGCCGGCCGCCTTTCTGCATGGGGTCTCGCTGGTCGCCGTAATTCTTGGGGCGGGTCCCCGCGCGCCCGTTTCTCGCGCGGGGGCCGGGTTGACGTGCCAGCCACGACACTACCCTCTGGGTATAGAAAAGTAAACTCAGGAGAGTTACAATCACCCCATGGACGCAATGACCGAAGCTCTGCAGGACGCCGGCGCGGCCCCCCGCCTCGACCGGGACACGTCGAACTGCTCGATCGCCCGGACCCTTGAAGTCGTGGGCGAGAAGTGGACGATCCTTATCCTGCGCGAGGTCTGGTACGGATCATCCCGTTTCAACGAGTTCGAACGCGTCCTCAGCTGTCCTCGCAACCTCCTCGCGACGCGACTTCGGATGCTCGTGGAGGAAGGGATCCTGGCCACCGAGACCTACAAGGAGCCGGGCTCGCGAAGCCGGCCGAAGTACGTGATCACCCCCAAGGGTATGGATCTGGTCCCGGCCGTGATGGGGCTCCTGCAATGGGGCGACCGCTACCGCGCCGACCCGGAGGGCCCGGCCATGCTGTCCCGGCACCGTGGATGCGGCGCGCACGTCGACGCCCAGATCCGCTGCGAACAGGGCCACGCCGTACAGCCGGAAGACATCGAGAGCATCCCCGGCCCCGCATTTCGCATGAGGCCCGCCGAGTGAACTGAGCGCGATGGTGTCAGGAGCTCGCGATGGGCTCAGCCTGCCGGCGTGCGCTCGCTCCGTCCGGCCAGGGCTCGACTGGTGGAGGCGGGCCCTGTGCAGCCGCCGCAGCGGGACGTCGAGCACCAGCGGCGGTTGCGTGCGGGAGAGCGGTCCACCAGCGCAGGGCCCAGCGGTCCGCGCTGCACGACGCGTACCCGCTGCATCTCAACAAACGAGAGCAGCTCGACGGCATCCTGAGCGATCGGCGCCGGTGCGGCTGCGGCGTCGGCAGCGACGCCAGCAGTGTCGGCGGACTTGGGTAGGTGTAGACGGGTCGTTACACCGTCACGATGTCGCCCAGGTCCGTGAGGGAACCGATGACTTCGAACATGCCAGGCATGTCAGTTACCTCTCGGGGATGCCTCAGCGTCGGTGACGTCGGGTGATTGCCACCTCTCTCACGGTCGGTCGACGGCGGGCAGGAGGTCTGGCAGGACGTCCACTCGACCGTGCTGCTGCCCATGCCAGTTCGGCCGGCGCCGGAGACCCGGCCGGCTTTCGGGGCCGGGTACGGGGGCACTGGCTCGATGCCGCAGCTCCCGTCGGGTGCCGTACAAACCCGTTCGCAAGCCGCCGCGTATGCGCCGGTGCGCACATGTAGTAGCCCCGTCGCAGGCGGCGGCTGTAGCGCTTGGGGCGGTGCAGATGGCCGGTGCGGCGTCCGGAGTCTCGCGGGAGGAACAACCGGCCCGCCCGCGGCATGAAGCAGAACGCGGCCAGTGACCGCACCTCGATGCGCATCGACTCAACTGTGCAGGGATGCCGCAGGTCGCACGACGTACTGGCGCAGATACAGGTCGCGGTAGGTGACGGGGCCGCGGGGGCCTGGGACCCGGTCGATGTTGATGCCGGTTTCCGGCAGGCGCAGGAGCTTGAAGCCGTCGAGGAGGCGGGTGGTGGAGTTCCAGAAGACGCCTGAGCCGGCGTAGGCGTCCATGAACTGTGCTGCGGTGTCCGGGTCGTGTGTGGCGATGGCGGCGGCCAGTCCGGAGGTCTCCTCATTCGCGATCCGTGCGGCTTGGACCGGGCCGTCCGCCTCGTCGATCGTCACCGTTGCAGAATGCTCGGAGTCCAGGGACCACTCGTAACCGCGCGCGTGGGTGTGCGGCGGCAGCGATGCCGCAATGCCCAGGCTTTCGAGGGTCTTCAGAATGCCCGGCAGCAGCTCGTCGTGGACAGCCCGGTCGATAAGGAGCAGATTGAGCCGGTTGCAGACGCCCAGCCGGTCCAGGCTGCTGGTGACCAACTCGTGCACCAGCTTCTCGTCGGCGTCCCGGGCCACATAGAGCACTCCGCCGCCGTCCGCGTGGGCCAGCGTGCGCACACCGTGCCGTGCGGCCTCGCGGCCGAGTTCCCGGGTGCTCTCGCCGCTGCCGCGCAGGATGACCAGAGGGACGGTCTCCGGCAGCGACACCAGCGCGTACGCCGCCGCTCGGTCCTCGCTCGGCACCAGCTGGATGGCGTCCGGGTTCAGTCCCGCGTCGGTGAGAGCGGGCGTGATCACGTGAGTGATCAAGGCCTGGGAGGAGCGCAGGGCCGCCGAACCGGTGCGCAGCACGCCGCCGTTGCGGGACTTGAGGAACTGGGAGGCGACGTCGAGTGTCACGTTCGGGCGCGCCTCGAAGTTCGCGCCGATGACCCCCACCGGGCGGCGGCGCTCCAGCAGGACCAGGCCGTCGGGACGCTCCTCCAGGACGCTGTCCCGCGGCTCGTGCGGCACGTCCGCCAGCGTACGCAACGCCGCGGCCATGTCCTCCAGCCGTGGGCCGGTCAGCCGCAGGCGATCCTGCAGTGCCGCCGACATCCCGCTTGCGACGGCCGATCGCAGGTCTTCCTGGTTCGCCGCTGTCAGCAGGTCGCGTGCCGTGTGCAGCCGCTCCGCCATGGCCCGCAGCGCGGTGTCGATCTCCACGTCCGACGCCCGTGCCAAGGCCGCCGAGCCCTGCGTCGCCCGGACTGCGCAGGCGTGGACCGCCTCCTGGACGGAGGGCGGCACGCTCATCTCGTTCCTGCTCACATCGGTCCCTTCACGGTCCAAGCGTAATTCGTGACAAATGGGCGACAGGAGGATTGTTCAACAATCTCTGCGCGCGGCCACTGTAAACCGCTCGGTTTCCTCATGGCAAGGGCGGAAGCGGCGTGGTGCGCGGCAAAGGCTGACCACCGGCTTGAGCGTGACCCCGTTCTCGCTGTCCGCGAAGGCCTGGTTGATGTCCTCGAACGCGCAGTGCTTGATGAGCTTTGTCGAACGGGAACCTGCCGGCCTCGTAGAGGGCGATCAGTTTGCGGAATCAGCACCCGAGACACGGCGTCCCCCTCGAGGACGAAGGTCACACTGGCGCCGGTGCATCGAGCTGCCGATGTCGACGGGCGACTCGGTGCCCGGTTTCGCCAACCCCACGATGGCGGCGTGGCCGAGCAGGCCCATCGAGTCGATCATCTGGCGGAAGACGACCCTGTGGCAGCCTTCACCTTCATGGTGGTTCCTTGCTGTGCATGATGATGGCCCAGGTGGAGTCGGCCCGTTGCCAGTCGGCCGGCGGCGACACCGTGCGGTGCGTCTACACGGCCGCGGTGACCGACGCCGACGCCGCGTCGTCTCCGCGCGGCAACTGGCATGTCGCCGTCCTGGCCACCGCCGAGGACGACACCACCACCCTGGACACCAAAGCTGTGGACTTCACCGTCGGCTGATCCGCCTCCGCAAGCGGCGGACGCTGCACAACGACGGTACCCGGTACGACCGTTGGTCCCCTGTACAGCGGCCGCCCGGACGCTGCGGCCAACATGTCCCGCGGGCTGGTGGACCGCCATGCGGCAGGCCCCCCTCACACCCCCTTGAGCAGAGGCGGCGGACGCTGCACAACCGTGCAGGCTCGGCGTCAGTAACCAGACCGGCGCCCGTGCGGTGCGGCGGAGCCGCTCAGTCCGCGACCTTGCTGCGGTTCTGGTAGGCGAGGTCGTGGTACTCCGGGTGTCGCGCGAGGTAGGCCGCGATGAAGGGGCAGGTCGCCAGCACCGCCAACTCCCGCTCGCGAGCGTCCTCCAGGACAGCACGCGCCAGGGCCGAGCCGAGGCCCCTGCCGTTGTAGGCGGGGTCCACCTCCGTGTGCGGGTAGACGACCAGCTCGCCCGTACGCAGGTATTCCGCGAGACCCACCCGCTGCCCGCCGATCCGCACCTCGAAGCGAGACGCCTCGGGAACGTCGACGACCTCCACCGTGCTGTTGTCCTGGTCGGTGTGCGGGGGCATGAGCAACTCCTGTGATCGCGCCGGGGAACACACCCGAGCGTAGTCGACCATCCGTCGGAGCCGGCCGGCGGACGTCTGCCGCGGCCGATGGCGGGCAGACGCCGACCAGGACCGCAGGGAGGACGAAGTGAACGAGTTCCAGAGCGACCAGGTACCGACAGCCGGACACACCCCGGACGACGCTCTCACCGGATACCACGTGCGCGCGGTGGACGGAGAGGCCGGCAAGATCGGAGCGCATTCCGCGGACCTCGGTCCACACCATGCGGTGGTGCACACCGGTCTCCCGCTGCTGGGCAAGGACGTAGTGATCCCGTCCGAGGCCGTCTCGGGCATCGACCACACGGCCCGGACCGTGCGCCTGAGCTGGACCAAGGGCCAGGTCAAGGCGGCGCCGGTCTTCGACGAGGAGCAGTACCTCGGCGACCCCCGCTACCGCGACCAACTCGGCGGCACCCAGGGCTCGGGCCACTGACCCCGGGTTGAACAGCGGCCCCCTCGGCGAGCGGGCGGGGGCCCGTCGGACTCACCGAGGGCGGCTGCGGAATCGTGCCCGGCGGGCCGTGCCGCGCCGACCGCGGCGACTCGCTCGGCCAACTTCCAGCCGCGGGTGCGCCGGAACGTACCTCCACGACCGGAAGAGCTACTTCCGCAAGACGTTCGTCGAACAGGTACCGGGCCTGGCCGAGCGGCACCGCCTCCCCAGCACGGCACTGACCGGCCGACTGCGGTAGATCGGCTGCCACTGGCCGCTGGATCTCTGGGTTCGGCCACTGTGTGCTGCGTGCCCCGGCTGCGGTGGCCTGTCCTTGCCGCACGGTACGGTCGCCCATGATCGACAAGGGGAGAGCACATGACGATCCAGAGGCCAGGACTGCCGCAAGACCTTCCGGACCCCGAAGTACTGTGGGCGCGATGGGCGCTCGTGGCCGTCGTGGAGGCGACCACCGAGGCGGAGGAAGGTGCGGGTTACCGGACCGGTACCTGGATCGACGACGAGGGGCTGCACCTCGACGACTGCGGCTGCACCTGGTGGACGTTCTCCCGCCTCGGCGAGGGCCGGTACGTGCTGTACGGCGAGGACGAGTCGAGCGGCTGCAAGTGGCACGAGCCGCCGGTCGACATGCTGGCGGGCGGCCCTGCCTGGCTTCCCTACGAGGTGCTGCGCAATCGCCTCGCGGGGAACGAGCTGGGCTGCGTCTACTGGTACGACAACGGTGCCTGGGCCCGCGCCCCGTACCCCGAGGACCTGCAAGACGACGGCCTGGACTGCGGGATGAGCCGGTTCGTGGAGCGCGATGAGGCCCACCGGCTGCTCGACGAGTACGTCGGGTACGGCACGCCCGGCCGTGAGCTCCTCATGGAGCACGCCGAGAGCCTCCGGCTGACACCGGAACTGCTCGAGGAGCACGTCTCCTCGCTGGAGGGGGGCGCGCCGGACCTTCCGGCGATGACCAGAGCGCTCCGGCGTGCGGGGCTGGACGCTCAGCTCTCGTAGGGGGCTTGGTCAGGTTCGTATGGGTGCGGGCATGTTGCGGTGGCGGGTGGGACAGGCACTGGTCCAGAGGCGGCACCGATGATCCCGCCAATGGCCACAACGCCCATTGCTCACCGGCAGGAACGGCCGCAGCCGTTCCCGCTCCGCATCCGCCGGATCGGCTCGCCCGTGCCCGCGACAACGACTCAGGCACGGAGCGGTCGCATGATCGCCCGGACAGCTCCTACGAGGGTGCTTGCCGCCGTCGGCCCGTCGAGCACGACTGCGAACAGCCCGGCACCGCGGTTGCGATGCCGGGCCGGATCGATGGTGCGGCTCAGGCCGTCAGCCCTGGCGGGCCTTGAAGCGCGGGTCCTTCTTGTTGAGCACGAAGGTGACACCCCGCCGACGTACCACCTGGGCGCCGGGCTTGGCCTTCAACGAGCGCAGGGACTTTCGCACCTTCATAGCCGTCTCCTTCCGGGGGATCGAACGGGGTCCACTGTCACGGGCGGACGGGAGCGGTGGCGCCGTAGCGCCTTTGGAAGCGCTCCACGCGGCCCGCGGTGTCCACGACGCGTGAAGTGCCGGTGTAGAACGGGTGGCTCGCCGACGAGATCTCGACGTCGACGACCGGGTACGTGCTGCCGTCCTCCCACTCGACCGTGCGCTCCGCGTCGAGGGTGGAGTGGGTGAGCAGCTGGAAGCCTGATGTGCGGTCGCGGAAGACGACCGGGCGGGAGAGGGGGTGGATGCCGTGCCTCATGGGGTGGCCTTTCTGGTACTGGCGACGGGGAGCCGTGGAGAAGGGTGTCAGCGCTCTTCTCGGAACGGGACGTGCGCGCCGACCTGCGGGTCGTACTTGCGCAGGACCATTCGGTCGGGATCGTTCAGTCGGTTCTTGCGGGTCACGTAGGTGACTCCGGTACCGGCCGTCGACTTCAGCTTGATGACAGCGCGTGTGGTGCTGCGTGCCATGAGGTGCTCCTTCCGCCACCGCCCGAGCAAATTGACTCGGACATGTCATACGGCTTCTACAACCACGTCGGTCGGCGTCTCATTCCCGACGGTCACCGCTCTCGGTACGGGCCGGAGCGGTACGGACGTGGTCCGGGCGGGCGTTCGTATCCGTCCGGACCATGGGGTGAAGGGGCCGTCGCCTACGCGGCGGAAGGCGCTACGGGGCTTCAGCCGAACGATCGTCCCCGCAGGCAATAGGTGAAGCCCGGGGACACTGCCCCCTTCACTCCCACGCCGCGCTCAACACGCCCGTCCCCGTCGGCATTCCCGACACCCGGGCAAGACGGCGTTCACGCACACGACCAGGGGGCCGAACTCCGGGGCCACACCGGCGTGGGTCACCTGCCGCGCACCTGTGAGACGGCTGCGCCTGCCAGCTCAGCGTGCGTTGCCTTGACCCGATGGACCCTGGTGCATCCACGCGATGACGTCGAACACGCGCAGGATGCCGATGTCCTCACCGACACGGGCCTGGTCGCGGAGGCGGGCCAACTGATGGTGGAAGGCACCGTCGTCCGCCCGTAGGGCCGCGGCCAGTGCAGCCCAGAAGGAGTGGTCCGTCTTGGGTCGACCGAACAGTTGCTTGATGCGGATGTCGTAGATGGGGATGAGGTGAGGGCGCTTACGGGCCAGCAGTTTGCCTGCGATCACCGGGCCGCTGCCGTCAGGCTTGCCGACATACTCCTTGGTGGCCAAGCGCTCCCACAACTCCCAGGCAGCGCCGCCCTCTTTCATGAGCGCGTCGCTTTCAGGACTCTCCAGTCGCGCGTCACGAGGAATGAGCGACAGCAGGCGTGTCCAATGCCCATGAGGGTCGGTCAACAAGCTGATCGCCCCGTGCGCCTCGACGGACACGCTGAGCATGGTGATGGCCACCAGGTCGTTGCTGTCGAAGCGGTCTGCGACGTGCTCGGTGTCGCCGCCGCCCCCAAGTCGCTCGAAGTGCGCGCCGGAGTAGTACAGATCACCGCTCGGGCGTCGTCGCCGGGTGAAGTATTCGACCAGCAGGCGGACGGCCTTCTCGTCGTCCCAGTAGATCTCCGGGATCTTCAGTTCCATCACCGGGACGTCCCTCATACACCTTCGCGACCGATGACACGTCGGTGGACGCTACAGCACCTGGTGCCCGCAACGGGGAGCACTTCCTGCAACAAGCAGCTCGCGCAGCTGTCGTCTCAGCGGAGCCGTGGGGACGCCCTGCCTCTGGAGGTCGCCACTGCCGGCCAACGGTGCCGCAGCAGCTCCCCAGGGAATGAACGCCGACCTTGATTGTTGAAATCGGTATGAAAAAGATCGGGTTCCTGTCCTTCGGACACTGGACGCCGTCGCCGCACTCGCAGACGCGCTCCGCGGCGGATTCCCTCCTCCAGGCGATCGACCTCGCGGTCGCAGCGGAGGAGCTGGGTGCCGACGGCGCGTACTTCCGGGTCCATCACTTCGCGCGGCAGCACGCCTCGCCGTTCCCGCTGCTCGCGGCCATCGGCGCGCGCACCAGCCGGATCGAGATCGGCACCGGCGTGATCGACATGCGCTACGAGAACCCGCTGTACATGGCCGAGGACGCGGGCGCCGCCGACCTGATCTCCGGTGGCCGGCTCCAGCTCGGCCTCAGCCGGGGATCCCCGGAACAGGTCATCGACGGCTGGCGGCACTTCGGGCATCTGCCGCCTGAGGGGATGACCGACGGCGACATGGCACGCGCCCACACCGAGCGCCTCCTCGACGTGCTCAAGGGCGAGGGGTTCGCGCAGCCCAACCCCCATCCGATGTTCTCCAACCCGCCGGGGCTGCTGCGCATCGAGCCACACTCCGAGGGCCTCAGCGACCGTATCTGGTGGGGATCGGGCTCGAATGCCACCGCGGCGTGGGCTGCCACGCTCGGAATGAACCTGCAGAGCTCGACCCTCAAGGACGACGAGAGCGGCGAACCGCTGCACGTCCAGCAGCGCAAGCAGATCGAGTCCTACCGCGAGGCCTGGCACACGAAGGGCCACACCCGCCGGCCGCGGGTCTCGGTCAGCCGCAGCATCTTCGCCCTGGTCGACGACCGCGACCGCGCCTACTTCGGCCGTGAGAGCAACTCGAAGGACCAGATCGGCTACATCGACGCCAACACCCGCGCCATCTTCGGCCGCTCCTACGCCGCCGAGCCCGACGTGCTGGTCAAACAGCTCGCCGAGGACGAAGCGATCGCCGCCGCCGACACACTGCTCCTCACCGTGCCCAACCAACTCGGAGTCGCCTACAACACCCACGTGATCGAGAGCATCCTCACCCATGTCGCTCCGGCACTGGGCTGGCGCTGAGCACAGCGGTAGGGCGTGCCACGGAACGATGCGACCGGCCGGTGTCACCGTACGTGCTCATGCAGTACACGTCCGTACGGCTCGTCCACCGGCCTGGCCGCCTGACCTCCCTGAGGGCCTACATGGCGGCCGCCTCAGCAACCAAGCGCCTGGCTCTGACGAAACTGCTGGCCACGTGACTGTGGGCTTGTCCGCTCGCTCGTCTGGTTGTGGGGAAACGTGAGTCGCGGCCGTGGATCGCGTCGCATGAACTGTGGTCGCTGATCGAGCCGTTGCCGCCCGGAACGGGTCCGGGAGCCTGGAACGAGGCCGGCGCCTGGGAGCAACTCCATGTGGTGCTGCTGGGGAAACTGCGCTCGAAGGACAAGCTGGACCGGTCCCGCGCGGTGATCGACTCCTCGCACTTCCGCGCGGCCCGCAGTGGCCCAAACAAGCGGGCCCAGCCGGGCAGCAAGCACCACCTCGTCGTCGACGGCCAGGGCATCCCGCTCACGGTGTCGCTGACCGACGACAACCGCAACGGCGTCACCCGACTCCTGCCCTTGCTCGACAAGATCCCAGCCGTCGCAGGCCGGGCCGACAGACCCCGCCGCCTGCTCTCGCACGCGGACCCGCTGGGAACGACGCGACGCCATCCTCGAGATGACCGACACCATCCACGAGATGCTCGCCGAGCGGCAGTTGCTGCCCCCGCAGGATCCCTGCGGGGTCAGCAACTGCCGCAGCGCCTCCCGCAGCGCGGGTATCGCCAGGTTGGGCACGCCGCGCTCGACGCACGCGTATCCAAAGTCGTAGAGCGTGCGGGCCATGCCCGGCGGGGGTCAGGGCGTCGGCGGCGGTCCTCAGGTCGTCGAAGCCTGCACTCCTGGCGGCCCGGGCGGCCACGAGTGCGAGCTCGTCGATCGGCAGGTCGTCGGTGCCATGCCGCAACTGGCGCAGGGCACCCGGGACGTCCCCCTCATCGAGGGCCTGCCAAGCCTGGAGGAGTTCAGGGGTCTTGGGGCGGCGATTCCCGCGCGAGAATATGCCAAGGATCTTCTCCGGTGATCGCTGTCCCCCTCAACCGCATTACGCGGGCGGGAAACAGGCCGCCACATCACCGACAACCCGGTAAGGATGGCGACTCGAACCCCCTGCGGATCATTTCGGTTCGACGATCATGCGATCGCGGCTCGTCACCTCACCATTCCCAGCCGCCGACGGAGCCAGCGTTGTGGCCGAGTCCTTCTCGCCCATCCGACAAAGACTGGCGCAGCCGAGGAAGTCGTGAACATGGGATCGCCTTGAGGGGGAAATCGGACACGGAAGCCAACAGTGAGAAGCCGAGCGGTCCATCGGTCCGCGCAAGCGACAACTGGGAGTGTCCAATGACGAGTTACGGCGGATCTTCTGCTGCGTCTGCAGGTTCACGCACCAATGGTCTGGCGATCGCGAGTCTGTGCTGCGGTATCGTCGGGCTGTTCATACTGAACATCATTCTGGGCCCCTTGGCCATCGTTTTCGGCGCTGTCGCTCGCCGTCAGTCGGCGGTGAAGGCGGGCGGAGGAATGGCGAAGGCCGGAATCATCCTCGGTATCGTCGACGTGGTTGTGTGGATAGTGCTCCTCATCGTGGCCGCCAACAACGGTGGATTCGGTTGGTACGTGGGCGGCTAGCACTCTGACCTCACGAACCCATCGGTCGGCGGTCTTGCCGGTGATGCATGGGGCGGCGCCCAAGCCGAGTCAGAGACAGGGCAGTTGCACGTGCTGGGGTGTGATCAGGTTGACAGGCCGAGGAACACCTCACGGATGCCGTCCCCATGCTCTCGACGGACGCGTAGGCACCCGAAAATTTTGGAGTCACGGAATACTCCGAGGTCGGACGGCCGGGGCCCCTTTCACAGATCAAGTCACGGAACTCGTGCCGTTGCAGAAGGCTTCTGCATTCGTCGCGGTCGAACCCGAGAGGGCTGGGCCAGCCGTGAGGGCGTGGCGGCCTTCCTGGAGGTTGGCGCCGGAGTTGGCGTTCCGCCGGGAGTCCGGTTCAGCGGATCACGAACGTCATCGCGCTTTGAGCGGGCAGCGCGACGGTGAAGGAGCCGTTCGACATGCCGGTCGTGCCCTGGGACGTGACGTTCCTGCTCGCATCGGTCAGCCAGGAAGCAACAGTGGATCCGGCGCCGTTCGCCAGGGTGAACTGCTGACTCACCGCAGCGCTCCCCTTGTTCACCGCGACGACGACCGTGGAGCCGCCGCCCCGGTACGCGGAGACGTAGACGTTCGTCGCCGGATTCGCCGTCGCCCCGATCCGCACATATCCGGGTCGCACGAACCTGGCGAAGTGCGCCATGGCGGCGCCACGCTTGCTGATCTTGCCGTCCTCACGCATGGGGCCGTAACTGCGCCGGATGTACCACCAGATGTAGGCCTGGAACTCGGCCTCCACCATGGCCCGGTGGATGTGCTCCCCCACATCGAGCGCCTGCGGCCAAAGGTCCGCCGAATCCGAGCTGTTGGGGTAGTACACCTCCGTCATCCACAGCTCCTTGCCCGCGCCCTTCTGCTTGAAGAGGGGATAAGGGAAGTTCGCAAACGACGTGCCGTAGAGGTGGGCTCCGATCACGTCCACGTTGGCGAGCGCCACCGGGTCGTTGAGGATCGGGTCCGACATGTTCTTCAGGTACTGGAAGGACTCCGGCGCAATGACCCTGGTGCCGATCGAGCCGGCGTTCTCGCGCAGGAACCGGACCATTTCGGCGGGGGTCCACCACGTCCAGTCATGTGCGTAGTCGGGCTCGTTCTGCACCGAAATGCCGTACAGATTCACTCCGTTGTTCCGGAGGTGGGTGGTGAAGTCGTTCAGGTGCTGGGCGTAGGCGCCGTACATGCTGTACTTGAGACGTCGCGCGTCGGTCTGGCTGCCGCGGACGAAGGTCTCCACCATGGAGGCGGGCGGATTCCAGGGTGACGCGATGACGGCGGCTCCGAGTTCCGCCGCGCGTTTCGCCGTCGCCAGATCTCGGCTCCAGGCTGCCCGGTCCTCGGGCACAGGGATCCGCAACAGGGTGAAACCCAACTGGCCGTCGCCGGTCCCGAATGCCATGTCCCGCTGAGCCGCCGTGAGATCGCCGATCCACGCGGCGTGGGCCATACCGCCGAAGCCGCGGATCGTCTGCCGCGTTGCCGACGGATCGATGACCGCCGCGGCGGCTGCCGCCATGACCCCGGCGTCAGAGGCCCTCGCGACCGACGCCGTGGCGGTGAGGACGGGTAGGGCCCCCATCGTCGCCACGATGGCCCTCCGGCTCGGTAATCTCCGCCCCTCGAAGGGCTCATTCTGACTCTGTGTCATGTCTCCTCCTCTTGGCTGCAGCTCCTGCGCCGGACCTTCGCGGCTGCGCCTGCCCGAACGGGAGCGGGCGTATGGGAGCGCTCCCATTGCCATGAATGAGCACACGCGAGCTGTCTCGACGGTACGTGGTGTCGATCATCACCCCGGGACCGCTCTGCGGAGCACCGGGCGCCAACGTCGTTCGATATCATGAACGTTGTCCAAGTGGCAGACCTGACGAAAGCTAACGAGGCCAGTCACCACGGTCAAGCCCCACGACACACCCACTCCACTGTGGCGCCCCTACACCTACAGGGTGGCGGCGGCTCCGGCGCAACAGCAGCCGCACCCGGTTCGGCGGCTACGCGCCCGTGGCCGACTGGAAAACCTACTTGCTCGCTCCGGTCGGTCATGGAAAAGTGTGCCGCGCTCTACGACCTTGCAGACACACGCATGACGAGGAACGAAGCCTATGTTCTCGGCGTCCCCCAGCGGTCGCCGTCGGCCCTGAGTGCCCGCTCCGCGGCAGCCTCAGCCGGCCACGCTGTTCCCCACGGCGGCCCCACGATGCGATGCCTGACGCATCGCCACTCTCCGCCCCGAGCGTCCAAGGTTCGCCGGGGGCTCCTCCAGAGACTTCGTGAGGTCACACCCATCGTGGACATCCAGGTCCAGAGCTTTGCCGTCACCAATCTCCGCCGCCGTCCCGTGGTCGTCGAGACCGGCGGCTTCATCGCCGGGTTCACCCCCGACACCGACAACCCCTACATGAACTACGCGACACCGCTGCCCGGCGCCGAGCCGACGGAGCAGGACGTCGCCGCGCTGATCGCCATCTTCCGGGAACGGGGCCTGCTGCCCCGACTGGAGTTCGCCCCGCAGGCCGCTCCCGCCGTAGCACCCGCCCTGCGGGCGGCAGGCTTCGGCACCGAAGCAGTGCACGAATACCTCATCTGTACACCCCGCACGCTGGCTCTTCCCCGGTCCGGCGTCTCCCCGCACGTGGAAAGCCCGACCACCGACGAAGAGTTCACCGAGCTCGATGCCGCCCTTGCCGAGGCATTCGGTGGCGTCTTCGACCCATCGCCGCAGGGGGCGGTCCGGCTGCGCCGCACCCAGCAGAGCGGCGGAGCGGTGCGCTTCGTCCGCGACCCGCGGGGCGGCATCGCCGGCGGGGCGTCCTGCTCCCCTCCCGCTGAGAACACCGCAGAACTGACCGGCGTCGGCACCCGCCCCGCCTGCCGTGGCCGCGGCATCGCCGCCGCGGTCACCGCGTCGCTGACCGAAGCCATGTTCCACCAGGGAGCCGGATCAGTCTGGCTGGAGTACTCCGGCGAAGGATCCCGCCGCGTCTACGAGCGCGCCGGCTACCGGCCGCAAGGCACTCGCCTCTACCTCTCCTTGCCGCCGGCGCAGCAACCCTGACCGCATCACGGCAGCCCGGTTTGAGCACACGCTTCTGACGTCCCCGTTGGCCGCGGCTTCACGCCCCCGATGATCCGCAGCAGAGCGACACGACAGCGGAGTAGCGGCTGCGCGTCAGGTGAAGTCGGGCGCCAACTCGCCCAGAAAGGCCGCGAGGCTGTGCGGGTCACGGCGGGCGATATTGTGCCCGACGGGGATTTCGTGAACCCGCCAGTCCGGGTCGTCGCGCAACCGGTCGGTCAGGGCCAGAAACGGGCTGCCGACCCACGCACCACCACTGATGAACGTCCGGCCCGGCGCGCGGCCGGGGTTCCCTTCCAGCCTGATCGACTGGACAAAGCTCGCCATGGGATGCGGCCGCGCTCGAGGGTCCAGCCCCTCAGGGACCGCGACCCATCGGCCATCGGCGCGGGCGCCGGCTACAAACAGGTCCCGGAAGCTGTCACTGGTCAGCGACCAACACGAATCCCCGTCGTTCGGGACATAGGCATCGATGAAGACGAGCTGCTCGAGGCGGTCGCCGAGCCGATCCGCGACTCCGGCGATCACCATCCCGCCGTAGCTGTGCCCGCACAGCGCGAGGGGTGTTTCGCCGCTCCGTTCAATGATCTCGGCCACCTGGTCGATATGAGTGTCGAGGTTCGGCG
This sequence comes from Streptomyces sp. WM6386, assembly GCF_000972385.1. Classification (GTDB taxonomy): domain Bacteria; phylum Actinomycetota; class Actinomycetes; order Streptomycetales; family Streptomycetaceae; genus Streptomyces. Next base: position 96,489 of record NZ_JXTE01000015.1, read on the forward strand.
GACGGTCCACATCGGCCGGGCCGTCCAACTCCAACCCTGCCAAAGTCACCGCCTCGACCTGGTGACCATCTCGACGCAGCTCGGCGGCCACCGAGTCGAACACCCAACCGCCCTGCCAACCACCCGGCACCATGACGAATTTCACCGCGACATCGTAGATCGCGCACCTCCCCATGAGTCCAGCTGCTGGCCGCCTGCCTCGGCACAACCCCGCCCGGCAGCCGCGAACAGGCACGCCCCGGTAGGCGCCGAAGTGGTCGGCTGGGCCCGGCTGACGTGCGCTTTGAGCTCCGCGTCCCGCAACGCGCGGGCGGGCGCCAGGACTTCACCGAGACCGACTACGCCCGCCTGCTCGATGCCGCACACCAGCCGCTCGGCGGCGGCCAACGTCTTGGTCGCACCTTGAACACGCACGTCAGGCACACCAGGCAGGAGCTGACCGAGCCCGCAATCATGGCTGACCCATTACCAGTTGCCGCCACAGGCTCCGGAGTTCCGGAGTTCAACCCGGCCGCGGCCGTGTGGTCGCACCTGAAGAGCTCCCTGGCCCAACTCACCACACACAGCCTCGACCAGCTAACCCACTGGTGACGTCGCGACCGAAACGGATGAAGTGCCGCCCGCCTCATCGAGGGTCTTGTCGCCAGGACCGGACTTCACCTGCAACCGCCGTGACCCAGCCATCAAAAAAATCTTCAGCAGGTCAACCGGCGCGTCGTGGGCTGTTGCTGCAACGGCAGGCGTCATCGGCCGAAATCGTGCTGCCTGTTCTGCCCCTCTGGAACGACCATGGGCCCCATCAACGGCTTTCTCACCCCTGGGCCGTACCCGTAGTGGAGTGCGACCGCCACCCGCACCATGTCCGTGAGCCAAAGAGGATGTAATGCTCCGCATTCATTTCACCCCCCATGACCTGCAGAATATTCGAATTCTCCGCAAGCCGGATCCGTTGTGGGAGCTGATCTGCAGTATGTGCCGCCTGGACACAGGACAGGGGCCACTGGAATTCGGCCACTGGCGTCGCTCAGTTCGCGCCAGAGTGGAGGTCGACCGGGTTCTGGGGGCGGCTCTGCAGCCGTTGCGGACATTGGTTCCCAACATCGGCTACATTCCCGATTTCCTCACACCTCCGACCACTGGAGGGGAGCTGTCCTACGCACTTGACCTGGTGCGTGGCACCTCGCGAACTCGGCTCGTACGCGAACTGACTCGGCTCGGTGACAGCCAGGTTCTGCCGAGCTGGACCGTGGCGCTGGGCAGGCCGGGGGACAAAGGACTCGCCATGCTGATCCGCGCACTGGATGTGTACTTCGGCGCCGCGTTGCAGCCACACTGGTCCCGGATCCGAGCGGTCGTCGGCAATGACATCGACCTGCGCACGCGCACCCTTCTCGACGGGGGCACTCAGGCCCTGCTCAACGACCTGTATCCGTTGGCCCGTTGGAAGCCCCCTGTCCTGGAGGTCGACTACCCGGTACGGCGTGACCTCCGCCTCGAAGGCCGCGGTCTGCTCCTCGTCCCGTCCTTCTTCTGCTGGCGCCGAGCCACCGCCCTGGCCGATCCCGCTCTGCCTCCGGTACTCGTCTACCCCGTCGCGAAGACGCCCTTGGACGTCGCCCGGGCAACGGGGGACGGCGTTGGACGCCTGCTCGGCCGCACTCGGGCCGCCATCCTGGCCGATGTCGCTCGGCGGGACGGTCGTACCAGCTCCGAAGTCGCCGAAGCCGTCGGTATCGCCCCGGCCAGCGTGAGTTATCAGATGGACGTTTTGCGGGCCGGAGGACTGGTGGAAAGTCACCGCGCCGGCAAATACGTCCTGCACTCGGCAACAGCATTGGGTTTACGGTTACTCGACGTGCGGTGACTGCAACATTTCGAACCCCATTGAACTGTTTGAACTTCGCGTCCACCGATGCCAATGTGGCGGCCGTCCTTGCGATTGACTGTTTGAGCCCTGTGCGTTGCACCGGGCCGAACCAGGGGGAAGACCGCATGAGATATTCCGCACGACCAGGAGGAAACCAGGCGCCGCGCCGCCGGGCGATATGGGCGGGGGTCCTCGCACTGCTGGCCGGACTGTTTTCGACGGCTCAGCTCGCCGGTGCAGACAGCGCGTCCGCGCTGCCGCCGCCTCCCCAGCCGGCGATGAATTGCGACAAGCCGTGGGTGATCATCAATGCCTACGGCACAGCCGAATATGTGGAACCGGGTGTGACCACACCGTACGGATCCATCGGCGTGAACGACACCTACGTCCGGGCGGTGACCGCGGAGCTCAACTCGCGGGGAGTGCCAAGCAGCGACATCACCGCACGCAATCTGCCCTATCCCGCGTCGGCGATCGACTGGGACCTGCCGTGGCCCCCCTTCCTGGGCGACAATCCGGGACCCGACGACTACTGGGAGTCGATGTGGAAGGGCCGCGACGAACTGGTCCGTGAGATCGAGTTCTACTCCGACTGCCCGAGCCGCCCGACCTTGGTGCTGATCGGGTACTCGCAGGGTGGACAGGTGGTCAAGAACTCCCTCGCCAACGCTGCCGTCGCCGGGGACCAGCGCCGTTCCGACTCGGTGGGCGCCGCCATCACCATCGGGGACGCGTCCCGCCACAACGGCCAGACCGGGATGGCGCAGAGCAGACAGATGCTGACCCTCAACCGCGACTACCAGGAGACCACCACCACCATCGACCGCGGCGGACTGATGCAGCGGGTGCCGGTGCCGTCGGTCTTCGCCGGATTCATCGGTGACGGACGGTACTTCGACGTCTGCCGCACCGACGACCTCGTGTGCAACAAGCCGGGACGCCCCGGCACGGGCAACTGGTTGGCGGAGTTCGGCCTGAGTATCGACGACGGTACGACCAACCCGCCGCACATCGCCTATCGGGACAACGCCCGGGTGAACGGGAACCCGGTGATCAGGTGGCAGAACGAGCAAGGTGGACGTGTCGCGGCCGATGTCGCCGACCGTGCCGTCGCCGCGGCGGTCGCCCAGCGGAACATCGTCCACCCGCCGCCCGAACCGGAAGTGCCGCCCGGCACCACGCCGGTCGAGATGTGGGCGACCGACGTCAACGTGCGCACGGCCCCGACGACCGACGCCGAGGTCACTCATCGGTTCCCCAGCCCCACCACCGTCTACGTGCAGTGCCAGAAGCGCGCCGAGCCGGTGACTGACGGCGGTGTCACCAACGACGTCTGGTCCTATCTGCCCGTCCAGCACGGCTGGATCAGCAACCTCTATCTGCGCGGCCCCGCATGGATTCCCGGCGTGCCGGAGTGTGCGGGCTCCACTCCCCCGCCCGACCAGGGGCTCTACCACTGCGACATCGGGGGTGACCCCGAGAGCTGGTGCGCCCGGGTGACCGGCATCGACCCGGGATCGTTCCTCGGCATGTACAACGAACCGGACTACGATCACGGGCGCAGTTCGTCCTACCAGGGCCACAACGGCGACGAGCTGATCGTGCTCTGCTGGACGACGGGTGCGGTCGACGCCGACGGCACCGGCAACCGGTACTGGTTCTTCGCCGACACCGGTGGAGCCCTGCCGGGCGGTTACGTCAACGATCACTACCTGACGACAGGCAAGTTCGCGGACTGGAGCCAGGTCATCCCACCCTGCTGAAACCGCCGGATGACACACCCACCTGGGGCGGCCGTGCACACGCGGCCGCCCCAGGCACGACGCTTCGAGGCATCTGGTCTCCTCTCGCCGTCACAGCGGGTCGTGGAACGGCGATTTTCGGCCTCAAAGAGCCTCCCTGGCCCAGGGATTGAGGGTTCACAGATGAACGGGAGTTGGCTACCCCCGCCCCGGGGCCGCGCCACGGCCGCGGAGCCCGACCCCCGGCCTCTCCCGGTCAGCGGAACCTGGCCTGCCCGGCCCGCCCTCGACGAAGTTGCGCATGCCGATCTCGCGGTCCTCGGTGGCGAACAGCCCGGCGAACCCGTTGCGTTCGATCGCGAGCCCGATGGCGAAGGCCTCGTCCGCCTTCACCTGGCCGCCTGTGAAGACGAGGCCTTGGCCTTGATGATGACCACCGCGTTCCAGGGTGCGACCTCAGGCCTGCACCGCGATGACACGGGCGTCGCCTCGGCGCTGATCAACACCGGCCAGCAAATCGGCGGCTCCATCAGTACGGCGCTCCTGACCACCGTTGCCTCGTCGGCCACGACCGACTACCTGACGTCGCACAAGCCCAGCGCGCCGGCCGCAGCCCAGGCCGGGGTCGAGGGCTACACGGCCACCCTGGCGTGGGGCTCCGGGTTCTTCGTGGTCGGTGCGGTGATCGCGGCGTTCCTGATTCCGAATCGGGCCCTGGAGCCGTCCGAGGGCGAGCCCGTGATGGCCCACTGAGCCTGGATCCACCCTAGAAATGCCCTGCTACCTGCGATGACTGTTGTCCTCAGGACACCAATCAGCGCAGGAAAGCAGGGCATCTCGCGGTGGTGGCCGGCCCCCACCGGACGGACGCCCCCTGCCCGCCTTTGCCGTGTGTGGTACCCCGACCCCACCCTGGAAACCGATCGGTTTTCTTTTCGTTCGGTTCGCGTTAACCTCGCAGTATGACCACCCAAGTGAGACCAAGCCCCAGGGAGCGGCTGCTGGAGGCGGCGGCCACGCTCACCTACCGAGACGGTGTCAGCATCGGCATCGACGCATTGTGCAAGGCCGCGGGAGTATCGAAGCGCTCCATGTACCAACTGTTCGACAGCAAGGACGAACTACTGGCAGCAAGCCTTTGAGGAGCGCGCCACCGCCTTCGTGGCCGGGCTCCTGCCCGCGGCGAACCACGGCGGTTCGCCGCGCGAGAAGATCCAGCACGTCTTCGAGCAGGTGGAACAGCAGGCGGGCGCACCCGAGTTCCACGGCTGTCGGTACCTGTCCGTGCAGATCGAGCTCAAGGACCAGAGCCACCCCGCGAGCCAGGTGGCCCATCGAATCAAGGCGAACCTGACGGCATTCTTCCGCTCCCAGGCCGAAGCGGCCGGCGCGCACGATCCCGACCTGCCGGCCCGGCAACTCATCCTGGTCTTCGACGGCGCCAGCGCCCGTGCGGGTATCCAGGCCGACAACCTGACCGGGCTCGTCACCCCTGCGAACAGGCTCGGAGACCGGGGCGCTCTCCGAGCCGACAGCGGTCGGCGGCAGGTCTCGCCGACCGCCGAAATGCACGATCTCCCCCAGAGCCCCATCCAACCCGCGACCGCCACCTCAATAGCGGGCAGGGATGTCTTCCCTTCTCCACGCCAAGGCCGCGACGAGTAGTGCTGTCTTACCCGGGGCTTTCGAGGCCCCAAGCTCGCCCGACGCTCGCCACCAGCACCGCAGTGACCACAGCAGCCCGCTCGATGAAGTAGCGCTCCACCGCGCCCTGACCGACGTCGGCGCCACGCACGATCGCAGACAACGCCCTGCGCAGCGACCGGGGCGGCTACTTCGACATCCAGCCGCAGCTACCTACCCAGCGCCGCGGCGGCGAGGACGTCCACGGCAGCTGGTTCGGCCAGCCATCGTTCGGCGCATACGCGGTGGCCAGCGTCCGCAACGCGGTCAAGGTCGACGACGACGTACCGCTGGACTTCCTCGGCCCTCTCGGCTGCGGTCTGATGACCGGCGCCGGCACCGCCGTCCGGCGCTGAATCGCCAGGCCTGGCTGCGCTGCCGTGTATCCGTTCTGGATGTGGGCCCGCCGGGGGCGGTGCACTGTGCGCGGATCAGCGGGCGATCGAGATCGCGAAGGGTGCGAATCCGCTGGAGCGATTCACGTGCGGTACGAACAGGATCGCGGCCTCCGTGGCGCGGGCGGTCTGGATCCCGCCGAGATCAGTGATCCACTTCTTACGCCAGCCGAGGTCGATGAGCAGCTCACGGACGGTCTGCTTGGCCTGTGGGTCGTCGCCGGAGAGGAAGGCGTCGGGCGCCTGGGTGAGCGTGGCCGGCGCGGTCATCACCGGGAAGAGCATGGTGTTGAGTGTCTTGACGACGCGTGTTTCGGGGAGCGCTTCCTGGAGTTGCTCGGCGAGGCTTGAGCCGGGGTAGATCAGGTCGGCGGGCAGTCCGTCCGGTCCGTCGACGGTGGCGTTGGAGACGTCGACGAGGATCGTGTCGCGCAGTTCCTCGCGCAGGGCGACGAGCCCGTCCAGCGAGCCGGCGCCCGGGGTGGCGTTGATGACGATCTGGGCTGTCCGGGCAGCGTCGGCGGCGGCGCCCGGCGCGCGGTCCGCCACGGTCACCTCATGCCCTGCCCGGGTGAGGGCTGTGGCCAGGTTGCCGCCGACGCGGCCGTTTCCGAGTACTGCGATCGTGGTCATGATGATCTGCTCCTTCGTGCAGATTGTGGTGCGCGGTCAGCGGGAGAGGGTGGCGACGGCCTCGGCGTGGACGCCGGGCGCGGCGGCCAGGAAGCTCTCGCTCTGCGGGGTCCAGGGGCGTCCCTCGGCGTCGGAGATCTGTCCGCCGGCCTCGGTGACGAGCAGCGCTCCCGGCAGCAGGTCCGCGCGGGCGCCGGCGAACTGCCAGAAGGCGTCGATGCGGCCGGCGGCCACGTTCAGCAGGTGCAGGGTCGCGGGCACGGCGGTGCGGACGACGAGCGCGTCGAAGAGCATCGCGGTGATCGAGGAGCCGACGCGCCGCACGACCTTCTCGTCCTCGTCCGGCCGGGCCTGGCTGGTGGCCACGAGGCTCAGGCCGAGGTCCGCGGTCTCGGAGACGCGCAGCGGCCGGCCGTCGAGGTAGGCGCCCGCGCCGGTGAGCGCGGTGTAGGTCTCGCCGGTCAGCGGCAGGTGGACCGCGGTGAGCACCGGCTGGTTCTCACGCACGAGGGTGGCGGTCACCGCCCAATCCGGCAGGGCGTGCAGGTGGTTGACGTTGCCTTCGGCCGGATCCACGACCCACCATTCGCCGGACGGCAGCGCCCCGCCGTCCAGCTCGTCCTCCACCCAGCCGGCGTCCGGGCGCAGGCGTGTGAGGCGGGGGCGCAGGATGTCGAGGGCCGCGTCGTCGTTGGCGGCGAGTGCGCGCATCAGCTCTTCGCGGGTCTGGTAGCGGACCACCTCGCCGAAGCGCTTGTGCAGCGCCGAGCCGGCCGCGCGTACGGCGATCGCGGTCTGGCCGAGCAGGTCGGCGTCGGAGGCGGCGGCGTCAGTGGTCTGAAGCGTTTCGGGCATGGCGTTACTCCCGTGTGAGGAGGGGTGATGAGGAGGCCGATCGGACCACGCTGTGCGTTCCGTCTTGCGCTCTCATCTCGAAGGTATAGAGCCCTCCAATTAACTTCAAATGCATGTTAAGCACGGCTAGGATTACTCACATGCAATTGGATTTGAACCTCCTCGCCGCGCTCGACGCGCTGCTGGAGGAGGGAAGTGTGGCCGGGGCGGCCGCGCGCCTGCACGTCACCGCCCCTGCGATGAGCCGGAGTCTGGGCCGGATCCGGCGCACGACCGGGGACCAGATCCTGGTGCGCACCGGTCGCACGATGACCCCGACGCCGTATGCGATCGCCGTCCGGGAACAGGTGCACGAGCTGCTGCACCAGGTCCAGGGAGTGCTGGCACCGAGCCATGAACTCGATCTGGCCACGTTGGAGCGCACTTTCACACTCCGTTGGCACGATTCCCTGGTCGCCCTGAGCGGCCCCGCACTGCTCGCGGCCGTGCGTGGACGGGCGCCGGGCGTGCGATTGCGTTTCGTCGCGGAATCGAGCATCGACACCCCCGAGTTGCGGCGCGGTGAGGTCGACCTGGAGGCGAATGCCAACCGCCCGAGCGCACCGGAGATCCGTGCCGAGAATGTGGGCGAGACCCGCCTCGTCGTCGTCGTGAGGCAGGGGCACCCCCTCACCCGCGTCAGGACCGTCACCGCAAAGCAGTACGCCGCCGCTGAGCACATCACCGTCTCGCGACGTGGAAACCTCAGCAATGCCCTCGACGACGCCCTCGCGCAGCTCGGCCTCACCCGCCGCGTGGTGGCGACCGCTCCCACGGAAGCGGCCGCGCTGGAGTTCGCGCGCGGATCCGATCTCCTGCTCAGCGTCCCCGAAGCCACCACGCGGTCAGCGGTCGCCGACCTCGGCCTGGTCGTGCTCCCCCTCCCGCTCGAACTGCCGTCGGCGCCCATCTACCTGTCGTGGCATCAGCGCTACGACACCGACCACGCCCACGCCTGGCTGCGCGGGCTGGCGCGAACCGCGCTGGCCATGTGCGGAGCGTCGTAGTCGGCGCCGTCCGCGCACGGCCGGCCGCTGTACGGACTTGTAGCAGCAGTGGTTGAGCCCGTCGAAGAACACGGGTCGCCGTGCAGGACATCGGCAAGGAAACTGGCTCACCCTTTCGCCACTCCTTGAGCGCATGATCCTGCTCGTCCCGGCAAGCGCCGCCGACAGACCTGGAGCACAAACGCGTCGACGCCCTGGGGGTTCATCCCGCGTGGGCGCGTATCTCAGACACGGACGGAGTGGCGATCCAGCAGGGCACGAAGCCGCTCGACATCGTCGGCTGTGCTCAACCCGCGCTTGGGCAGGACCTCAAGGCACATGATGTTGGGGTCCCGACTGAGCAGGACGAAGTGGCCGGGCGTCTCTCGGTAGCCCTGGAGGACCGACCACTTCTGGATGAGCGTGCTGTGGTCGTTGGCGGTGGTGATGCCGACATCGGACACGGCTGTGCGGTACTCGCCCTGTCCTCCGACAATGCGCTGCACCTGGGCAGCCTGCAAGCGCGGATAGCCGCCCACCACCAGGACGACGAACAGGAACAGAACGGTGGAGACCACGTCGACACTGCCGCGACTGATGGTGCTCAGCAGCCACTGTCCCACCCACAGTGCGAGAAACACGCCCCGCAGCACCAGCCCCCACCGCTTGATCCGCTGCCGGACCCGCAGGCCGACCAACGTGTCGGCGGGCTGAGGACGGTACACCAACTGCACCACCGCCTCGTCCCCGACATCGGCGGCACGTTCCTCGCCGTTGTCCATCATCTTCCGGCCTTCGGCCATGGTCCCTCCCCGTAGAGACAACCCGCGGATCCTACCGGCGACGCCCACCGGCTGGGCCATCGACGGGGCGTCCACCGAACAGGCTCGTGGCGAGAGTGTTGAGCCAGCCGGGCAGTGCGGTGACGTCGTGCTGATCAAGCATCGCGGCGAACCCAGGGGCGAGTTCGTGAACGTGCGCCTGGAACCAGCGCCTGATGCCGACGTACAGGAAGCAGACCTCGCTCGGCTCAACTCCCCCACCTGATGAGGTTCTCCGAAACCTTCCACCGCAGTGCGGTTGATCCACCAGACTCGCCCTTGTTTCCAACGGAGATAGGGAAGGCAAGCATGGCGAACAGCGCACTTCTGGTGATGGACGTCCAACGGGACGTCGTGGCCATCGCCGACGACGGTTCCGGATATCTGCCGCGCTTGCGCAGAGCGATCGACGGTGCCCGGGCTGCCGGCATACCCGTGATCTACGTGGTGATGGGGTTACGGCCGGGCGATCCGCAAGTCAGCCCTCGCAACAGGGTGATGGCGAACGTCGTGCGGGCCGGCCTGTTCACCGAGGGCGCCCCTGGCACCGAGATTCATGACGACGTTGCGCCCCAGCAGGGCGACGTGGTGGTTACCAAGAGGCGGGGCAGCGCGTTCTCGGGCAGCGACCTCGACTTGGTACTCAGGGCTCGCGATATCGACAGCCTCGTTCTCACCGGCATCGCCACCAGCGCGGTAGTGCTGTCCACCCTGTGGCATGCCATCGATCTGGACTTCGGCCTCACCGTCCTGGCGGATGCCTGCCTCGACACCGACCCCGAGGTGCACACGATGCTCACCGAAAGGCTGTTCCCGCAGTGGGCAGATGTCGTCGCCGTCGAGGACTGGCTCAAGGTCATCGCACGGCAATAGTGACCGTCCGGACTCTCGCATGCTGGGCAAGACGGCATCGCCTCCCACCCTCCGGGGGAGGTCAGCCCTCCTCGCCCCCACCGACCCACGGCGGCACGAGTCGCTTCCAGGCCCGGGCCCTCGCCGGTCTCGCCACGGCCCTGGAACAGTGCGGCGAACTGACCGAGGCCCGCGCCCACTTCACGGAGGCCCACCGCCTGTTCGTCACGGCCGGCGACACGACCTCCGCCGCCGACACGACGACCGCCCTGGCACGCCTCGCGGGAAAATCCGGTTGCGGAAGACGCGGTCCGCGACGGAGCACCTCGAACTGGATGAGCAGGGAGAACCGGTCAAGGAGCTGCCCCCGGGGGAACCGGACATCGAGCCCTGGGAACGCCAGCTCCATTGGCCGCAGACCGGCGCGGCTGCGAAACCGCCTCCCAGCCGTCACTTGAAAGCTCAACTGGGTACCGCTTCGGTGAAATTGGGGTCAACAGCGGAAGCAGAGTGCTAGACATCGGAACGATCCGATCTGAACAACACATTGTGACCGTCTCGTTGAGGAGAGTGTCGAACACGAGGCGGGTCCAAGCCGATAGGACGACCGTGTCGCACACCCCCACTGCCGCGGGCCGAAGATTCGGTGCCCGCAACTTGCGTGTGGCCCAAAAACTTCAGGCCATCCTGCTGATCCCGGTGCTCGTCGCCCTCGTCCTCGGCGGCGTACGGGTCAAACGCTCCGTCGACACCTGGCAGACGGCCAAGGACGCGGTCCGTGTGGCGGAACTGGTCCAGGCGGCGAACACCTACGCCAGCGATGCCATCAACGAACGCGACGTCTCGGTCATCCCGTTGGTGAAAGGCGAGCGCAACTCCGACACCGTCGCCAAGGCCCGGCAGATCACCGACCAGGACGCAAAGAAGTTCGACGAGGCGGTCGCCCGTATGCCGAGCACCGCCAGCCTCGAGCGCCGGGTCCAACTCGTCCGCGCGGGCGAGAAGCGGCTCGCGACAGTACGCGCCAACGCTTTCACATCCAGCCTGACCGGCGTGCAGACCGAGGAGAGCTACCACGCCGTGCAGCACCCGCTGATGGAAATCTCCAACGAACTGGGCTTCGGCATCAGCAGCCAGGCCACCTTCGGCCGCACCCTGTACGCCATCTCACTCACCCAGGCGGCCGAGTCGCTGATCCGCGCCATCGGCACCCACCTCCTCATCGAGGACCGAAGCAGGCTCGCCAAGGGGGAACTCCAAGCCCAGCTCGCCTCGTTCAGCTCCTACATCTACCTCGAACAGATCGCGCTGCAGGAGTACGCCGGCTTCGCCGGCACCGACGACATGGCCCGGTTGCGCAAGGCGCTCGCGAACGCGGAGGTGAAGGGGCGGCAGCAGATCGCAGAGGCCCAAACGCGGGCCGAGGCAGCCGGGCGGACCTTCGTCCCCCCGCCGGGTCTGGACGACATGACCAGCGCCATCGCCTCCGGCGCGACAGCGACACAACTCACCGAACGGGGCATCACGCCCGAGACGTTCTTCGCCGCCTCCACCCTCAGCTTCGACACCTACCGCAGTGTCGAGGTATACCTCGCCGGCACCGCGCTGGCCGAAGCCCACGACATCGCCGACGACGCCCGCAACGACGCCATCGTCAACGCAGCGCTCGTACTCGCCTCCATCCTCCTCGCCTTCCTCCTCGCGAACTGGGTGGCCCGCACGATGAGCACCAGCATGCGCCGCCTCAGCGCCTCCGCCCACGCCATCGCCGCACAGCGGCTGCCGGCCCGGCTGACCCAGCTCACCCGCGCCGTCCCGGGCCGGGTCGACTCCGACGTCGAACCCATCCCCATCACCAGCACGGACGAGATCGGCGAAGTCGCCCGCGCCTTCGACCACGTCCACCGCGAAGCCGTCCGGCTCGCCGCCGAACAGGCTCTGCTGCGCGCCAACATCAACACGATCCTCGGCAACCTGGCGCGCCGCAGCCAGTCCCTCATCGAGCGCCAGCTCGCCATGATCTCCGACCTGGAGGACAGGGAAGCCGACCCCGACCAGCTGGAGAACCTCTTCCAGCTCGACCACCTCGCCACACGTGTGCGCCGCAACGGCGAAAACCTCCTGGTGCTCAGCGGCGAGACTCCCGCCCAGCAGTGGGATCAGCCCATGCCTCTCGTCGACGTGGTCCGCGCCGCGGTCTCGGAAGTCGAGCAGTACGAGCGCATCCAGCTCTCCGGCATCCCGGAAGCCGAGATCGACGGGCGCGCCGTCAACGACCTGGTCCACCTGCTCGCCGAACTCCTGGAGAACGCCGCAGCCTTCTCCTCCCCGCACGTCCCGGTCCACATCACCGCCGCACGACTGCCCGACGGCCGGACCATCCTCGAGATACACGACCAGGGCATAGGCCTGCCCCACGAGGAGCTCGCGGACATCAACCGCATCCTTGCCGACCCGCCCACCGTCGACGCCGCGATCTCCCAGCGCATGGGTCTGTTCGTGGTGGGCCGACTGGCCGACCGACACGGCGTCCGAGTTCAGCTACGCCCCTCCCAGGATGAACAGGGGACCACGGCGCTGGTGATGCTGCCCCAAACGATCACCCATCGAGCGGCGAACGACGAACCCGACGCCGACACCATGGCCCTGGTCGCATTCGTGGACAGTCCCTTCACCAAGGACGCCCCACACACCAACGAAACGTGGCACAACCAGCCGTCCTGACCCAGGCTGTCCGACCAGGGAACCAAGCGGCACGGTCCGGTACGAGGTGACCGTGCGGCGGGATCGCCAAAGGAATACAGGAGCGGTTCAGCCGGGTCACACGGATGCGCAATCCCTGGTCCAGCCGGACTACGTCAGGACGAGAGGCACGGTGATGGTGAGGTGTTCGTCGGTGGTCGGCAGGGCGGTGGCAAGAGCGTTCATACGAGCCACGAGGTGACCGATCACCCGGCTGGTCAGTTCCTCGTCCCACTGCGCTGTGCCTTCCGGTGGCAGGCACATCTCCTCCCCAGCAGGCGGGTTGCCACCGAGATAGCGCGCGGTGTCCATGTTGACGACCCAACAGGCCAGTGCGATCTTCACCTGCCCGGGAGCCGCCCACTGCGCCCGTACGTGGGCGCACATGCTGAAGTCGTCCCCGCCGAATGTGACTGTCGTGGAGAACGACCTGCCACGGGGGTACTGCCGTATCAGCTTGAGTACTGCTGGTTCCACAACGGCTCGCGCCATAGGTTCCGTAAACACCGTCTGCCCCCTGTCGAGCCTGGCCTTCAGCATCCCAGACGGGGCCTGCGACGCACAGGTCGCCTGCCGCCCCCGGCCCGTGCCTCGCCGGGGTCGGCCGCGGCGGTCGGGATTCTGTAGAGACGGTGGATGCGCCAAGTGCCTTGTCCCTAGGATGTATTGCCAGATGCACCGGTCAGCTCGGTGCGGTACTCGACTGGGGGAGACGATGGAGTCCGGGAAGCGGTTGTCCACCAAGATCGACGCCACGGTTCCGACGGCCGCGCGCATGTACGACTACTACCTGGGCGGCAAGGACAACTACGCGGTCGACCGTGCCGCCTGCGAGGAACTGGACAAGGTGGTGCCCAGCACCCGGGCACTGGCGCTGAACAACCGGCGCTTCCTGCAGCGGGTGGTGGGGACGCTGGCGCAGGAGTACGGCATCCGGCAGTTCCTGGACCACGGGTCCGGTCTGCCCACGCAGAACAACGTGCACCAGGTGGCCCAGCGCATCGATCCGACCTCGTGCGTCGTGTACGCGGACAACGATCCGATGGTTCTGGTGCACGGCCGGGCCCTGCTGGACCAGAACGACCGCACCGCCGTGATCCAGGCCGACCTGCGCGACACCGACGTGATCTTCTCCCACCCCGACACCCAGCGGCTGATCGACTTCTCGCAGCCGGTGGGCGTGCTGTTCAACTCGGTGTTCCACTGCATTCCGGACAGCGACACGGAAGGCCCGCTCGCGGTGGTGAAGCGGGTGACCGAGCGGCTCGTGCCCGGCAGTTTCCTGGTGATGTGCCAACTGGTCAGCGAGGACCCTCAGGTGCGGGACTTCGTCACCGACTTCATGGACAAGGCCACGCAGGGGCACTGGGGTCGGGTGCGCGAGGAGAAGGACGTCGCGCAGTGGTTCGAGGGGCTGGAGATCCTCGAGCCCGGCCTGGTGGAAGTGTCCACCTGGCGGCCCGACACCGAAGTGGCTCCGCGTCAGCAGACCCACGAATGGGTCGAGTTCGGCGGATGTGGCCGCATCCTGTGACGGAGCGGCCGCTCACTGGCCCTCGTAGCGCAGCTTGACGGTCTCGCGCAGACGGTCGAGGGAGTCACGGGGGCTGAGCGCGTCGTCGGCCAGTTGGTCCAGCGCCACGCGGTACTGCTCGGTCTCGTCACGGTCCTCCAGGAACGTGGCGCTTCTGATGTGCTCCAGGTAGACGATGTCCGGGAGGTCGAGGCCGCCGAAGCGCAGGTAGGTGACCGGGATGGCCGGTGCGGACGCGTTGGTCACGTCCAGGGGTACGACCTGCACGACGACGTGCGGCTGCTCGGCCATCTCGATGAGGTGCTCCAGCTGTTCGCGCATGATCTCGCGGCTGCCCAGGATCCGCAGCAGCACCGACTCGTCGACGATCGCCCACAGCTGGGGCGCGTCCGGCCGCGCCAGCAGCTCCGCCCGCTTCATGCGCAGTTCCACGCGGCGGTTCACCTCGCGGCTCGGGGCAGCGGGCAGGCCTCGCTCCACGACGGCACGCGTGTAGGCGGGCGTCTGCAGCAGTCCGGGAACGTACTGGATCTCGAACGTACGGATGGAATCGGCCGCTTCCTGCAGCCCGACCAGCCGGTCGAACCACTCCGGCATCAACCGCTTGTCGAAACGCTGCCACCACCCGGGCTCACCCGCCCGCCGCAGCAGCTGCAACAGGACGGACGCCTCGTACTCCTCCGTCTTGTAGAACTCCAGCAGCGCGCGGACATCGTCCTCGGTGGGTGGCCGGCGGCCCTTGCCCGCCTCGATGCGGGACAGCTTCGCCGGACTGAACCCCACGGCCCGAGCCGCCTGCTCCTGCGCCACGCCCGCGTCCTCGCGCAGGCCCGCCAGCTGCACGCCGACCAGCATCTTCAGCAAGGTCGGGGCGGGCTCGGTGCGCTGCAGGTACGGCTCGAGACGGGAGACACGCGGCGACTCGGAGGGCATCCTGACTCCCGGTGGGCAGAAGGCAACAGCCTGCATTATCGCACCGGTTGGCCGCTGCGCGCATGTCCGGGCCCGCGACCGGTGCGGACGGCGCGCATCCCCTTTCACATGAGGTCGTCGAACTCGCCGTCCTTCACACCGGCCAGGAAGGCCGCGACCTCGGCGGACGTGTAGACCAGCGCGGGGCCGTGCGGATCACGGGAGTTGCGTATGGCCACGCCTCCCTCGGTCAGGGGCGCCACCTCGACGCAGTTGCCCTCGGCGTTGCTGTGGCGGCTCTTGGTCCAGCGGACCTCCAGTGAACTCGCTTGCACCCCGTTCGGAACTGATGGCACTGCAGTCTCCTCGCGCATGACTGGCTCGATCCACACGTGCAATTTCTCGTGAAATTGCACGGACTGGCTGTCGACGTGGATAATAACCCCGTCGCCAACCTCCGTGCTGGCGCCCAGTTCTGACGTCCTGACGCCACCTCAGGAGATGCCGTGTCGCAGCCCGCGCGCCCAGCACCCTGGTCTGGCCCGGCCGTGCTCCCGGCACACCGGGCCGCGCCCCCCGCCGCCGCTCCGCGCCCCACCGGCAGGAGCGCCACCCTGCGCCTGCCCGGCAGCAGCGAGGGATGCGCACAGGCACGCGAGTTCACCGAACGCGTGCTGGGCGAGTGGGAGTTGGGCCAGTGCCGGGACGACGCACTGACCGTCGTCTCCGAACTCGCCGCCAACGCCGTCCTGCACGGCCGAAAGAGCGACACCCTCGACGACGGAGAGTCCGAGGTCTGGCTGCGACTCACACGCCGCACGACCCACCTGGTGTGCGCCGTGACCGACCAGGGCGACGGACTTCCGCACACGGCGCACGCACCGAAAGTGCTCAGCGAACACGGCCGTGGCCTGTTCATCGTCGAGGCCCTCGCACAGCACTGGGGATGGACCCGCCACACACCCCACTACAAGACCGTCTGGGCCATGCTGCCCACAGGGCGCGCCTGACATGAAGCCGTGTACCGAGCTCCAAAACAGTCAGGGAGCCGTGCCGCCGCCCCGTCAGCCCACCACGCTCCGCGACGTCGCTCTCGTGTCCTGGGGCGACATCGAGGACTCGTCGGGATCCGCCGCCGCCATCCCCTACCTGCTCGCCGCCATCGCCTCGGGCGACAAGGCCGCCGCGCAGAACGCGCTGGACCGATTGCGGCACCGGATCTGTCGGCACGGCTTCGTCGTGGGACAGGCGACGGCCGTCACGGTCCCCTTCCTCTGGGACCTGGCCCAGCGCCCGCAGACGTCGTGCCGTGTGCAGGTCCTGCGCCTGCTGCGGAACATAGCCGACGCCCGGCAATGGGAGACCACCGCCGCCGCCTACCCGAAGCTCCGACGCCGCCACGGTGACCACATCGAGTGGGAGTCGGCCGCCCGCCGGGCCGTGCGCGCCCAGCGCAGCATCATCCCGCGTCTCCTGGCCGAGCGCGACACCGAACTCGTGGACGCGACCGAGGCTCTCGCCTCCACGCTGACCGAGTGAGGCCCACGGTGCCTCAGACGATGTGGGCAAGCCCGGCCTAGGTGCCGCGGGGCTCCGAATCGGCGAGGGTGAGGACTTGCGCGATCTCGGCGGCCCCGAGAAAGCGTCCGCCGAGGTCCTCCGGGAGCCTCCCGCCTTCACGTTGGGCGGCTCGACGCAGTCGCCCCAGGTCCGCTCAGGTGAGGAGTTTCGCGAGCTGGGCCATCTCGGTGGCTGGGTCGATCACCGGCTGGATGAGGAGTTCGTCGATGCCGGCCTGTTCCAGGGTGGTGATGCGGGCGAGGAGGTCGTCGCGGGTTCCGACCAGGGCCAGGGTGTTCATCAGCGAGGGGAGAACCAGGTCCCGGTCCTGCGGTGCGATGCGTCCGAGGTAGTTGGGGTAGAGCTTGGTGTGCCGGTCCGGCGCGGTGGCGGTGGTGCCGCGCCGGTCGAGGAGCCGCCGCACCGCCTCGCGTTCCTCGGGGCCGAGTTGCTCGGCGAAGGCGGGTGTGTCAGCGGCTGTGTCGGCGGCGAAGGCCAGCAGCGACAGGACGAGGTGGCCCGTCGTGTCCCGGGCCGCGTCGCCGTGAGGGTCCTCGTCCTCGTCGAGCAGGTGGAGCGAGGTGACCACGTAGGAGTCCGTGCGGGAGCCGGGGCCGCGGGGTGTGCCCTGGGCGGCGTGGCGGCGGGTGTCGTGCAGCGCCTGCCAGGCGGTGGGCTCCAGCAGGCCGAAGGAGATGAGGCCGGTGCCGCGGCGGCCGGCAACGGCGGCCGCCTGCGGCCCCAGCGCGGCCACGACGAACTCGATCGGATCGGCGGTGTTCACGTGCGCCCCGGCGTGCAGGAACTCGATGTCGCGGACCCGGTCGCCTTCGCGATACTCGGTCGAACGTCCGGCGCACAGGTCCTGCAGCGCGACGGTGAAGTTCTCCAGCTGAGCCGCCGTGGTCGGCCGCATGCCCAGGGTGCGCCGGGCGGTGTTTCCCGTGCCGACCCCGCAGATGATCCGGCCCGGTGCCAGGGCGTTGAGGCTGGCGAGCCCGCTCGCGGCGGCCGGGGCCGAGCGCAGCGCCGGTGAGGTCACACCGATGCCGAGCCTGATGCGACTGGTGGCCCTCGCACACAGGCTCAGGGCGACGAAGGGGTCGCCCTGGACCATCGGGGTGTCGTTGACCCAGACGCTGTGCAAGCCCAACTCCTCGGCCCGCACGGCGAGATCCTCCACACCGGGCTGCGCGGCGACAACCACGCCTGCACGCATCAAAACCTCCAAGGCGTGAGGACAGAGCCGAACTTGCTCAGCATGGCAGGTCCCGGCGCAGGGCCGTTGCGGAGTTGCGTGATGTTGTGGGCGTTACGGGGCGGAGTGGCCGTACTTGACGCAATGAAACCCCGTTGACGCAGATGACCTGCCCAAGTCCTCTGCCTGCAACGGAACTTCGATGTGCGGGCAGGTCGCTGACAGAGCGCAGTGAGTTCGCCAGGCCTCCCGCGATTGAGGCCAGAGCAGAATCGGGGCATGAGCGACGGATCACACCAAAGCCATGGGTTGGTCGGTGATGCGACGACTGAGCCGTCCGCCATCCGGCACCGCAAGGGGCATGATTCAAGGGACAGAGCATCAGGAGGAGCGGCTTGTGACCAACACCAGCGACACCCGCCCAGCAGACGATGCGGCGCAAGCGGCTCGACCGAGCCAACTGCACCGCCTGATGCGCTACATCCCCCTGGTTGCCCCCGTCCTGCTGTGGGCTGTGCCCTGCTGGGTACTGCTGTATTCCGGGCAGCACTGGCCGCTGCCCGTCACCCTGGCCGGCACCGCCCTGTTCGTCCTCGGTCTGATCGGTATGCCGCTCGCGATGGTGCGCGGCCATGGCCGGCGCCAGCAGGACTGGGCGGCGATCACAGGTGACACCCTGCTGGGCAGCAGCTGGGTCCTGTTCACCTGGTCCGTTCTGCTCGGCGTCCTGCTGCGGCCGGCCCTGAGCGTGGCCGGTGTCGGGGACGGACAGGATCGGGCCCGCATCGTGACCTGGGCCGTCCTCGGTGTGGCCGTCGTACTGCTCACCTGGGGGTACACCGAGGCCCGTCGCGTACCCCGCGTACGGGAACTGGACGTGCGGCTCCCGCGCCTGGGCGCCGGGCTGGACGGCACCCGTGTCGCCCTCATCACCGACACGCACTACGGCCCCCTCGACCGCGCCCGCTGGTCGGCACGGGTCTGCGAAGTGGTGAACACCCTGGAGGCCGACCTCGTCTGCCACACCGGCGACATCGCGGACGGCACGGCCGACCGCCGCCGCGCCCAGGCTGCCCCGCTCGGCACCGTGCAGGCCACCCGGGCCCGGGTCTACGTCACCGGCAACCACGAGTACTACAGCGAGGCCCAGGGCTGGGTCGACCTGATGGGAGAGCTGGGCTGGGAACCGCTGCGCAACCGCCATCTGCTGCTCGAACGTGGCGGCGACACCCTCGTGGTCGCCGGCGTGGACGACGTCACCGCCGAATCCTCCGGCCTGGCCGGACACCGCGCCCATCTCGCCGGAGCCCTGGACGGCGCCGACCCCGACCTCCCCGTACTCCTCCTCGCTCACCAGCCGAAGTTCGTCGACCGCGCGGCGGACGCGGGCATCGACCTGCAACTCTCCGGCCACACCCACGGCGGCCAGATCTGGCCCTTCCACCACCTGGTCCGTATCGACCAGCCCGCCCTCGCCGGCCTCAGCCACCACGGCACCCGCACCCTCCTCTACACCAGCCGCGGCACCGGCTTCTGGGGCCCGCCGTTCCGCATCTTCGCCCCCAGCGAGATCACCCTGCTCGTGCTCCGCTCCCCCCAGCGGCCCACCGCTCCTTAACACCAAGCGCCCGGGCACCTCCACTTGGACCGGTCCCCGAGCAGGGGGCAGGTCGCCCGCAGACGGCGACGGGGGGCGGGCGCTGCGGCAGCGGGGGTGCACGGTGGCGACGGGGGCGTGATCGGCACCGGCGACTGCTCACCACCCCCCGTTCGTCACGTACACCGCGTACGGGATCAGGAGTGCCGGCAGGGTCAACAGGCGTGGTGCGAGAGGCCGGCCGCTGTACAGGGGGCGGAGGAGGTCGAAGAGGAGGAGCAGGAGGAGGACAAGCGTGCCGAACAGGATCATGGCGATCAGAGCGAAGCCGCTGTTCTCGATCTGGTCGTAGGTGCAGCCGTCCAGACCCCGGCGGTCCAGGTCGTCGTACTGACAGTGGCCGTAGGCGATGTACCAGCGCGTGCAGAGGATGGCGAGGGCGGCCGGGACACCTATCAGGAGGTGAACCAGCAGCGGCAGCAGACAGCCGCGCAGTGCGGGGAGGACGGTACGCATCCAGTCACCTCACCAGGGCAGGGGTGAGCGGAGTATGACGGAAGCCACTCCTCCGGCCACAGGGCCGTCACAGCGGCCTCAGCGTTGACGCGCGCTTGAGCCCGTGCCGCGCTGCCCGCGCTCGCCGTCCTGAACCAGGCGCTCCCGCGATGAGCACTGCTGCCACACAAGGCCCAGACACCGCCACGTTTCGCCTCGCGGGCCGGTCGACTACTGTCGTGTGCCGATAGTTGATCATTAGGTGGTGTGCAACTTCTGCTGCTGGTACGTCAGTTCCTCGTCGGGGGCCGATCACCAATGCGGAAGACTCGCACACTCGTCGCTCAAGTCCCTCCGGGGCCTCGACGATGGCGGACTCATCAAGAGACCGGGCAGGGCAGCGAGCGCTCGGGCAGGCCGAGCCGTACGGACGGGACGAGGAGGCGCACGTGCGCGTGGGGATGACGGTGTTGCCGGAGCATTCCGGGGAATCCGCCCGGAAGATCTGGGCAAGCGTCGAAGAGTACGGGTTCGACCACGGCTGGACTTTCGACCATCTCGGCTGGGACGGGCTGCTCGACGGCCCGTGGTACGGCACTGTGCCGACGCTGACCCTCGCCGCGCTGGTCACGTCGCGGCTGGAAATCGGCACGCTTGTGGCCAGCCCGAACTTCCGCCACCCGGTGACCTTCTCCCGCGACCTGATCGGCCTCGACGAGATCAGCGAGGGGCGCCTCACTCTCGGCGTCGGGGCCGGCGCGGAGAGCGGGTACGACGTCGACGTCTTCGGGGCGGGAGCGCCGAAGAGCCGGGTTCGCAGGTTCGGCGAGTTCGTCGAGCTGCTCGATCGGCTCCTCCGTGAGGATCATGTCTCCTTCCAGGGTGACTACTACTCCGCCGTCGACGCCCGTTCGGTGCCCGGGTGCCGGCAGCGGCCGCGGCTGCCGTTCATAGTGGCGGCCAACGGTCCCGGTGCAGCGTCTGTCGCCGCGCGGTACGGGCAGGGGTGGGTGACGATCGGAGGGATGGCCGAGCGGCTCGACGCGTGGTGGGGTCTTGTCTCGGAGGCGAGCGACCGGATGACGGCTGCCCTTGCTACGCACGGACGCGAGGCCGATCCGGAGTTCCGGCGAGTGCTGCAGACCGATGCCGCACCGGTGCTCAGTATCCAGTCGGCCGACTGCTTCGACGATTTTCTGGGCCGGGCCGACGAGCTGGGGTTCACCGATGTCGTCGCCCCGTGGCCGCGTGCGCAGGGCCCCTTCTCCGCGCCGCGGTCGGTGGTCGACCGGATCGCCGCGGACGTTCTTCCCCGGTGGCGGACTTCGGGAGCGGACTGATCGTCACCACCAGTCGGGGCGCAACGCCGCACCTCGCAGCCCGCGCACGCACCCGCCCCTACTGGGGCTTCGAACCCTGAACTGGCCAGGGCGGCCGTTGGCGGCTGGTCCCGGTACCCCGGTCAGATCTTCCAGGAACGAAGTTGGTCAGCGACCTCGGGAACACGCAGACGGGAGTCGCGGATCTTGCGCACGAGATCCGACAGGGCGCCGTACGGCGGGTCGATGCCCTCGCCGGACTGGCTCATGTACTGGGCGGTGACGAACGCGGCATACAGGCCGTTGCGGTACGGGAGGGGCTCAAGGCGGACGATGGTGTGCATGAGCGCCGCGGCGCGCCATGCGGCGTCCGGGTCGGCGGCCTGAAGAGTGGGCAGCTTGGTCTTGTGCCGGGCGACGGCGGCGACCAGGGCGGAGTAGTCCGCGACGGACATGTCCTCGCCGTTGCCGAGGGCGGCCTCCTGGACGTCGAGCAGCCAGGAGACGTCGATGTGCAGGTGCATCAGGCGGCCGTGGCTCCGCCCGGGCGCTCGGCGGGGGGCACGTCTTCGGGGAAGGCGTCGTCGAACTCCCCACGCAGCCGGTCGGCCCAGTGGCTCGCGCCCGTGATGAACTGCCGGCGCTGCATCTCACGGACGCCGAGATCGTGCAGGTACTGCTTGAGGCTCTTGCCGTCGGCGGCCGCGGCCGCGCGCACGCCCTCGAGTTCCTCGTCGGTGAACGACACGTTCAGGGATGGCATACACCCGATGGTACCTAGTAGGTGCCTGCCGTGCGAGGCTTCGGCGAACCACGATGCTGCCGGCAAGGGCGGCGTGCGCCCATCAGACGCTCTGGCCCTCCCGGCCGGCATCGTTCGGCAGCCTTGGCCAGACCACAGGGCCCGCCCGCGCAGCCACTCGCGCTCTTACGTCTGTGGTGCCAGGGTGCGCAGGACGCAGAACTCGTTGCCCTCGGGATCTGCCATGACCTCCCAGTTCCGGTCTGAGCCCTGGCCCACATCCGTCCTGCTGGCGCCGAGGCCGAGCAATCGGGTCACCTCGTCCACGGTGCTGCCGCCGATGGGACTGACGTCCAGGTGAAGCCGATTCTTCGCGGTCTTGCCCTCGGGTACCTGGACGAACACCAAGGTGGGCGGCATCTGGCGGGCCCGAACATCCTCGACGGTCGGCTCCCAGGAGCCGATCTCCACCTTGCCCTCGCTCCGGTCGATCACCTTGAAGTCCAGGACCTCGCACCAGAAGTCCGCGAGCCTCTCCGGATCGTGGCAGTCAACGACCAACTCGGTGAACCTACTTGTCATGCCTCTCCCAGATAGTGCGGACGGGCTCACAGTATTGGCCGGTGCCGCCCGTCAGATACGCGAGAAGGCCGCGGGTCCCTTTGTCCGGCCGTGAGTCACGCCCGGATATTCTGGCGCTCCGGTTTTGGGGAGTGGGGGGCAACCATGATCGGTAGCAGCGACGCCGTCTGTCAGATCCCGGTGCCACCGCATTTGGGTGCTGTCGTCGATCTGGCGCCTGTGCGTGATCGCGATCGGCCCGTCTGGCTGACGCTGAGCGAGGACGGCACGATCAGCCGGTGGGACATGGCAGGCGGTCATCACGAGAGTGTCGGGGCCACCGCCGTTCCGGCGGAAGCCGATCGCGAGCCATGGAATGACTGCCGGCTCCGCAGGCACCTGCACGCCTCCCACGACGGCATGTTCGCCGCGGTGGTCAACGACCTCGGCCGCTTTGGCGAGGTGGTCGACCTCCGAACCGGCGAAGTGACTATGGACCTGGACAACCAGGGCGACAACGAAGAGACAGTGCCGTTCTCACTGGAGTTCGCGCAGAGTCGTGGGCGGTGCGTGGTGATCCACCGCACGGACTGGAACCGCCTGGACGTGTCGGACGCGCGAACGGGAGTGTCGCTGACAGATCGCTCGCTCCCCGCACCGGAACACGATCTCGACTACTTCCACGGCGCACTGTACGTGAGCCCTGATGGGAAGCGGATCCTGGACGACGGCTGGGTGTGGCATCCCGCCGGGATACCTGTGGTGTGGGATTTCGACCCATGGGTCGAAGGCAATGTCTGGGAGTCCGAGGACGGTCCGAGCCGGCTCGATGTCTGCGACCGGGGCTACGCCTGGAATCGCGCCATGACCTGGATCGACTCGGTCCGGGTCGCCGTCGAGGGCCTCGATGACGGCGACGCCACACCGCCTGGGGCACGGATCTTCGATACGAGCCGAACCGCTCGGGGCGGACCGCGCCGGACGCCGATGGCCGTGGAACTGCTGGCATTCGAAGGGCCGACCGGGCCCTTCTTCAGCGATGGCACTCGCCTGTTCAGCTGTGGTGACAACGATCTGTCGATGTGGGATCCGGCCGAGGGGAAGCTTCTGGGCACCGTTTTCGACTTCTCCCCCACGCACTACCACCCCGGTGCCCGGCAGTTCCTCCAGCTCACCGACGGCGTGGCCCGCCTGTGGACGGCCTGACCGCTCGCGTCGCCGTGCGCGGCTGAGTGGCGCGGCGCTGTCTGCTTGGCCACCCCACGCTCGTGCCTCTGCACGCCCTGGGATCGGGGTGGCGCCGCGCCAGCGGGACGCCCTCGGGTGGGGCGCCCCGCTGCGGTGTCGTCGCGTGGGATCAGTCGGCCGGTGTCAGTGCGACCTCGGCGCTGCCCGAGAGGGACGGCAGGCCGTCCGGGGGCGAGTCGGTGTAGGTGGCGTTGAAGACTGCCTTGAGGTTGTCCGAACCGGAGTGACCGCCGTCCACGAAGGTCACGAACGATCCGGAGCAGCCGTTGCTCGTGGAGAGCGGGTGGCCGTGCGAGTCGTGGCCGAGGATGAACGAGACGCTGACCCTGGAGCAGTCCACCGGCTGGTCGTCGGTGACGGTGACCTGCCAGGTGACCGTGTCGCCCCAGTGGAACGGCGTGCCGCCGTGCGGGGCGGGGTCGGTGGTGAGCGAGACGGTGGGCGCCTTGTTGCCGACCACGACGGGGACGGAGGCGGAGGCCGAACGCCCGGTGCTGTCGGTGACCTTCAGCGTGGCGTCGTAGACGGCGTTGTCGGTGAAGGTGTGCTTCGGGTTCGCCTCCCTGGAGTCCACGGTGCCATCCGCGTCGAAGTCCCAGGCGTAGCGGAGGGCGTCACCGTCGGCGTCCTTGGTGCCGGCGCTGGAGAACTGGACCGTCAGCGGACTGGTGCCGTTGACCACGTCCGCGGCGACCTTGGGCTCCGGGGTTCGGTTGCCCCGCGTGAAGTCGATGCGGGAGAGCTGGGCCTCGGGCAGTTCCGCGAAGTAGCCGGTGCCGTACTCCAGGACGTACAGCGCGCCGTCGGGGCCGAACTCGGCGTCGATCGGGCCGTCCGTCGTGATCGAGGGGATCGCGTCCTCGATCTTCAGAACCTCGTTCTTCTTGCCGAGGGTGATGGCCTTCATCTGGTCGCGGGTCCACTCGTAGAAGAGCGGCTTGCCGTCGAAGTACTGGGGCCAGCGGTTCTGGGCCTTGTTGTGCTTGTCATAGCTGTACGCCGGTCCGCCCATGGGGCCGATACCGCCCGTGCCGAGCTCGGGGAACTCCGCGGAGGCCCCGTAGCCGTAGACGATCTCCGCGTCCTCGACCGGAGGCAGCTGACTGCGGCCGGTGTTGTGGCGCGAGTCGTTGACCGGCTTGGCGCAGTTGAAGGCGCCGCTCGAGGTCTGGGTGGCGAAGTCGTAGTCCTGGTACGGCATGTCCTGGGTCACGCAGAACGGCCAGCCGTAGTTGGCGGGGCGGTCGATGACCATCCAGCGTCCCTGGCCGGCGGGGCCGCGGCCCGGGTTGGCGGTGTTGGCGTCGGGCGAGTAGTCGCCGACGTAGACCTCGCCGGTCTTGTCGTCCACTCCGAAGCGGAACGGGTTGCGCAGGCCCATGGCGTAGATCTCGGGGCGGGTCTTCGCGGTGCCGGGCGCGAAGAGGTTGCCCTTCGGTATGGCGTAGCCGCCGTTGGGCTTGGCCTTGATGCGCAGGACCTTGCCGCGCAGGTCGTTGGTGTTGCCCGCGGTGCGCCGCGCGTCGTAGGCGGGGTTGCGGTCGGCACGGTCGTCGAGCGGGGCGTAGCCGTCGGAGGAGAACGGGTTGGAGTCGTCGCCGGTGGACAGGAACAGGTTGCCCTTGTGGTCGAAGTCGACCTTGCCGCCGACATGGCAGCAGATGCCTCGGTCGGCCGGTACGTCGAGGATCTTCTGCTCGGTGGCGTAGTCGAGCTTGTTGCCCACGAGCTTGAACCGCGACAGCCGGGTGACGCCCTTGTACTTGGCGAAGTCCGCTGCCGTACCGAACTGCGGCGCGTCGCCTTCGTTGACACCCGGGGTGGCCGGGTCGTCCATGGGGGTGTCCAGGCGGGGCGAGTAGTAGAGATAGACCCAGTGGTTCTTGACGAAGGCGGGGTCGATGGCGATGCCCTGCACGCCTTCTTCGTCGTGCTGGTACAGCCCGGCGGGGCTCTTCTTCAGGTCGGCGGCGAGGAAGTTCACGCCGCTCTTGGGGTCATGGATGCGGACCTCTCCGGTGCGCGCGGTGTGCAGCACCCGCCGGTCGGGCAGGACGGCCAGGGCCATGGGCTCGCCCGGACGGTCGTTGAGGGTGACCTTCTGGAAGTCCGACGACGCCGGCGGTGCGGGGTCTGACTTGGCGGCTTGGGCTGGGGAGAGCGGCGTGAGCCCGATGGCTCCGGCCAGCGCAGCCGCCCCCACGAGGGTGACGATCCGTCTGTTGCGCACTCAGAACTCCTTCGGTCTGGCCAGCGGGTGAACAGCCGGGCGAAATGCGTGAGTTGGACGCTAGGGCGCCCACTTTCAACTCGTCAAGGACAAAGTTTCAATCTTTTCGAGGAAAGACTGTCCTGGAGTTTTCGCTCTTTTCGGGCATGCCCGGGGACCCGCCCGGCGCCAAGACGCCGGGCGGGCACCGCGGGTGAGGCTCCGTCAGTGACGGGCGCGCAGGGCCGCGAGGTTGTCGTAGCCGATGCGGGCGAAGTCCAGGGACTGGCCGGGAACGCTCGCACTGGGCGCGTTGTCCTGCTCGACCATCGGGTTGTGGTAGTTCTTCGCACCCACCCGGGTGAAGAACTTCCGGTAGTCGATGTCGCCCGTACCGAACGGCACCATGTCGTAGCCCAGACCGCTCTGGAGGTTGACGACGCCGTCCTTGGCGTGGAACAGCGGGAAGCGGTTGGTGTTGCGGACCACGAGTGCGGCCGGGTCGAAGACGTCCTCACGCTGCGAGCCGTCGTGGGCTGTGTACGTGTGGAACTTGTACTGGGCCACGTGCGCCCAGAAGACGTCCAGTTCCAGATAGACGCTCTTGCGGTCCGTCGTCTTCAGGAAGTACTCGAGCTTGCGGATCCCGGAGCTGCGGGTCGGCCGGCCCTGGGCGTCGAGCGGGCCGCCGTCGAGCAGGAAGTCGTAGGCGCTGTCGTGGTTGTGGGTGTAGAGCTTGATGCCCTCGCGGCGGGCGATGGCGCCCAGGGTGTTCCACTTCTGCGCTGCGGCGTCCCAGTCGGCACGGTAGGGGGTGTTGGTGGGATCGGCGCCGGTGCCCATGTGCTCCATGCCGAGGATGTTGGATATCTCCAGCCAGCGCTTGAAGGTGTCCAGGTCGGACGGCGTCAGGGGCCAGGACGGCGGGATGAAGCCGTGACTGCCCTGCGCCCGCAGGCCGTACGCGTCGAGCCAGGAGCGGAGCAGCTTCGCGCCCTGGACGGTGCCCAGGTCTGCGCCGCCGGGCGCGTTGGCGTGCTGGCCGTAGCCGGCGAACTCCACCTGGCGGTACCCGAAGCGCGACAGCTGCTTGAACACCTCGCGGAAACCGGAGGGCAGGTCGGAGGCGAGCGGGTCGCGGCCGACCGCGTCTCGGACGGTGTAGAGGATGATGCCGCGCTTGTCCGGCGGGACCAGAGCGGAACGGCCCCGGTCGCCGCCGGAGGCTGCGGATCTGTCCTGCGCCAG
This sequence comes from Streptomyces sp. WM6386, assembly GCF_000972385.1. Taxonomy (GTDB): domain Bacteria; phylum Actinomycetota; class Actinomycetes; order Streptomycetales; family Streptomycetaceae; genus Streptomyces. Next base: position 123,727 of record NZ_JXTE01000015.1, read on the forward strand.
GGCGGGCGCGGCGCCGAAGACCGGGGCGGCGATCGCCGCGCCGGTGACGGCCGTGCAGGTGGTGAGGAAACGGCGGCGGCTGACGCCGAGTGCGCGGCGCAGGTCGTCGCTGGTGACGGCTTCGTCGTTGAACGCGGTCACAGGGGTTCTCTCTTTCGTTGTCGCGGTGCTGCGGATGCCTGACGTCCGCCGTCTCAGGCGAGGCCGGCAAGCCGCAGGAGAAGGGACTTCACTTCGGTGGCCGCGACGCGGCCGGACACTGCGCGGGGGGTGGAGACAAGGACGAGCGGACCTTTGTCGCCGCTCGTGGGGAGGCGGCCGTGGCTGCCGCGGAGGCGTCATGGGTCATGGGGGACGACGGCGAGCCGGCGGCGCATGCCGGGCTTCCTGCCGGCCACCGTCTTGGCCAACCTGAGCCCCACATAGGGGCCTTCGCCATCCGTGAACAGCTCGACGGGGCCGTATCCGCGTCTGCGGTGGATCTGCATCGTCGGGGCCGAACCGCTCGACGTCGTTGTCCACGCGGCGCAGTTCGGGCCGGTCCCGCGGCTCGGGGGTGGGCGGCGCGGGCGGGGTGAGGCGGGATGGAAGGGAACGGGTCACTGCGCCTCCCGTAGGCGGTCGGCGAACGACAGCAGCGCGGTGAACTGCTCCGAGAGGCCCGACGGGCCCGCGTCGGGGTCCTTGAAGTAGAAGCCCAGTTCCGGCAACGGTCCGGTCAGGCCCGCCTCGTGGGCGCGGGCGACCAGGCGGGCCAGGTCCAGCACGAGCGGTGCGGCCAGGGCCGAGTCGCAGCCCTGCCAGATGGTCTGGAGGATCATGCGCGAGCCGAGGAAGCCTTCGAAGGCGATGTGGTCCCAGGCGGTCTTCCAGTCGCCGAGCACCGGCACGTCGTCGATGTGCACCTCACCCTGCGGTGTGTGTCCGAGGGTTTCGGCGAGGACACGTTCCTTGCCGGCGTTCTTCGCCGCGGCCGCGCCCGGGTCGGCCAGCGCCGCCCCGTCGCCTCCGCCCAGCAGATTGGTGCCGGACCAGGCCTGCACGTGCAGGGCGCGCTGGACGAACATCGGGGCGAGCACGGCCCGCAGCAGCGTCTGGCCGGTCTTGCCGTCACGGCCCGCGTGGGGAAGCCCGCCGGCTGCGGCGGCGTCCGTGAGGGCCGGGGTGCGCAGCCCGGTGGACGGTGTGAAGTTGACGTAGGGACAGCCGGCTCGCAGGGCGGCGGCCGCGTAGAGGGAGCTGGGCGGCAGTCGTACGGCGTCGGGTGCGGGCAGCGGCTCTGTCGAGGAGACGTTGACGACGACCATCCGTGCCAGTGCGTTGCGCGCGCGGAAGGAGGTGAGGTCGGCGGCGAAGTCCGCGATGAGTTCCTCGTCGCTGCGCGGGTCGTTCGGGAGCGGTCCGCCCAGGCGTATCTCCTCGTCCGCGGCCTGGAGTTCGGCGCGCACGGCGGGGGCGAGGCCGTGCGGGAGGACGCCCGCATCGGTGAGGTGTTCGGCTCGCTTGGGCAGCGGGCAGTGGGTGGTGTCGTGGCCGCCGAAGACGAGTGAGGCCAGGGGCGGCAGGCCGGTGCCGTCGAACGGCGGCGTCTCGGTGACCATGCCGGTCGGCGGATGCAGTGTGGCGGCGACCGCCGCGCATCCGGCGACGGCGGTGGTGGCCACCGATCCGCGGGCTCCGACGAACCAGACACCGGTGCGTGCGGTCCGCCCGCTGGCCTGCGGCTCCGGTGCTGTCCGGTCGTTGTTCACGGGCTGCCTCCCTGCCAAGTCGAGGTACCGATGTGGTGTGGAGGACGGTGGGTTGGGGGCCCGGGGGCCTCCCCGTCCACCGCCGGCATTGGGGCGGCTTCGGCCGCGGCCCAGGAGGACTCCTCCGTGTTCGGCGCGGTTACGGCGTACGCGTGGGCGGCAAAGAGCAAAGCCCGCCGCCGGTGAGAAGTGCGGGATACCTGAGGGCTCGTGGCCCTGCGCCGTGCAGGGACGTCCTCCGTGGCCCGGTCGCACGAACCGTGCGCCGTGCGACCTTAATGCGCCGTCAGTTTCGAACCACTGTGGGGTGGCTGTGCACGAAGGGACCGTAGCCCCGTTCGTCCTTGACCGGAACCCTTTGCGCACCGAAGCGACGAACTTTTTCCTTGATCAGGACAAAGTGGTGTCAGGGCAGCCCGGACCGGCCCGGCGGCTCTCAGTCGGCACACTTCCTCCAGCTGCAGATCGGCCCACTGACCGGTGAACAGGGTGAACGGGCATGGCATGGTGCTTCCGAGCGGCGTTCCTGACGGCCCTCTAGCGGACTTCGGCCTCGACGGCCTGGACAGGGGTGAAGACGGCGTTCTTCTGCGCGCTCTCCTCCACCGCGGCGAGCACCCGCTGCACCTGCAGACCGTCGGCGAACGACGGCATCGGGTCAGTGCCCGACGCGATGGCCTCGACCAGGTCGCGGGCCTGGTGGGCGAAGGTGTGCTCGTAGCCGAGCGCATGGCCCGGCGGCCACCAGCCCTCCAGGTAGGGGTGCTCGGCCTCGGTGACGACGATCCTGCGGAACCCCGCCGTGGCGGCGGGCTCCCGGTGGTCGTGGAAGGACAGTTCGTTGAGCCGCTCGAGGTCGAAGGCGAGCGAACCGGACTCGCCGTTGATCTCCAGCCGCAGGGCGTTCTTGCGCCCCGAGGCCATCCTGGACGCCTCGAACATGGCGAGCGCGCCCGAGGCTAGCCGACCGGTGAAGACGGCCGCGTCGTCGACCGTCACCGGAGCACGATGGGTGCCGCCGGAAGCGGACAGGCCCGAGGAGGGGCCGTCGAGGCGGGGGCGCTCCTTGACGAAGGTTTCCAACTGGGCGGAGACCCCGACCAGCAGCTCACCCACCAGGTACTGCGCGAGGTCGACGATGTGCGCGCCGAGGTCACCGAGCGCCCCCGACCCCGCGTGCTCCCGCTGCAACCGCCAGGTCAGCGGGAAGTCGGGGTCGACCAGCCAGTCCTGGAGGTAGCTGACCCGCACGTGGCGCAGCGTGCCGAGCCTGCCGTCGGCGATGAGCCGTCGGGCGAAGGCGAGGGCGGGCACCCGCCGGTAGTTGAAGCCCACCATGGCCAACTGCCCGCGCGAGCGGGCCGCTTCGGCGGCCGCGGTCATGGCCTCCGCCTCGGCGACCGTATTGGCCAGCGGCTTCTCGCACAGCACGTGCTTGCCCGCCTCCAGCGCCGCGATCGCGATCTCCGCATGGCTGTCGCCCGGTGTGCAGATGTCGACGAGCTGTACGTCGTCGCGGACGATGAGGGCGCGCCAGTCGGTCTCCGTCGCGGCCCAGCCGTGCTTGTCGGCCGCCGCCCGCACGGCGTGCGCGTCGCGCCCGGCGATCGCGGCCATGACCGGCCGCAGCGGCAGGTCGAACACGTGCCCGACGGTGCGCCACCCCTGTGAGTGCGCGGCGCCCATGAACGCGTAGCCGACCATGCCCACGCCGAGTGCCGGCGGTGCGGTCCGACTGTCCCTCTGTTCCATACGGATTCCTCCTGGTCGGAGTGTCACTGACGGATCGCTGTGTTCGCGGGGCGCGCGGCCCGGACCGGTCAGATGAAGCCGGTCGGCAGGTACTGGTCGACGTTGTCCTTGGTGACCACGGCCGAGTAGAGGGTCAGTGAGGACGGGATCTCGAACTCGGCGAGGCCGCCGACGCCCTTGCCCTGGCCGAGCGCCCGGGCGAGATCGATGGCGGAGGCGGCCATGGTCGGCGGGTACAGGACGGTCGCCTTGAGCACGCTGTCGCCCGCCTTGATGGCGTCCATCGCGGACTTGGCACCCGCGCCGCCGACCATCAGGAAGTCGTCGCGGCCGGCCTGCTCGATGGCGCGCAGCGCGCCTACGCCCTGGTCGTCGTCGTGGTTCCACAGCGCGTCGAACTTCGACTGGGCCTGGAGCAGTTGCGCCATCTTGGCCTGCCCTGACTCCACCGTGAAGTCGGCGGCCTGGCGGGCCACCTTCTTGATGTTGGGGTAGTTCTTCAGGGCGTCGTCGAAGCCCTTGGTGCGCTGCTGGGTCAGTTCGAGGTTGTCGAGGCCGGCGAGTTCGACGACTTTGGCGTTCTTCGTGTCCTTGAGTTGTTCGCCGATGTAGTGCCCGGCGTTGAGGCCCATGCCGTAGTTGTCGCCGCCGATCCAGCAGCGGTAGGCCTGCGGGGAGGCGAAGACACGGTCCAGGTTGATGACAGGTATGCCGGCCCTCATGGCCTGCAGGCCGACCTGGGTGAGGGCCTTGCCGTCGGCCGGAAGGATCACCAGGACGTCGACCTTCTTGTTGATCAGGGTCTGGATCTGGCCGATCTGCTGGGCGGTGTCGTTGGACCCCTCGGTGATCTCCAGCGTGACGTCGGAGTACTTCTTCGCACGGGACTTGGCGTTGTCGTTGATGGCGTTGAGCCAGCCGTGGTCGGCCTGCGGGCCGGCGAAGCCGATGGTGACGGCCTTGCCCGGCTTGTCGTCCGCGACCGGGGCGGCGTTGTCCGCGGCCCCTTCCCGGTCCTTGGGCTCATTGCTGGTGCAGGCCGTCAGCAGCGCGCCGGCGGAAACGGCTGCGGTGCCGAACAGCAGTGCTCTGCGGCTGGTGGCGGGGGTTCTTGCCATGGCGGATCGACCCTTCGACTGGGCGGTGTGCGTCGGTTGGGGAGGCGGGGGTGCCGGACGGCGGTGTCAGGGCCGCCGTCCGGCGGCGTGCGGTACGGCGTCAGGTGTCGCCGTGCGGCGAGCGGCGCTGGACCAGGACGGCGGCGACGATGAGGGCGCCCTTCGCGATCTGCTGGACAGCGGTCTCGAGGTTGTTCAGGGCGAAGATGTTGGTGATCGTGGTGAAGATCAGGACACCGAGGACGGAGCCGATGATGGTGCCGCGGCCACCGCTGAGCAGCGTGCCGCCGATGATCGCCGCGGCGATGGCGTCCAGCTCGTAGAGGTTGCCGTTGGTGTTCTGGCCCGAGCCGGCGAGCACGATCAGCATGAACGCGGCGATACCGCAGCACAGTCCGGACAGCAGGTAGAGGTAGAGGCGCTGGCGGCGGACGTCGATGCCGGCGAGGCGGGCGGCCTCCGCGTTGCCGCCGACCGCGACGGTGCGGCGGCCGAAGGTGGTGCGGTTGAGCAGCAGCCAGCCGATGACGGTGACCGCACCGAAGATCAGGACAAGGGGCGGGACGCCGAGGACGTAGGCGTCCCTGGCGCCGAGATCGAGCACCGATTCCACGCTCACGACCTGGGTGCTGCCGTCCGTGATCTGCAACGCCAGGCCACGGGCGGAGGCCAGCATGGCGAGCGTCGCGATGAACGGCACCATCCTGCCGTAGGCGATCAGAAGTCCGTTCACGAGGCCGCAGCCCACACCGACGATCACCGCGGTGAAGAGGATGCCGGCGAACCCGAACTCCTGGGTCGCCACGGTCGTCGCCCACACCGAGGCCAGCGCCACCATCGCGCCGACCGACAGGTCGATCCCGCCGCTGGTGATGACGAAGGTCATGCCGACGGTGACGACGCCGATCACGGACGCCTGGGTGAGGACGAGCTGCAGATTGCTCGTCGCCAGGAACTCGTCCGGTGCGGTGATCCCGCCGACCGCGACGAGGGCGGCGAGGACTCCGAGCAAGGACAGCGTGCGCACGTCCCACCGCAGACCGGGGCGGCGTGAACTGTCCTTGTCCCCTGCGGACTTGGCGGTGGACGTCGGCGCTTGCTTCTGCGCCGCGGTGGCCGGCTGCGTCATGGCGTCGGGCTCCCTTCCATCACAAGATCGAGTACGCGGTGCTCGTCGAGCTCCCGGGCGTCCGCGGTGTGCACGACGCTGCCTTCACGCAGCACCAGCACCCGGTCGGCGAGACCCAGGACCTCGGGCACCTCACTGGACACGAGAAGTACGGCCAGGCCCTCGTCGGCCAGCCGGCGGATCACGGCGTAGAGCTCCGCCCGGGCACCGATGTCGACACCCCTGGTCGGCTCGTCCAGCAGCAGCACCTTGCAGCCCCGCAACAGCCAGCGTGCGAGGACCGCCTTCTGCTGGTTGCCGCCGGACAGGGTCCTGATCGCGGCATCGGGATTGTCCGGGCGCAGGGACAGTTCCCGAACCGCCTGGTGCGTCGCGGCCCGCTCGGAACGGCGGTCGATCCAGCCCGCGCGGGCGAACCTGGACAGGGTGGAGACCGAGACATTGCTGCTGACGGACTCCAGCATCAGCAGGCCCTGCGCCTTGCGTTCCTCGGGCGCCAGCCCGATGCCGGCGAGGACGGCGGCGCGGACACTTCCCGGGCGCAGAGGTGTGCCCTCGACGAGGACCCGACCGCCGTCAGGCCTGCGAGCCCCGTAGATCGTCTCCAGGATCTCGCTGCGCCCGGACCCGACGAGCCCGGCCAGACCGACGATCTCACCGGGCCGCAGCTCCAGATCGACGGGCGCGAACTCCCCTCGCCGGGTGAGCCCTTCGACCGTCAGCACCGGTTCCTTCCCCGTGGCGAACCCTGTCTCGGGGCGATCAGGGAAGACGTACTCCACATTCCGCCCGGTCATCAGGGCCACGACCTCCTGGGTCGGCGTCGACTCGGCGGGCAGACCGCCCGCGACCGACCGGCCCTCCTTCAGGACCGTGACCCGGTCACCGATGCGCCGGATCTCCTCCAGGCGGTGGGAGATGTAGATGACGGCGACCCCGTCACCCGTCAGATCACCCACGATCCGAAAGAGGTTGTCCACCTCCTCGGGGTCGAGCGCCGCGGACGGCTCGTCCATCACGATCAACCGGACCTCGTGGGACAGTGCGCGGGCCATGGAAACGATCTGCTGCTGCGCCGCGGACAGGTCACCGACGAGTCGCGAGGGGGCGATCTCCGAGTGCCCCAGACGTTCCAGCAACTCCGCGGTCGCCGTACGGGCGGTGGAGCCGCGCACGACGAACCCGGCGGTGGTCGGCTCGTGCCCGAGGAAGACGTTCTCCGCGACGGACAGCCCCTCGATCAGATCGAGTTCCTGGTAGATGGTGGCGATACCCAGGCGCATGGCGGCGATCGGCGACCCCAGGGTCACGGCCTCGCCCTGCCAGGTGATCTCACCGCGGTCGGGCTGGTGCGCTCCGGCGAGCACTTTGATCAAGGTGGACTTTCCGGCTCCGTTCTGGCCGAGGAGGCAATGGACTTCTCCGGCCTCGACCTCGAGATCCACACCGTCCAGGGCGCGAACGCCCGGGAACGACTTGGTGATACCGGACATGGTGAGCAGGGGTGATGGTGGTGCCATGAGGAATCCCCTCGGCAGGTACGGGCCGTGAGCGAGCGGAGCTGGGCAGGGCGGATCGGTGTGCTTGGGCAGCTCTGGGAAGCCCGGGGCGGCGTGCGCCGGGGCGTAGGGGCTGAGCAGGGCGGGGCGGGGCAGGCCTGAGGGCCTGGGAACCATGCGGTGTTGGGAGCCGACCGCCGGCGCTTCATGCGATGGATACGGCGGCACTGTGGTGTTGCGAGGGTTCTACGGGTGACGCGGTGGTTCTACGGGTTGTCGCGGTGGTTCTACGGGTGTCGCGATGGCGCCATGGGGTTGCCGAGGCGCAATGGGTGGGGTGACGCCACGGAGGTGTAGTGGCGCGAGTGGTGGTCCGTTGCCGACAGGGTCGGGCAGCGGTCAGGCAGGCGAGAAGACGTGGTCGCTGATGAGCCGGGCCGCGCCGATCGCTCCGGCTGCCGGTCCCAACTCCCCCAGAACAATCGGCAGATTGCGCGTGGCAAGCGGCAACGACTGCCGGTACACCTGGGTGCGAACGCTGGCCAGCAACGTGTGCCCGAGCCCGGTCACACCGCCACCGATCACCACCAGCCCCGGATTGAAGAAACTGACAAGCCCGGCGATGACCTGGCCCAGACGCTGCCCGCCCTCCCGAATCAGCTCCAGGGACACCGCGTCCCCTGCTGCCGCGGCAGCCGACACGTCCTCGGCCGTCAGACGCCCGGCCGTCTCCAACCGGGCGGCAAGCTGCGGCGACCGGCCCTCACGCGCGGCCTGCTCGGCGTCACCGGCCAACGCGGCCCCGCTGAAGTGGGCTTCCAGGCAGCCCCGGTTGCCGCAGGCGCAGGGACGGCCGTCGGGCACGGCCTGGATGTGCCCGATGTCGCC
>NZ_JXTE01000150.1 GCF_000972385.1 Streptomyces sp. WM6386
CCCCCACACCGACGCCGCCTCCCCCGCCCGCGCCGGCCGTCTACCAGTGGAGCGAGCTGGCGTACGACATCAACGGCGACGGCACCCGGCCCGAGATGCGGATCGCCGAGAGCAGCTGGGTGTGGCAGCGGTGGGGTGTCTCGGCCGGCGGCACGCAGTACGAGCACGGTGTCACCGTGCACGGCCGGTCCTCCGTCACCATCGACCTCAACCGCGAGTGCGCCTCCTACGACGCGACGGTCGGCGTGGACGACATGGCGCTGGGGCTCGGCAAGGTCTACTTCTCCGTCTACGCGGACGGGGTCCAGCTGTGGAAGTCCGGGCTGGTCGAGGGCGGGGACGCGGCGCTGCCGGTCCATGTGAACCTCGTGGGACGCGAGACCGTACGGCTGGTGGTGGAGCCGCACAGTTCCTTCGACGACCTGGCGCTCGCGGACTGGGCGGAGTCGAAGTTCAGGTGTTCGTAGCGCCGGGCGGATTTCTGGTGCCGGGCGGATGCGCGGAGCTTCGCCTCATGACGCCGCCGTACCGGCGGAGTGGGTGCGCAGGGCCTCGTCGAGTTCGCCGAGGACGTCGTCCGGGGTGAGCGCCGAGCCCTTGGTGCACTCCGCCGTGTAGCGCTCGTCGCCGAGGGCCGCGCGGGCGTCGGCCTCGGCCCGTTCGGCGTCCACGCCCTCCGGCATGGGGCGCGGGTGGCCGTCGCGCCAGCGGGCGGCCGCGGCGAGCAGGCGGGCGGCGCGTGGATGGTCGCCGAGGCGGGACATCAGGTCCGCCGTGCCGTCGGCGAGCGCCGCCTTCATCGCGTCGGAGCAGCGCGTCTCGATCGCCGTCCGGAGCGCTTCGGCCAGCTTGGGCAGAGCGGTCCCGGGGCCGGACACGGCCGCCGACACCATGGCGTCGACCGACAGCAGCATCACCCTGAACTGCGGTGGCGGTGTCGCCCGCCCGATGGCGTCGCGCGCCTCTTCGTACAGATCGCGCGCGCGATCGATGTCCTTCTCGTCCAGCGCCATGAGGGCCCGCTGGAGCAGCACGAACGCCCGGGAGTCCGCCACGGCGTACCGCTCGGCGGCGGCGCTCGCCTCGTCCAGGGTGGCCAGCGCCGCCGTACGGTCGCCCGCGCGGTAGGCGATCTCGGCGAGCCGGGCGAGGAGGAACGGCTTCTCGGTGTGGGCCCCCACCTCGTGCGCGAGCCGCAGAGCCTCCTCGTACTCCCCCTTGGCCTCCTCGAAGCGGGCGCGTGCCATGGCCGTCTCGCCCGCGGCGCTGCACACCTGGGCCCGCAGCCAGCGGTCGCCGACCCGCCGGCTCAGCACCCGCAGCTCCGCCAGGTCGCCGTCGATGCCGGGCATGCCGCCCGGGGAGTCGACGACCATGTGCGCGCGGAACATCAGGACGACGCCTGTCTCCCAGTCGCCGCCGTGGGCACGGCAGTTGGCGACCGCCCTGTCCAGGACGGGCCGGGCGTCCTCCCTCGGGACGGGGTGGAGGAAGACCGTCACCGGCCAGGCGAGGCCGGGGAGCCGGGCCGCCTGGGGGCCGCCGCTCCCGAAGTGGTCCCGGATCCGTGCCACGTACCCGTGCATCCGCTCGTCCAGCCCGTCCAGGGGCGGGTCGACCTCGGCCATGAGGAAGAGATGCAGCATCCTGAGGTCCATCCGCAGGGTGTGCAGCGGGTGGTGCCTCTCGCCGTCCGGGTCGGCGAGAAAGGTGTCGACGGGGTCCAGGGACGTCATCAGGGAGCACACCGCGTCCTGCTCCGACGGAAGCGTGCCCCCGGCGGCGTCGAGGGCCGCGCCCAGCCGCAGCACCTGGCCGGTCCGGTCGGCGCCCTCCCTGCGGTAGTTCCGCAGCCACCAGAACCAGGTCATCGCGACCGTCAGGGCACCGGCCTCCGCCTCGTCGCCGGCCTCGACCGCGCGGTGGAGGGCCGCGCGGATGTTGTCCAGCTCCGTCTCCAGGCGGGAGATCCACGGGAGCTGGCCGGCAGAACGCAGCTCGGGCTCGGCCTCCTCGACGAGGGCGCGCACCCATCCGCGGTGTCTGCGCAGGGCGTCGGCGCGCGTGTGGGGGACCTCAGCCGCGCGTTCGACCGCGTACTCGTGGATCGTCTCCAGCATGCGGTAGCGCATGGAGTCACCGCCGGACCGCTCGCACGGGGCGGCGACGATCAGGGACTTGTCGACGAGCGCCCCGATCAGCTCGGCGGCGGGGCCGGTGCACACGGCCTCCGCGGCGGCGAGGTCCCAGCCGCCCGCGAACACGGACGCCTCGCGCAGCACCGTCCGCTCCCGCTCGTCGAGCAGGTCCCAGGACCAGTCGACGACCGCGCGCAGGGTCTGCTGGCGGGGCAGGACCGTGCGGCTGCCCGAGGTGAGGAGGCGGAAGCGGTCGTCGAGACGGTCGGCGATCTGGCGGGGGGTGAGCAGCCGCAGCCTTGCCGCCGCGAGCTCGATGGCGAGCGGCAGTCCGTCGAGGCGGCGGCAGATCTCGGTGACGGCCTCGGTGTCGCGGAGGACGACGTCCGCGTCGGGGCGGACCGCCGTCGCGCGCTCGGTGAAGAGGCGGTGTGCCTGGTCGGGGAGGAGGGGCTCGACCGGGCGCACGGACTCGCCGGGGACGCCCAGGGGTTCACGGCTGGTGGCGAGGATCGTGAGCCCGGGGCAGCGGGTCAGCAGGGTCTCGGCGAGGTGGGCCGCCGCTTCGATGACATGTTCGCAATTGTCAAGAATCAGGAGTTGGCTGCGCGGGGCGCAGTACTCGATGAGCAGGGCGAGCGGGTCGTCCTGCCGGTCCGTCAGCTCGGTGGTGATCAGCTTGGTCTCCCGCAGACCGAGCGCGCTGACCACCGCCCCTGGCACCGCCTCGGGCCGATCGAGCGGCGCCAGCTCGACGAGCCACGCCTCGGGTCGCCCGGTGGCGGCTTCCTCGGCGAGACGGGTCTTTCCGGAGCCGCCCGGTCCGGTGAGGGTGACGAGGCGGGCCCTGTGCAATTCGGAACGGATGGCGTCGAGTTCGGGTTCCCGGCCCACGAAAGAGGTAAGGCGCGGACGGAGGTTGCCGGGGCGGGCTGGGGAGTCGGTGTGGGGG
>NZ_JXTE01000151.1 GCF_000972385.1 Streptomyces sp. WM6386
CCCCCGCACCGGCCCCCGCCGCGACCGGCACCACCACCGTGGCCCCTCCCTCCGAGACCCCCGCCGCTGCCCGTCTCACCCCGGCCCGTATCGCCACCCTCACCGCCCTGGTCGCCCTCGTCGTGGCCGTGCTGGCCTTCGATCTGGACGCCGGGCTGACCGCGATCACCCTCGCCGTGGTCCTGAGCACCCTTTGGCCGGAGGACAGCCGCACGGCGGTCGGCCAGATCGCCTGGTCGACGGTGCTGCTGATCTGCGGTGTCCTCACCTACGTCGGTGTCCTGGACGAGATGGGCACCATCACCTGGGCCGGTGAGGGCGTCGGTGACATCGGCGTCCCCCTGCTGGCGGCGGTGCTGCTCTGCTACATCGGCGCGATCATCTCGGCGTTCGCCTCCTCCGTGGGGATCATGGGAGCGCTGATCCCGTTGGCGGTGCCGTTCCTGGCACAGGGCGAGATCGGGGCGGTCGGCATGGTGGCGGCGCTGGCGGTGTCGGCGACGGTGGTGGACGTGAGCCCGTTCTCGACGAACGGCGCACTCGTCCTGGCGGCGGCACCGGACGTCGACCGCGAGCGTTTCTTCCGGCAGTTGATGGTCTACGGGGGGATCGTGGTGGCGGTGGTGCCCGCGGTGGTGTGGCTGGTGCTGGTCGTGCCCGGCATCGGGTGACCACCACCATCGGCAACGCATCGGCAACCGCCTCGGCGAACCCGGCAACAGCTAAGGAGTACGACGCGTGACCTCTCTCTTCCCGGCCCTGACGGACGCTCCGGCGGACCGCCCCGCCCTGCGGTTCGGCGACCGGTCCCTGACGTACGCGGAGCTCGCCACCGCGACCGGTCTGCTGGCCGGCAGCCTCAGGAACGCCGGCCGCGTCGCCGTATGGGCGACCCCGACGCTGGAGACCGCCGTCGCCGTCGTGGCGGCACTGCGGGCCGGTGTGCCCGCGGTGCCGCTGAACCCGAAGTCCGGGGAGAAGGAGCTCGGGCACATCCTGTCGGACAGCGCGCCGTCGCTGGTCCTGGCGGCACCGGGAGATGAACTGCCCGCCGCGATAAGGGACTTGCCACGCATCGACGTGACCCCCGACACGACCACCGCCACCACCACCTCCACCTCCACCTTCACCTCCACCGAGGAGACGACCACCGACGAAGCCCCCGCCCTCGTCGTCTACACCTCCGGCACCACCGGCCCCCCGAAGGGCGCCGTCATCCCCCGCCGGGCGATCGCCTCGACCCTGGACGCGCTGGCCGACGCCTGGCAGTGGACCGGCGAGGACGTGCTGGTGCACGGTCTGCCGCTGTTCCATGTGCACGGCCTCGTCCTGGGCATCCTCGGGCCGCTGCGGCGCGGCGGATCGGTGCGCCATCTGGGCCGGTTCTCGACGCAGGGCGTCGCGCGGGAGCTGTCCGACGGCGCGACGATGCTGTTCGGGGTGCCGACGATGTACCACCGGATCGCCCAGTCCCTGTCCGGGGAACCGGAGTTGGCGAAGGCGCTGGGTCGGGCACGGCTGCTCGTCTCCGGGTCGGCCGCGCTGCCGGTGCACGACCACGAGCGGATCACGGCTGCGACGGGCCGGCGGGTGATCGAGCGGTACGGCATGACGGAGACCCTGATGAACACCAGTGTCCGCGCGGACGGCGAGGCCCGGGCGGGGACGGTGGGGGTGCCGCTGCCGGGGGTGGAGCTGCGGCTGGTGGAGGAGGACGGGGCGCCGATCACCTCGTACGACGGGGAGACGGTGGGCGAGATCCAGGTGCGCGGCCCGAACCTGTTCACCGAGTACCTCAACCGGCCCGACGCGACGGCGGCCGCGTTCACGGCCGACGGCTGGTTCCGTACGGGGGACATGGCGGTGCGCGAGTCCGACGGCTACGTCCGGATCGTCGGCCGGAAGGCCACCGACCTGATCAAGAGCGGGGGTTACAAGATCGGGGCGGGTGAGATCGAGAACGCGCTCCTCGAACACCCGGGGGTGCGGGAGGCGGCGGTCACCGGGGAGCCGGACGCCGATCTGGGCGAACGGATCGTCGCCTGGATCGTGCCGGCGGATCCCCAGTCCCCGCCCACGGCGGAGGAGTTGGCCGACCACGTGGCCCGCCGTCTCGCCCCGCACAAGCGCCCACGCGTCGTCCACCACCTGGACGCCCTCCCCCGCAACGACATGGGGAAGATCATGAAGCGGTCGCTGGCCCATGGCTGACCGTCTCTCCGCACGCGAGTTCCTCGCCCTCGTCACGGACGACTTCACCGAACTCCCCACTCCGGCAACGGAGTCGACGCCCGACGGCCCCCTCGCCTGGCAGGGTTACGACGCCGCACGCGCCCGCGCGACCGAGCGCACCGGCGAGGACGAGTCCGTCGTCTGCGGGACGGGGAAGGTCGAGGGAACCCGGGCAGTGCTGCTGGCCTTCGAGTTCGGCTACCTCGGCGGCTCCCTGGGCGTACGCACCGGCGACCGGCTGGAGGCGGCGTACACCTACGCCCGCGCCCACCGCCTCCCGGTCGTCCCCCTGGTCGCCACGGGTGGCAGCCGTATGCAGGAGGGCATGCTCGCCCTGACCCAACTCCAGCGCGTGGCCCGCCAGTCGGCCCTCACCCGCGAGGCGGGCCTGCCCCAGATCGCGGTGCTACGGGACCCGACCACAGGCGGCGGCTGGGCCACCTTGGGCGCGGGCGCCGACATCGTCCTCGCTCTGCCCGGCGCCCAGATCGGCTTCGCGGGCTCCCGGGTCCGCCCCCCGGACGCGGATCCGAGGGCGTACACGGCCGAGGCGCAGGTGGCGGCGGGTGCGGTGGACGCGGTCGTACGCCCGGAGGCGCTCCGCAAGACCCTGGGCCGCTGGCTACGCCTGCTGACGTCCCCGGCCCTGGAGGCACCCCTACCACGACACCCCGGCCCGGGGCCCTCCTCATGGACCGGCGACACCGACATCCGCCCCGCCTCCCCGCTCGCCGACGGGAAGACAGACCCGGCACCGACCGACGACACCCCGCAAGCCCCCGAGCCCCCACGCTTCGGCACGCAGACGCCCCCACCGGCGGACGGCACCCAGGACACCCCGCACGCCTCACCCG
>NZ_JXTE01000152.1 GCF_000972385.1 Streptomyces sp. WM6386
GTGCGGCGCCGCAGACTGAGGGACGGGAGTGATAGGCAAATGTGTCCCATGAGCCGTGCAGAAAAGCGCAGGTGGGGTCGGCTGGGGCTGGGACGGATCTGCCAATTGTCGATCTGGGGGTGGGGGTGGGTCAGAAGTGCGTGGGGATGTTGAAGGCGCGGCGGAGTTGTGCCATGTCGTGGCGGTCTCGGGGCGTCGGGTCGTAGCCCTGGTGGAAGTGGATCTGTTGGGCGGCGGAGAGGCAGGGGACCGGGGTGGGTCCGATCCTGCCGGTCACGAAAGCGGAGGCGGGGTAGTGGAAGGGGTTCTCCGGGTCGAAGGAAGCCTGCGTCGCGGAGCCGTCCTCGTCGAAGACGAGGGGGTGCAGATCGATCTCCCTGCCGTCCGGGGCCGTCATGACGAAGCGGACGGGGCGCTGGTCGAGGCTCTCCGCGTACCCGGCCTCGGACAGGGCCGCCGTGACGGCGGGCTCCTGCTCCTGGCGGTGCATCAGGTCGAGGTCGCGATGGTCCCGGGTCTGCTCACCGACCAGCGCGTCGATGCCCCACCCTCCGCCGACCCAGACCTCCACACGCGCCCGGCGCAGCAGGGCGAGCACGGACAAAAAGCCATCGGCCGACATCACTTGGAGCATGTTAGGTGCAAGGCACACCGGCACGACACCGCACCGAGCGCACCCGACCCCCGCGCCCTACCCTTGGGCCGTGAACGAGATGCCCCGGGACCACCGGCCCGCCAAGTCCATCAGGATTCTGCTCGCCGAGGACCAGGGGATGATGCGGGGCGCGCTCGCGCTGCTGCTCGGCATGGAGGCGGACATCGAGGTCGTGGCCCAGGTCGGGGCCGGCGACGAGATCGTGGACGCGGCGCTGATCCACCGGCCGGACGTCGCGCTCCTCGACATCGAACTGCCCGGCAAGAGCGGCCTCGACGCCGCCGCCGAGCTCCGCGACGAGGCCCCCGACTGCCGGGTCCTGATCCTGACCACCTTCGGGCGCCCCGGCTACCTCCGTCGGGCCATGGAGGCCGGCGCCGCGGGTTTCCTGGTGAAGGACGGCCCCGTCGAGGAACTGGCCTCCTCCATCCGCCGTGTCCTGACCGGCGAGACGGTCATCGACCCCGCCCTCGCCGCGGCCGCCCTCAGCGCCGGCCCCAACCCCCTCACCTCCCGGGAGTGCGACGTACTGAGCGCCTCGGCGGACGGGGCGACGGTCGCCGACATCGCCGCCACCCTCCACCTCTCCGAGTCCACGGTCCGCAACTACCTCTCCTCCGCCATCGGCAAAACCGGCACCCGCAACCGGATGGAAGCACTACGGGAGGCCCGGCACCAGGGCTGGGTATAACTCGGCAATTGGCAGATGTGTCCCATGCCCGACCCCGCCCACCTGGGCCTTTCGAGGCCGCCCATGGGACACATCTGCCAGTCAGCCTCGGCCTATCGCGCCGGGAGCGTCGTGCCTACCAATGTCACTGCCGTTGACTTCGCGGACGTGCCCTCCGGGGACAGGCAGACGAACCAGTCCACCGGGGAGCCCGCCGCCGGGCGGATCGCCGGGGTGTCGGTGCTGGTCTCCTCGTCCTCCGGGGCCCTGTCGACCTTGGTCTTCGTGCCGTCCTCCCAGGTGCAGGTGACCTGACCGGCCTTCTTGCCCACCATGCCGATGACCAGGCGTTCCGGGCCATCGGTGTCGGTGTCGAAGGGGATCGAGGCCGTCTGGAGGTCCGTGCCCGACATGGTGTCGTCCTTGGTGAACACGTCCTCGAACGTCTTCCGCCGCTTGTCGCCGTCGCTGAAGTACACGAGGTACGACCTCTTGCCGACCAGGTCGGAGGCCTTGATCCCGCCCGCCGGGGCATCGCCGTACCCACCCATCGCCTCAAGCTGCCCCGCCGCCTGCGCCTCGGTCCGCGGCGCGGCCCAGACATCGATGGCGACCCGCCACTCCTTACCGTTCTCCGTGCCGGTCGCGAGGGTCGTCCGGGCGGGGGTGAACAGGTCGGGTGCCGGCGTCGCCGACTGGGTCGCCGCCGGTGCCACCGTCCCGTCCCCGCCCGGCAGTCCCGCCACCGCCAGCGTCGCCGAGGAACCGGCGAGTACCAGGGTCGTGGCCGCGGCGACCGCCCAGCGGCGGGCCTTGCGGCGACGGCCGCCGCGGATGACCGCCTCGTAGGGGGCTATACCGATCTCGACCTCGTCCGCGGCGCCGGCCAGCAGGCGGGTGATGTCGCCGTTCGTCATGTCGTGGTTCGTCTCCCGGTCCGCGCTCATCACTTCCGCCCTCCCTGCGTCGCCATGTCGGCCAGCCCCGGTATGGCGCGGAGTTTCGCGATTCCCTTGGCGGCGTTGCTCTTCACCGAGCCGACGGAACAGCCCATCGCCTCGGCGGTCTGTGTCTCGGTGAGGTCCTCCCAGTAGCGCAGGACGACCGCCTCGCGCTGCCGTGGCGGCAACTGGGACAACGCCTTCAGCAGGGCGTTGCGGTCCTCGGCCTGGGCGATGCGGTCGCCGGTGTCGGCGATCTCGCGCACGAGGCCCGAGTCGTCCTTGGGCGCCAGGAACTCCCGGAGCCGTCGGCGGTGTTTTCGTGCGTGCGCGTTGATCATCACGCGCCGTACATAAGCCTCCGGGTCGTCGGCCGAGCCGACTCTGCGCCAGGCCACGTAGACCTGTTCCAGGGTCGACTGGACCAGGTCCTCCGCGGCGTGCTGCTCCCCCGTGAGGAGAAATGCCGTCCGCATCAGCCGCGGCCAGCGGCCGGTGACGAAGCTCTGGAACTCCTGGTCCCGAGCCTCCTTGCGATCCCCCATGGGCACCTCCCACCTCCTAGATGTCTAAAGGAGTCCATGGGCCGCCCGAACCGTTGCCTCAGTCGGCGGAGATCTTTTCGCCCGCCGGAATCCTCCCGCCGGCCCCGAAAGCGCCGCCCCGCCCGAGCCCCACCGCACAGGACGCCTCACACCCCACCACCCCACCACGCCAACCCGCGC
>NZ_JXTE01000153.1 GCF_000972385.1 Streptomyces sp. WM6386
GACCATGACCGGGCAGCCCAGCTCCTGACTGAGCGCCTCCCGGACCGGGAAACCGTCCCAGCCCGGCATGATCGGCGGAGCCACCGGAACACCCTCGGGAAAGCGGACCGGCCCCGGCACACCGATGCCGGCACCGTCGAAACCCTCCGCAAGCCCCGTCGCCTTCAACTTCGCCGCCATCGACAGGACTTGCTCGAAGACCGCGACCGGGCCCTCACGGACGTCCATGGGCTGGTTGAGGTGCCCCAGGACCTCCAACTCCGCATTCGTCACGGCGACATCGATCGAAGTGGCACCGATATCGACACCGAGGAAACGCAGCGTCGGCGCGAGCCGGATGTTGTGCGACCGCCGACCGCCCCGGGACGGTGCCAGCCCGTCCGCGACAACCAGCCCCGTCTCCAGCAGCCGGTCCACTTCGACGGCCAGCTTCGAGCGGGACAGGTCCACCAGATCACCGAGCTGGGCACGAGAGTTGGACCCGTTGTCACGCAGCAGACGAAGCAGCCGCGCCTGATGCGCGTTCTCAGGTCGTGCCGTCATCCGTCGCACGATCCCTCCTCTCCCCTCACCCATGGCCGGGGATCCAGGCGCCTGTCTGCACCGACTGCACCGTCAGGCTGTTGAAGAGGAACGTAACAACGATTTTCCGGAGTGGGAAGTACTTACGCTGGAGTAGGACGCTCTTTTTCCACACTCAGGACAAAGTCTGGATGGGTGATGTCCGGAAGTCGCCTTGGGCCGGCGGATACGGACTGGCTTGGGCCGGAGCGGCGGAATGGCGTCTGCTGCGGCCGGTTCGGCTTCGGCGAACGCGCGGCAGAGCGAGGCGACTGACGGGTTCTTGCCGGAGTTCTTCCCCGTCTTGATGACACAGTTTCTTCGCGATGTCGGGGACGGGGGCGGCCCCGGGTTGCCATGACGCCGGGGCCGCCGCACCGGTCGGTTCAACCCGGTGGAGGGGTGCGGTCCTGCCCGGCGCCGGGCAGGACGGGTTCCAGACCGCCGACACGTCGAAACCTCGTGGCTCCCGGCCAACGGCTACCGCTTGTCCCGAGGCACGCCCCGGAGTCGACGGGGTTCCGGTGCCGTGGTGCCGAGGGCCGGGCTCGGCGACATCCTGCAGCTGTCGACGGCGGACCGTCTGCTGTTGCACCGGCTGCCCAAGGAACACGGCGAGGACAAGTGTGCCAGACGGTCACCGCACCGCCGGAGCGCACGGTGCGCCTCACCTTGCGGGCACTCCTGGAGAGTCTGGAGCCCGCGCCGGCCGTCCTGCTCAACCGGATGGGAGACATCGTGGCCTGGACACAGGGCTACGAGCGGTACGCCCGTCCACTCGGCCTGCTCGACGGCGACCCTCCCAACATGCTGCGGTACCTGTTCACCGACGACCGGTCCCGCGCCGTGTTCCCCGGGTGGGACCGGCTGGCCGACGGGCAGGTCGCCCATCTGCGCAACGAGGCCTCGCTGCACGACCCTCATGTCGCTGTCCTGGCCGACGAGCTGACGGCGGCGGGGGCGCCGTTCAGCGACCGGCTCGCCGCTGTTCCGGCCCTGCCCTCCCGATTTGGGCTTGAGGTGGTCGAGCATCCCGAGGCAGGTCGCCTGCGCCTGTCGTTCGAGACGCTCATGCTTGCGGACGAGGGCCGTCGCCTGGTGGTGCACATGACGGCCGACCAGGCCACGGCCACCGCGCTGGACCGTCTCAATGGCCGCAGGCCGGGGGCACTGCGGGCGGTGAGCGGCTGACCTTCCCTGGGGGACATAGCACTCTCGCCGCTGCCGTGTGCCGCCCCCGGGGGTGGCGGCGGTGAAGCTGTAAGGGCCGAGGACGTTCAGAGTCTTGTGCTTGAGCGGGGACAGCCGGGCCACGCCCTCGTCGTGGATCTCGTGAATCTCGTGGCCCTCGCCGCAGAGTTGGGCGACAGCGGCGTCGATGTAGCGCGTCGTCCAGAGCACCGCGGCGTTCAGGACCTGGCCGAGCGAACCGAGCTGATCCTCCATCCCGTCCCGGTACGCCTGGTGGATGGTGCCTCCTTGCCGCGGCGGATGTCGCGGGCCAGTTTGTGACGGGACTCCTGGACGGTGAGCTGCTTGTGCATCTGCCGCCGGTAGGTGTCATCGACCGGGTCGACGACGGCGAGCAGGTGCTGCAACGCCTCGGCGATCCGCCCGTACTCGGCGAACGCCTGTCCCAGCGGCGTGGGGTGGCCCTCGCGGCCGAACATCCGCAGCAGGTCGTAGGCGCGTACCTGGTCGGTGAATCGCCTTCGCCTCCAGATGCCGCATCACCGCGGTGAGCATGGCGGTGCGCTTGGCCCCCGGGGCCCGCTCCAGCTTCGGCGCCTTGGTGGCCCCGCCGAGCCCGACTGGTCACTGCCGAGCGACTACCGGCTCCCTTCACGGCCCCGGCACGGATCGGTCCTGCCCTCACTGCCGAGGAGCCGGCGCGAGTGGACGCCGCGTATCCGAACTCCTGAGCCATGCAGGATCTTGCGCCCGGCTGTCTGTCACGAGTCGGCCGGACGCCGCCAGTTGCGCATGACCGCGCCGCAAGAGCCTTATCCGGAATTGCCGGAGAAATGCCGCGAGGCTCACCAGAGCGACTGATGATTTCACATCCCAACCTTCGAATACGGGTGCGACTACCGCCGGTAACATTCCATCCCTCGCAAGGTTTTGAAAATCGGTCAGAGAGAGCGCTTGTCTCGCCGACTCGCGTATGCGAAGGTGAGCCTCGCTTGAGACAGTTCCCGGCCCTGACCAGGCAAAAGGGCGTCCTCAAGGTATGAACCAATCACCCAGCGCTTTCCGACGGAACGTCATTTTCGTATGCCGTCCTGCCA
>NZ_JXTE01000154.1 GCF_000972385.1 Streptomyces sp. WM6386
GTCCCGCACTGGTCGACGTACGGGTCGGGCCGATCCTCGGCATCGAGGTCATGCGCCTGGAGGAGAGCCGGCTCGGCACCGTCGAGCGGCGCATCGACGCCGATCTGCGGCTCGGCAGGCACTCCGAACTCATCGCGGAGCTCGCCGAACTGACGGCGCGCTACCCCCAGCACGAGGGTCTGCACTCGCAGGCCATGGTGGCGCTGTACCGGTCGGGGCGGCAGGCATCGGCCCTGTCCGTCTACCGCAAGCTGCGCATCCGGCTCATCGAGGAGCTGGGCGTCGAGCCTTCGCCACAGGTGCAGAGGCTGCACCAGGCAATGCTGGCCGTCGACCCGCAACTGGACGTGTCCGCCGGTATCCGGCGCAGCTCGACCTTCGATCTCTACGCCGCCTGAGGCCGGCCGGAGCGGGGGCTCGAGTCGTACTCAGAGGTCGTTTTCCACCCCTGTCCCTTCCCGGAACCGCGCCTGACCCCGCGGTGCCGGGTGGTGCCGGAAGACAGGCTCCGCCGGGGGACGGCGAGCCGTCGGATCGGCTATGGCCGGGTGGAACGCGGCCTCGAGGCGCGGTGTGAGGAGTGCAGCAGGCGGGCCGGCTGCCGGGGGAACGCTCCGAGAACTCACCGCACGGGAAGTCTTCTCCATGATCACACCCTTTGGCCGTGCGGCCGAGCCGGTGGAAGCCGTCCTCCGCCCGCTCTCAAGCGGTCTTTGAGGTCGTCCGGCGATTCTCGAACCCCGCCCCCGTGTGTCCAGGGGCGACGGGAGAGGAGGATGCCATGCCGGACGGACCGTCGGTGCGACTGCACTGTTTCGCGCACTCCGAGGGGGGCCTCTCGATCTTCGATCACTGGGCCGCCAGCACCGGCCCCGGGGTCGAGGTGCTCCCGGTCCCCCTGCCGGGCGGCGAACGGCGGCGCTCCGAACCCCGGGTGACCACCCATGAGGCGCTGCTCGCCGATGTGCTGCCCCTGTTCGCCGATGCGCACCCCGAGCCGTACGTCCTCTACGGGCACGGTCTCGGTGCCATGGTCGCCTTCACCGTGACGCGCGCCCTGCACGAGGCCGGTCTGCCCGGCCCCGCACTTCTCGCCGTCGGCGCCTGCCCGCCACCCGAGACCCCCTCCGAACTGCCGGACGCCCGTGGGGCGACGGACGCCGAACTGCTGCATGTCCTGGGCGGCAAGGGCGCCGTGGCGCCGCAGAGCGACGAAGGGATCTGGCTGCGGGCCATGCTGCCGGTGCTCCGCGCCGACCTGGAGCTCGCCCAGGCCCTGGAGGCGGCGGCCCGCAAGCCCTCGTCCGCGGGACCGCTCACCACCCCCGTACTCGTGGTCGCGTCGCGCGAGAACCCGCTGGCGCCGCCCACGATCGCCGACGGCTGGCGGCAGTGGACCCAAGGACCCACCTGGCTGCGTACCGTCCCCGGCCATCACTTCTTCGGACGGGGCCGTGAACTGCCCAGGCTCCTGGGCCGGGCCGGCCGCGTCACCGGCCGCCTCGCCCGGCAGAGCGTGCCCGTCGGATGAATCCGTACCGCCGCTCACCCGGTGCAGGCCTGCGATTGCCTGCGCGCCCCTGAATCCTTGCGCGACGCGGTAGGCGACGGCTGACGGGACCAGCGTTATTCGATCTGCTTTCCGCTCGTTCTTCAGCGGTTTTCATCCGGCCGTCTGAATTCTGTTCGCGTACCCGTCGGCGCAATGTAGGAGAGGTGTTCAGATGTCTGTTGAGCTCGCGGAGAAGACGACGCACAAGGTCCATGTGTCCGCACCCGCCGGTGTGGTCTACGCCCTCTTCGCCGATGCGGTGAACTGGCCGCTCTATTTCTCCCCCAGCGTTCATGTGGAACGTCTGGAGTTCGACGGCGAACGGGAGCGGCTGCGCACGTGGTGCTTCATGGACGGCCAGCTGAAGTCATGGACCTCGTGGCGGCATCTGGACCCGGTGAACCGCCGTGTGGAGTTCCGGCAGGAGCTGCCCGCGTCTCCGTTGAGCTCGCTGGGCGGCATCGTGAACGTGCGCCCCGAAGGACCGCACAGCAGTGAGCTGGAGCTGCTGTACGGCTTCAGTGTCGTCGACCACCTGCCCGCCGACCTGGCCTGGGCCGAGCGGGCCGCCGACGGGCACAGCCGCAGCCAGCTCGCCGGCCTGAAGGCGGTCGCCGAACGCTGGGAGCGCCTGGACGAACTGGTCCTGACCTTCGAGGAGTCGGTGCACGTCAACGGCCCGGCCGAGCTGGTCTACGACTTCCTGTACCGGGCCGGGGACTGGCCGGACATGGTGCCGCACGTCACCCGGGTCGACCTCACCGAGGACGAGCCCGGAGTGCAGCGGATGACCATGGAGACGCTGACCGAGTACGGCACCCACACCACCGACTCGGTGCGCATCTGCTTCCCGCACGCGGAGCGCATCATCCACAAGCAGACCACGACCCCCGCCCTGCTTCAGGCACACACCGGCGAATGGTCCGTCGTCCCCGAGGAGCGGGGCGTGAGCGTCATCGCGCAGCACACCGTCGTCCTGCGCGAGGAGAACATCGCCGCCGAACTG
>NZ_JXTE01000155.1 GCF_000972385.1 Streptomyces sp. WM6386
CGGTGGGAGCTGCCGTAGTCGGGTGCGGGTTGGGTGGGGTGGGGTGGGCGTTCGCGCAGTTCGCCGCGCCCCTGGATGCCTGCGGCGGCCTGTGCGGCCCCGGTGGGGCCTGGTGTAGCGCGTTCAGGTTCGGTGGTTGGGTCGGGGACGGGGGCGGGGTATCCGTCCTCGGTCCGGCGGCTCGGCCAATCGCCGCACTCGCCCAACAACCGGACCCGGCAATCACAACCGTTCCGGCGTACGGTCGAGGCATGCGCATTGTCATCGCTGGTGGTCATGGTCAGATCGCGCTGCGGCTGGAGCGGCTGCTCGCCGCGCGCGGGAACGAGGTCGCGGGAATCATCCGCAAGGCCGAGCAGGGCGACGACCTGCGGGAGGCCGGTGCCGAACCGGTGCTCCTGGATCTGGAGTCGGCCTCGGTCGAGGAGGTCGCGGCCCATCTGCAGGGCGCGGACGCGGCGGTCTTCGCGGCGGGCGCGGGCCCGGGCAGCGGCCTGGCCCGCAAGGACACGGTGGACAAGGGTGCGGCGGTGCTGTTCGCGAACGCGGCGGTCCGGGCGGGCGTACGGCGTCATGTGGTCGTGTCGTCGATGGGCGCCGATGCGAACCACCGGGGCGACGACGTCTTCGACGTCTATCAGCGCGCCAAGGGCGAGGCCGACGACCACGTCCGTGGGCTCGACGCCCTGGACTGGACGATCCTGCGCCCCGGTGCGCTGACGAACGACGCCGGTACGGGCCTCGTACGGCTCGAGGCCCGCACGGGTCGCGGCCCGGTCACGCGCGACGATGTGGCCGCCGTGGTGGCGGAGTTGCTGGAAACCCCGGCGACGGCCGGTCTGACCCTGGAGCTGGTCGGCGGGTCGACGCCGGTGTCGGTGGCGGTGAAGGCCGTGGCCGGGAACTGAGGTGGCCGCGCAGGGGGTGCCGGCCGCGCGGGAGGAGCTGCTGCGGCGGATGTACGAGGTCTTCTCGACCGACGGGCGGGACGCCTTCGTACCGCACTGTCTGTCCCCGGACGTGGACTGGCCGAACGTCCTGGACGGGGTCCGGTTGCACGGCCGTGCGGCGGTACAGGCGTACTGGGCACGGCAGTTCGCGGCCGGGCATCCCCTCGTACGGCTGGAAGGACTGCGGCTCGACGGGGACGGCGCGTCGGTGGTGGTGAGCGTGCGGCAGGGGATGCGGGACGCGGACGGGGATCACTGGGCGGACGGGACGGTCCAGCATGTGTACCGGTTCGACGGGGACGGGCTGGTGGCTCGTATGGATGTACGAGCAGGGTCCTAAGAACCGTGCGTCAGAACAGAGGCATCTGGCCCGGGATCTCCGGAATCACGTAGCCGTCCAACGACGGCTGGACGGCACCCAGTTGGGCCTGGCGGCGGGAGCCGGGGCAGGAGGTGAGCGCGCCGTTCTCGCGGGCGCCGGGCGGGTCGTGTCGCGCGAAGCGACCGGCGACGACGGCGATCTCGCGGCGGCATTCGGGGCAGTTCCTACGGCGGCTGGACATGTGATCAGTGTGCCCCGCGCGGGCTGGTGCTGTGCGTGTCAGACGGGTGGCGGCCGGGGCCTCGGCTGTGAGGGCGACGACGTCGGATCCAGCCTGCTTCCCAGCCACCTGACAACCTACGGAGACCCCATGGACGAGGACCACGGCACGGATTTCGACGGACTCGCCGAGGCGTACGAACGCATGGCCACGGCTTTGCCGCTGCGCGAGTACGTCGAGGCCCACACCCTGTTCGGGTTGCTGGGCGATGTCGAGGGCAAGACCGTCCTGGACCTGGGCTGCGGCAGCGGCCTCTACACGCGCCGACTGCGCGAGCTCAGCGCCTCGGCCGTGACCGGGATCGACAGCGCCGAGGGCATGCTCGACTTCGCCCGGCGCCGCGCGGCCGCCGCGGGACTCGACATCACGTACCTGGCGCGTGCTGCCACAGCCCCGCCAGCCGCGGGCGATCCCGAGCTCGACGGCCGCTTCGACCTGGTGTCCTCGGTCTACGTGCTCTGCTACGCACCCACCCGCGAGACCCTGACCGGCTTCTGCCGCACCGCGCGCCGGGCCCTGCGGCCGGAGGGCGGGCGGTTCGTCTTCGCCACGCTCAACCCCGACGTCGCCGTCGAGCCCGGCTGGTACACGCACTACGGCATCGACTTCACCATCGCCCCGGCCACCCGGGACGGCGAAGAGGCCCCGGCGGTGATGAGGGTGCCCGGCTTCGACGAGTTTCCACTCCTCCCCTACCGGTGGTCGCGGCGGACGTACGAGGAGGCGCTGCGGGAGGCGGGGTTCGGCAGCGTCGGCTGGGTGTGGCCGCAGGTCTCGGACGAGGGGATCGCGGTGCACGGCGAGGGGCACTGGGCCAACTACCTGGAGACTCCTCATGCGTTGTACGCCGAGTGCGCGACGTGAGGCGGGGCGCCCAGGGTCGTCGGGCTTCCCTCGTTCCCCGCCGAACTGCCGCAGTGGGGCAGGGTTTTGGCGGGTCGGGGGGGCGGGGTCGGGGTGGGGGGGGCGGGGGGGGCCTGAGGGGCGGGGGAGAAGC
>NZ_JXTE01000156.1 GCF_000972385.1 Streptomyces sp. WM6386
GTGCTTGGTGTGGTGCGGTCGATGCGGAACGTGATCGCAGACATAGTTCCCCCTGAGCCGCTTGGCCTGATGACGAGGAGTTCGTTTCCCCGGGCCAGCAAAGATACATACCAACCGGTTTAATTTCTAGCGGAACGGAAGGCTCCTGGTGTGGCATAAATGGAGCATCTTGTTCCGATCTTCTTGAGGCAGATCCGGCTCCGGCCCCGTATCCGCCGTGGCGTGGGTTTTCACAGGCCCGGCGGATGGCGACGGGAAGGGATGCGCCGTCGTCCGATGCGAGGTCCTCTCCGTCGTGCGGCGCTCGGGACGCCGTATCCGCTCCGGGTTCTCAATCGCCCTCAAAGCGGCCCTTGAGCGGCCTGCTCGATGGTGTCCAAGAGCCCGAGAAGAGGGGAGCGTTCGGATGGAAAGTGGACAAGCCCTGCTCCGTGTGGAGCGCGGCAACCCCGGCGATGCCGAGCTGGCCGCTCTTGCCGTGGTGGTGCTCGCCCGGTGCGCATCCGAACGGCATCCAGACGGAGAGCTACCGGAGCCGGGCTTCCGTCAGTGGCGCGAGCCCTCTGCGTACGCGGCCCCCGACAGCTGGCGCTAATGGCGGAAGCGATCTCCATATCTTCTTCATAATTCAATTAGAGACCGCTTATGCGGTTTGTTATGATGGCTTCACGGACCCGGGGCGGGACCTCCTCGGCCTTGTCCCAGGAAGGCACCTGACATGGCTATGACGAGCCGGGCACCCATGGCCCCGGGCCCCGCCGATATACGCGGGCGCGTGGCGGAACTGGACAGCATCCGTGCACAGGCGCTGGCCGGCCCCAGTCAGCAGGCGACCGAGGCGCAGCACGCCAAGGGCAAGCTGACCGCCCGGGAGCGCATCGAACTGCTGCTGGACCCGGGTTCGTTCCAGGAGGTCGAGCAACTGCGCCGACATCGGGCAAGCGGTTTCGGTCTGGAGGTGAAGAAGCCTTACACGGATGGCGTGATCACCGGCTGGGGGATGGTGGAAGGGCGTACCGTTTTCGTATACGCGCACGACTTCCGGATCTTCGGTGGTGCGCTGGGCGAGGCCCATGCCACGAAGATCCACAAGATCATGGACATGGCTATCGCTACTGGGGCTCCGCTGGTGTCGCTGAACGACGGCGCCGGCGCCCGCATCCAGGAGGGCGTGTCGGCGCTCGCCGGGTATGGCGGCATCTTCCAGCGCAACACGAAGGCTTCAGGTGTCATCCCGCAGATCAGCGTGATGCTGGGACCGTGCGCGGGCGGTGCGGCCTACAGCCCCGCGCTGACCGACTTCGTGTTCATGGTCCGTGAGACCTCGCAGATGTTCATCACCGGCCCGGACGCGGTCAAGGCGGTGACGGGTGAAGAGATTTCCCAGAACGGCCTGGGTGGCGCGGACGTCCACGCGCAGACCAGCGGTGTCTGCCACTTCGCGTACGACGACGAGGAGACCTGCATCGCGGAGGTGCGCTACCTCCTGTCGTTGCTGCCCCAGAACAACCGGGAAGCTCCGCCGAGGGTGCGCGGTGGTGACTACATAGACCGGCGCTCGGACGCGCTCCTCGACCTGGTGCCCGCGGACGGCAACCGGCCCTACGACATGGCCAAGGTCATCGAGGAGGTCGTCGATGACGGCGAGTACCTGGAGGTCCACGAGGGCTGGGCACGCAACATCATCTGCGCGCTGGCCCGGCTCGACGGGCAGAGCGTCGGGTTCGTCGCCAACCAGCCCCAGACCCTGGCCGGCGTGCTGGACATCGAGGCCAGCGAAAAGGCCGCACGTTTCGTCCAGATGTGCGACGCCTTCAACATCCCCATCATGACCTTCCTCGACGTCCCCGGCTTCCTCCCGGGTGTCGACCAGGAGCACGGCGGGATCATCCGGCACGGCGCGAAGCTGTTGTACGCCTACTGCAACGCGACCGTGCCGCGGGTCTCGCTGGTGCTGCGCAAGGCTTACGGCGGCGCGTACATCGTCATGGACTCCCAGTCCATCGGCGCCGACCTGACGTACGCGTGGCCGACGAACGAGATCGCCGTCATGGGCGCCGAGGGCGCCGCCAACGTCATCTTCCGCCGGCAGATCGCCGAGGCCGAGGACCCCGAGGCCATGCGGCAGAAGATGGTCAAGGAGTACAAGGCCGAGCTCATGCACCCGTACTACGCGGCGGAGCGCGGCCTGGTGGACGACGTGATCGATCCGGCCCGGACCCGCGAGGTCCTCATCCGCTCCCTGGCCATGCTCCGAAGGAAACACGCAGACCTGCCGTCGCGCAAACACGGCAACCCCCCGCAGTAGCAGTACGTTCCGAGGGACTTGGGATGTCGGTGCGGTGCCGGCCTTCGACGTCCCGGTTCTCAGGAGACAGCACATGGCCAAACAGGAGCGAGCGGCCCGCACCCGGCAGGCAC
>NZ_JXTE01000157.1 GCF_000972385.1 Streptomyces sp. WM6386
CCAGTCGGCTACGCGCTCGCCCTTGGGCGGTTCGGTGCGCGCACTGTGCGGCGCCCTTTCGGTCGTGCTCATACCCGCGCGCCCTCCCCTCGCCGCTCGGCCGTCACAGGCAAGGTGGCCTGCCGCGGCGCAAGCCGGCCGGTGCCCTGGAGCGGATGAAACGCTATCCACGCGTCAGCGGACGGAACAACCGCGCTCAAGCGATACTCAAGTCTGAACTCAAGTGTTTCTTGAGTGAGTTGTGGGACGTCGTAGGACAAGTGGCCTTCGCTGGCGGTCAGTTGATCCACTCCTGTCATGACCTCGAGCGTATGTCCGGGCGATTTCGGCCGCGACGGCGTATTACGCGCCACCCGGCCGAAAAGCGGCGCGGGCGTGGAATCCGGTGTGCTCATGAGCGTCGCCGGTCGCCGGCCGGTGCCGGGGCCGGCCAGTGGGCCGAGGAGCCGGTGGGCCGGGGCCGGGCCGCGGAACCGGTGGAGACGCCGATGGCGGGTGCCGTCGGTGCGACGGGACGGCGCCTTCGGGCTTCGGGGCCGTGGGTGACGCTGGCTGGTGTCTTGGGGGCCGGATCGTGCCGGGTGCGCAGGGCGGCCCGCAGGGCGCGCGACCGCAGTGCGGCGGGCGCGGCCAGACCCTGGTGCAGGTGGAGCAGGAGGGCCGCCGCGTGCGGGTCGGTGGTCGCGGCGGCCGCGATCCGGGACGCGTACCGCCTGTCGAGCCGGGCCCGCAGCCCGGTGGCCGGGGCCGGGGTGCGGGTGCTCGACTGCCAGGCGGGGGCGATCTGGTGGGCGAGGGCCCGGCGCAGCCGGTGGCTGACGCCGACCGCGGTGCCGTGGGCGGCGAGCAGGTGGTCCAGGACCAGGGCGCACTCCACCGCGAGGGTCATACCGTGGCCGTGGGCCGGGTCGAGGGCGGCGAGGGCGTCGCCGACGACGAGGAACTGGTCTGGCCAGCGGCGCAGCTTCTCGTAGTGGCGCAGGCGGCTGCCGGTGCGGCCGCAGGTGTAGACGGGGCCGAGCGGGGTGGCCGTCTCGATGAGGTCGCGCAGCAGCGGGTGGCGCAGGGCCGCGGCGGCGCGCAGCAGTTCCGCGTGGTCGGCCGGTGGCGGGGTGCCGTCGCCGGTGGCGATCGTCACCGACCAGCGGCCGCCCTCGACGGGGTTGAGCACGGCCTGGCGCGGATCGCCGGGAGAGGGCATGAGGAACAGGCTCCTGAAGTCGGCGACATGGCCGACGGGCGGCGCGTACAGGGTGGTGGCGTACGACGTCCGGGAGTCGGCCACGGATTCCGCGGGCGCTTCGTAGCCGAGTTCGGCGAGCCACTCGGGGGCCTGGGAGCCGCGTCCGGAGGCGTCCACCACGAAGTCGGCGCCGATGAGGCGTTCGGGGTTCCAGCCGTCGCACTCCTTGCGGTTGCGGCCACGTGCCCAGACGCCGGTGACGGTGTCCTGGGGGCCGGGCTCCAGGGCGACGACCTCGTGTTCCTGGAGGAAGGTCACCTTGGGGTCGGCGTGCAGCCGCTCCCGTATCACCGCGTCGAGGACGTCACGGCCGGCGCTGAGCATCGACAGGTTTGTCGGGACGCGGGGCAGCCAGCCGGCCGGGCCGAGCAGCAGCATGTCCTCGGGGATGCGGACGTGGACCGCTCCGGCACGCACGAGGTCCTGGCGGATGCCGGGGAACAGTTGCTCCAGGCCCTGGTGGGCGGCGGTCATGAGGCTGTGGGTGTGCCGTGCCTGCGGAACGCCGCGGCGGCGGCCGGGGCCGCGGGGCAGCCAGTCGCGCTCGATCACGGTCACCCGGTCCATGAGGCCCGTCAGCGCTCGAGCCGCGGTCAGTCCCGCGAGGCTGGAGCCGATCACCACGGCGTGCCCATGGCCGCCGCCCCTCTGCACAACACGTGCGTCCAGACTCAACTCGGCCGCCTCCCCAGTGCGTTGTGCTTGCATCATGCGCCGCATGACGGCCCGCGGAACCGGGCTCGACACCGCCTCGAGCGGCCTTCGAGGCAGGCGCGAGGAGGACTTGAGCGAGGCGTGGGGCGGGTGGGGTGCGCACCCGCGCCGGACCAGGGAGGTTGGAAAGAAGGAGGCCACCCCCGGCCGGGCCGCGACAGCCGGACCTGCCGGTCTGCCCGTGCGGCGCGGCCGGGTGCGTACGGCGTCGTGGGACAGCCGTACGCACCCGCTCTGCCGTCAGGGCGCCGGGGCCCGCCCGAGCCCCGGCGCGGTCAGTGCCCGGTCCACCAGGGGACCGGCGACGCCCGTGTAGCCGGCCGGGTCGAGGAGGGCGGTCGCCTCCTCCCGGCTCAGGACGCCTGCCAGTTGCGGGAGTCCGGCCAGCACCTCGGCGAGGGGCAGGCCGGCGCGGGAGGCGAGCAGGGAGGCCTGCGTG
>NZ_JXTE01000158.1 GCF_000972385.1 Streptomyces sp. WM6386
CGCCTCAACCGCGAAGGCCGCGGCACCCGCGTCGAGATCCACCCGCTCAACCAGTCCCAGGTCTCCCGCCCACGTCAACGCGTGGTGGAGTTCCGCACCCTCAACATCCGTCACTGGGACCGCATCGTCGAAGCCTGGGCCGACGACAACATCCAGGCCCTCGACGACGCCTGGATCGACCAGATCGTCGACCTCGGTTCCCAGTGGGGCCAGTACGAGTACGTCACCAACGTGGGCTTCGCAGCCTGAGCTATTACGTCGTAATAGCTCAGCCCCCTATTACGACGTAATAGGGGGCTGCTTCATCAGAGGGCTCAGACGGCCTGGCCGTCACTTTCCACCAGGTCGGCTCGCTGCTCCTGATGCTCGTTGAGGATCCTCAGCATCTTGTCGAACTCGGTGTCGCTCATCTTCCGGATGAGGTGCATCGCGAGGAAGGCACCATCGTCGTAGGGAAGCTTCGGCGGCGTCCGCAGATCGGCCTCAGCGGCCTCGACCGCTGCGACCTCTTCAACCGCCTTGCTCGCCGAGGCGTTGCCGCGCGGCTCCGGGACCGTCTCCGCACGCTGCACCGGTGCTTCGACAGCCACCGCCTTCTCCTGGCGGGCACCATCCTCTATTACGCCGTAATAGCCCTCGGCCCCATCATCCGGCTTCTGCGCCCGGCGCTCCTGCTTCAGGACCTCCTTGCGGACCCGCTCGGCCTTCAGCTCCTCCAGTACCTCTTCCTGCTGCTCGGCCGGCTTGTTGCCGACAGCCCGCAGCAAATCGATGGGGTCCTGGCCGACCCGCTGCTGGAGTTCGGGTGTCAGGTTGAGCAGAGCAAGCCTCTGAGATACCCATCCCTGCGACCGGTGCAGCCGCTTCGCCAGAGCGGTCTGGCTTCCGTGGATCACGAGCAGCCGTTGCAGCGCGCGGGCCTCGTCGAGCTCCTCGAGGTCCTGCCGGTGGATGTTGGCGACCAGCGCCGACTCCAGGAGCTCTTCGGAGGTGGCGCCCTGTTCGTCACTGACCATGACCTTGACGGAGGCCAGGCCTGCCTCACGGGCGGCCGCGAGCCGGCTGCTGCCGTCGATGACGACATAGGTCGTCTCCGGCTCCAGGTCGGCCTCGTGCGCAGGGTTGGCCTTCACGTAGGCGTCGCGGTTCATGACCGTGATCGCCTGCTTCTGCCCGTGCGTCTTGAGGCTCCCTGCCAGATCGGTCAGGTCGCCGAGGCTGGAGCGCGGGTTGTCGGGGTTGAGGCTCACCCGGTCGGTGGGCAGTTCCGAGGGCGGGGCGACCCCATCGGTCGGCACCCCGGTCGCCGCAGCCACGGCCTGGCGGCGCGCGCTGATGCCTCGGGTGGCCCCGCCGAAGCGACCGGTGCCCAGCTGATCGGCCTTGCTCATGAGATCTCCCGTGCGAGGGCACGCATACCGACCGCCTGCTGCGACTTGGGGGAGTAGGACAGCAGCGGCTGCTTCACCCGCACAGCCTCCTTCTGCTCCTTGAGGTCTCCGATGAGCCCGACGACCTTCGGATCCTTTATGTCGACCCACCCTTGAAGGGAAGAGGTGGCGATGTACCCGCGTCGGGAGTCGTAGAGGTTGACGACGATCCCGAGGTAGTCGATGTCGATCTGCAGGTCGCCGCGCAGGTCGTCGATCTGAGTGGTGAGCAGCTCGTAGGCGTCGGCGGAACTGTCCTCGGCCTGGACGACGATGAGCGCCCCGGACTGGCCGGGCTTCTCGCCGTCGCGTCGCCTGCCGTAGTAGGCCGCGGCGTCCATGCTGAGCCCGAGGCTGGGCGGGCAGTCGACGAGGATGACGTCGTAATGCGCCTCCAGCGGGGCCAGCGCCCGCTCCAGGGCGGCTTCCCGCGCCCGGACGGCCGACAGGCGTACGTCGAGGAGGAAGGCGTCGTTGCACGCGGGCAGCAGGTGCAACCGGCCGGCGAAGTGCTCGTCGTCGACGGAGACGATGAGGTCGCGCAGGTCGCCCTTGGGATCGCCCGCCATGTGATTGGTGAGGCTGTCGCCGTTCATCGGCAGGGGAGTGCCACCCAGTTGGTTGGTGAGGTGGCACTGCGGGTCGAAGTCGACGAGCAGGACCCGCAGCCCGAGGCCGGGAAGGTCCTCGGTGTCGAGCGGGCTGTCGAGCGCGTCGCTGGCGGCCGCGAGCTGCTTGGCGATACGGACGGGGTAGAGGCGGCTGGGATCCTCGGCGAGCGCCTCACCGGTGCCCGCCGTGATGGCCGTCTTGCCGACGCCGCCCTTCTGGTTGCAGACGACGATCCGGCGGGTGATGGCCGGCCTCTCGACGTCCGGTGCGGGATGCGTGTCCAGCCACAACTGCAC
>NZ_JXTE01000159.1 GCF_000972385.1 Streptomyces sp. WM6386
CATGGGCCTGCGCGGGGCGTTCTCAGTCGGGCGCCAACGGCAGTACCGCCGTGGCGGTCAGGCCCCCCGACGCGGCCCGGCCCAGGCGGAGGCGGCCGCCGGAGGCTCGCAGCAGGGACGCGGCGATCGACAGTCCGAGCCCGCTGCCCTCGCGCGTGGCCCCCGACGCCCCGCGCCAGAAGGGGTGCCCCGCGTGGGCGAGTTCGGCGTCCGTCATGCCGGGTCCCTCGTCCGTGACGCTGACGTGGGCGTACTGCCCGGCGATGTGCACGGCGCAGGTGACGGTGGTGCCGGGCGGGCCCGCCTGCACCGCGTTGTCGAGCAGGACGTCCAGGGCGTGCTCCAGCGCGCCGTGCGTCTGCAGGGCCGTCGCGGCGGTCCCGGTGAGGTCGACACGGACGTCCCGCGCGTCGGCGAGCACACTCCAGGCGTCCGCGCGGGCGGCGGCGACGTCGAGCACCTCGACGGGCTCGGGCAGCGGCCCGGGCCCCGCGGCGCCCCAGTCGAGGATCTGGTTCAGCAGCGTGGCCAGCCGGTCCACCTCCCCCAGCACACCCGGGAGTTCGGCGACATCGGGCCGGCGCTCACCCAGCATCTGCAACCGCAGCCGGATCGACGACAACGGCCCGCGCAGCTGATGCGCGGCGGCGGCCGCGAGACCGTACGGGCCACCGGCCACGTCGGACACGTCGGCAACGTCGGCTGCACCGGACACGTCGGCCGCACCTGCCACGTCGTGCGCCAGGGCCTCCACGCCGTACGGACGCTCCCCCGCGTCGTCCGGACGGCCGCTCGTGTCGTGCGGCACGACGGTCGCACCGCAGCGGCCGGCGTTCATCGCTCGGCCCCGGAGCCGAGGGCCGCCGGCACCGTCAGCCGGTAGCCCACCCCCCGTACCGTCTCGATCCACCGCGTGCTGCCGAGTTTCCCGCGCAGGGACCCGACATGGACGTCGAGCGTGCGGGTGGAGCCGAACCAGTTCTCGTCCCACACCCGGGCCATGATGTCCTCGCGCTGCATGACCGTGCCCGGCTCCTCCAGCAGCATGGCGAGCAGGTCGAACTCCTTGCGGGTGACCCGGATCTCCTCGTCGTCGAGGAACACCCGGCGGGTGCGCGCGTCGAGCCACAGCGGGCCCGCGCGCAGCTTGTCCTGGGCCACGGCCGGTTCCCCCGCGGGCTCCGGCGGGGTACGGCGCGGACGCGGCACCGGTACGGGGAGCGGCGCGGAGTCGGCGGCCGCGCCCCCCTGGGACCGTCCGCAGCAGCAGGCATTGCGGCGCAGCACCGCCTCGATACGGGCGAGCAGTTCATGTCGGCTGAAGGGCTTGGGCACGAAGTCGTCGGCCCCGGCGTACAGGGCCGTCACCCGGTCCAGTTCGTGGTCGCTGCCGCTGAGCACGACGATGGGCACACAGGAGTTCTCCCGGATCCGCCGGCACACCTCGTGTCCGGCGAGGTCGGGCAGGCTCAGATCGAGCAGGACGAGTTTCGTGCCTGGCAGGCTCGCCAGGGCGTCGGTACCGGTGTCGCTGCGGCGGGTGTCGTGGCCGTGCAGATGCAGCATCTGTTGAAGTGCCTCGGCCATTCCGTCATCGTCCTCGACAACCAGTACGTCCATTGCGCTCACGCTCCTCTCAAGGAATTCGTACGCATGACCGGAGTCCTCGAGGTTGCTGAGCTGGCGCGACGGACGTCAACATTCCGCCACACGGTGGGGCGAAACCGTGCGCGCGACCGGAAGTTTCGTGGCTGAGCCCTGTCATGGCGGACGGCGGGAGCGGGCCTGTTGTCAGGGGCCGTGCGGCCCGGTCAGGCACCTTGTCATGCCACTGGGAAGATCGCCGTCGTACGGGCTCGTCAGGCGGCCCGCGGAGCGGAGCCGGACCACGTGCCGCGGCCACGGTTCAGCAGGCCGGCGAGGTCCCCGGGCCGGCAGAGGGCCAGCGAGGCCCCGTGGCGGGCACCGGTGGCGGCGAGCCGGGCGCGGGCGGCGGCGACCGAGCCGAACGCGCGGGCGATCGCGGCGGGCACCGCGGTGCCGGGGAGGGCCTGGTAGGGGTCGGCGTCGACGGCGAGCGCGAAGAACTCCAGCGGCAGCCCCGCGGTGGCCCGGTCGAGGTGGGTGGCGCCGCTGACGGCGTCGGCGACCGTCTCCCGGGCCGCCCCGACGGGCTGCCCGTTCAGCAGTCGCGCCGCGCCGCCACCGGGACAGTGCACCACCGCGTCCAGCCCGCCGAATTCCCGCAGCGCGGCATGCACGGCACCGCGGA
>NZ_JXTE01000016.1 GCF_000972385.1 Streptomyces sp. WM6386
CGTCCGGGGTGTGCGGGGTTTCGGGGGTGGTGTGTTCGTCCGTGGGCCCCGGTGTGTCGTCGGCATCGGGACCGGCCTCGGCGTCGCCCGTCGCGGACGGTACGGAGTCCTCGGTGGCTTCGGGCGCGAGGGGGGCGGCGGGCTCGGTGGTGTCGGCGCCCTGAGTCGGCGACGGGAAGGCTTCGGCGGGGTCGGGAACGTCGGTGCCCTTGGCTGCCGAAGGTTCATCCCGCTCGGCGCCCTCGGCGTGCGAAGGTTTGCCACGCTCGGTGGTCTCGGCGGCCGGGGACTCGGTGCCCTTTGCCGTCCGCGGCTCGGCGGCCGGAGGCTCGGCGCGTTCGGCGGCCGGAGGCTCGTCCTGCTCGGCGCGCTCGGTCGTCTCGGCGACCCGGGACTCGGTGCCCTTTGGCGTCCGCGGCTCGGGGGCCTTGGTCGCCGGAGGCTCGTCCGTGTCGGTGGCGCGGGTGGGCTGCGTGCCCCGCTTGGGTTCCGCCGTCGACCCCAGGTGCTCCGCGAAACGGTTCAGCAGTCGGGCGACGGCCGAGGTGACGGCCTCCGGCGGAAGCTCCTTGATGCGGCCGTCGGCGGAGGCGGTGCCGTTGAAGGTGAGCTTGGAGCCGCTGTCGGCCTCGTCCACCCTCAGCGTGAGAGCGAGTTTCACCACGCCGGTGCCACGGGCCTCGGCGGCGTCGCCCTCGACGGCGTAGGAACCGTCGTCCTGGGCGGAGAGGCGGGCCGAGCCGCGGTAGGTGATGGTGTGGCCGCCGACGCGCACTTTCAGCCGCCCGGTGATGGGCTCGGCGCCGGCGTCCTGCTGGAGCCCGGGAACGGCCCGGGCGAACCGAACGGGATCGGCCAGCGCCTCCCTGAGCCGCTCGGCCGGAACCGGAACGAACACCTCATGCTCCATGGTGGGCGAGCCTACCCAGTGGGCGCCGCCGCGCACCTTGGTTGGTCGAAAGTGACCGCGCGTCGGCGCGCGGGCCTCAATAGCGCGGATGCACCAGCGTCGACACTTCCGACCCCCTGACCCGCGTCTCCTCCGCCGCCCTGCCGTCCGCCTCCAGCCCCGCCTGGGTCAGCGTCCGCTCCGACTCGTGGGCGTCGAGCCGCAGGACCGGGCGGCGGGCGGAGGCCAGGACGAACCCCCAGTCCCGCGGCGCCCGGCTCGCCCCCGTCGTACGGTCCGGGCCCGCCGCGAAGCCGGAGTCGCGGCCGCCGACGCAGTACGGCACCGTCCTGAGCCCCGCCGCGCGGATCGTCCTGTCCACCGTCCAGAAGACGCGGGGGCGGCTCGACACCGGACCGGCGTGCACCACCAGGCGCCCTCCCGGAGCCAGCGCCCGCCTCGCCAGGCCGTAGAACTCCTGGGAGTACAGCTTCGTGCTGGCCGTGATCCCGGGGTCGGGCAGGTCCGCGATGACCACGTCGTACACGCCCCGCGGCGCGCCCCGCAGCCAGCTGAAGGCGTCGCCGGTGGTGACCTGGACGCGCCTGTCGTCGTACGCGTGGCCGTTCAGCGCGGACAGCGCCGGGTCCTCGCGGGCCAGCCGCACCACCCCCGCGTCGAGTTCCACCACGTCCACCCGGTGCACATCCGGATGGCGCAGCACCTCGCGGGCCGCCAGGCCGTCACCGCCGCCCAGGATGAGCACGCGCGCGTGCTCGCCGTACATCGCGGGGTGGACCAGTGCCTCGTGGTAGCGGTGTTCGTCGCGGCCGCTGACCCGCAGCCGGCCGTCGAGGAAGAGGTCGAGCGGGCGGCCTCGCGTGCCGCCGGTGAGGACGACCTCCTGGACGTCGGTCTGGAGGGCCACGCGGACGTCGTCGCCGTACACCGCCTGACGGGCCGCCCGTTCGAAGTCGTCGACCAGGACGGCGGCCGCGGCCAGGGTGCCGAGCACGGCGAGGTTGGTGATCAGCAGCAGACAGCGGGCCCGGCAGGACAGGTCCCGGCGGAAGAGGCCCAGCACCAGCGCGCCGCCCACGATCACGTTCACCGTGCCGGTGATCAGGGCGCCCGTCAGCTGGCCCAGCAGTGGCAGCAACAGGAACGGAAAGGCCAGGCCCCCGACCAGCGCGCCCACGTAGTCCGCCGCGAACAGGTCCGCCACCGCGCCGCCCGGGTCCTGGCGGCGGATGCGCTGGATCAGCTCCATCAGCAGTGGGACCTCGGCGCCGATCAGCAGGCCGATGGCGAGGGAGAAGGCGACGAGGAGGCAGCGGGAGCCGTTCGCCCAGATGCCGCCCCAGTCGCCGGTCCAGGCGAAGGCGGCGTACAGGGCCATCGCGCTGAGGCCGCCCACGAGGGCGAGGGCGGCCTCGATCGCGCCGAAGGCGGCGGCCGCGTGCCAGCGCAGCCGCTTGGCGAGGAGCGAGCCGATGCCCATCGCGAAGACCATGACGGACAGCACGACGGAGGCCTGGGTGACCGAGTCGCCGATCAAGTACGAGGCGAGGGCGACCAGTTCGAGTTCGTACACCAGTCCGCACGCGGCGCAGACGAAGACGCCCGCGAGGACCAGGAACCTGCCGATCCCGGGCCGGACGGGAAGCCGCGCGGGCCCGGCCCAGGGCGGCGTGGTGCCTGGTGGGGCGGGCGCGTGCGGTTCGATCACGTTGCGACGGTACGTCACGCCCGGTGCACGCTTCGTCACCCACACGTGTGGAACCGCGGGTCGATCGGGCGCGTGGCGTTTGTGCGCCGTGAAGGGTGATCTCGCACGGGATCCCGGGTGTGCCGTCAGACGCCGCTCGGGCTGAGCCGGCCCGCCGGGACTCTCACCCCCACCCGGGTCCTGGTCGCCACCAGCTGTCCGTCCTGCGGGTACGCGTGCCAGGTCCGCCACAGCACCTGCCCCTCGTGGCGCTGGGCCAGCAGCGCGGTGAAGGCGTGCGGGCTGCCGGGGAAGACGCCGGCGAGGCCGTGCGGGTGGTCGGAGACGAGGGCCAGCAACTCCTGGGCGCGGCCCGCGAACTGGCCCGGCGAGAGGACCTCCACCCGGGCCGCGAACTCGTACTCCCAGTCGCCGACCCGCTTGGCGACGCCCAGCGGCAGCGGGGTGCTGCTGCCCGGGATGCACGCCACCGTCTCCGAACAGGTGCCCCGCTCCTCTTCCAGGAGCACCTGATGGGACGCTCCGAGGAGTCTCAGCTCCAGCTTCGTTCCGTCGAACACGAGGTCGAGGGTCGCCAGTGCGGGGAGCGGCTCGCGCCCCAGGGCCCAGGCGAGGTCGGCCGCGCGCGTGTCGGTGTACGAGGTTTTCAGGGTCGTGAGCATGGGTCGGCTCCGCTAGGCACGCAAAGGAAGAAAAAAGGGAGGTGTGGGTCCGGCGCACTCGGGTCGACACCAGCGGGGATACGGCCCGATCGGCCCGGTCGGAACGTCGGCAGGGTGGCTCTGGACGTCCGCAGGGCCGCTGCGTAGGTGATTTAGAGAGAATCATGAACTGTGGCGCCGTCACAGCGTTTTTACCCAACTTCGTGGGGTTTCCATCCCTCAGAGGGCTCCACAGTTCAACTGTTCAACTACGGCGCACGCCAGGCCCGCCAGGGCGTGCGCCGGAGCGGACAGGCGCTCGCGGCACACGAAGAGCCGGGCCCCACCCCCGTGCGGGCCCGGCTCTCGTGTTCCGGATGCGAGGAGCTCAGCTGCCCCGTGTCAGCTGCCCCCGCCGCATCCGCCCCCACCGCCCCCTCCGCAGGACGACCCGCCTCCGCAGGACGAACCGCCGCTGTCTCCCCCGTCGGCCCGGCTGTCGCTGCTGCCGCTGCCGTTGTTGCCGCCGCCGCCGGACGACCGGTGGCCGCGCTGTCGGCGGTTGGACCCTGCGATCGCCATCAGGAGCAGGGCCATGAACACAACCAGCACGATGATCCCGAGAGCCATGGGCATGGCGTCCCCGTCCCCCTCTTCCGCGGCTCAGCTGCCGCCGCCGCAGCCGCCCCCGCCACCGCAGGAGGACCCGCCTCCGCAGGACGAGCTGCTGCCGCAGGAGGAGCTGGACGAGCCGCACGACGAGCCGACGCCGCCGCTCGCCCCGCCGCCGGCCCACCAGCTGCCACTGCTGTCACCGCTCCGGCGACGCCCCCGCGCCCCGGCCCGGCTCTTCGCGGCCTTCTTGTCCTCCCGGAGGCTGAGACGTACGACCACGAAGACGAGTACTGCGGCAATCGCCAGGATGATGCCGATAACCATGGCGTCACCCTC
Organism: Streptomyces sp. WM6386; assembly: GCF_000972385.1. Classification (GTDB taxonomy): domain Bacteria; phylum Actinomycetota; class Actinomycetes; order Streptomycetales; family Streptomycetaceae; genus Streptomyces. The sequence continues at coordinate 4,211 of NZ_JXTE01000016.1, forward strand.
CTTCCGTTTCCCCGAGACGACCCCCCGTGGGCGCCTCGCGTTGTGCGTGCGAGGGAGATGCCCCCGTGTCTCACCAGCCAAAGCAGAGTTGAGCGAATCCAGAGCTTGGGCGCAGGATGACCGCGACGGCCTTCTCCGGCACCGGTGAGAGGGCGGGCCGGGTGTGGACGGCCGGCGAGACGGCGAGGAGATGGCGAGGACATGGGCGACAGGGCGCTGCTGAACCGCAGGCTGGACGGATTCGGCACGACGATCTTCGCGGAGATGTCGGCACTGGCCGTACAGACCGGCGCGATCAATCTCGGGCAGGGCTTCCCGGACACCGACGGCCCCGAGGCCGTACGGGAGGCGGCGGTGCGGGCGCTGCGCGAGGGGCGGGGCAACCAGTACCCGCCCGGGCCCGGCGTCCCCGAGCTGCGCACGGCCGTCACCGACCACCAGCACCGCTTCTACGGCCTGACCTTCGACCCCGACACGGAGGTCCTGGTCACCGCGGGCGCGACGGAGGCCATCGCGGCCACGATGCTCGCGCTGCTGGAGCCGGGCGACGAGGTCATCGCCTTCGAGCCGTACTACGACTCCTACGCGGCCTGCATCAGCATGGCCGGCGCCACCCGCGTCCCGCTGACCCTGCGCGCCCCCGACTTCCGCCCGGACCTCGACGCGCTCCGGGACGCGGTGACCGACCGCACCCGGCTGCTGCTGCTCAACTCCCCGCACAACCCGACCGGGATGGTGCTGACGCGTGCGGAACTGGCCGTGATCGCCGAGCTGGCGGTCGAGCGCGACCTGCTCGTGGTGACCGACGAGGTGTACGAGCACCTGACCTACGACGACGCCGAGCACACCCCGCTCATCTCGCTGCCGGGGATGCGCGACCGTACGGTCTCCATCTCCTCCGCGGGCAAGACCTTCTCCTTCACCGGCTGGAAGGTCGGCTGGATCACCGCGGCCGCGCCGCTGATCGCCGCCGTCCGTACGGCGAAGCAGTTCCTGACGTATGTGTCGTCCGGGCCGTTCCAGTACGCCATCGCGGAGGCGCTGCGGCTGCCGGACAGCTACTTCACCGGCTTCCGCGAGGAGTTGCGCGGCAAGCGCGACATCCTCGCCGACGGGCTCACCGCGGCGGGCTTCGAGGTCTTTTTGCCGCAGGGCACGTACTTCATCACCACCGACATCGCCGCCCTGGGCGAGAAGGACGCCCTGGCCTTCTGCCGCGGTCTGCCGGAGCGCTCCGGTGTGGTCGCCGTCCCCAACTCGGTCTTCTACGACGACAAGGAGGCCGGCCGCAGCCAGGTGCGGTTCGCGTTCTGCAAGCGGGACGAGGTGCTGCGCGACGCCGCCGCCCGCCTCCTGCGGTAGACCGCCTGCGCGGCGGTCAGGCCCCGCTGAGCACCGCGTGCTCGCGCACCGCGATGGCCGCCGCCTGGGTGCGGTTGGGGCAGTTCATCTTGGCGAGGATGTTGGCGACCAGCCGTTTCGCGCCGTGTTCGGAGATCCTGAGCCGGCGTGCGATCAGCTTGTTGCTCAGCCCCTCCACCAGGAGGTCCAGCGTCTCCCGCTCGCGCGGGGTGAGCGTGGCGATGCGCTCGCGCTGGGCGAGGGAGGGGCCGGGGGAACGCCTGATGAGGGCGTGCGAGAACGCGGAGGGCATGGGGAAGCCGCCGTTGCGCGTCTGGGCGAAGGCGAGGGTGAGGGCGTCGGACGTCAGCTCGTGTTTCAGCAGTACGCCGTGGGTGACGACCCCGCGGATCGAGTCGGGGTCGTCGACCATGCGTTCGTCCAGGAGGAGCAGCACCTTGGTGCCGGCCGCCCCCGCGCGGGCCGCGGTTTCGCGGACCCACTCCTCACGGGGGCAGGAGAGCAGCAGAATGTCCACGTCCGCGAAGTCGATGGCGGCGGCGGACTGCGGCTCGTACGCGTGATCGCGGACGGATGCCACGCCCGGGACGCGGGCCAGCAGGGTCCGCACCCCCACGCGCAGCACTTCGCTTCTGGTCAGGACAGCCACGTGCTGGGCCGTTGCGGACATGGACCGTCCCCCTCGTACGTCGGTCACCGCGTAACAAACCGCAGAACAGTCTGACGTCGAGAAAGGTCTTTAGCAAGCCCTTTCTATCAAGGGCCAGTTGGCCTGAAATCAGCCGCGCACCCCGTCCGTACGACGGGGCAGCGCCAGCGGATTGGCGTCGCGAAGCGGGGTCGGCAGCAGGGTGTCGGGCACCGACTGGTAGCAGACGGGGCGCTGGAACCGGGCGAGGGACGCGGCGCCGACCGAGGTGTGCTCGGGTGAAGTCGTCGCCGGGTAGGGGCCGCCGTGATGGGTGGCCCAGCCGATGGCCACGCCGGTGGTGAACCCGTTCCAGACGATCCGTCCGCACACCCGTGCCAGCCGGTCGAGCAGCCGTCCCGCCAGCTCCGGCTCCTCGTCGGTGGCGTGCACCGCGCAGGACAGCTGGCCCTCCAACGCCCCGGCCACCTCTTCGAGTTCGGCGGTGTCCTGGTACTCGGCGAGCACGGCGAAGGGTCCGAAGCACTCCGCCATCAGGGGCGCCTCGCCCTGGAGCAGTTCCTTGGCGTCGACGCTCAGCACGAGCGCGCCGACGCGTCGTTCGTCGTCGCCGGTGGAAAGGCCCACGGCGGCCGGGCGCACACCGGGCAGCGCGGAGAGCCGCTCGACGCCCTGCCGGAACACGGTGCGGATACCGTCGTTGAGCAGCCACGCGGGAGCCAGTTCGGCCACGGCCCGCGCCACCCCCTCGCGCAGCGCGGCGCCGTCGGGGCCGGCCGGGACGAGCAGCAGGCCGGGCTTGGTGCACACCTGGCCGTGCCCGAAGGCGAAGGACTGCACAAAGCCCCGGGCCACGGACGCGGCCCGCTCCCGCGCGGCGCCGGGGGTGACGAAGACCGGGTTGAGGCTGCTGAGTTCGCCGTGGAAGGGGACCGGTTCGGGGCGTGATCCGGCCAGTTGGTGCAGCTGACGGCCGCCGGAGAGCGAGCCGGTGAAGCCGACGGCCTTGATCCGGGGGTCGAGGACCAGAGCGCGGCCGGCCTCGAATCCCCAGACGATTCCGACTGTGCCGACAGGGGCGCCGGTGGCGGCCACGGCCCGGGTCACCGCGCGGAACGCCACCAGGCTGGTGGCCGGGTGGGAGGGGTGGGCCTTGACCACGACGGGGCAGCCCGCGGCGAGGGCCGAGGCGGTGTCGCCGCCCGCGACGGAGAAGGCGAGCGGGAAGTTGCTGGAGCCGAAGACGGCGACGGGGCCGAGCGGCATCAGCATCCGCCGCATGTCGGGCCGCCCCGGCCCGGCGTCGTCCGCGGGCCTCGCCCGGTCGATCACCGCGTCGGCGTAGGACCCCTCGCGCAGCACCTCGGCGAAGAAGCGCAACTGACCGCAGGTGCGGGCCAGTTCACCGGTCAGCCGTTCCTCGCCGAGCGCGGTCTCCCGGTCGGCGGTGCGGACGAGGACAGGTCCGTCGGCCTCCAGTTCGGACGCGATGGCCTCCAGCAGCGCCGCCCGGCCCGCCGCTCCCATACGGTCCAGGGCCACGGCGGCACCGGCCGCGGCCACGCACACCCGGGCGACCTCGTGGGCGTCGGAGTCCGCCGCCACCATCTCCATCGTCAGCCCCGTACGCGGGTCCATGGAGTACACCTCGCTCATCGCCAACTCCTCGTCGTCTCTTCGGTGGTGGGTTTCGGTCAGGGGCGCCGGGGACTGGCGGATCTGTCCCGGGGGACTGGCGGATCTGTCCCGGCTGTGCCGGCAAAAGCGCAGGTGGCCGGTTGTCGGGTGGGGACGGATCTGCCGGTCGGTCACGCCGGTCCCGGCGCGGGGCCGGCCGGGGACCGGAGGGGTGGGTCCGACCGGCCGGCCGACCGGTTGGTCACAGGTTCGCCGCTCCGGGCCCGTGTCCGGGAGGGCCGCTCGGTCGGGCGGTCGGGGTAGCCGATCGGCTACTGCCCGTTCGGGCAGCCCGGCCGGGCGATCGGGCTGGCATTCCCGCCGAGGGGTCCTCGTACGGAAGCTCTTCGCTGTCAGGAACGGCACATGAGGCGGAGGCGACGGTGACGGGTGCGTACGGCAGCAGACGGGAGTTCCTGCGGACGGTGGGTGTCGCGGGCGGGGCCGGGATGCTCTGGGCGACCATGGGGGCGCTCGGGCTCGCCCCCGACGCACGGGCGGCGCAGCCGGGACCGGCGTATGTCCCGCCGCGCGCGGGCGACTTCACCGGTGGCCGCAAGGCGCCGCGGGTGGTCGTCCTGGGCGCCGGCATCGCGGGTCTGACCACGGCGTACGAGCTGGCCAAGGCCGGTTACGAGTGCCGCATCCTGGAGGCCAAGCCCCGTCCGGGCGGCCGCAACTGGACGGTGCGCTCGGGCACCGAGGAGCGCGAGCTGGACGGCGGGACCCAGCGGGCGGAGTTCTCCGCGGGGCAGTATCTGAACGCGGGCCCCGCCCGGATCGCGCAGCACATGGTCACGCTCGACTACTGCCGCGAACTGGGCGTCCCCATCGAGCCGTTCGCGAACCAGAACGGTGACGCCTACGTCCATCTGGACCAGATCGGCGCCCCGCTGCGGCACCGCACGGCGAAGGCCGACGCGCACGGCTATGTGTCGGAACTGCTGGCCAAGGCGGTCGACCGAGGCGCGCTGGACAAGGAGCTGACCGCCGAGGACCGCGAGCGGCTGCTGGCGTTCCTCGGTGACTTCGGCGCCATCGGCAAACGTGCGGACGACCGGGCGTACCGGGGCGGCCCCCGCCGCGGCTACCGTGTCCCGCCGGGCGCCGCCGGTGTGACGGGTGAGCCGTACGGTCCGCTGCCGTCGCTGTCGGAGTACTTCGCCCGGGGCACCGGCCGCTATCTCTCCTTCGAGGTCGACTACGACCAGGCGATGATGATGTTCCAGCCGGTCGGCGGCATGGACCGGATCGTGCGGGCCTTCGTGGACCGGGTCGGCGAAAGCCGGATCTCCTACGGGTCCGTGGTCCGGGAGATCCGCGACCGCGCCGCCGGGGTCGAGGTGCGGTACACGGACGCGCGCGGCCGGGAGCGGGTCGAGCGGGCCGACTTCTGCGTGGCGGCGCTGCCGCCCCACGTCCTGGCACGTACCGCGCACAACCTCGGATCCGCCGTGCGGTCGGCGCTGCGGACGCCCGCGCCCCTGGCGGTCGGCAAGCTGGGTCTGGAGTACCGGCGGCGCTGGTGGGAGGAGGACCACCGGATCTACGGCGGGATCACGGAGACGGATCTGCCGTTGACGCATGTCTGGTACCCCTCGCACGGTTTCCACTCCGAGCGCGGGGTGCTGGTGGGGTACTACCACTACCGCCAGGACGCCCTGGACTTCGGGAAGTTGGCGCCGCGTGAGCGCATCGCGCGGGCCGTCGCGCTCGGCGAGCGCATCCACGGTCCGGCCCATCGCGAGGAGCTGGCCTCGGGCTTCGCCGTCGCCTGGCACCTGATCCCGCACATCGAGGGCGGCTGGATCGAGTGGCCGGAGAACTCCGGAGCCGCCTACGACCTGCTGAACGAGCCTGCGGGGCGGGTGTACTTCGCCGGTGACTGGCTCACCCACTACATCAGCTGGCAGGCCGGAGCCATCGGTTCCGCCCGGCGCGCGGTGTCGCTGCTGCACGAGAGGTCGGTACAGGCATGAGCGGGTTCACGGCTCCGCGCCGGCTGCTGACCAGGGCCGGGCTCTGGCTGCGGCGCGTCAACCGGCGACTGGAGGAGCTGTACCAGTCCATGACGTACCTCTGACCTCGACGCCCGGATTCCGCTTCTGAGGCCCGAAACCGCTTTCCCGTAGGGGATTTGATGGCTCGTCAGGACATCTCTCCTATCGGCTTGTTCTGCTGTCTTGCGACCGCTTATGGGGGATTGGCGTCCCAGCATGTGGTCGTTGGATTGAAGGATCGTTGAACGATCCTTAAGTTCTCTCGCTGTCACCCACACCATCCCCACAGCCCGAAAGGGGCTCTCTTCATGCTGTCCACCGACGAAGCGGCACTGTTCGAGAACCGCGGCTACGCCCGCCGCGAATCGGCGACCATCCAGGGCGGCCGGCACGTCCGCATGGGCGTCAACCCGCCGCTCATCACGCCGATCTACATGACGGCCGCCTACGAGTTCCCCAACGCCGACATGGCGGCCGGCCTCTTCGGCCTGGAGGGCAACGGGCACGCCTACACCCGGCTCGGCAACCCCACCCTGAACGTCCTCGAAGAGCGCATGGCCCAGATCGACGGCGGTGTCGCGGGCCTGGCCACGGCCTCGGGACACGCGGCGGTGACGCTCGCGATCCTCAACCTCGTGGAGGCCGGGGACAACATCGTCTCCTCCAACGAACTCTTCGGCGGCATCTGGAGCCTGCTGGGCGCCACCCTGAAACGGCTCGGCATCGAGACCCGGTTCGTCAGCCCCGCCGACCCGAAGAACTTCGAGGAGGCCACCGACGACCGCACCCGGCTCTACTTCGGCGAGACCCTGCCCAACCCGCGGCTGCGGATCTTCCCCATCGGCGAGGTCGCCGAGATCGGTCAGCGCTACGGCATCCCGCTGATCATGGACAACACCCTGCAGCCGTTCACCTGCCGCCCCTTCGAGTTCGGCGCCGCTGTCACCGTCTACTCGGGCACCAAATACCTGGGCGGCCACGGCTCGGCGATCGGCGGCATCATCGTCGACAGCGGCAACTTCGACTGGAACAACTCCCCCCGCCACCCGCAGATGACCCAGCCCGACCCCGCGTACGGCAACGTCGTCTGGGGCGAGGAGTGCCGCAAGCTCCCCGACACCCGGGGCCGCAGCAGCTACCTCTTCAAGGCCCGCGAGACCCTGCTGCGCGACCTCGGTCTGTGCATGAGCCCCTTCAACGCCTTCCTCATCCTCCAGGGCATCGAGACACTGCCGCTGCGCATGCCCGCCCACTCGGCCAACGCCCTCAGGGTCGCCGAGTTCCTCGTGGGCCACCCCAAGGTCTCCCTGGTGCGCCACCCGAGCCTCGCCGAGGGAACCGAGCTCGACCAGGTCAAGCGGTACCTGGGCGGCGAGTTCGGACCGATGGTGATGGTCGAGCTGGAGGGCGGGCGCACCGCCGGAGCCCGGTTCATCGAGGGGCTCAAGCTGTTCTCGCACGTCACCAACGTCGGCGACGTCCGCTCCCTGGCCACCCACCCCGCCTCCACCACCCACGCCCACCTGCCCGAGAAGGACCTGCTCGGCGCCGGCATCACCCAGGGCTCGGTTCGTCTCGCGGTCGGCCTGGAGCACGCCGACGACCTGATCCACGACCTCGACCAGGCTCTGGCCGCCGTCTGACTCCGCCGCACCGCACACGACTTCAGGGGGAAACTGTGGTGTTCACGGGCTGGCCCGCGCCGACCGGAAAACATCTGTCACTCGCGATGCCCTTCCCGGGCGACCGTCCGTTACAGCTGTCCTCGGGGGCCCGGCTCGGCCCGGTGCAGGTGGCGTACGAGACCTACGGCCGGCTCAACGACGCCCGCGACAACGCGGTGTTCGTCTGTCACGCCCTGACCGGCGACTCGCACCCGGCACGGCACCACACCGACGACACGCCGGGCTGGTGGGAGACGATGGTCGGCCCCGGCAGACCGGTGGACACCCACCGGTACTTCGTGATCTGCGCGAACGTCGTGGGCGGCTGCGCGGGCACCACAGGACCGTGGGCCACCGGGCCCGACGGAGCGCCGTACGGGGAGGCGTTCCCCGAGGTCACGGTCGCCGACATGGTCGGCGTCCATCGCGCGCTGCTCGCCGGGCTGGGGGTCCGCCGGCTGCGCGCCGTCGTCGGCGGCTCGCTCGGCGGCATGCAGACCCTGGAGTGGCTGCTGCGCCACCCCCAGGACGCGGAGGGGTTCGCGGTCGTCGCGGCCACCGCACGGCAGAGCGCCGACAACCTCGCCTGGAACGCGGTCGCCCGGCACGCCATCCGCAGCAGCGCGGCCGTCGCCGCGGGGCCCGTACGGGAGGCCGGGCTGCGGGCCGGGCTCGGCACGGCGCGGATGATCGCCCATCTCACGTATCTCTCGGAGCAGTCGCTGCACCGCAAGTTCGGGCGCGCGCCGCGCAAAGGGGGCACGCGCACCCATCCGTCCTCCCTGGTCCAGGGCGACTTCGCGGTCGAGAGCTATCTGGAGCACCAGGCGGACAAGTTCCTGCGCCGCTTCGACCCCCGCAGCTATCTCCAACTCATCGGCGCCATGGACCACTTCGACGCCTTCGCGGTGCCCGACCGGCTGAACTCCGCCGCCGCGGCGCCCGCCGTCCTGCTCTACAGCTTCGCGTCCGACCGGCTCTTCGGCCCCGAGCACAGCGACCACATCAAGGCCGAACTCGCGGCGCGCGGCCTGGCCGCCCGGCACGAGCGGGACGAGACGAGCGACATCGGGAACGACGCGTTCCTGCTGGACGTGCCCGGCTTCCTCGCCACCGCGGACCGGTTCCTGAAGGACCTGGACCTGCGCTCCTGCGCCCGCCGCGACGACCTCGTCACCAGCTGACCCCGCCCCCTGACCGACCACACGAAAGAAGAAGACATGAGTTCCAGCCATCGCATCGGCGTGGCACAGGGAACGGCGCTGTACGTCGGCGCGGTCCTCGGCGGGGGCGTGCTCGCACTGCCCGCCCTGACGGCCCGTGAGGCGGGTCCGGCCTCCCTGGTGGCCTGGGCCCTGATGGTCGCCTTCTGCGTCCCGATCGCCAGCGCGTTCGCCTCCCTCGGCATGCGCTACCCCGACGGCGGCGGGGTCGCCACCTACGCCGCCAAGGCGTTCGGCCCCCGCACCTCCGCCCCCGTGGGCTGGCTCTTCTACTTCGCCGTCCCCGTGGGCACGGCGAGCGCCGCCATCGTCGGCGGCTCCTACGTCGCCGACGCCCTCGGCGGCGGCTACCTGATGTCGCTCGCCGTGGCGGCCACCCTGCTGTTCGGCGCCTACGTCAGCAACTGGCTGGGCCTGAAGCTCTCCGGCGGGCTGCAACTGCTGCTCGTCGGGATGCTCGCCGCCCTCATGGTGGTGGCCATCGCCGTCGCCGCACCGGACTCGCACAGCGAGAACTTCACCCCGTTCGCCCCGCACGGATGGCTCGCCGTCGGCCACGCCGCGACCCTGCTCTTCTTCGCCTTCTCCGGCTGGGAAGCGGTCTCCCACCTGTCCGGCGAGTTCTCCAACCCGCGCCGCCAGCTGCCCATCGTCACCGGCCTGACCGTCGTCGTCGTCGCCGTCCTGTACCTGGGCGTGGCCACCACGTCGATGGCCGTGCTCGGCTCGGACCCGGAGCGCGGCTCGGTGCCGCTGACCCTGCTCCTGGAGCGGGGCATCGGCGACTCCGCCCGCGCCGTCACCGCCGTGGCGGCCGCCCTGCTCACCTTCGCCACCGTCAACGCCTACATCGCGGGCGGCTCCCGGCTCGGCGCGGCCCTCGGCCGGGACGGCGACCTGCCCCGCGCACTCGGCAAGGGCAACCGCGCGGGCGAGATCCCCAAGCGCAGCCTCGTCGTCCTCGCCTCGCTCACGGCCGTCCTGCTGATCTGCGCCGCCGTCCTGGACATCCGGCTCGACCCGATCATGACCGCGGCCTCGGCGTGCTTCGTCGCGGTGTACGTCGCCGGGCTCTCGGCCGCGGTCAAGCTGCTGCGCGGCAGCACCTTCGGACGGCTGGGCGCGGTCGTCTCGCTCGTCGCGGTCCTGGTCGTCTTCTGCTTCTTCGGCTGGTACCTGCTGCTGCCCGTGGGCCTCGTCATCGGCGCGAAGGTCTTCCAGCACTTCACGGGCGAGGGCGGGCCCGCGGCCGGGCCGGACGCCGTGGACGCGGCCGAGGCCGCCGAGGAGAGCCGCCCGTCCTCGGAACCGGTCGCCGGCTGAACCACACGGGCCGCGCCCGAGCGGCCGGCCCGTCCGGCGGAACATCCACGACCACTGGGGGAACACACATGAAACGCACCACGGGGGCGCTCCGCGTCGCCCTGCTGGGGCACGGCACCGTGGGCGCCGAGACGGCCCGCGCCCTGACCGGGCGCACCGCCGAACTGGCCGCCCGGATCGGCACACCCGTCGAACTCGCCGGGATCGCCCTGCGCCGGCCACGGACCCTGCCCGGCATCGACAGCTCCCTGATCACCACCGACGCCCAGGCCCTCGTGTCGCGGGGGGACATCGACGTGGTCGTCGAGCTGATCGGCGGCGTCGAGCCGGCCCGCTCACTGGTCGTCGCGGCCATGGAGGCCGGGGCGTCCGTGGTCACCGCGAACAAGGCGCTGATCGCGAGCGAGGGCGTCGACCTGCACCGCATCGCCCGCAAGCAGGGCGTCGGCCTCGCCTACGAGGCGGCCGTCGCGGGCGCGGTGCCGGTGCTGCGCCCGCTGCGCCAGTCGCTGGCCGGCGACCGGCTGCGGCGGGTGACCGGCATCGTCAACGGCACGACCAACTTCATCCTGGACCGGATGACCGGGTCGGGCGGCACGTTCCAGGGCGCCCTGCACGAGGCCCAGCGCCTCGGCTACGCGGAGGCCGATCCCACGGCCGACGTCTGCGGCGCGGACGCCGCGGCGAAGATGGCGATCGTCGCACGCCTCGCCTTCGACACCGAACTGCCCTTCGACGACGTGCACTTCGAGGGCATCACCCACATCGGCCCGGGCGACATCGCCCATGCCGAGGCCAACGGCTGTGTGATCAAACTCGTCGGGATCTGCGACCGCACACCGGACGGCGTCAACGCCCGTGTCCACCCCATGCTGATCCCGCGGGACCACCCGCTGGCCGGGGTCCGGGACGCGAACAACGGCATCCTCGTCGAGGCCGAGGCGGCCGGCGAGCTGATGTTCCACGGGGCGGGGGCGGGCGGCCTCGCCACCTCCAGCGCCGTACTCGGCGACCTCGTGGAGCTGTGCCGCGACCGGGTCGCGGGGACGGGCACGGCACCGGCCGACTTCTCCCAGGTGCTGCCCGTCAGACCGGTGGCACAGGTGGCCGCCCGCTACCACGTCAGCATGTTCGTCACCGACGAGCCCGGCGTTCTCTCGCAGGTCAGCGCGGTCTTCGCCGAGCACGGGGTGTCGCTGGAGACCGTACGGCAGGAGGGTCTGGGCGCCGAGGCCGAGCTGGCGCTCGTCACCCACCGGGCCACCGACGCCGCCGTCACCGAGGTGCTCGCCCGGCTCCGCAGACACCCCTCCACGCGGGGTGTCATCCGCAGCATCCGTCTCCTGGACTCCCGGAAGGGGCCCGCGAGTTGAGCACCGAACTGCGTGCTCCGGCCCCCTCCGCACCCGAGACCGAGGTCGCCGTCGGGAGCCGGGGCCGCTGGATCGAGCACTGGGAACCGGGCGACGCCGCGTTCTGGCGGGACACCGGGCGACGGGTGGCCCGGCGCAATCTGATCTGGTCGGTTCTCTGCGAACACCTGGGCTTCACCGTCTGGACGCTGTGGAGCGTCGTCACCGTGGAGCTCTCGGACCGGCACTTCACCGCCGACCAGCTCTTCTGGCTGGTCGCGCTGCCGAGCCTGGTCGGCGCGGTGCTGCGGATCCCGTACACCTTCGCGCCCGCCCGGTACGGGGGCCGCAACTGGACCGTCGTCAGCACCCTGTTGCTGCTGGTCCCGGCGATCCTGCTGGCCCTCGCCCTCTCCGATCCGGCGACGCCTTACTGGTTCTTCCTGGTGTGCGCGGCGAGCGCGGGTGCGGGCGGCGGCAACTTCGCCTCCAGCATGGCCAACATCACGCACTTCTACCCCGACTCCCGGCAGGGCGCGGCCCTCGGCCTCAACGCCGCGGGCGGCAACGTGGGTGTCAGCTCGGTGCAGTTGGTGATCCCGTTCGTCATCGCGACCTTCGGGCTCACCGCCGCCGGTCTCGTCTGGATCCCGCTGGTGCTCCTCGCCGCGCTCGGCGCCCTGCTGGGCATGGACAACCTGCGGACGGCGGGCGCGGCACCGGAACGGCGGTTCGCGGCGGCCAAGGCGGGCCAGACCTGGCTGGTCGCCGTCCTCTACATCGGTACGTTCGGTTCGTTCGTCGGCTTCTCGACCGCGCTGCCGCTGCTACTGACCGTGGAGTTCCCGCACACGGCCGCCGTCCACTACGCCTTCCTGGGCGCGCTCATCGGCTCGTGCGCCCGGCCGCTGGGCGGCATGCTCGCCGACCGGTGCGGCGGGGCCGTCATCACGCTGGTGAACTTCCTGTGCATGGCGGGGAGTTCCCTGCTGGCCTGGGCCGCCCTGCGCACGCACTCCTACAGCGGGTTCCTGCTCTCCTTCCTGCTGCTGTTCCTCACCGCGGGCATCGGCAACGGATCCACGTACCGGCTGATCCCGTCCCTCTTCATCGCCCGCGCCCTGCGTGCCACCGGCCCCGGGGACGCCGGGGAGCGCCGCGCCCAGGGGCGCCGGACGGCGGCCGCCGCGCTCGGGCTGGTCTCCGCCGTCGGCGCGCTGGGCGGCTTCCTCGTCAACCGGGCACTGGGTACGTCGATCGGCGCGACCGGTGACTCCGGGTCCGCGCTGCTGGCCTTCACCGCCTACTACCTGCTGTGCACCGCCCTGACCTGGGCCTGCTGGCGGCAACTGCGCGGCGGGGAACGGGAACGGGCCGACGATGAGTGAGCCCGTAGCGGTGACCGGCCCCGGACAGCAGGGCACGGCCACCCACTGCCCCTACTGCGCCCTTCAGTGCGGCATGTGGCTGCGCACCGACGACACGGGCCGCACCACCGTCGCCCCCCGTGACTTCCCCACCAACCAGGGCGGCCTGTGCCGCAAGGGCTGGACCGCGGCCGAACTGCTCCGGCCGGAGCGCAGGCTCACCACCCCGCTGGTCCGGCGCACCCCCGGCGGCCCCTTGGAGGAGGCCGACTGGGACGAGGCGCTGGAGCGGGTGGTCAGCGGCGTCCGGCGGATCCAGGACCGTGCGGGCCGCGATGCCGTGGCCGTCTTCGGCGGCGGCGGTCTGACCAACGAGAAGGCCTATCTGCTGGGCAAGTTCGCCCGGGTCACGCTGCGCACGGCGAGCATCGACTACAACGGCCGGTTCTGCATGTCCTCGGCCGCGGCGGCCGGACTGCGCGCCTTCGGTCTGGACCGGGGCCTGCCCTTCCCGCTCGCCGACGTGGGCCGCGCCGACACTCCGGAGGAAGTCTTCGAGGAGCTGCGGCGGGCCGCCGCCGGGGGGCCCGCGGACTACTCGGGGATCACCTACGACCGTATCGACGCCGAGGGCGGGGTGTTCTGGCCGAGCCCGGCCACCGACGGGACGGCCCTCAGGGCCGGGGCCGAGGGCGAGGATCGCGCCGGCACCGAGGCGGACACCTCCCGGGACTCCCGGACCGGCGCAGACACCTCGCCGGGCTCCCAGCCCCACTCGGACACCTCCCGGGACTCCGGGCCCCGGTCGAGCACCCCCCAGCGCTCCGCCCCCGGCGCCGGCACCCCCCGCATGTTCCTCGACGCCTTCGCCCACCCCGACGGCAGGGCCCGCTTCGTCGCCGTGCACCACACTCCGCCGGCGGAGGAGCCCGACGAGCGCTACCCCCTGAACCTGACCACCGGACGGATCATGCAGCACTACCAGAGCGGTGCCCAGACCCGCCGTGTCCCCGAACTGGCCGCCGCGGCCGGTGGACCGCAGGTGGAGATCCACCCCGATCTCGCCGCCCGGCACGGCATCGCCGCGGGGGACCGGGTGCGGGTGGTGAGCCGGCGCGGGGCGACCGAGGCGGACGCCAGGATCACCACGGCGGTGCCGCCGGACACCCTGTTCATGCCGTTCCACTGGGGTGGCGCACAACGGGTCAACTCCGTGGTGGGCGACGCCCTCGACCCGGTGTCCCGGATGCCGGAGTTCAAGGTCTCCGCGGTGCGGCTGGAGCGCGTGGGATGACGCCGAAGCGCGTAGTGATCGTCGGGAACGGCATGGCGGGCCACCGCGTGGCGCAGGAGACGCACCGCCGCGACCCGCTCCTGCGGACCACCGTCGTCGGCGGTGAACCCCGGCACGCCTACAACCGGGTCCTGCTCACCAACCTGCTGGCCGGCCGGGCCACCGAGGAGAGCATCGGACTGCCCGCGCTCTCCTCGGACGTCCGCGTGCTCACCGGCCGGACGGCACTCGCGCTGGACACCGCCCGGCGGACCGTGACCCTCGACGGCGGGGACGTCCTGCCGTACGACCGGCTGGTGCTGGCCACCGGCAGCACCCCCTTCGTGCCGCCGCTGAAGCGGATCGTCCGCGACGACGGCGGCCTCGTGCCGGGCGTCGTGCCCTTCCGCACCCTGGAGGACTGCCGGCACATCATGCGGCTCGCCGGTCCGGGGACCCGCGCCCTCGTCCTGGGCGGCGGTCTGCTCGGCGTCGAGGCGGCACGCGGTCTCGCACAGCGCGGTCTGGACGTGCAAGTGCTGCACGCGGCCTCGCACTTGATGGAGCGTCAGCTGGACGTGCCGGCCGGCCGGATGCTGGCCGGCTCCCTGGGGGGGCTCGGCATCAGGGTCCTGACCGGGATCGACGTGGTCGGCGGACGGCGCGGCGACGGCGACACGTTCACCGGCGTCGAGCTCGCCGACGGCCGGAGCGTCCCGGGTGACCTCCTGGTCGTGGCGTGCGGCACCCGGCCCGACATCGCCCTGGCACAGTCCGCGGGGCTCGCCACGGGCCGTGGGGTGCTGGTGGACGAGTGGATGCGGACCGGCGACAGTCGCGTGTACGCCGTCGGCGACTGCGCCGAGTACGCGAACACCGTGTCGGGTCTGGTCGCCTCGGCCTGGGAGCAGGCCAGGACCGCGGCCGCCGCACTGACCGGCGACCCGGACGGCCTCCCCTACCGCCCCGCCCCGCCGGTCGCCCGGCTCAAGGCGGCGGGAATCGAGCTCGCCGCCCTGGGCGACCCGGACGCCGGGGAGGACCCGGACCCGGAGCGCGAGGTCGTCACGTACACCGACACCCGGCGCGGGGTCTACCAGCGGATCGTGCTCCGCGACGACCGGGTCACCGGCGCGGTCCTGCTCGGCGACACCTCCACCGCCGGCGTCGTCACCCGGCTCTTCGACCGCCAGGAGGCGGCACCCCGCGACCGCAGGCTGCTGCTCTTCCCCGAACTCGCCGACACCGCCTGCGGCGGCCCGGCCGCCCTCCCGGACGACGCGGTCGTCTGCCAGTGCAACGGCGTCACCAGGGGCGCGCTGCTGCGCTGCCGGGCGGAGGGCGCGCGCGACCTCGCCGCCGTCGCCCACCGGACCAAGGCCACCACGGGCTGCGGCGGCTGCACCTCCGACGTCGAGGAACTCCTGCGGTCGCAGGGCGCGCAAGCCCCGACGGCACACCAACCCGTAACGGAAAGGCAGGACCACGCATGACGCTCGTCGTGCAGAAGTACGGCGGCTCCTCGGTCGCCGACGCCGAGTGCGTCCAGCGCGTCGCACGGCGTGTGGCGGCGGCCCGGGAGGCCGGCCACGACGTCGTCGTGGTGGTGTCCGCCATGGGCGACACCACGGACGAGCTCCTCGACCTGGCGGACCGGATCAGCACCGGCCCGGCGGGCCGTGAACTGGACATGCTGCTCACCGCGGGCGAGCGCATCTCCATGGCGCTGCTCGCCATGGCCGTCACCGAACTCGGCCACCACGCCACCTCGTTCACCGGTTCCCAGGCGGGTGTCAACACCGACGCCGCGCACGGCAGGGCACGGATCGTCGACGTGGCACCCGACCGGATCCGCACCGCCCTCGCGGCCGGGTCCGTCGTCATCGTGGCGGGCTTCCAGGGCATCGCCCAGGACACCCAGGACGTGACGACCCTGGGCCGCGGCGGCTCCGACACCACCGCGGTCGCCCTGGCGGCGGCCCTCGACGCCGACCTGTGCGAGATCTACACGGACGTCGACGGCGTCTTCTCCGCCGACCCGAGGATCGTGCCCACCGCCCGTCTCCTGCCCGCGCTCAGCTACGACGAGATGCTCGAACTCGCCGCCCACGGGGCCAAGATCCTGCACTCGCGCTGTGTGGAGTTCGCCAAGCGCTACCAGGTACCGCTGCGGGTGCGCTCCTCGTTCGCCGACGACATCGGGTCCTACGACCTCACCTCCGCGCACGCGGGCACCCACATCACGTCCGCCGGCCCGGACCTCACGGAAGGCACAACGGACCACGCCATGGAAGACCCCCTGATCTCCGGGATCGCTCACGACCGGAGCCAGTCGAAGATCACCGTCCTCGGCATCCCCGACAAACCGGGGGCCGCCGCCACCGTGTTCACCGCGCTCGCCGGCGCCGGCTGCGACATCGACATGATCGTGCAGAACGTCTCCGCGGAGGCCACGAGCTGCACCGACATCTCCTTCACCCTCCCGGCGTCGGCGACCCCGGCCGCGCTGGAGGCCCTCCAGGGCGTCGAGGCGAACATCGGCTTCCTCGGACTGCGCCACGACGACCGTGTCGGAAAGCTCTCCGTGGTGGGCGCCGGAATGCGCTCCCACCCGGGAGTGTCGGCCACGCTCTTCTCGGCCCTGGCCGAGACCGGCGTCAACATCCAGATGATCTCCACCTCGGAGATCCGTATCTCGGTCGTCGTGCACGTCGACGACCTGGAGGCCGCGGTCGGCGCCGCGCACACCGCGTTCGGTCTCGACAGCGAACAGATCGAGGCCGTGGTGTACGGAGGCACCGGACGATGAACGAGCCCTGCACATCGCTGGCAGCCGGCACGGTCCGCGAGGCCGCCCTGGCGGCCCGGTCCGCCGCCGACCGTCTCGCCACCACCACCGGAGCCCAGCGCGACGCGGCCCTCACCGATATCGCCGCCCGGCTCACCGCCCGGGTCCCGGACGTCCTGGCGGCGAACGGGAAGGACCTGGCCGCCGCCCGCGCGGGCGGACTGCCGGACGCGGTGCTGGACCGGCTGACGCTGGGCGCGGCGCAGATCGAGGCGCTGGCGGCCATGGTGCGCGATCTCGCGGACCGGCCGGACCCGCTCGGCGAGGTCACCCACGGGGCGGTGATGCCCAGCGGCCTGGAGGTACGGCAGATCCGTACCCCCATCGGGGTGGTCGGCATGATCTACGAGGGACGCCCCAATGTCACCGTCGACGCGGGCGTGCTCTGCCTCAAGAGCGGCAACGCGGCCCTGCTGCGGGGCTCCTCGACCGCCCGCCACACCAACGCCGCGCTGATCGACGCCATGCGCGAGGGGATCGCCGACGCGGCACTGCCGCCGGACGCCCTCCAGGCGGTGCCGGGCACCACCCACGCCTCGGTGCACGAGCTGATGTCCCTCACCGGCCTGGTGGACGTGCTGATCCCGCGGGGCGGCCGCGAGCTGATCCGGACCACGGTGCGCGAGTCCGCCGTGCCGGTGATCGAGACGGGCGTGGGCAACTGCCACGTCTACGTGGACGAGCACGCCGACGTGGACATGGCGCTGAGCATCCTGCTGAACGCCAAGACCCAGCGCCCGTCGGTCTGCAACGCCGCCGAGTCGCTGCTGGTGCACGCCGCCGTCGCCCCCGCGTTCCTGCCGCGCGCGCTGGCGGCGCTGGCCGAGCGGAACGTGACCGTGCACGGCGACAGGCGGGTGCGGGCCTACGACCCGGCGGTGGTGGCCGCCACGGACGAGGACTGGGGGCGGGAGTATCTGTCCCTGGACATCGCGGCCGCGGTCGTGGACTCGATGGAGGCCGCCGTGAACCACATCCGGCTGCACGGCAGCGGCCACACCGAGGCGATCGTCACCGACTCCCAGGCGGCGGCCCGCCGCTTCGTCGCCGCGCTGGACACCGCGGTGGTGGCGGTCAACGCCTCGACCCGGCTGGCCGACGGCGCGGAGCTGGGCCTCGGCACCGAGCTCGGCATCTCCACCCAGAAACTGCATGCCCGCGGCCCGATGGGCCTGACCGCGCTGACCACCACCAAGTACGTCCTGACCGGCGACGGCCACATCCGGGGCGCGTCCCCGACGATGCCGGGCCTGAGCTGCGACGTCCTGGAAGGGCCGGATCCCGGAGCCCGGTGACGTCGGCGGCGGGCCACGTCACGCCGCCACGCCGGGCGCGGTGAATCCACACCCGCCCGGGCGTTCAATGCTCGCTTATGCCCGTTTTCCCCTGCAATGTTCGGGTGTGACTCACGCCAGTACCCTCGCACCGCCCGCCGTCACACACACTGCCGCCCGGCGGGCCGCCCCTCGCGCCCCTCTCGCGGCGACGCTCGGTACGGCGCTCGGCCTGTTCGCGCTCGCCCGGCTCACCGGCGTCGCCGTGCTCGCGGCGACCGCCTGGGCCACCGGGAACCGGCCGCTGATCCTGCTCGGGCGGTCCTGGGACTCCCGGTGGTACCTGGGCATCGCCGAGCACGGCTACGGCCGCGCCCTGCACGTCCCCCCGGACCTGGTCTTCAGCGACCTGGCCTTCTTCCCGCTGTACCCGGCGCTGGTCCGGGTGGTGACCGCGCTGAGCCCGCTGAGCGGCGGCGCGGCGGGCCTGCTGGTCTCCTGGACCGCCGCGGCCGTCGCCGCCGCCGGCCTCTACGCACTCGGCGCACACCTCCACGGCCGGGCCGTCGCCGCCACCCTCGTACTGCTCTGGGGCCTGCTGCCGCACTCCGTCGTGCTGTCGATGGCGTACACCGAACCCCTGCTGACCGCGTTCGCCGCCTGGTCGCTGTACGCCGTGCTCACCGGCCGCTGGCTGTGGGCGGGCACGCTCGCCACGCTGGCGGGGCTGGCTCGGCCGAACGGGTTCGCGGTCGCGGCGGCGGTGCTGGTGACCGCGGCCTGCGAGATCGGGAGGCGGCGCGGAAAAGTTACCCACAGGCTGTGGACGGGCGCCGCGCTCGCCCCGCTCGGCTGGTGCGCGTACGTGCTGTGGGTCGGGCACCGCAAGGGCGACCTGCTCGGCGGCTACTTCGAGGTACAGCGCCGGTGGGGCTCACGCTTCGACTTCGGCCGGGGCTCCCTGCGCCTCGTGCGCCGGCTGCTGCTCCAGGGCGACCGGCTGGTCTTCCCCATGGCGCTGCTGATCGTCGCGGCGGCGGTCGTGCTGTACGCGCTGCTGCTGGCCGACCGCGCCCCGCTGCCCCTGCTGGTCTACAGCGGCGTACTCCTGCTGATCACGCTGGGCGGCTCGGGCTTCTTCGCGTCGAAGCCCCGTTTCCTGCTCCCCGCCTTCCCGCTCCTGCTGCCGCTCGCGCGAGCGCTGGTGCGGACGGCGAGAGCCCGGCCCTGGCACGCGGCCGTGATGGCCGGCGCCCTGGCCGGGCTCTCGTTCGGCTACGGCGCGTATCTGGTCGTACTCGCCGATACGCCCCTGTAGTCAGGTGCCGAGGGTGGCTGAGGGAGGCTGAGGAACCTACTCCTCGTCCTCGGGCTTCTCCGCGTCATTGACCTCCTGCTCGAGGCCGAGCTGCTCGACAAGCCACTTGTCGAACTCGATGGCGGCGCGCACCCAGCTGACCGTCGAGGAGACGAAGTGCTCCAGGCTGACGCCGGTGCCGATCAGCATCTGCGCCTCGCCGATCAGACGGACGGTGCCGTCGTCATGGGTGTGCGTGTAGACCTTGGGCCACAGGGTGCGGCGGTTCCAGTCGTCGATGGACTCCAGCAGCTGCGGCTTCTCGTCGATCTGGTGGGGCCGGTCGTAGAACGTCCGCACCGAGAAGACCTGCTGGTCACCCTCGCCACGGAACATGAAGTACGTACGGAACTGCTCCCACGGTGCTGCGAGGTCACCCTCTTCGTCGACGACGTACTTCAGCTCCATCTGTTCGAGGAGCTGCTTCACGAGGTCCTGATCCGGGACGACGGGACCCGCCGGTCCTTGGGGCTGCGGCTCGGGCTGCTGGCCCCCGAAGTTCGGAATCGAGGACGGATCGATGGTCATACTCGAAGACTCCTGCGGTCGTCTGGCTCGTCCGGCCAGGGTGGAGACCAGACGTATACACCCACCCTCTCTCTCTTGACCCACGACCGGCAACCTCCTCCGTCCACGAGCCTGCCCTGCGTGACCGCTCAGCGACCGGAGCGCCGGAATCCGGGATCCAGCCCCTCGCCTCGTCGAAGTTCCAGGAAGAACTGACGCGCGCCGTCCTCGGGAGTCGACTCGACACTCACTCTCAACACGGCACCCATCGCTACAACGTCTTGCCGGTCGCCGGTCCGACGATCAGACCGTCCCCGAAGGCGTCCACCCGGACCGTGTCGCCGTCCTTGACCTCGCCGGAGAGGATCTCCTTGGCGAGGCGGTCGCCGATGGCGGTCTGGACGAGGCGGCGCAGGGGCCGGGCACCGTACGCCGGGTCGTTGCCCTCGTCGGCGAGCCAGGCCAGGGCCTCGTCGGTGACCACCAGGGTGAGGCGGCGTTCCGCGAGGCGTTTGGCCAGCCGGTCGATCTGGAGGCGGGCGATCCGGCCCAGCTCGTCCTTGTTCAGGGCCGAGAAGACGACCAGGTCGTCGAGGCGGTTCAGGAACTCCGGCTTGAAGCTGGTCCGCACCACCTCAAGGACCTGTTCCTTCTTCTCCGACTCACTCGTCATCGGGTCGACCAGGAACTGGCTGCCGAGGTTCGACGTCAGCACCAGGATGGTGTTGCGGAAGTCGACGGTGCGGCCCTGGCCGTCCGTCAGACGCCCGTCGTCGAGCACCTGGAGCAGGATGTCGAAGACCTCGGGGTGCGCCTTCTCCACCTCGTCAAGGAGCACCACGCTGTACGGCCGCCTGCGGACGGCTTCCGTCAACTGGCCGCCCTCCTCGTAGCCGATATAGCCGGGAGGCGCGCCGACGAGACGGGCGACGCTGTGCTTCTCGCCGTACTCGCTCATGTCGATGCGGATCATCGCCCGCTCGTCGTCGAAGAGGAAGTCGGCGAGCGCCTTGGCGAGTTCGGTCTTGCCGACGCCCGTCGGGCCGAGGAAGAGGAAGGAGCCGGTGGGGCGGTCCGGGTCGGCGATGCCGGCCCGGGTGCGGCGTACCGCGTCGGAGACCGCCTGCACGGCCTCTGCCTGGCCGATCAGCCGGCGCCCCAACTCCTCCTCCATGCGCAGGAGTTTCTGGGTCTCGCCCTCCATGAGGCGGCCGGCGGGGATGCCGGTCCAGGCGGCGACGACGTCGGCGATGTCGTCCGGACCGACCTCCTCCTTGACCATGGTGTCCTTGGAGACCTCCTCCTCGGCCTGGGAGGCTTCCGCCAAGTCCCGTTCCAGGGTGGGGATCTCGCCGTAGAGCAGCTTGCTGGCGGTGTCGAAGTCGCCGTCGCGCTGGGCGCGTTCGGCCTGGCCGCGCAGATCGTCGAGGCGTTCCTTCAGCTCACCGACGCGGTTGAGGGACTGCTTCTCCTTCTCCCAGCGGGCGGTCAGACCCCGCAGCTCCTCCTCCTTGTCGGCGAGATCGCGGCGCAGCCGCTCCAGGCGCTCGCGGGAGGCCGGGTCGGTCTCCTTCTCCAGGGCGAGCTCCTCCATCTTCAACCGGTCGACGGCGCGCTGGAGTTCGTCGATCTCCAGCGGTGAGGAGTCGATCTCCATACGGAGGCGGGAGGCGGACTCGTCGACGAGGTCGATGGCCTTGTCGGGGAGGAAGCGGGAGGTGATGTACCGGTCGGAGAGGGTGGCGGCGGCGACGAGGGCGGCGTCGGCGATCTGGACCTTGTGGTGGGCCTCGTAGCGGCCCTTGAGTCCGCGCAGGATCGCGATCGTGTCCTCGACCGTCGGCTCGGCGACCAGCACCTGCTGGAAGCGGCGCTCCAGCGCCGGGTCCTTCTCGATCCGTTCCCGGTACTCGTCCAGCGTCGTCGCGCCGACCATGCGCAGCTCACCGCGGGCGAGCATGGGCTTGAGCATGTTGCCGGCGTCCATGGCGGAGTCGCCGCCGGCCCCGGCGCCCACGACCGTGTGCAGTTCGTCGATGAAGGTGACGATCTGTCCGTCGGAGGCCTTGATCTCGGCGAGGACGGTCTTGAGCCGCTCCTCGAACTCACCGCGGTACTTGGCGCCGGCGACCATGGCGCCCAGGTCGAGGGCGACGAGCCGCTTGTTCTTGAGGGACTCGGGCACGTCCCCCTTCACGATCCGCTGGGCGAGTCCCTCGACGACGGCGGTCTTGCCGACGCCGGGCTCACCGATGAGGACCGGGTTGTTCTTGGTACGCCGGGACAGGACCTGGACGACCCGCCGGATCTCCTGGTCGCGCCCGATGACGGGGTCGAGCTTGCCCTCGCGGGCAGCGGCGGTGAAATCGGTGCCGAACTTCTCCAGGGCCTTGTACTGACCCTCCGGATCGGGTGTGGTCACCCGGCGTCCTCCCCTGGCCTTCTGGAACGCCTCCTGCAACTTCCTGGCGTTCGCGCCCTGCGAGGAGAGTACGTCCGCGGCCTGGCCGCCCTTCGCGGCGATGCCCATGAGGAGGTGTTCGGTGGAGAGGTACTCGTCACCGAGGTCCTTGGCGCGGGCGCCGGCGTCGGCGACCACGGCGAGCAGGTCGCGGCTGGGCTGCGGGGGCGCGACGGTGGATCCGGTCACGCTGGGGAGTCCGGCGATGATCTTCTCCGCGCCGACCCGCACGGCGGCCTGGTCGGCCTCGACGGCGGCGAGAAGATCGACGATGTTCTCGTTATCCTGCCCCTGGAGCAGAGCAAGGAGCAGGTGAGCGGGGGTGAGATCCGGGTGCCCCTCGGTGGCGGCCCGCTTCTCGGCCGCGTTGATCGCGTCCCGGCTCCGGTTGGTCAGCTCGGCGTCCACGTGTCCGTACTCCTCCTCGATGTCGGCTCTCCCTGGACTGACTCAGTCAACGTACACAAAGTTGAGTCTATTCCACTCAAGGTGGCGCTCGGGAGCCCTGGAGGGACTAACTTCCGGGCTATGACGACACCCGTGCCGACTCCCATGACGCCGCCCTCCCAAAACCTCCCGGCCCTCGACGAGCCGTATCTCAGCTTCTGGCGGGAGCGGCACCTGTGCACGCTGACGACCCTGCGCCCGGACGGCAGCCCGCATGTCGTGCCGGTCGGAGTGACATACGACGTGGAGGCCGGACTTGCTCGGGTGATCACGAGCGGGTCCAGCAAGAAGGCGCGGAACGTGCTGGCGGCCGGGCCGGAGGGGGCGCGGGTGGCGGTGTGCCAGACGGCGGGCCGGCGGTGGGCGACGCTGGAGGGGCGGGCGTACGTCCGCACGGACCCGGAGCGGGTCGCGGAGGCGGTGCGGCGGTACGCCGAGCGCTACGAGCGGGTGCCGCGGCCGAATCCCGCGCGGGTGGTGATCGAGATCGAGGTGACGCGGGCGCTCGGTCACGGGTGAGGACGTGTGAGCGATCTTTTCCGGCCAGTGATCGATTGGGTGGATACCCGGAAATGTCTCCAGAAACTGCAGCGGCGTCACCGTGTTCAGGTCACGGTGACGCCGCTGCGGGGGGAAGCACCTGCGCGATCTGTTACGACGGGGGAATCGCGTCAGGCACTGCGGGGGGTGGCTGGGATGGCCCGTGAGGTGGGGGATTCCGGTTCCACCAGCCGATGGTCTCGTTGGTCAAGATTCACAAAGATCATTCCGTACCGAATGGCACACCGCACTGGCTGCGGCGCCCCCCGAGGCCGCCGCAGACACCGGTACGCCCGCAGGTCCTCGTCCTCGTCCCGCGTGACGACCACCGGCTCACCGAACACGGTCACCATCAACGAGTCACCGGCGTGGGGGATCGCGGTGACCAGGTCGATGAAGTGCCAGCCGGAGCGGTAGGCCGTGGCCATTTCGCGACGGAAGGAGCGGTCGTCGGGGGGAGTGGTCATGACTCGATGGCCCAGCTGCTGTCATCGGTGGACCAGGAACTGTCCGCCGGAGTGTCTCCGGCCACAATCACCCAGCTGCTGTCCTTGGGCGCCGCCGCCACCGTTGTCGTACGCCAGCTACTGTCCTGCGCGCTGTCGGCCTTCGTTCCCGCGAAACCGCTCAGTGCTCCGACGGCCACGACGGTGGAGAAGGCGGCGGCAAGCACCGAGCGAAGCATTCTCTTATGCATAGTCGGCTTCGTCCTCATTTGAAGGTCACCTCTCCCCCGCTGGATACGACGATGGCCCATTCGGGCACGTCATGGCCACACAATCGATGCATCATGTTCCTGCACGTTCAGGACCCTGGGGGGTGGAGATTTGCCAATACATGAGACTAAACGGACACATCCTCATGCGCTGACTGAGCTGTGCGAGGAGGGTCGGCGTCTTTATGGGAATGCTCTCCGCACGGGACGCATCTCCCGTGCGGATGTCGAGCCTGCTCCCTGTCTGATGGAGTTTGCCCTACTTCATCCGGACCCTGACGACCCCAACTGGCTGCGCCCCGTGCCGCCTTCCATCGCTCTGGCCCAGCGGCTCAACCCGATCGAGCACGAGATCACCCAGCGCAGACGGCATTCCATCGAACTTGCCGATGCTTTCGAGCCGTTCATGACCCTCAGCGCCCAGTCCACGGCGACCACGCACTCGATCACCGTGCTGGAGGGCCTCGACCGGATCAACGCGGCTCTCGATCTGGCCACCGCCCAGTGCCAGAACGAGATGCTCACCGTGCAGCCGAGCCGGCGTCGCCTCGAACACACCCTCACCAAGGCGTTGGAGCGCGACCGCCCGCTGATCGAACGCGGCTGCCGTATCCGCACCCTCTACCAGCACCCGGCGCGCTACAGCCCCGAGACACTGGCCTACGTCGCCCAGTTCACCGACGGCAAGGTCGAGTACCGCACCATCGACGAACTCGTCGAGCGGCTGATCGTCTGCGATGAGACCGTGGCCTTCATCCCCACCCGCGACGACGGGGAGGTCGCCCTCGAACTGCGCCACCCCGGACTCGTCCGCTACCTGATCAAGGTCTTCGAGTTCATGTGGGGACGCGCGGTGCCGCTGAGTGCCGGCGCCCCCTACGAGACGGCTCCGGACGGCATCACGGAGATCCAGCACTCCATCGCCAAACTGCTCGTCGAGGGCCATGTCGACGAGGCGATCGCCCGCCGCCTCGGCATGAACGTCCGCACCTGCCGGGCCCATATCGCCAAGCTGGCCACGGCGCTGGGCAGCGGCAGCCGGGCGCAACTCGGCTACCTCATCGCGGAGTCAGGCATCCTCAAGCAGGAGGGAGCCGAGGAGTGAGCCCGGCGCCGCACATCGAACACAGTGTGGACGAGTTGTGCACCGCAGGAATCGAGCTCTATGAACGCGCCCTGCGCGAGAGCCGGGTGAGCAGTGCCGACGCCGCCGCGGCACCCTGTCTCGTCGACCTCGGGCTGCTGCATCCCAGCATCGAGGATCTGAGCCGGCTGGAGCCCGTCGCCCCGGCCGCGGCCCTGCACCGGCTGCTGCGCGCCGCAGCCGAGCGGATCGCCGAGGAACGCCGGCGCGAGGAGCGGCTGACAGCCGTCTTCGAGCCCCTGCTGACCATGGAGGTCAAGGACGCGACGGCGCACTCGCCCGCGATCAGCGTCCTCAGCGGCAACACCCGGATCAACCGGGCCATCGACGAAGCGATGACCGAGGTGTCCGGGGAGCTCCTCGCCATCCAGCCCCACGACAGCTACACCCGGGCCACGCCCGAGCACCAGGCCCAGGCCCAGGCCCGCGACCAGGCCCTGCTCGACCGCGGCGGCCGTATCCGCACCCTGTACCAGCACACCATGCGCCACGCGCCGGCCGTCCAGGCCCGCTACGAACTCCTGCGCGGCGATGCGGAGGCCCGCACCCTGGACGAGGTCACCGGACGGCTCCTGGTCGTCGACCGCGCGGTCGCCTTCCTCCCCGCCAGCAAGGACCGTCAAGTGGCCCTGGCCGTCCGCCACCCCACCCTCGTCGACCACTTCGCCGCCTTCTTCGACCACCTCTGGCGCCTGGCCACCCCCATGTACCCCCAGGCCGTCCAGCAGCCCACCCTCAACGGCGTCACCCCGCGCCAACGAGCCATCGCCGCCCTCCTCATCGACGGCCATACCGACGCCGTCATAGCCGACCGCCTGGGCCTGAACGTCCGCACCGCCCGCGTCCACATCGCCAAACTCGCCGCCACCCTCGGCAGCGAGAGCCGGGCCCAGCTCGGCTATCTCATCGGACGGTCGGGGATCCTTGATCAGGAATCGTGAGGCCGGCGACCTCGGCGGCGCGGGCCGGGCCGTCGAGGCCCACCTGGGCGATGCGGACGCCCAGTTGGGCGCGGCTGGCCGCACCGAGGGTCTCCGACAGACGGGCGATGTGGGCGCGACAGGTGCGCACACTTATTCCGAGGCGCTCCGCGATGACCGCGTCCTGGTGGCCCTCCGCCAGTAGCGCCGCGATGGACTGCTCGCGGTGGGAGATGCCCTCGATGCCCGTGTCGGGGAGCGGGGCCGTGAGGGGGATCGCCAGGCGCCACAGACGTTCGAAGACCGTCGCGAGAAAGCCGACCAGGGCCGGGTGGCGCAGTTCCAGGGCGAGGGTGCGGTCCTGGTTCGCCGGGATGAAGGCGACCGTACGGTCGAAGAGGATGAGGCGGTCGATGACCTCGTCGAGGGTCCTGGCCTCCACCGCGCCGCCCATCAACTCCATGTAGTTCAGCAACCCCTGACCGTGCCGCGCCACATGCGTGTACAGGTCCCGCATCCGCACTCCCCGCCCCCGCAGCGCCAGCGCCCGGTGCAGGCCCTCCGTCAGCTCGTGTTCGGGGCGGATGCCGCCCGGCTGCACGGTCAGGACCTCCGTCGTGCACGCCTCCGTCGCCGCGTCCATCGCGGCCTGGATCCGGGAGAGGCCGTCCAGGACCCGGATCGAGGAGCCCTCCGCGGCCGAGGAGCGCTGCTGCGGCGCCAGTCCGGCGTACCACTCGAAGGCGGCCACCGCCGACCCCATCCGCCGCTGGCTCGCGCTCACCTCCTCGTGGACCCCGCGCAGCAGCCGTGTCATGACCTCCTGCGGGGAGGTCGGCACGAGCCAGTCCATGTCGTCGGGGTCCGGGTGCAGCAGCGCCAGCTCCAGCAGGCAGGGCACCGGTTCGGCGTCCTCGCGCGGCACGCGTCCGCGCCGTACGGCCCGGGAATACACGCGATCCCCGGCCTCGCACAGTCGGTCAGCACCGTGTGGGTGCTCGTCCGTCCCGTGCCCGGCCATCGCCCAGCCCACCCCCGTATCCAGCCTCTCGTGCCCGGCGTGCGCGCGCTCGTGGCACCGACACACCCCTACGGGTCCGCAACTATGCGCGGACCGGTCCTGCTCCGCAACACGGCTCCGTCCCCTGTGACCGAGGGAAACCACCTGTATGCCCCCGATTATCCGCGCCTCCGCCCGTCGAGTTGCAACAAGCTGATGCTGGTGGGCCCGACCCACAGAAGGCCTCCGCAAAGGGAATCCGGCTCTCCGCGCACGCTGCCCGAAATCCGCGGGTGATCACCCCGTTACGTATCGCCTCTAACGTCCCCTCATGGCGGACATATTTGACGCGTACGCGTTGGCCGACGCGTGGGACGAGATGTTTGTGCGGCCGGGTGAGGTCAGGACCGCCTATGAGCCGGTGCTGGCGGCCCTTCAGCCGATCGAGCCGAGCGAACTGCGCTTCCGGGCCGACCAGATGGCCCGGGCGTTCACCGACAGGGGCGTGACGTACGCCTTCGCGGGCGAGGAGCGGCCCTGGCCGCTGGACCTCGTGCCCAGGATCCTCGACGGCCTCGAATGGGATCTCGTACAACGCGGGGTGAGCCAGCGGGTGCGGGCCCTGGAGGCCTATCTCGCCGACGCCTACGGGCACTGCCGGGCCTTCGAGGACGGCGTCGTGCCCTGGCGGCTGCTGCTCAACTCACCCCACTTCCACCGGGCGGCCCACGGGGTCGAGCCACCCGGCGGGGTACGGATCCACGTGGCGGGGATCGATCTCGTACGGGACGAGGCCGGGGACTTCCGGGTGCTCGAGGACAACGTGCGGGTGCCCAGCGGGGTTTCGTACGTCATCGAGAACCGCAGAGCCATGACCCGGGTCTTCCCCTCCCTCTTCGCCGAGCAGCACGTCCTGCCCGTCGACGGGTACGGGCAGAAGCTGCTGGCCGCCCTGCGTGCCGCCGCTCCCGGCGGTACGGCGGATCCCCGGGTCGTCGTGCTCACCCCCGGGCCCAGCAACGCGGCCTACTTCGAACACGCCCTGCTGGCCCGGCTGATGGGCGTGCAGCTCGTCGAGGGGCACGACCTGGTGTGCCGGAACAACCGGGTGTGGATGCGGACCACCCGCGGCGAGATGCCCGTCCACGTCGTATACCGGCGCCTCGACGACGACTTCCTCGATCCGCTGCACTTCCGGCCCGACTCGGTGATCGGCTGCCCGGGGATCATGAACGCGGCCATGGCGGGCAACGTCACCCTCGCCAACGCCGTCGGCAACGGCATCGCGGACGACAAGCTGCTCTACACGTACGTACCGGACCTGATCCGGTACTACCTCGCGGAGGAGCCGGTCCTCCCCAACGTGGAGTCCTTCCGGCCCGACGAGCCGGGGCAGCTGGACGCCGTCCTCGACCAGATCGACCAGCTCGTCATCAAGCCCGTCGACGGCGCCGGCGGCCAGGGCATCGTCATCGGGCCCAAGGCGGACAAGGCGACCCTGGAGAGGACCAGGAAGGCCGTCATCGCCGACCCGCGCGGCTACATCGCGCAGCGGCCCGTCGCCCTGTCCACCTCCCCCACCCTCGCCGGTGAGCGCATGGCACCCCGCCACATCGACCTCAGGCCCTTCGCCGTCAACGACGGCGACGACATCTGGGTGCTGCCCGGCGGCCTCACCCGGGTCGCCCTCCAGGAGGGCAATCTGATCGTCAACTCCAGCCAGGGCGGCGGCTCCAAGGACACCTGGGTGCTCGCCGAGGGGCCCGCCGAGCATCCCGAGGAGCCGAGCGCCGGGACGGCCCCTCCGGGCGTCGCACCCCGTCAGCTGGGTCCCGACGGCACCCCCACCGTCGTACAGGAAGGAGCGCAGCAGCAATGAGCGACGTGATCCTCTCCCGGATAGCCGAGGCGCTGACCTGGACCGGGCGGTATGTCGAGCGGGCGGACGCCACCGGGCGCATCCTCGACGCGTATCTGCACCGCATGCTGGAGGACCCCTGGCGCGACGAGGACGCGGCCTGCCGGTCGCTGTACGCGATCCTCGGCGTCGACGCGGGCGACGAGCGCGTCGACATGCAGCAGGTCCTCGACCAGCTCGCCTTCGACGCCCGTTCGACCTGCTCGATCGAGGGCGCGCTGGGCGCGGCGCGGCTGAACGCCCGCAGCGCCCGTGAGGCCGTCTCCTCCGAGATGTGGGAGTGCCTCAACTCCACCTGGCACGCGCTCGCCGACCAGCGGCGCGCGGCCCGCCGTACGGGCCCGTACGGCTATCTGGAACTGGTACGCGCGCGTGCCGCGCTGTTCTTCGGGCTCGCCGACTCCACGATGAGCCGGGACGACAGCTGGCGGTTCGTGGTGCTGGGGCGCAGCCTGGAGCGGGTGGACATGACCGTACGGCTGCTGTCCGTGCGGGTGCTGGACGCCGCGCACGCGCCCGACTGGACGACGCTGCTGAGCGCGTCCGGTGCCGACGAGGCGTACGCGCGCGTGCACAGCGGCTTCGGCGACAGCGCGCGGGTGGCCGAGTTCCTGCTCCTGGACCGGGGCTTCCCGCGCTCCGCACTGCACGCGCTGACCACCGCGGAGGAGTGCCTCAGCGCCCTCGGCCGCCCCCGCCAGGACCCGGCGCGCCGCCCGATCGGCCGGCTGCGCACCCGCCTGGAATACCTCGACTCGCACGCCCTCCAGGATCAACTCCCCGTCTTGCTCCAGGACTTGCAGCAGGCCTGCATGACCTCGGCGGAGGGGGTCGCGGAGCGGTTCTTCCCGTACCAGGGGCCCGTGGTGTGGGCCCAGGAAGGAGCCTGACATGACCCGTCGTCTCCGCATCAAGCACATCACCCGCGTCGCGTACGCCCAGGCCGCCGTCTCCTCGCACAACGAGGTCCGGATGACGCCGCTGACGCTGCCGGGGCAGACCACGCTGGACTCCCGGGTCACCGTCACCCCGGCCGCCTCGACCTGGTCGTACTGGGACTACTGGGGCACCCAGGTCACCGGCTTCGACCTGATGGACCCCCACGCGGATCTCACCATCACGGCCTCCAGCCTGGTCGAGACGTCCCCGCCGGAACCGCTGCCGCCCGCTCCCGGCTGGCCGGAGGTGGCCGAACGGGCCAGGAGCTCGCGCCTGTTGGAGTTCGCCGGCCCCACGGTCCGTACGACGGTCCCGCCCAAGCTGCTGAAGAAGGCGCGGAAGGCCGCGGTGGGCCTCGACCCGCACGAGGCCGCCGTCGCCGTCTCCGCCCTGGTCGCCGACCGGGTCTCCTACCTCCCCGGCGCCACCAGCGTGAACACCTCCGCCGCCGAGGCCTGGGAGCAGGGCGCGGGCGTCTGCCAGGACATCACCCACCTCACCGTCGCCCTGCTGCGGGGCGTGGGGCTGCCGTCCCGGTACGTCTCCGGCTACCTCCACCCCGAACGGGACGCGGAGCTCCACCGGCCGGTCGCCGGGGAGAGCCACGCCTGGATCGAGTACTGGGCGGGCGACTGGTGCGGCTACGACCCCACCAACCGGACGCGGGCCGACGAGACGCACGTGGTCGTGGGGCGCGGCCGGGACTACGACGACGTGACGCCCCACAAGGGCATCTACCGGGGCGTGCCGGGCGGGCCGCCGGAGGTGACGGTGGAGTTCACGCGGGTGGCGTGAACGGGGCGTGGACGGGGGCAGGGCCGGGCGGTGGATCCCGGCCCCGCGCCCCGGCTCGGTGCCGTCGTCGCCGCTCGAAGGGTCCGCAACGTTCACTTCTGCCCACCCGGGGCGCACAATCGCCCCTATGCCGACCGCACGCCTGCTCCGTCGTACGGCCCCCGTGCTCGCCCTGCTGCTCCTCACGGGCTGCGGGGGCGGGGACTCCGGCGGGTCGCCGCCGTC
Source organism: Streptomyces sp. WM6386 (assembly GCF_000972385.1). Taxonomy (GTDB): domain Bacteria; phylum Actinomycetota; class Actinomycetes; order Streptomycetales; family Streptomycetaceae; genus Streptomyces. The sequence goes on from NZ_JXTE01000016.1 coordinate 35,191, forward strand.
CTCTGTGTCCCCCTCCCAGAGCCCCTCACGGGCGTACAAGGACGGCCATCTCACCTTCACCGTCCTGTCGTTGCGCTGCGGCATCACCGGGGTGACCGGGTCGCACGCCGACGCGCCGCCGCAGGGGCAGTTCTGTGCCGCCCGGCTGCGGGTGGAGAACAGGGACCCGAACTACCACGTCTACGAGTCGGCCCGGCAGCACCTCGCGGGCGTCACCGGCGACCGGGCCCGGCCCGACTCCTTCGCGATGGCGGTACGGCGTCAGTCGGACACGGTGAAGCTCGGCGGCCACACCCTCATGGAGGTCGAGCTCTGGTACGACGTCCCCAAGAACGCGAAGGCCACCGGCCTGCGCGTCTCGGGGGACAACGACCCGTCCAGCTTCACCAGCACCAAGCCGATCGGACGGGCGCCGAACGGGGTGCTGGTGCCGATGAAGCCGCTGGCCGCCAATTGAGCGGCTGACCTACTTGAGCTTGATCGCCGCGCAGTCCGCCGCGTACTTGGCGGTGCAGATCTGGTCCACCGTGTAGATGCCGTCGGCGACGACCGTGCTCTTGATGTTCGCCCGCGTCAGCGCGGACACCGTCACCAGCTGCGCCGGGATGCCCTTGTCGGTGGGGCTGTCCACGGAGTCCTGGGTGAGGGAGTCGAACAGGATGTCCTTGCCCTGGACCTTGGCCACGGCCATCTCCGCGGCGGCCTCGGCCTCCAGCGGGTAGGACTTGTACACGCTCATGTACTGCGTGCCGGCGACGATCCGCTGCACGGCGCTCAGTTCCGCGTCCTGGCCGGTGATCGGCGGCAGGTCGGTGATGCCCGCCTCCTCCATGGCCTCGATGGCGGTGCCGGCCATGGCGTCGTTGGCGGAGTAGACGGCGGCGATGTTGTCCTTGCCGATCGCCTTGATCGCCTCGGTCATGTCCTTCTTGGCGATCTCCGGCTTCCAGCCGTCGACGTCGTACTTCTTGGCGATCGTCACCTTGCCGTTGATCTCGGAAACCGCGCCCGCCTTGAACTGGCCCGCGTTCGGGTCGGAGGGCGAACCGTTGATCATCACGATCTTGTCGGAGGTGTCGATGTCCGAGCCCAGCGACTCGACGAGGGTGCGGCCCTGCACCTCGCCGACAAGTTCGTTGTCGAAGGAGACGTACGCGTCGATGGGGCCCTCGGCGAGACGGTCGTAGGCGATGACGGGGATGCCCGCGTCCTTCGCCTTCTTCACCGTCGACGCGATCTTCTTGGAGTCCACGGCGTCCAGCAGGATGACGTCGACCTGGTCGTCGATCATCTTCTGCATCTGGGACGCCTGCTTGTCCGCGTCGGCCTCGCCGTTGGCGTAGACCGTGCTGCCCTTCTTGTCGGTGAGCTCGGCGACTTTCTTCTGGATGATCGGGTAGTCGAACTCCTCGTACCGCGAGTTGGTCCGCTCCGGCATCAGCACGCCCACCGTGACGTCGTCGCCCTTGGTGGGACTCGCGTCGGCACTTCCCCCGGAGACTCCCAGCGCCCCGCAGGCGGAGAGCGAGAGGGCCATCGATGACACGGCCACGCATATGGCGGTACGACGCATTGGGGAGCTCACTATCTGGTGCCTTCCGGACTCGGGCGCATATTGCGCACCCAGGTGAAGGAAGCCAACGCGGCCTTCACGTATCAGTCAAGAAGCAACCGTCAAATGAGATAGCAACGTTAACGCGTGTAGCTTCCGTGTAGATACGCGCCTCCTGAGGCCGTACATCGCGCAGTGAAACCTGTACAACCGACGCCGATCCTCACGAGTCGTGATCACAGCGGACTCTCTCCGCTGTCCCAGTCCCGATCGGAGGATCGAATGAACCCAGCCAGACGTACGACGGCCCGCCTTGCCAGCGGCGAGGACTTCTCCTACGTCACGGTCACCGAGCCCGTCGGGGAGGGAACCGAAGCCCTGCCGGCGAGCGACTGGACAGTCAGAGCACCGAACTCATGACGACTCCACGGGGACGGTATGACCATCAGCGAAAGCTCCGTCACGGACACCCTCTTCGGCCCGCTCACCGTCCGCCTGAACACCTGGCGGGGTGAAGTCGTCGTCGAGGGTGAGGCGATACCGCGGGTCGTGCTGAGCCGGGCGACCGGCACCAAGGCCGACGGGGACATCCCGATCGGTACCCGGGACGCCGGTCTGCTCATCCTCACCGTCGGCGGCGAGGCGGCCGCGCTGGCCCCCGGCCGGGGAAGGCTGATCAGGCGTTCGTACCGGGTCGACGTCCGGCATGCGGGCCGGCACTGGCGGCTGGTGCCCGACTCCATGCTCGACAGCCGCCTCCTGCGCGACGGGCGGCGGCTCGGCGGCTTCCACTCGAAGGGCGACGGCGAGGTGAAGGCCGCCGACTGGCGGTCGGACGCCAAGCCGGCGGCCCTGGACGCGGCCGTCGGCTACGCGCTGGCCGCCGCGTTCGGCACGGGCGCGGAGCCGATGTGGTCGTCGGCCGCCGACCTGGTCTTCGACGCGTTTCCCTGAGAAACGCCGTACAACCAATCGGTGCCCTTGCCGGTCCTGATTCGACGACGGTGATCTCTCCCGTCGTCGGACAGGACCGAAGGACCGCATGAACCCAGCCAGACGTACGACCGCGGCCACCGCGACCGCCGTCGTACTCGCCACCGCGGGCACCCTGCTCACGCTCACGCCCGCCTCCGCCGCGACCACCTGCACCTCCCCGGTCTTCAAGCGGCAGTTCTTCGCGAACACGAGCTTCTCCGGCACCCCGAAGAAGACCGACTGCGACAGCGCCGTCGACCAGAGCTGGAGCGGGGCCCCCGCATCCGGGCTGCCGAGCAACAACTTCGGCGTCCGCTGGACCGTGACCCGCGACTTCGGCTCCGGCGGCCCCTTCGCCCTCGCCGCCTCCGGACTCGACGGCATACGGGTCTACGTCGACGGCGTCCGCAGGATCGACCTCTGGAAGAACGTCTCGACCACGGTGAGCAAGACCGTCAACGTGACCATCCCCTCCGGCAAGCACACCCTCCGCGTCGACTACGTCAACTGGACCGGCTCCGCCAAGGTCAAGTTCGGCTACACACCCCGCACCTCCGCCACCGTCGACAAGGTCACACCGCTTGCCCCGACCGGGACTTCCGTCTCGTACGACAAGACCACCGGCAAGGCCAAGCTGACCTGGGCGAAGAACAAGGAGATGGACCTCGCCGGGTACAAGGTCTACCGGCGGCTCAAGGGCGCCTCCTTCGGCAGCAAGGCGCTCGCCACGACCACCTCCACCTCGTACACGGACACCCCTCCGCCCACCGGTGCGACCTACCACTACGAGGTCCGCGCCTACGACAAGGCGGGCAACGTCTCGACCGGCACCGCCGACCAGGCGGTCACCAGCGTGGACACCACCCCGCCCGCCGCGCCGTTCGTCGAGATGGACGCGTGCCCGGTGGACCAGCCCTACGCGGCCCCGGAGCTCATCACGACCGCGGAGAACAAGGCCGACATCGCCCTGTACGAGATGCAGCGGCTCGACTCCGCCACCCACACCTGGGCCACCGTGTACACCGGCACCAAGGGCGCGATCTGCGACACCGGTTACGCCGCCGACGGCAGCAAGGTCACCTACCGGGGCCGGGCCCGGGACGCCGTCGGGAACTGGTCCGCGTACTCGCCCGCCGCCACCTTCACCACCGCGGACCTGACGCCGCCGGCGACCGCCGCCGACGCGCGCGTCGAGTACCGGTCGGGCGTTCCGCACCTGCTGTGGTCGGCCGTCGACGGGGCCGCCTCGTACCAGGTCCTGCAGTACGACGCGGCGACCGGCGGCTGGTTCGACGCGCTGCCCGGCGCCACGGGCAACACCCCGACCACCACCACGGGGACCGACACCGTGCCGCGCCAGCTGCTCGCGGTCGCCGACAGCTACCGGTACGCGGTGCGCTCGGTGGACGCGAAGGGCAATGCGGCCGCCCCGGTGGAGGTCACGCTGACGATGGCGGCCCGGCCCGGGGCGATCGCGCCGTTCCGGACCACCGCGAACAGGTTCGACGAGGGGGTGATGATCGAGTGGAGCGGCGCCGACCCGTGGACCTTCGGCGAGGACAAGCCGCTGCTCACCTATCGGATCGTCCGCACCGACCAGGCGACCGGCGAGAGCAGCGTGGTGAGCGCCTGCAAGCCCAACAACTCGCAGGACCTGCCGCTGACCGACCCGGAGACGTACTGGACCTGGAACACCGGTGACGCCCCCGGCTACGCCGGTGCCCGGCAGATCAACGGTGTCTGCTGGGATGTCTCCGGTGCCTCCGAGACGACGTACGACTACACGGTCGTGACGATCGACCCGTACGGTCATGAGTCGCAGCCCGGCCCCGCCGCCACCGGGACCACGCCGGACACCGTGCGCCCGGCCGCCGTGCAGAACCTGGCCGCCGAGCAGATCCCGCTCGGTGTGCGCCTGACCTGGACGCCACCGGCCGACGACGACGTCACGGGCTACAAGGTGTGGCAGGGCGTCGCGGACCCGGAGACCGGCGAGACGGTATGGGACCAGAACTGCTGGACGGGCGACTCCCTTGCCGCGACCGAGATCCTCTGCCCGACGGTCCCCGACGGCGCCGCGCACACCTACAAGGTGGCCGCCACGGACGGCTCCCCCCTGATCGACTGGTACGCCGGCCCCGAGGCCTTCCACCCCGCCGAGCTCTCCGTCGCCCTGCCCGACACGCGGCCGCCGGGTTGGACGGGGACCGAGATCCGTGAGGACCAGTACCCGGAGCTGTACGTCGGCTGCTCCGAGAGCTCCGGCCTCGGCGACTGCGACCGGTTCGCGAGCTACCGCGTGGAGCGCTGGGACCCGGCCTCGGCCGCCTATGTCACCCTCACCGAGGGCACGATGTACGACGCCGTGTTCCACATGGACAGGACGGTCCACGAGGACACGCTGGGCCTGTACTACTACCGCGTCGTCCGCCTGGACGCCGCCGGCGCGGAGGCCGCGTCCACACAGATGGCGTACGGCATCTGGGACTCCTGGCTCTGAGCCCGCACATGTGAAGGGGCCCGGAGGACGAACCTCCGGGCCCCTTGCACATGCCTACCTCAGTCCTGCCGCCCCTTGGGCCGCCACACCACCAACGCGCTGGTCTGCTGCACTTCCTGATACGGCACCAGGTCACGGCGGTACGACGCGTGCACCGCCGCCTCCCGCTGCCGCATCGCCGCGGCGGCGCCGTCGAGGGCGGCCTCCATCTCGGCGACGCGGGACTGCAGCGCGGCGACCTGGTTCTCCAGCTCGATGATGCGCTTGATGCCGGCGAGGTTGATGCCCTCGTCCTGCGACAACGCCTGCACCGCGCGGAGCAGTTCGATGTCGCGGGCCGAGTAGCGCCGGCCCCGGCCGGCGGTGCGGTCCGGGGAGACCAGGCCGAGCCGGTCGTACTGGCGCAGGGTCTGCGGGTGCAGGCCCGAGAGCTGGGCCGCCACCGAGATGACGTAGACCGGGGTCTCCTCGGTCAGTTCATACGGGTTGCGTCGACGGCCGTCCATCTCGATCAAGCTCCCTTCGCGGCCTGGAACAGCTCCGCCCGCGGGTCATCGCCCGCGGTCGCCTCGCGATACGCCTCGAGTGCGTCACGAGCCTTCCCCGTCAGGTCCGTCGGGACACTCACCTCGACGGTGACCAGGAGGTCGCCGCGGGTGCCGTCCTTGCGGACCGCGCCCTTGCCGCGGGCGCGCATGGTGCGGCCGTTGGGCGTGCCCGGCGGCAGCTTCAGCGTGACGGCGGGGCCGCCCAGGGTGGGGACCCTGACCTCGCCGCCGAGGGCCGCCTCGGTGAACGTGACCGGGACCGTGACCGTGAGGTTGTCCTCCTTGCGGCCGAAGACCGGGTGTGTGTCGACGTGCACGGTGACGTACAGGTCGCCGGCCGGGCCGCCCCGCTCGCCCGGTGCGCCCTTGCCGCGCAGCCGGATCCGCTGACTGTCCGTCACCCCGGCCGGGATGCGGACCTGCATGGTCCGGGAGGACTTGGCGCGGCCGCTTCCCTTGCACTCCAGGCAGGGGTGCTCGGCCATCAGTCCGCGGCCCTTGCAGTCCGGGCAGGGGTCGGTGAGGGAGAAGCCGCCGCCGGAGCCCCGCGCCACCTGGCCGGTGCCGACGCAGGTCGGGCACACGCGCGGCGTGCCGTTCTTGTCGCCGGTGCCGGAGCAGGCCTTGCACGGGGACTGCGAGGACATCCGCAGCGGCACCGTGGCACCCTCGATGGCCTCGGTGAAGCTCAGGGTGACCTCGGTGTCGATGTCCTGGCCGCGCCGGGGCTGGGTACGCGTCGTGCCCGTACCGCCCCGGTTGAACAGGCCCCCGAAGACATCGCCGATCCCGCCGCCGAAGCCACCGGAACCCCCGGCGCCACCGCCCTGGGCGCCGCCTCCGAAGAGGTCGCCCAGGTCGAAGTTGAAGGAGCCGCCGCCCGCGCCCGGCCCCGGGCGGAAGCCGCCGTTGCCGAAGAGGGCGCGGGCCTCGTCGTACTCCTTGCGCTTCTTGGGGTCACCGAGGACGTCGTTCGCCTCGGAGATCTCCTTGAAGCGCTCCTCGGCCTTGACGTTGCCCTTGTTGGCGTCCGGGTGGAACTCGCGGGCGAGCTTCCGGTACGCCTTCTTGATCTCGGCCTCGGTGGCGTCCTTGGGGACGCCGAGGACCTTGTAGAAGTCCTTCTCGATGAAGTCCTTGGTGCTCATCCTCGACGCGCCCCCTTCCTGGTGTCCCGCTCAGTGGTGACCTCAGCCCTCCTCAGGGCCGTTGTCCTTGTCGTCGTCGGCCGTGGGGTCCTCCTCGGCCTTGACCGTCTGCGCGCCCGGCTGCGGTTCGGCGACGGCCACCCGCGCGGGGCGGATGGTGCGCTCGCCGATGCGATACCCGGGCTGCAGGATCGCCACGCACGTCGTCTCGGTGACGTCCGGCGCGTAGCTGTGCATCAGGGCCTCGTGGATGGTCGGGTCGAAGGGCTCGCCCTCCTTGCCGAACTGCTGCAGACCCATCTTCGCCGCGACGGTCTCCAGCGACTCCCCGACGGACTTGAATCCGCCGACGAACTCGCCGTGGTCCCGCGCGCGGCCGATGTCGTCGAGCACGGGCAGGAGTTCGGTCAGGAGGTTCGCGACGGCGATCTCCTTGACCGTGATCCGGTCCCGCTCCACGCGGCGGCGGTAGTTCTGGAACTCGGCCTGGAGCCGCTGGAGGTCCGCGGTGCGCTCTTCGAGCGCCTTGCGGGCCTGGTCCAGCTGGGCCGTCAGACCGGCGATCTGTGCTGTTGCGTCCCCGGCCGGGGCCGCCCCCTCCTGGGGGGCGGCCTTCGGCTCGGCGTCGTCGGGGGTCGCGCCGGAGGGGACGTCGGGCTTCTCCTCGAAGCCCGGGGTCTCCTCGGTCACGCGGCACCGTCCTTGCGCTCGTCGTCCACGATCTCGGCGTCCACGACGTCGTCGTCGGCCTTGGGAGCCTCGGCACCGGCGTCGGCGCCACCCGCGGCCTGCGCGGCCTGGGCGTCGGCGTACATGGCCTGGCCGACCTTCTGGGAGACGGCCGCGACCTTCTCGGTGGCGGTGCGGATCTCGGCGGTGTCCTCGCCCTTGAGCGCGGTCTTCAGCTCCTCGACGGCGGCCTCGACCTCGGTCTTGACCTCGGCGGGGACCTTGTCCTCGTTGTCCTTGAGGAACTTCTCCGTCTGGTAGACGAGCTGCTCGCCCTGGTTGCGGGACTCGGCGGCCTCGCGGCGGGCGTGGTCCTCCTCCGCGTACTTCTCGGCCTCTTCGCGCATCCGGTTGACCTCGTCCTTCGGCAGCGAGGAGCCACCGGTGACGGTCATCTTCTGCTCCTTGCCCGTGCCGAGGTCCTTCGCGGTCACGTGCATGATGCCGTTGGCGTCGATGTCGAAGGCGACCTCGATCTGCGGGACACCGCGCGGGGCCGGCGGCAGACCGGTCAGCTCGAACATCCCGAGCTTCTTGTTGTACGCCGCGATCTCGCGCTCGCCCTGGTAGACCTGGATCTGCACGGAGGGCTGGTTGTCCTCGGCGGTGGTGAAGATCTCGGACCGCTTGGTCGGGATCGTCGTGTTCCGCTCGATGAGCTTGGTCATGATGCCGCCCTTGGTCTCGATACCGAGGGACAGCGGGGTCACGTCGAGGAGCAGGACGTCCTTGACCTCACCCTTGAGGACACCGGCCTGCAGGGCGGCGCCGATGGCGACGACCTCGTCCGGGTTGACACCCTTGTTGGCGTCCTTGCCGCCGGTGAGCTCGCGCACGAGCTCGGCCACGGCGGGCATACGGGTGGAGCCACCTACGAGGACGACGTGGTCGATCTCGTTGATGGAGACGCCGGCGTCCTTCATGACGTTGAAGAACGGGGTCTTGCAGCGCTCCAGGAGGTCCGCGGTCAGCTGCTGGAACTGAGCCCGGGTGAGCTTCTCGTCCAGGTGCAGCGGGCCCTCGGCGGAGGCGGTGATGTAGGGCAGGTTGATCGAGGTCTCGGTGGAGGAGGACAGCTCGATCTTGGCCTTCTCGGCGGCCTCACGGAGGCGCTGGAGGGCCATCTTGTCCTTGGCGAGGTCCACACCGTGGCCGGAGCGGAACTGCTGCACCAGGTAGTCGACGACACGCTGGTCCCAGTCGTCACCACCGAGGTGGTTGTCGCCGTTGGTGGCCTTCACCTCGACGACGCCGTCGCCGATCTCCAGGAGGGACACGTCGAAGGTGCCGCCACCGAGGTCGAAGACGAGGATCGTCTGGTCGTCCTTGTCGAGGCCGTACGCGAGCGCGGCCGCGGTGGGCTCGTTGACGATACGAAGGACGTTGAGACCGGCGATCTCGCCGGCTTCCTTCGTCGCCTGACGCTCGGAGTCGTTGAAGTACGCCGGGACGGTGATGACCGCGTCGGTCACCTTCTCGCCCAGGTAGGACTCGGCGTCGCGCTTCAGCTTCTGCAGGATGAACGCGGACATCTGCTGCGGGTTGAAGGGCTTCCCGTCGAGCTCGACCTTCCAGTCCGTGCCCATGTGGCGCTTGACGGAGCGGATGGTCCGGTCCACGTTCGTGACCGCCTGGCGCTTGGCGACCTCGCCGACCAGCACCTCACCGTTCTTCGCGAAGGCGACGACGGACGGCGTGGTCCTGGCACCCTCGGCGTTGGTGATGACGGTGGGCTCGCCGCCCTCCAGAACGCTGACGACCGAGTTCGTCGTGCCCAGGTCGATGCCGACCGCACGTGCCATGGTGATTTCCTCCAGCTGACTTGAGTGGAACGGACTCAAGTGTGCATGACGCCCGCCGCTCGGTCAACAGACCTGAGTCATGGGGGCTCAACTCTTATCCGTTCCTTACACGCAACCGGGACCTGACCTGCGCGGACGGCTTCGCACGGAGGAGTGCGAGTACGACGATCAGGGCGCCCGCGACCACCCAGAGGGCCCCCGACTCCGCGAGCCACCCGAGGTGCACGAGGACCCCGACGAGTACCCCGCAGAAGGCTCCCGCACCGAGGACGACGATCACTCCCTGCGGGGTGAGCCCGAGCCGCCGCAGCCGGTGGGCGAGGTGGCCGGCGCCGGTGCCGCGGCGGGTCAGGGCGACGAGGAGGAACTCGGCGGCGACCAGGGCCGTCAGCGCGAACAGCACCGCCGCGCTGGAACCCAGCCCGTAGCCGGCCCGGGTCACCACCGCGGCCGAGGCGAGCACGAACCCGGCGAACAGCGACCCGCACGAACCGAGCCCCACGCGCGCGGGCGGCCAATTGTGCATGAGGAACCCGGTCAGCGCGGCGGCCAGCACGCTCAGCAGCACCGCGAGCCCGTCCATCACCTCGACCGCGGCACAGGCGCCGACCCCGAAGGCGGTGACGACCCCGACGGCCCCCGCGAGACCGTCGGCATGGTCCAGAGCGCGGAAACCGACGGTGACGGTGACGATCCAGCAGACGGCGAGGAGTCCCCCGGCGACGCCGGTCTCCCCGTACGGCACGACACAGGCCGCCGCCACCGCCGTACCGGCGACCAGCGCCCGCGCCTTGACCCGCCGTACGTCCGCGAACAGCCCCAGCCCGGCGACCACGGCCCCGGCGGCGAGCAGTTCGCCGACGCCGGAGCCGAGGGGCGCGACGCCGCTCCGGTCCCCCACGACCGCCACCAGGCAGGTCGCGAGCACCACCGCCACACCCCCGAACAGCGGCACCTTGCGGTGCTGCCACCGCCGGTCGACGACCCCGAGCCGCAGGGCGGCCGTGCGGAGCAGTGCGGTGAGGACGGTGGCGAGGAGGAGGGCGGTCGTGGCGGCTGCGATCCCGTAGAGCACAGGTCTAAATTAGGGGCGAATGTATCAATTTGGTACGAATAACACGGTCAGTTCTTAAGGCAACCCTCAGCGACATAGATCACCGCACGCCTGGCTACAGTGCGGGAGACGATGCGGGTAGTCTCTTAGAACTGCATAAGTTACCGCTTAGTAATCTCGCTCCACCCCGCTCGAAAGAACCCCATCGCAGGCCCGAGGAGCCCCGACATGCAACTCGCCGCGATCATCGTGTCGCTGGTCCTGACCGTGGTCGGCGCGGCATTGTTCGCACGCGTCATCGCGCAGTTCGTCCGGTTTTTCATGCTCGGCCAGCCTCTGCCCGCCGGCACCCGGATCGACAACCCCTACCAGCGCAGTGTGACGTTGGTGAAGGAGTTCCTCGGCCACACGCGGATGAACCGCTGGGGGATCGTGGGCTTCGCCCACTGGTTCGTGGCGATGGGCTTCCTGACGCTGATCCCGATCCTGGGCCAGGCCCTGGGCCAGCTCTTCCAGGCCGACTTCGTCCTCCCTGTCATCGGCGGCTGGCTGCCCTGGGAGATGTACGTCGAGTTCATCACCGTGATGACCGGCCTCGGCATCGCCGTGCTCATCGCGATCCGCCTGCTGAACCTGCCCTCGCGCCCCGGCCGCAAGTCCCGCTTCACGGGCTCCAAGGCCTGGCAGGCGTACTTCGTCGAGTACGTCATCCTCACCATCGGCATCGTGATCTACGTGCTGCGCGGCCTCGAGGGCGCGATGCACCACGTGGACCACTACGAGGCCGCGTTCTTCGCCTCGTACCCGCTGGTCGCCGCCTTCCGCACGCTCGACGTCGCCACGCTGCAGACGCTGGTCTACCTCTTCGCCGGCATCAAGGTCAGCGTCTCGTTCATCTGGATGATCGTCGTCTCGCTGAACGCCAACATGAGCGTCGCCTGGCACCGTTTCCTCGCGTTCCCGAACATCTGGTTCAAGCGCAACGCGGACGGCTCCACCGCGCTCGGCGGCCTCCAGCCCATGACGTCCGGCGGCAAGCCGATCGACTTCACCGACCCGGGCGAGGACGACGTCTTCGGCGTCTCCCAGGTCGAGCAGTTCTCCTGGAAGGGCCTCCTCGACTTCTCGACCTGCACCGAGTGCGGTCGCTGCCAGTCGCAGTGCCCGGCCTGGAACACCGGCAAGCCGCTCTCCCCGAAGCTGCTGATCATGTCGCTGCGGGACCACTCGCACGCCAAGGCGCCCTACCTGCTGGCGGGCGGCGGCAAGACGATGGAGGGCGAGGAGAAGGCGTCCGAGGAGCAGCTGGCCGGCGTGCCCGCCGCGGCTCTGGCGGAGGCCGAGCGCCCGCTGATCGGCACCGCCGAGGAAAACGGCGTCATCGACCCGGACGTCCTGTGGTCCTGCACCACCTGCGGCGCCTGTGTCGAGCAGTGCCCCGTCGACATCGAGCACGTCGACCACATCGTCGACATGCGCCGCTACCAGGTGATGATCGAGTCCGCGTTCCCGTCCGAGGCGGGCACGATGCTCAAGAACCTGGAGAAGAAGGGCAACCCCTGGGGCCTGGCGAAGAAGCAGCGCCTGGAGTGGCTCAAGGAGCTCGACTTCGAGGTGCCGGTCGTCGGCAAGGACATCGAGGACCTCACCGAGGTCGAGTACCTGTACTGGGTCGGCTGCGCGGGCTCCCTGGAGGACCGCGCCAAGAAGACCACGAAGGCCTTCGCGGAACTCCTCCACATCGCGGGCGTCAAGTTCGCGATCATGGGCGGCGACGAGAAGTGCACGGGTGACTCGGCGCGCCGGCTGGGCAACGAGCCGTTGTTCCAGGAGCTCGGCATGGAGAACGTCGCCGCGCTGAACATGGCATTCGGCGAGGACGACGACGACGAGTCGACGAAGAAGCCGCGGTCGGCGAAGAAGATCGTCGCCACCTGCCCGCACTGCCTGAACACGATCGGCAACGAGTACCCGCAGCTCGGCGGCGACTACGAGACCATCCACCACACCCAGCTGCTCCAGCACCTCATCGACGAGGGCAAGCTGCTCCCGGTGACCCCGGTCGACGGTCTCATCACCTACCACGACCCCTGCTACCTGGGCCGTCACAACAAGATCTACACGCCTCCGCGCGAGATCATGTCGGCCGTCCCGGGCCTGCGTCAGCAGGAGATGCACCGCCACAAGGAGCGCGGCTTCTGCTGTGGCGCCGGTGGTGCGCGGATGTGGATGGAGGAGCGGATCGGCAAGCGCATCAACAACGAGCGCGTCGACGAAGCTCTCTCCCTGAACCCCGACATCGTCTCCACGGCCTGCCCGTTCTGCCTCGTCATGCTGACCGACTCGGTCAACGGCAAGAAGAACGAGGGCAAGGCCAAGGAGTCCATCACGGTCGTCGACGTGGCCCAGCTCCTGCTGGAGTCCGTGAAGACCCCGGTGGACCCGCAGGACGCGACGGAGACGGAGCCCGCCCCGGAACCGGAGCCGGTGAAGTAGCCCGTACCGCACTCCGACGCCCCTCACACCCACCTGGGTGTGAGGGGCGTCGCGGTTCAACGGTCACAAGGCTCCGGATCCGGTCCAGGTGCTCGGCGATGTCACTGGCGAGGCCGCCGTCTTGTCGTAGGGGGCGACGACAACCTCGCTCAAGGACTCAAGGAGTGGACGATGAACCTCGCCCTGTGGATCGGTGCCGCACTGCTCGCCGCGGTCGCCCTGGCCGGTGGCGTCACCAAGACCTTCGTGCCCCGGGAGAAGCTGGCCGCGGCCCCCGGCGGGGGCTGGACGGCACAGGTGAGCGTCGGTTTCCTGAAGAGTCTCGGCGTCCTCGAACTGCTGGCCGCCGTCGGCCTGATCCTGCCCGCCGTGGTCGACATCGCCCCGGCCCTGGTGCCGGTGACCGCCGTCTGCTGGATCCTGCTGATGGTCGGTGCGATGATCACCCACGGCCGGCTCGGCGAGGCGAGGTTCGTGGCGCTGAACTCGGTCTATCTCGTGCTCGCGGTGTTCATCGCCTGGGGCCGTTTCGGACCCGAGTCCTTCGCCGGCTGACAGGGCGCGAGAATCGGGAACACCGTCGGCCAGGGGGAGCGGCATGAGCCGGACCAGAACCGAGGAGTTCCAGGAACTGCGGCCGCTGCTCTTCTCGATCGCCTACCGGATCCTGGGCAGCGTCAGCGAGGCCGAGGACGCCGTCCAGGAGACCTGGCTGCGCTACGAGGCCTCGCCGACCGAGCCCCGCTCGGTCAAGGCCTATCTCTCGGCCGCGGTGACCCGGGTCTCGATCAACGTGCTCCGTTCGGCCCGCGTCCGGCGCGAGGCCTACGTCGGTCCGTGGTTCCCCGAACCGCTGCTCGCCGACCCCTACCAGGACCCGGAGCGGTCTGCGGAGCTGGCGGACTCGGTGTCGATGGCGGCCCTGTTGCTGCTGGAGCGGCTCAGTCCGCTGGAGCGGGCGGTCTTCGTGCTGCGGGAGGTGTTCGACTTCGGCTTTCCCGAGGTCGCGTCGGCGGTGGGGCGCTCGGAGGCGGCGTGCCGCCAGCTGGTGGTGCGGGCGCGGCGCCACATGGCCGAGGGCCGGCCCCGGTTCGAGGCGAGCCGCAAGGAGCGGACGGAACTGGCGTCGCGGTTTTTCCAGGCGCTGCGCGAGGGCGATGTGGACAGCCTCCAGGAACTGCTCGCCGCCGAGGTGACGCTGGTCGGCGACGGCGGCGGCAAGGCCCCGCAGCTGGCCAGGGCCGTCGTCGGCGCGCAGCACGTGGCCCGGCTGCTGGCAAGCGTCTTCCCCCGGATGGCCCGGGCCGCGGTGACGTTCGAGCCGCACGAGGTCAACGGCGAGCCGGGGGCGGTCTTCCGGGACCGGGACGGCAAGGTGCTCCACACCATGGTCCTCGACGTCCACGACGGGCGGATCCGGACGATCCGCAACGTCATCAACCCCGACAAACTCCAGCACCTGGGCCCGGTGGCGGACGCCTGGGCGGTCCACCGCGAGGTGCGGGACACGCCGTGACACGCACCCCTCGCCGGGTGGCCTGATCCGGCTGCCCCGTCCGGGTGGCCCGCGGCTCAACCGGCGCCCGGGGCGGCACCCCACCGCCGACACCCAACGACGAGCCGCGCCAGGCCGTGTCCGCGCATGCCGGGTGCGACGACCACACCGCCGAGCCCCGCCACCCGCAGCCGCCGCTCCCCACCTCGACGTCCGCCTCCACCAGCCCGGCGTGCGCGACCAGCCGGCCCTCGCTGCGGACCCCGAAGTGCACGTCCTTGTCCCGGGCCGTCACCCCGTACGCGGCGACCTCGAAGGGGTCCTCGACGGCGCCGGTGATCTCGTCGAGGTCGGCCTTGGTGTACCGCGCGAGCCGTACGACGGGGAGTTCCTGAGGGCCGTGAAGTGCCGGTCCGGCTCCGGTGGCGAGCGCCCAGTAGCGGTCGCCGTAGGACCAGTGCCACCACTCGGTGGGGTAGTTGACCAGGCCCGCCGCGATCCGGGGATCTGACATCAGCACGATCTCGGTCATGCATCGATCATGTCTCGCGGCACGTACCCGGCCATCACCCGGGCCCTCGCCCGCAAACCCCGGCTGAACTCCCCCTTAACCCCGGGCTCGAACGCGTGCATCATTGCCGGGGTTCGTTGTCGATGATGCTGACGAGGTGTGCGGTGCGCGTGCGAATGGCCGGGGCGAGTACGGCGGTGCTCTGCGGTGCCCTCCTGCTCGTCTCCTGCGGACCCACCCAGCGCACCGGGAGCGCCGACCACAGCACGCCGCCCGTGCGCGCCGTGAACGCTCCCGCGAAGCTGCCCGTCCCGCGCGGCAAGGGCAGTGCGACCGCCGACGACTTCAACGGCGACGGCCACCGGGACCTCGTACTCGACGACCTGGTCAAGGCGCAGGAGCACGCGGACGACGCGGGCATCGGGGTCGTGTACGGGAGCGCACGCGGGCTGACGCCGGGAGCGAGACAGTTGCTGAGTCCGGCGAAGCAGGCCGTCGCCACCAAGGGGCAACTGCCCGCCGTGTTCGAGGCGGAGGCCACCTGTGACCTCGACGGGGACGGCTTCACGGACCTCGTCGTGTCGACCGATCCGCCCTACGACGGCCAGGGACAGCCGCCGGTCCCCCTCCAGGTCCTCTTCGGCTCCCCGTCCGGCCTGACCGGCAAGGCGGTCAAGCTCGTCGTCCCGGCACGCGCCCGGGCCGGCAACGACTGGCCGGACCAGCCGGTGTGCGGCGACTTCGACGGGGACGACGCCCAGGACCTCGTCCTGCACGCCTCGGGCTCCCGACTCACCTATCTGCGGGGCCCGTTCACCAAGAAGGGCGCCCCGAAGGCGGCCACCGCCCCCGTCCCCGCGCCCGGCGAGTTCCCCACGGGCCCGGCCGGCGACGTGAACCGCGACGGATACGACGACCTGGTCGTCCGTACGGGGGACGGCACCGCCACCTCCGCCCTCGTCCTCGGCGGCCCCACCGGGCCGACCCGCACCGGCACCCTCCTGCCGGCCGGCATCGACGTCGCCCTCGGCCGCTTCGGCAAGGGCAAGGCCCTGGACGCGGCGATCGGCGCGATGGGCGGCACCGCCCTGCGCTACGACCTGCCCACCGCCGGCCGCGCCACCCTCTCCTCCCCCGGCTCCATGCTCGACGCGGCCGACTTCGACGGCGACGGGCTGAGCGAACTCGTCTCCAGCGGGTCGCGGATCAAGGTGTTCCGAGGCCGTACGGCCGGACTCTCGGCGTCCGGCATGGTCACCGTCGAACCGGGCGCCGTGGGCACCACCCGGGTCCTGGCCGTGGGTGACTTCGACGGGGACGGGCGGGCGGACCTCGCGGTGCGGACATACCGGGGCGAGACCAAGGACACCGTCGCGGTCTTCCCCGGGGCGAAGAAGGGGCTCGTGAGTGCCGAGCCGACGGTCACCTTCTCCACCTCGGAGTTCCTGGAAGCCGACTGAGAAACCCCAGTGGTCACGGGGGGCACAAAAATTTACCGAACACACGTACAACCCTTATGTGCCGACAGAGGTCTCCTGTGCGCCGACCGACCTGTGTGGCCGAGGAGTACTCCCGGCGAACACGGCCGGTCCGCCCCCATCGACTGTGGACGCCCCGCCAGGCGTCCCCGCATGCCGCAGGAGAACCCGCATGCACCAGCACCATCTGCGACTCGCCCTCGCGACGGCCACCGCGGCCGCGCTGACGGGCGGTCTGCTCACCTTCTCGGCCGCGACGGCGACGGCCGCGGACTCGACGGTCGTACCGAAGGCCGACTTCAACGGTGACGGCATCGGCGACGTGGCCTTCTCGGCCGCCGGTGCGTACGTCAACGGCAAGCAGGGCGCCGGTCAGCTCGTCGTCCTGTACGGCACCGGCACCGGAGTGTCGTCCGCGAAGCGCTCCGTGATCAGCCAGAACACCACGGGCGTGCCCGGCACCGCCGAGACGACCGACTTCTTCGGCGCGGAGACCGCCTACGGCGACTTCAACAACGACGGCTACGACGACATCGCCGTCTCCGCCCCCTGGGAGGACGTCGGCAGCGACACCGACGGCGGCGGTCTCGCCGTGCTGTGGGGCTCCGTGAAGGGCATCACCGGCACCGGCGTGACCGTCGCCGACCCGGCCCCCTCCTCGCACGACACCTGGGGCAAGAACCTCGCCGCCGGCGACTACGACGGCGACGGCACGGACGACCTCGCGGTGGGCAACACCTCCAGCACGATCTACGTCTACAAGGGCGGCATCAGCGCCTCCGGCACCGCGGTCGGCGGCCGCTCCACCATCAAGCCCCCGATCCAGTCCGGCGGCAACGCCCGCGGCCCGCTCAACCTCACCGCGGGCGACGTCAACGGCGACGGCCGCACCGACCTGGTGGTCGACGGCTTCGAGACCGAGACGGACTACGGCTGGAACACCAACTACCTGGTTCCCGGCACCGCGAGCGGCCTGTCCGTCGCGTCCGCGCAGACCCTCAAGCCCGGTGCCATCACCGCGATCGGCGACATCAACGCCGACGGCTTCGGCGACATCGTCTCCGGCATGTACTGGAACAAGACCACCGACGACGGCAGCGTCACCTACCCGGGCGGCGCCGACGGCGGCAAGGTGTGGATCACCTACGGCTCCGCGAGCGGCGCCGGCTCGGTCACCGGCATCACCCAGAACACCGGAAACGTCCCCGGTACCTCCGAGAAGAACGACTGGTTCGGCTACGAGCTGGACCTCGGCGACATCAACGGCGACGGCTTCCAGGACCTCGTGGTCGGCGTCGCCGGCGAGAACATCGACGGCGTCACGGACACCGGCATGGTCACCGTCCTGTACGGCTCGGCCTCCGGTCTGAACACCTCCTCCGGCGCCCAGTCCTTCGCCCAGTCCACCGCGGGCGTGCCCGGCGAGGACGAGAAGAACGACGCGCTCGGCGCCGACGTCAAGCTCGACGACGTCACCGGCGACGGCCGCGCCGACCTGATCGCGGGCTCCTACGAGAACGACGGCAACGGCGCGGTCCTCTACCTGCCCTCCAACGGCACGAAGATCACCACGACCGGCTCCCGCACGGTCTCCCCGAGCACGTCGGGCGTCTCGACGACGGGCAGCCCGGCCTTCAGCGCCAACTTCGCCGACTGAGCGGCTGACTGGCCGAGCCACTCGCCCACTGAGCGGCTGAGCGGCTGAACCACTCGGTCACTGAGCGGCTGAGCGGCTGAACCACTCGGTCACTCTGCCACCGGGCCCGTCCGCGGCCCGGTGGCCCGGCGCCGTACGACCTCGACGTACCCCCGAAACGGAAGAACCCCATGCGACTTCTGCGCATCGCCACCGCGGTGGCGCTCACCGGCGGCCTGCTCACCCTCGCGGCCCCGGCCGTGACGGCGGCCACGACGAAGCAGTACACCGCGGACTTCAACGGCGACGGCTACGGCGACGTCGCGTTCGCCGCGCCCTACGCGAAGGTCGGCGGCAAGGGCATGGCCGGCTACGTCGCCGTCCTGTACGGCACCAAGAACGGCCTCGACCCCGCCAAGCGCACCGTCCTCAGCCAGAACACCACCGGCGTACCCGGCACCGCCGAGGCCGAGGACACCTTCGGCGAGGCCCTCGCGATCGCCGACCTCAACAAGGACGGCTACACCGACCTCGCCGTCGGCGCCCCCGGCGAGGACGTCGGCACCGACGTCGACGGCGGCTCCGTCACCGTGCTGTGGGGCTCCGCGAGCGGCGTCAAGGGCGGCACCACGGTCAAGGACCCGGCGGTCTCCTCCCACGACAACTGGGGCCGGCTCCTGACCGCCGGCGACTTCAACGGCGACGCCAAGAGCGACCTCGCCGTCGGCACGGGCGGCACCAAGTCGTATGTGATCCGCGGCGGCTTCACCAAGTCCGGCACCACGGGCACGGTGAAGAAGATCGGTCTCGCGGAGACGGCGTACTCCGTCGACGCCATGAAGGCCGGTGACACCAACGGCGACAAGAAGTCCGACCTGGTCCTCACCTACCGCACCCACAACACCTCGCACGCCTCGGGCAGTTGGTCCAGGGGCGTCGCCTACCTCGGCTCCGCCTCCGGCCCGGACACCACCTCGCCGCGCCCCCTGAACGGCGGTACGTCGATCGCGCTCGGCGACATCGACGGCGACGGATACGACGAGATCGCCCTCGGCAACGTCTTCACCGAGGAGGACGACCAGTCCGGCAGCCGCGGCGGCAAGGTCGTCGTCATCCGAGGCTCGGCGGGCGGGCCCGTCAACGGAGACGCCCCGATGGCCCAACTCACCCAGGACAGCGAGGGAGTTCCGGGCACGGAGAAGGCAGGCGATGGCTTCGGCGCCGCGGTCTCCATCGGCGACCACAACAACGACGGCTACGACGACCTCGCGATCGGCATCCCCTTCAAGGACACCACCCAGTCCGAGGACTCCGGCTCCTCCGTGGTCCTGACCGGCCCGCGCCTCTCCGGCGGCCGCGAGCTGTCCCAGAGCACCTACGACGTTCCCGGTGTCCCGGAGAACACCGACTACTTCGGCTCGGACGTCCTGCTCTCCGACGTCAACGGCGACGGCGACGCCGACTACACGGCGGCCGCCGGCTTCGAGAACGAGGGCACCGGCGCCATCTGGTCGTTCCGCGGCACCACCACCGCCGACGTCCGTTCCTTCGGCCCCGGTTCCCTCGGCATGTCCAGCGGCTACGGCGCGTTCGGCGCCGGCCTCATCGGCTGACCCACAGGAGCGACACCATGCGCACAAGCACCGCAGCCGCCCTGACCGTCACCCTCGTGGCGACAGGCCTCACCCCGCTCTTCCTCGCCGCCCCCGCGTCGGCGGCGGTCGCCAAGCACTACGACGACTTCAACGGCGACGGCTACCGGGACCTGGCGTACAGCCACTACTACTCGGGCATCTCCGGCGACGACGGCTGGACCGGCGGCGCCGTCAACATCGTCTACGGCAGCGCGAGCGGCCTCGACACGACGCGCACCCAGGTCGTCCACCAGGACAGCCCCGGCATCCCCGGGACCGGCGAGGAGGACGACTACTTCGGCGAGTCGATCAGCAGCGCCGACCTCAACAAGGACGGCTACGCGGACCTGATCGCCGGCAACGGCACGGAGCACGTGGGCAGCGCGAAGTACCGCGGGACGGTCACCATCGTCTGGGGCTCCAGGACGGGCCTGTCCGGCGGCACCAGCCTCGCCCCGAAGTCCGGCGCGGGCGGCTCCCAGTCCCACTTCGGCAGCGAGCTCGCCACCGGCGACTTCAACGGCGACGGCTCACCCGACCTCGCCGTCATCGGCGGCGGTGAGGCGTGGCTGTACCGCGGCCCGTTCACCAAGTCCGGTGCGACGGGCAGCGTCAGCAAGATCGACAAGGAGGGCGCGGGCTGGTACTCGCACGGCCTCGCCGCCGGCAAGGTCAACGGCGACGGCAGAACGGACCTGGTCGTCCTCGGCACGCAGTTCGTCGACAACAAGCCCGCGAACCGCATCTGGTACCTCAAGGGCGCCTCGTCGGGCCTGACTTCGGGCGCCTCCAAGACGTACGCCAGTGAGCCGTGGGGTGCCACGATCGGCGACTTCGACAAGAACGGGTACGGCGACATCGCCGTCGGCCTGCCCGACAACAACGACGGCAAGGGCATCGTCAGCGTCTGGCGCGGGACGTCCTTGGGGCCGAGCGGCTCGATGACGTACAACCAGGCCTCCTCCGGTGTCTCCGGCAGCCCCGAGGCGGGCGACAACTTCGGCTACGCCGTCTCGGCCGGCGACACCAACGGCGACGGCTACGCGGACCTCGCGGTCGGCGTGCCGCAGGAGGACGTGGACGGCAAGGAGGACCAAGGCGGCGTCACCGTGTTCCGCGGCGGCTCCGGCGGCCTGACCGGCACCCGCTCCACCTGGATCCCGCAGACGGTGCTCGGCCCGGCCGACTCCTACGCCTCCTTCGGCTCCCCGGTCCGCCTGCGCGACCTCGACCGCGACGGCAAGGCCGACCTCACGGTGGGCGCGAACGGCGACGCCCTGCTCATGCGCGGCACGAGCACCACACCGACCGCGACGGGCGCCGTCCACCTGCCGGAGTACGGCGGCGGCTTCCTCGACTGATCTTTTCCTCTGCGCTTTCTGCTCTTTCTGCGCTTTCCTCGCTTTCTTCCAGGAGAACCCGATGCGTCACCTGAGAACCACCCTCGCGACCGCCGTCGCGGCCACCCTCACCGGCGGTCTGCTCACCCTCTCGGCCGCGACGACCGCGACCGCCGCCCCCTCCGGCCTGGCCGGCGACTTCAACGGCGACGGCTACCGCGATGTCGCGATCGCCGCCCCCATCGCCAAGATCTCCGGCAAGACCGGCGCGGGCTATGTCGCCGTCGTCTACGGCACCAAGAGCGGCCTCGACACCAGCAAGCGCCAGATCATCAGCCAGGCCACGGACGGCATCCCCGGCACCCCGGAGGCCGGCGACTACTTCGGCGACCGTCTCACCACCGGCGACATGGACGGCGACGGCTACACGGACATCGTGGTCGGCGTGCACGGCGAGAAGATCGGCTCCACCGACTCCTACGGCGCCCTGACCGTGCTGTGGGGCGGCGCGACCGGCATCAAGTCCGGCACCGACATCTCCTCCCCGCTGCCGGAGTACCGCAACGAGCTGGGCTGGTCCCTCGCGGCCGGCGACTTCGACGGCGACGGCCACACCGACCTGGCCGCGGGCAACAACTCCACGCCGTCCCTGAACATCTTCCGCGGCCCCGTCTCCCGTACCGGCAAGGCCGCTTCGCTCGTCGGCGTCGACACGGTCGACCAGACCACGATCTACCCCGACGGTCTCATCGCGGGCGAGGTCAACGCCGACGGCCGCACCGACCTCCTGGTCATGGGCCAGGAGGAGACCAGCACCGGCGACTACCGCACCCGCAGCGTCCTCTACACGGGCAACGCCACCAGCACCCTCAAGGTCGGCAAGAAGCTCGCGGGCGGCTACGCCGGTGTCATCGCCGACGTGAACAAGGACGGCTACGGCGACATCGTCACCGGCAACTTCATGGAGAAGTCGACGTCCGAGCCGAACGGCGGCCTCGGCGGCGCGGTGACGGTGACGTACGGCGCGTCCACGGGTCTGTCCACCCGCACGCCGGTGAAGTTCACCCAGGACTCGGCGAGCGTCCCCGGCACGGCCGAGAAGTTCGACTTCTTCGGCTGGAGCCTGTCGGCCGGCGACGTCAACGGCGACGGCTACGCCGACATCGCGGTCGGCTCCGAGCAGGAGACCATCGGCTCGGCGAAGCACGCGGGCACCGTCACGATCCTGCGCGGCTCGGCCTCCGGCCTGACCGGTACCGGCTCGAAGTCCTACTCCCAGAACACGGCGAACGTCCCCGGCACGGCCGAGTCCTACGACCACTTCGGCTACGCGGTCCACCTCACGGACATCGACAACAACGGCCGTACGGAACTGGTGACCTCGGCCTCCGGCGAGAACAGCAGCGACGGCGCCGTCTGGTTCCTCAAGTCCACCACCTCCGGCATCACCGCCACCGGTTCGAAGTCCTTCAGCGGCCCGACCCTGGGCGGGCCCTCCGGCGACGCGTACTTCGGCGACGTTCTGGAAGGCTGACCCATGCGCATCCGTACCACAACGCTCGCGGCCCTGCTGGCCGCGGCCCTCGCCCCGCTGACCCTGGCCGCCCCGGCCGCGGCGGCCCCCTCGGGCCTGCCCGGCGACTTCAACGGCGACGGCTACCGGGACCTGGCCGTCTCGGCCGCACTGGCCACCATCGGCTCCGCCGAGCACACCGGCGCCGTGGTCATCACCTACGGCTCGTCCACCGGACCGAAGGCCGCCAACTCCAAGGTGATGTCCCAGAATTCGGCCGGCGTCCCCGGCACCTCGGAGGACAACGACGGCTTCGGCGCCGCCACGGCCACCGGCGACTTCAACAGCGACGGCTACGCGGACCTCGCCGTCGGCACCCCGTACGAGGGCACCACCGCCGGTGCCCTCTCCGGCTCCGTCACCGTCCTGTGGGGCTCCAAGTCCGGCCTGTCCGGCGGCACCGCGCTCGCCGCCCCCACCGCGGACAAGCCCAAGTACTTCGGCGACCACCTCGCCGCGGGCGACTTCAACGGCGACGGCCGCGACGACCTGGCCGTGGGCGCGGGCAACTACAACGGCGTCTCCCTCTACCTCGGCGGCACCGGCAAGGGCAGCACCCTGTCCGGCCGCACCGGCTTCGCACCGGGCGGCCGCAACGCGGTGGGCCTCGACAGCCTCACCGCCGGCGACATCAACGGCGACGGCACGGACGACCTGGTGATCGGCGGCGGCGATCTGGGAACGGTCGCCCGCCAGGCGGTGTACCTGTCGCCGGGCGGCTCCGCCAGGACGTTCGCCGGTGAGGCCACGCCGGGCTACGCCACCGCTGTCGGCGACATCGACGGCGACGGCTACGACGACATCGTCAGCGGCGACTACGGGGACGGCACGGTCGGCGGCAGCGTCACCGTGACGTACGGCTCCGCGAAGGGCCCCGACACCTCCCGCGCGGCCGTCACCATCGGCCAGGACACGGCCGGCGTGCCCGGCACGGGCGAGAGGGGCGACTGGTTCGGCTGGTCGGTGGCGCTCGGCGACATCAACGGCGACGGCCGCGCCGACCTCGCGATCGGAGCCCGCCACGAGACGATCGGCAGCAAGGAGTACGCCGGTTCGGTCACGGTCGTCCCGGCCGGTACGAAGGGCCTGTCGCCCGGCACGTCGTACAGCTACCAGCAGGACACCGCCGGCGTCCCCGGCGCCTCCGAGAGGTTCGACCAGTTCGGCACCGCCGTCCAGCTGGCCGACACCAACCGTGACGGCAAGGCCGACCTGTCCGTCGGCGCCCCCGGTGAGAACGCCGGTGACGGCGCCGTGTGGTTCCTCAAGGGCACCTCGACCCGGCTGACGACGAAGGGCGTGGTGAGCTTCGGTGCGGGCTCGATCGGTCTGGGCGCACACCCCCAGCCGGAGCTCGGTACGCCGATCACGGGCTGACCCTCACGACATGTCAGGGACAGCCGTGACAACCCCTTAGGGGATGTCACAGCTCGGCCGCAAAGCCGGGCCCGAACCCACGGGCCCGGCACGCGGCTCTCCGGGACCAGGTACGTTCGAAGGCGTGGCTGGATTCAGGATCGGACGCGGCCGGGACAACGGCGCTCCTCACACGCGACCGCAACAACCTCCGTACGGGCAGCAGGCCCCGCAGGGACCGTCGTACGGCGGCTACCCCGCGCCGCCTTCGCGCCCACACCCGGGGCAGCAGCAGTACGGCGGCCCCCAGGGCGGCGGCTACGACGAGCCGGAGTACTTCGGCGACGGCGGCCACGACCCGTACGCGGCGAACAACCCGGGTCACACCCAGGCCTTCTCGGTCGGCGAGGACCCCTACAACCAGGGCGGCACCTACCGCGCGGGCTCGACCCCGCCGGCCGGCCCGGTGGGCCCCCGCCTCCACTGGAAGGACCTCCTGAGGGGCATCGTCACGGCCCCCAACCAGACCTTCCTCCAGATGCGCGACTACACGATGTGGGTCCCGGCCCTGATCGTGACGTTCCTCTACGGCCTGCTCGCCGTCTTCGGCTTCGACGGCGCCCGCGAGGACGCGATAAACGCCACCCTCTCCAACGCGGTCCCGATCGTCCTGACGACGGCGGTCGCGATGGTCCTGTCCTCCTTCGTCCTGGGCGTGGTCACCCACACCCTGGCCCGCCAGCTCGGCGGCGACGGCGCCTGGCAGCCCACGGTCGGCCTCTCCATGCTGATCATGTCCCTGACGGACGCCCCCCGTCTCGTCCTCGCCATGTTCTTCGGCGGCGACGCCACCTTCGTCCAGGGCGTCGGCTGGGCGACCTGGGTGGCAGCGGGCGCCCTCCTCACCCTGATGGTCTCCAAGTCCCACGACCTCCCCTGGCCGAAGGCCCTGGGCGCGGCGTCGATCCAACTGATCGCCCTGCTCTCGATCGTGAAGCTGGGCACCTTCTAGACACCGGTTCTCGAGTACGCCGAGGGGCTCCCCACACCGGGGAGCCCCTTGTCCGTCACGCGTTGATGCCTCGCAGGTCAGCGCCGGCACGCTCGGGCGGCTGATAGAACACGGCCATGACCTACACACAGTTGGAAAGCATGTGGGGAGTGGGCCGGGCCGGATCCAGCAAGCAGGTTCCGCCGAGACGTACGTCGAGTTCGGCTACTGGACACGCTTCGACGCGTTGTCGACGAAGTCTCTGATGGCTGCCTTCGCGAAGTCGTCCAACTGGTTCCGCTGCCTGTCGTTCGCAGCGCCCGAAACTGAGCGTGTCCGTTCCAGAGCCGCCTCAGCGTCGGCCACGAGACTGGCGTCGTTGGTGACCAGCTTGAGGCGGTAGAACGCCTGCCACGCGGTCGTGCGCAGGCGGTGACCCTCCTGGTACGCCATCCGGTACGCCTCCCCGCCGGGATCTCGTTTCTTGCTGAAGTAGCGCTCGGCCTGCCCCCACCGGAAGTCCTCCATGGCAGAGGCGAACGCGGTGTACGCGGCGATCCGCTCGTCGCGCAACGTCTGCTGCTTGGCTGCAAGCCGCTGAAAGGGATAGGTGGCAACGGCGCCCAGCAACGTGCCGGCCACTGCCACAACACTGGTCCATATCGGCTCCATGGCCACAGAGGAGCATGGGCGTACGTCTGTATCGGAGACCTCGTCCTGATCTTCATCGAACGTCCCCATGCGGACCGGCCATGATCCAGGATGAAGGTGTAGCCGCTTGTCGCATCCGGCCGTTCGTAGGACACCGGCAGTAAGCGAGAGCAGTTGCCGTACAGCAACGAAGTACAGCAGCCCCAGCAGCCACTGAGACCAACAGCCACTCTCAGGGAGCCAGCGGCGGCCTCTATGACCTCCAATGACCGATCTCTGTAGAGCTATGGGTCAGAAGGTCATCGTCCCTTCGAACAGCAAGAGAGCCCCTCGCGGACCTGCCGAGGGGCTCTCTGTGATCTCCAGGAAACGTGCAGCTCAGACCGCTTCCCTGTTCTCCTTCGGCGCCTCTCCCGACCTACCTACCGGAGGCAAGACACTCCACGGAAAGTTGATCCACTCATCCGTCCGCTTCCACACGTACTCGCACTTCACCAGCGACTGCGTCTTCTCGTAGATGACGGCGCTGCGGACCTCGGCGACGGTGTCGAGGCAGAAGTCGCGGACCAGCTTGAGGGTCTTGCCGGTGTCGGCGACGTCGTCGGTGATGAGGACCTTTTTGGAGGAGAAGTCGATGGCGTTGGGGACGGGGGCGAGCATGACGGGCATGTCGAGGGTGGTGCCTACGCCCGTGTAGAACTCGACGTTGACCAGGTGGATGTTCTTGCAGTCCAGGGCGTACGCCAGGCCGCCCGCGACGAACACTCCGCCGCGGGCGATGGAGAGCACGATGTCCGGCTCGTAGCCGTCGTCGGCGATGGTCTGCGCGAGCTCACGGACGGCGAGGCCGAAGCGCTCGTACGTCAGGTTCTCCCGTACGTCGCTCATACCTGCGTCCGGTGGAAGTTGAGGAAGGAACGGGAGGCCGTCGGGCCGCGCTGGCCCTGGTAGCGGGAGCCGTAGCGCTCGCTGCCGTAGGGGAACTCGGCCGGCGAGGAGAGCCGGAACAGACAGAGCTGGCCGATCTTCATGCCGGGCCAGAGCTTGATGGGGAGGGTGGCGAGGTTGGAGAGCTCCAACGTCACGTGCCCGGAGAAGCCGGGGTCGATGAAACCGGCGGTGGAGTGGGTGACGAGGCCGAGGCGGCCGAGGGAGGACTTGCCCTCCAGGCGCGAGGCGAGGTCGTCGGGGAGCGAGATGACCTCGTACGTCGAGGCGAGGACGAACTCGCCGGGGTGGAGGATGAAGGGCTCGTCGCCCTCCGGCTCCACGAGGCGCGTGAGGTCCGCCTGCTCGACGGAGGGGTCGATGTGGGGGTAGCGGTGGTTCTCGAACACCCGGAAGAAGCGATCGAGGCGCACGTCGACGCTTGACGGCTGCACCATGGATTCGTCGTAGGGATCGATCCGTACCCGCCCGGCGTCGATCTCGGCCCGGATGTCCTTGTCTGAGAGAAGCACGCCCCGAGGATACGCAAGGCGCGCGGACCGACCACCATCGGTCGGTCCGCGCGCCTGGGTACTACTCCCTAGTGCTTCTCCAAGGTCACCGGAACGACGCTGCGTAGCCGGGCACAACGAGGGCACCGGACGAGTCTTCCGGGACCGAGCCGCTCGGCCTGCTGCATCGGGAACGAAGCGGTGCTGAACACGTGCCCATCGGCACAACGGACGACAGTGCGCTCCATCAAGTTCTGGAGTCCCTTCCCCAAGAGCCGCGTCCGGCTGCTGCTCGCCGAACGACAAAAGCCACATTACGGGATGGAAGGAACGACTCTCCAGGCGGCACTCCGACCCCTCCCGGAGCCTCTCCCACCTCTCCACCGTACGCCCCAACTCCGGCGCCCCGCAGCCCCATCGCTCCCCTGAAACGCACCCAGACCCCACGGCTCCGGTGCCGGGGGTCTGGCATGAGGTAGAGTGACAGAGCGTTCCGACACCGTTCTCAACCGGCGTCTTACGCGGGTGTAGTTTAGTGGTAGAACATCAGCTTCCCAAGCTGAGAGTGCGAGTTCGATTCTCGTCACCCGCTCTTATCGAAGCCCCAGGTCAACGGCCTGGGGCTTGTTTGTTGGCGAGGATTTCTCCGCAGGAACCGGCCACTGGGCAGACGAAGATTGGGCACGCGGAGGGCACAAGTTCTCAGCGGTCATGGCAGGCTCACCGGATCTCACCGCGAACGGCTCGTGTGACCTGCAGTTTCGCCGCATCAACCACATCGGTCGCACCTGCGAGCCCTCAGCCTGCCCGTCCCACTGGAGAGACGGATGGCGCGTGCGGACGCCGCGCAGCACTGTTGATTGCCCAACTCCTGCCTGGTGGACAGGGCTTCAACGAGTCCGCAACGGTGGACGCGAGCGCTGCGGCCACCCCTCAGGCGATGTCGTGGATGTTGTGCTCGGTCAGGTCGGATGCGTGCCGGGCAATGGTGCGGTAGTCGGCGGCGTCGTGCAGAACGGCCAGTCCGTGATGGGCTGCGGTCGCGGCGATGACGAGGTCCACTGCTGAAGCGCTGCGATGCTCACCGGCCCGAGCCATCCGGTGTTGCACTGCGCTGATCCAGCGCCCCGCGTTCTTCGGTACCGACACATCGGCGTACAGGTCGGTGAACATCTCCGTGATCTCGTCGTACTCGCGTCCGTTCCGGGCACTGTGGAGGAATTCGGCGCGCTGCACGTAGCAGGATGCGATGGCCCCGACGTCGATCGCGTCGTACCAGGCCGATTGCAGTTTGGGGTCACGGAGCAGTCGGACCAGGCCCGACGTGTCGAGCAGATAGATCACCGGCTGCCCTTCTCCGCCCGATGCAGACGTGGCAGTCAAACGGCCCTTCTCGCTGATCACCACCCGTGCGTACCGGGCTGGGCTCTCGCTCTCCGTGCTGGGCATCGTCCTCCGAGCCGCCGCCGCTGATCCAGTACGTAAAGACCCGTGACGAGATCACAGCCGTTCCGAAGCCGGACAAAGAGCGCAAGGAACTCTACGCGTCAGTCCTGGCCCAGACGGCCTTGCGTACCGTCCACGAACTCTTCGCCGCCGACACCGAAGGCGTAGTCCGGTCCGTCGCCTTGAACGGGCATGTGGCCACGATCGACCGCGCCACGGGGCGCAACGTCCATCCGTGCCTGATCACGCTCCAGGCCGATCGGGCCGAGTTCGGCGAGCTGGTCCTGACACAGGTGGACCCGCGAGCCTGCCTGAAGCGGCTGCGTTCACTGATCTCGCCCAACCCGTACGAGCTGGAGCCGGTAAGGCCGTTGGTCACGTTCGACCTGTCCAAGTTCCGCCTCATGGACAGCCTGGATGTCGTGGCCGGCCTGGACAGCCGCCCTGTACTGATGGACCTGACCCCCACAGAGTTCGAGCACCTCATCCGGCAACTGTTCGAGGCCATCGGCTTGGACAGCGTGAACACACAGCCGTCGAAGGACGAAGGTGTGGACGCGGTCGCGATGAACACAGACCCGGTCATGAAAGGGCTGTGCGTCATCCAGGCCAAACGCACCAAGAACGTGGTGCCGTTCGAGACCGTCTCCGCTCTCGCCGGCGTCGTGGAACACAAGCGTGCGGCCAAGGGCATCCTGGTGACGACTTCGTGGTTCGGCCGGGCGAGCGAGGCGTTCGCCAACGAGCACGGGAGGCTCGAACTCCTCGACGGCGCCAACCTGGTCCACCTGTTCAAGAAGCACATGGACCTCGACGTCATCCCGGGCCCGACGCCACCGAAGCGACGCCCTCGGTAAGCGCCACGGGCGTCGGCCTCGCTGCCCCTGCCACTGAATTGCCGATGGAACCGCACATCGCGGTGAGTGCGGTCATCACGGCCGCTTTCGGTCGCGCACGGTGCCAGACTGACCGTGGGGAGAGGGGTGTGCCATGGGGTTCGGGTTCCGAGTCGGGGTTCCTGGGATGAGTGTGCGGGTCTCGACGCGCGGGGTACGGACCTCGGTAGGTCCGCGTGCGGCAAGACTCAGCGTGGGCACCGGCGGAGCCCGGCTGTCGTCGGGGCTCGGCCCCTTCTAGGCGTCGAGTTCCCTGAGCGGAAACCGACGGCGAACGACTACGCGGCGGGCCTCGGGTCCCCGCACTGTCGTCCCGTCCGCTGCTCAGCTGGACCGGGTCCGGCGTCAGGCGGAGCGAGCGCAGCAGGAGGCCGAGCGCGATGCGGCCATCACCCGGCTACGGGAGTTGCGGCAGCAGATGACGAGCGTGCACCTGCAGTCGTTTCCCACAGCGCACCCGCCGGAGATCCCAGCGGTACCCGCGTTGGGCCTGCCCTGGGCGCTCGCCGAGGCGCAGACGTTTCATCTGCGCGGGGTGGGCCGACTAGCCCTGGCAGAGCGGGCCGCAGCGAAGCAGCGCGCGCAACATGACGCGCCCGCATACCTGGCCGCGGAGTCGGCACGCCTGGAGGCGGCGTGCCGACGGGTGTCCATGGAGGCCCAGGAGTGGTGGCAGGCCCTCGTCTCCAACGACGAGGCGACGGTCTGCGAGGCGGTGAACACGGCCTTCTCCGACAACCCCGCCGCGGGCTGCGCCGTAGGAATGGACGGCTCGGTTCTGTCCGTGGTGATGCGGCAGCAGGACCTCGACTTCCTGCCCACTCAGACAGCCGGGCTGACGCCCAGCGAGCGCCCGACACTCAAGAACCTCACCAGGCGCGACCGGCTGCTGTGGTGGCTCACCGCCATGGGCTCCAACCTTGTCGCCACGATCAAGGAAGGCTTCGCCACAGCCCCTGGCGTCACCGCGATCGACCTCGCCGTGCTAACCCGTCTGCCGGACACCCAGCGTCTCGGCTTCGTCGCCTACGGCCGCCACCGCGCTGCCCGAACAGGTCCGGCGGGTGGCCATCGCCATGAATATGGACGTCGACACAGGGCTGACCTGCGGTTCCCTCACATACTCCGCCCTGCACATGGACTGCGTGACAGGCACAGGCTGGACATTCCAGCCGCCCGCTGACTCGAACGTCCGGGCCATGGTCGTCGCCGAGCTGTACCGGCACATCATCGACGGCCGCCCCGCCTGGAAACTCCGCGCCGTCGGCCAGGGCTGGGCAGACGGCCTCGACGGCCTGGCCCGCGCCCACGGAGTCGACGTCGAGTAACGATCGGCTTTCAGCGCGGCATACCCATCCGTGAACACATATCCCGTTCGGCTGCGACGCCCATGTAGTTGCCCGCCCAGGAGGGTCTTTCCGGCGCTCCGAGCGGATGCCCCCTGCAGCACGGCCGGAAAAGTCGCCCACCATGTCATGAGCCGGCCACGTCCACGATGACGTGTCCTGCCCGGTGGTCCGCGCGGAGCACGGCGCGGGCTGCACCGAGGATCTCCTCATCCATCGCCGGTCCGGAGGTCAGGACCTGCAGCAGCCGAGTGCGCCACACGTCGGGGTCCGCCTCGTGTGCGTGCAGCACCCGTACGCCGTATCCGCGCCGCACGTCGTCGCCGCCGGACAGCCAGCGGCGGACCGCCTCCGTCAGCTCGGTATGGAGGTCGTGGACGACTCCTCGTGCGGTGTCGGCTCCTGGTGAGGTGACGCGTTCTCGTTCCGTGCCGGTGAGTCCGGCCGCCGCTCCCGTGGCCAACGCGATGGCCACCAGCTCCACTTCGGTCACGTGAACCCCTTCGGTTGTGTGGGTTGTGCGAGGTCGTGTCCACCACCGTGGCCTGGGATGCTGTAATCCTGATGAAATTACGATGATGTGGAGCGCGGGAGGCCTCGGGTGGACGGCGGATCTCCTGAGCCGCTCGGGCTCGAAGTTCTGGGGCCGTTACGGGCCCGGCGGGGCGGGACGCCGCTGGAGCTGGGTCCGGTCAAACGCCAAGCCGTGCTGGCCGCCCTGGCGTTGCGCCAAGGGTCCGTGGTGAGTCATGAGCGGCTGCTCGACGCGGTATGGGGTGAGGAGCCTCCGGCGGGCGGACGCAAAGTGCTGCCCACACACGTCAACTCGCTGCGCAGGGCGCTCGATCCGGAAGGCACCCCGCCCGCGAAGTCGGTGATCCGCAGTGGCAAGGGCTGGTACCGCTTCGCCGTCGAGGAGGTCCGGCTCGACACGGCGGACCTGGACGAGCAGGGTGCCCAGGCGCTGCGCACCGCCGCGTCGGGCGACCTGACCACCGCCGCGGACCAACTCCTCGCCGCCATGGGGCTGTTCCGGGGCGAGCCACTGGCCGGACTGCCGGGCCCTTTCGCACGGGAGGAGCGGCAGCGGTGGGATGAGCGCCGACGGACGTACCGTCTGGAGCGGCTCAAGTGCCTGGTCCTGCTGGGGCGGTACGGCGATGCCCTCGACGACCTGAGCGGGCTGTCGGCGTCTTCGGCGGACGACCGCTACGACGAGTCACTGACGGCCTTGCGCATCCGGGCCCTGTACGGCCGCGGGCGGCAGGCCGAGGCGCTCAGAGCCTTCGAGGACCTGCGCGTACGGCTCCGTGACGAGCTCGGAACCGATCCCGGTGAGGAATTGCGCCGGGTGCACGAAGCGGTGCTGAACCAGGACGACTTCCTTCTTCTGTCTTCGTCCACCTCGGTCCGCTCCGCACCCCGCGCGAGTGCCCGGCCCGCCGAACTCCCGCACGCCACACCGGGTTTCGCTGGCCGTACCGGCGAACTCGACCGGCTCCACTCGATGCTCACCCCCGCGCGGGCGCAGGGGGCGGAGAGCGCGAACACCGTGGTGATCTCCGCCATCGGTGGCGCCGCGGGCATCGGCAAGACCGCTCTGGCCGTGCACTGGGCGCACCAGGTTCGCGACCGTTTCCCGGACGGCCAGCTCTACATCAACCTGCACGGCTTCGACCACGACCGGCAGCCCCTCGGACCCGGCGAGGCTCTCGAACTGCTGTTGCGCAGCCTGGGGTTGACGGCGTCGGACATCCCACCGGACCACGAAGCCCAGGGCCGTCTGTTCCGGACCCTGCTCGCGGGCCGTCGCCTGCTCGTCCTGTTGGACAACGCGGCCTCGGCCGAACAGGTACGGCCGCTGCTGCCGTCCGGCCCGACCTGCTGTGTCCTGGTCACCAGTCGCAACCGGCTCGGCGACCTCGTCGCCCGCGACGGCGCCCGCGCCCTGCCCCTGGACCTCCTCCAGCCCGACGAGGCCCGCGCACTGCTGAGCCGGGCCCTCGGCGCGGACCGGGTCGCCGCCGATGAACGCGTGATCGACGACCTGGTCCGGCTGTGCGGAAGCCTTCCGCTGGCGCTGCGCTTGGCCGCCGCCAGGCTGGCGGGCGATCCGGTGCTCCGGACGGCCGACCTGGTCGCCGAGATGACGGAGGGCAGCCGACTGGAGGCGTTGGAACCGGACGGTGGGAGCGGTTCCCCGTTGCGTACGGCCTTTTCCGTGTCGTACCGGGTTCTGGCGCCCGGCGCACGCCGGCTGTTCCGCCTGCTGGGCTTGTTCCCGGGAGCCGAGTTCACCACCGAGGTCGGGGCGGCCCTCCTGGACGCGCCGCTGTCGCAAGCCCGCCGCCTGGTCGGCGCACTGACCTCGGCCCATCTGCTGGAGCCGGCGACGGAGGGACGGTACCGGTTCCACGATCTCCTCCGTGAGTTCGCGCAGGAGTGCGCGCTGGCGGAGGAGACGGCACCGGACCGGGCAGCCGCCCTGGAACGGCTCCTCGTCTGGTACCTGAACGCCACCCGGGCCACCGCGGGAGCCGGACACTTTCCGGAGCTGCCCGTCGGTCTCCGCCTCCGCGGCCGCCTGGACCTGCCTTCGGCCACCACGGCAAGGCCGTGGCTGGACGCGGAACGGGCGAATCTGCTCGCCGTCATCCACCATGCCGCCCACCACGGGCCCCGCCCCGTCGCCTGGCACCTGACCTCCGCGCTGTTCAGCGACTTCTGGATCCATCTGCCACGGAAGACCTGGCAGGCCACGGCGCAGACGGCTCTGGACGCGGCCGGGGCCGAAGGCGACGTGTTCGGCCAGGTGGCGATGCACTGCAGCCTCGCGGCGGTGTGGTGGGACCGGGGGTATGTCCGCGAGACGATGGAGCACGCCACTCGCGCACTGGACATCAGCCGGGAGGTCGGTTGGGCGACGGGTGAGGCGGCGGGGCTCGGCCACCGAGGCTTCGGGTACTGGAGCATGGCGCGCCTCGACGAGGCTTTCGACGATTTCACCGCCGGTCTGCGGATCTTCCGGGAGATCGGGAACCGCTACTTCGAGGGATTCGGGCTGGTCGCCCTCGGTATGGCCTGCCGGGATCTGGGCCGGCTGCACGAGGCCGCGGACCACCTGGAACGCGGCGTCGGGCTTGAGGCGGAGGTCGGTTCGTGGGACGCCACCTCGGCCCTGCAGATCCTGGGCGGGGTGTACTGGGAACTCGGCCGTCTCACCGACGGACTCGACCTCCTCGGCCCGGAGGTGGCCTCCGGCAGGAGAGTCGGTTCCCGCAACGGCCACGCGATGATGTTCGACGCCATCGCGAAGATCAATGTGGAACTCGGCCGCCACAGCGAAGGGCTGGAGCTCGCCGAGCGAGCTTTCACCCTGCTTGAGGACACAAAAAAACGCCCCTTCCGGTCCGGCATCCTCAACACGATCGCCACAGCCCGCCGGCGCCTGGGACGGCTGGACCAGGCACTGGAGGCCGGCGAGCAGGCGCTCGCCCTGGCCCGCGAGGCGCGGTTCCGACGGGCCGAGACGGACAGCCTCCTGGCCCTCTCCGCCGTCCACAGGCAAGCGGGCCGCTACGACATGGCTCGCGCCCACGCCGAACAGGCACTGGCGCCGGCCCGCCGTCACTCGTTCCGCGTGGTGGAGGGCCAGGCCCTGACGGCCCTGTGCGAGTCGGCGGAGGCCGAGGAAGCACACGACACGGCCGTCGGGCTCGGCCAGGAAGCCCTCGCCGTACACCGAGAGACGGGCCACCGGCTTGGCGAGGCCCGCACTCTCATGGTCCTCGCCCGCGCCCACCGGAACACCGACGTCGCCGCCGCCGAGCTGATGAGGGAACAGGCAGGGGCCGTCTTCGCGGACATCGGCGTGCCCGAGACGGAGTACGGGGATCCCGATCGGTGACGTCTTCCTCGTCTGAGCCCTTCGGTCCGGTCACCGCGCGACCAGGAGCCTAAGCGTCGGCGAGCCTGCCAGAGCACCCGTCATCGCGGCGGCGTTCCGCATCCCTGCCGCCTGGTCGCCACGAACACCTGCTCGTGTTCACGGAGACTGCGCCACCTGGTTGCGCATGCCACGGCTGTCACAACGCCTTGGCGGGCCTGCACCCAGTGGGTCACGGGTGTGCCGGGAGCCAGCGCTGCTGGACGGCGCGTGCGCCGGCCTCGAAGCGGCTGCGGGCGCCGAGGCGGTCCATGAGTTCGGAGGCGATGCGGCGGGCGGTGCGGTGGGAGACTCCGAGGCGTTTGGCGATGGCCTCGTCGGTGTGGCCCTCGGCGAGCAGGCGCAGGGCGGTGGACTGCTGGCCGGTGAGGCCGTGCGCGTCGGTGGGGACGAGCCGGCCGAGCGGCTGGGCGGATTCCCAGATGGTCTCGAAGAGCGCGCACAGTGCGGTGAGCGTGCCCTGTCCGGTCAGGAGCACCGCGCCGGCGGCGGTGTCGTCGCTGCTGACGGAGATCATGGCGATCTGCCGGTCCATGAGGATCATCCGGGTGGGAAGCGACGGCACCGTGCGGACCTGACCGCCCAGCCCGGCCAGCCAGTTGGCGTGCTCGGCAGTGGGCCGGTTGGCGCGCACGCTGTCCAGGTAGATCGTGCGCATCCGCACCCCACGGCCGAGCAGATCCTCGTTGAGCGGCCGGGACGCGGCCATGTTCTCCGCGGTCTGCGGCCCGCCCGGCGCGAACGTCAGGAACTCCTCGCGCACCTCACGGGTGAGCACGGCCAGCCGGTCCCGGATCTGGTCGAGCCCCACCAGTTGCTCCACGCCGGGGTGACTGGCGGCCGGCCGCAGCTCGGCGTACTCCGAGATGAGCTGGGCCGCGGCCGCCCGCGAGGCCTCCAGGCGCTGCTGCTGCGCCGCCAGCTGGGCCTGTTGCCGGGCCATCAGGATCTCCATGCCGATGTCCGGCGAGACCGCCCGCAGCCGCCCCGCGTCCCCGGCGGCGGGACGCGCCAGCGCCAGCTCGCTCAGGGTGTCGAGGGCGTCGCGCACCTCCTCCTCGGACAGCCCCACGGCGCTGCCGAGGTCCGCGACACCGGCGGCCGGATGTCTGAGCATGGCGCGGTACACCGTCTCCGCGACAGCGTCGAGCCCGAGTGCGGTCAGCACGTGCGTCCCCCCGTTTCTGCACACAACGACCCCTCTTCAGCGCCGATCTTCGCAGAGCGGGGACGTTTCGTCACAGGGGCGGGCCGGAACGGGCCAGGGACACAACCGGCCACCCGCCACGCGGACTTGGCGGCCTCATCCGTTGAGACGCTGGAGCGCATGTATCTCGTCCACGCGCATCTGGAACTCCCCCCCGGCACCCATCTGCCGCCGGATGTCCGTGAGTTGGTGCGCGCGTCCATCGTCCCCGGTGACCGCGTCGAGCACGTCGCCGTGCATCCCCGCTCCTCCTCCCGCCTCACCCTGGGCTTCTACCTGCTGGCCGACGGGCTGGCAGAGGCCGAGGAACGGGCCGTCCGCGTCTGCGGCCGACTGCTGAGCGACGTACCGCAGTTGGCGGGGGCGCGACTGACGGGGGCCGGGGTGCCGTTGATACCTCTGGCATACGAGGCGCAGCCGGTGGACTGAAGCGGCCCGTGTGGACGTATCGGTCCAAGGCCCTTTCCGTCCACCGAGGAACCCTTCTCATGGGCCCGGGCGGCGACGAACCTGGTGATCACCGGCCGGCAAGCGCGTCACCGCGGGACGCGACAGCGGACCGGACCTCACACCTCGTCCCGGAAGGAACGGACAGCCATGCCTCGCACCCGTATCGCCAAGGCCGTCGCGGTCGTCTCCCTCGTGGTCGCCGCGGCCCTCGCCACCCCGGCCGTCACCTCGGCATACGGGACGGACGCCGCCGAGTCCTCCTCCGTCATCACCGCGGACGCCGGCTGGCAGACCGTCACCGCGGACGCCGGCTGGCAGTGAGCCGCCCGCATCCCAGGGCTGATCTGTTCGCCTGACGTGTTCGTCTGTGCGCGACCTCAACCACCCCCGGGGGAACCAGAAGTGAAGAACATCCGCACCAACGGCCGTAGAGCCGCGGGTCTGCTGACCACCGCCGCCCTGAGCACCGCACTCCTCACGGTGACCGCTCCCACCGCCGACGCGGCCACCACCTGCTCGGGCGGCGTCAACATCTACGGCGTACTCAGCGACGGCAGGCTCACGTTCAGCCAGATCAACCCGGCCACCGGCGACCTCGCCAAGGTGCTCGTCGGACCGGACCTCGGCTTCGAGCCGCAGGCCATGGCGACCCTCAACTTCAACACAGTGCTGGTCACTTCGACGGCCGGCGCCCTGTACCGCATCGACATCAGGACCAACAACACCAGCCTCGCCCTGCTGAACCCGCCGGTGCGGATCGCCGACAGCGGCTGGACCCACGACAAGCTGACCTACGACGGTCACGGCCACCTCTACGGCACCACCACCTCCGGCCTGCTGCTGCGCTACAACGTCACCGAGGACAAGCCGGCCGGCTCCCAGCACATCGGCGTACGCACCGAGATCGACACCGGGTTCGTCCTGAAAACCCTCACCGCCACCGGCGACGACCGGCTCGGCGCCACCACCGAGGGCGGGCGGCTGCTCGACTACACCATCGCGGGTGCCGGTTCCTGGAAGAGCAACTCCCTGAAGTCCTCCGGCTGGTCGGGCTTCAACCAGCTCGTCTCCCCGGGCAGCGGGCTGTACTACGGACGGCTCTCCACCGGGGCCATGTACTGGTACAAGGACGCCAACCCGACCGACGGGTCCGGCGCGGACATCTCGTACCACCTCGACGACCCGGTCAACACCAGCGGCTGGACGCAGAAGCTGCTGTCCGCGCAGCCCGGCACATACACCTGCACGACCTCCGCGGACACCGTCGACCGCGGCAACATCTCCGAGGTCAAGGCGGCGGGGCGGCAGCTGATGAACCAGAAGGACGCGGCCTGGGCCAACGCCACCCAGTGGGCCTGCCTGGAGAACCTCTGGGATCACGAGAGCGGCTGGCGCTGGAACGCCACGAACCCGTCCTCCGGCGCGTATGGCGTCCCGCAGGCGCTGCCCGCCTCCAAGATGGACTCCGCGGGCGACGACTGGCACGAGAACCCGCTGACCCAGATCAGATGGGGTCTGAGCTACATCGACGGCCGTTACGGCTCTCCGTGCAACGCGTGGAACTTCTGGCAGGCGAACAACTGGTACTAGGACGGTAGTTACGGGCTTACGGATACGGCACAAGGGCGGCGTCCCCTCGGAAGAGGGGACGCCGCCCTTTGGCGTGCGGGCGTGCGGGCGGGCGGGCGTCCGGTTCAGGGCGGGCATGCGCGCATGCCGAAAGGGCCCCGCCGGTGTCGGCGGGGCCCTCGGGGGTGATGGGGCGGGGCTGGGGCGTCAGGCGATCCTGTTGTAGCGCAGGGCCACGTACGCCGAGGCAGGGTGGCTGTCGATGGTGCCGCTGTAGGCGTTCGCGGACCGGTAGTTCATGTCCGAGTCCGGGCTGCCCTCGGAGTAGTAGTAGAAGGTGCCGGCGTCCTGGTCCTTCCAGCCCGCGAAGAGGACCGCGTGCCCCTCGCTGCTGGAGTTCAGCGCGTCGCCGGGCCGGAGGTCGGCCTTGGAGATCTGCGTGGCGGCGTTGTCGAGGGTCTGCGTCGTCAGCGAGGAGGTGAGGTGCCAGGCCATGGAGACGAAGCCGGAGCAGTCGGTGCGGTAGGTGTCGTCGCCCTCGATGTCGGTGGCGTAAGCACTCTGGCTGTACTGGATGTTGCGGTTGTACCAGTCCTTGGCCCGGGTCATGACCTCGCTGCGGTAGATCGTGCCGCCCTGCACCGAGTGCGGCGGGGCCGGGGGCACGTAGGCGCAGTTGTCCGCGTACGCCGACAGCAGGCTCTGCGTCCAGCCGGAGGCGTCCACCGGGTCGCTCGGGTGGTACGCGATGTCGGAGCCGTCCGCGTCGGTGGGGTCGGCGTCGTGGTACCAGTACATGCCGCCGTTGGTACGGCCGTAGTAGAGGCCCCCGCCGGGTGAGGACAGCGAGTCGACCCCCGACCAGCCGCTCGTCTTCAGCACCGCGCGGTCCCAGTCGTTCACGCCGTTGATCTTGTAGCTGAGCAGGCGTCCGTCCGAGGTGGAGGCGATGATGCGGTCGTCGCCCGCGGCGGCCAGCGTCTTGAGGACGAAGCCCGTGTCGATCACGACGTGCTGGCCTATGTGGGCCGACCCGGACGGCTTGTCCTGCGACACCAGGTACTGGTGAAGCTGTCCTTCGACCGTGCCGTAGAGGTGGCCGGCGCCGTCGTAGACCATCTTGTCGAAGGTCCAGCCGCCGTCCCAGATCTTGGTGACTCCGGCGAGAGCGAGGGCGGTGTTGTTGGTCTGGATGTCGACGCGGTAGAGGTCACCGGCCGTCGAAGTGACCAGCACCGTGTTGAAGTTGAGCGTCGCCATCGCCTTCGGTGTGAAACCGAGGTCCGGGCCGATGAGCGTCTTCACGCGGTCGCCGGTGTTCGGCTCGATCTGCGTGTACGTCAGCCGGCCGTCCGACAGCGTGCCGTAGATCGACACGGCACCGGTGCACGAGGCGACGGCCTGCGCGGCCCCGCCGGCGACGGTGACCAGCCCCAGGGACATCGCCCCGACGGCGAGGGTGGCGGACGTACGGCGAATGACGTTGCTCAGCTTCATGGTCTCTCCTGCGGCACGGAAGTCGAGTGGGCGAACGCACGTCCCTGGCCCGGACAGCTGCCCTGCAGGTGCAGCTGTGAGGGTTGTTCGCGGGTGTGGCGCCCGGTGTCAGGAACTACTTTCGCCGCAGGTCAGGGGTGCCGGAAGAGAGATCCGATGGACGCAAACGTCCCTGGCCGGTTGTGTCCTGACGGGGCGTTCGCCCATGACAGCGCCCGGGCTTGGCGGCCTACGGGGCAGATCGCGCTATCCGTCCTGCACGCGCTTCGGCTCGCGCGGTGCACAAGCCCCTTGCGAGAGCGGGCACTTGACCGCCGCGGGTCCAACGGGCGTACGGCCCGGAAATCTCGTCGGTCGCGGGTGAGAGTCGCGTCCGTGTGGGCGGCGGTACGACTCAGGTGTGTCGTACCGCCGTCATGGGGCGGTGCCTCATGTCATGACCGCGTGCAGCCCCCCGTCGACATGCAGGATCTCGCCGGTGGTGGCCGGCAGCCAGTCCGACAGGAGCACCGCGCAGGCCTTCGCCGTCGGCTCCGGGTCGTGGACGTCCCAGGCGAGCGGCGGGCGGGTGCGCCAGATCTGCTCCATGCGGTCCACTCCGGGGATCGAGCGCGCGGCCAGGGTACGGACCATGCCCGCCGCGACCAGGTTGACGCGGATGCGTCGTTCGCCGAGGTACAGCGCCAGATAGCGGGCGACGGACTCGAGTGCGGCCTTGGAGACGCCCATCCAGTCGTAGCCGGGCCAGGCCAGGGCCGCGTCGAAGTCGAGGCCCACCACGGACGAGCCCTCCGCCATCTGCGGAAGGCACGCCGTGACCAGGGCCTTGAGGGAGTACGCCGATACTTCCAGCGCCGTCGCCGCGTCCTGCCACGACGTGTCGAGGAAGGCGCCGCCGAGCGCGGACCGGGGGGCGAACGCGATCGAGTGCACGATTCCGTCAAGGCCGCCCAGGTGGCCGGCGACCGCGTCCTGCAGTGCGTCGAGATCGCCGGGCTCGGTGACGTCGAGACGGAGCACCGGTGCGGGCCTCGGCAGGCGCTCCGCCATCGCCTCCGTGATGGGCAGGGCCCGCCCGAAGGAGGTCAGGACCACCCTGGCCCCTTCCTGCTGGGCGATCCGCGCCACGTGGAAGGCGATCGAGGTGTCGGAGAGCACTCCGGTGATCAGCAGCCGCTTCCCGGCGAGCAGCCCGCCCGTCGGCCGGCCGGCCTCGGTCGAGGTGCCCTCGGTCCGGGTGTCCGGTGTCGACGTGCTCATACGCCCATCCCGAGACCGCCGCTGACGGGGACGAACGCGCCGGTGATGTACGACGCGTCCGCACCGGCGAGGAAGCGCACCACGTTCGCCACCTCCTCGGGTGTGCCGGGGCGGCCGAGCGCCGTCATGGAGAGGTACTCGGCACGCCTCTTCGGGCTGACGCCGGCCACCATGTCGGTGTCGATGAAGCCGGGAGCCACCACATTGGCCGTGATGCCGCGCCGCCCCAGCTCCCGGGCGAGCGAGCGGGCCAGGCCGGTGAGGCCCGTCTTGGAGGCCGCGTAGTTGGCCTGCCCCGGCGAGCCGAGCATCCCGGAGAAGGACGAGATGAAGACGAGCCGGCCCCACCGGCCTTCCAGCATGCCGGGGATGGCCCGCCGTGCCGAACGGAAGGCGCCCACCAGATTGGTGTCGAGGAGTTCCAGGAAGTCCTCGTCGGTGGTCTGGAGGGCCAGCTTGTCGCGCATGATCCCGGCGTTCGCCACCAGGACCTGCACGGGGCCGTGCTCGGCCTCGATCTTCTCGTACGCGATGTCCAGCGATCCGGGATCGGTGACGTCGCAGCGTACGCCGAAGAAGCCCTCGGGAGGCTCCCCCGACCGGTGCCCGACGGCGACCCGGTCGCCCTGTGCGGCGAAGGTGCGGGCGATGGCCAGACCGATGCCGCGGTTGGCTCCGGTGACGAAGACGGACCGGCCTTCGGTCATCGTGTGCCTGCTTTCTGGAGGACCAGGACGGCGTTCTGCCCGCCGAACCCGAAGGAGTGGCTGGTCGCGGTCTCGACGCGCTGCTCGCGCGGCGCACCGCTGACGACGTCGATGTCGATCTCGGGGTCGAGCTTGTCGAGGTTGGCGGTGGGCGGCACGAGACCGTGCTCGACGGTCAGGGCCGTGTACGCCACCTCGATGGCACCCGCGGCGCCGAGCGCGTGTCCCGTGACGCCCTTGGTGGAGGTCACCGACGGCCGGCCGACCAGGACCCGGTTGATCAGCCGGGACTCCATCAGGTCGTTCAACTTGGTCGATGTGCCATGGGCGTTGACGTGGTCGACGGCCTCGGGGGCGACATCCGCGTCGGTGAGCGCCGCGCGCAGGGCGCGTTCCACGCCCGCGCCCGCCGGGTCCGGCGCGGAGGCATGGTGCCCGTCGGCGCTGGCCCCGTAGCCCGCGACCAGCGCGCGGACCGCGCCGCCTCGCGCTGTCGCGTCCCGCTCACGCTCAAGGACCAGCACGGCCGCCGCCTCCGCGGCCACGAAGCCGCCGCGGTCCGCGTCGAAGGGGCGTGATGCCCCCGCCGGGTCCTCGGTGCGCCGGGAGAGTGCGCCCATGCGGTGGTAGGCGGCCATCGGGGTCGGGCTGAGCGGTGCCTCGGAGGCGCCGGCGAGCACGATGTCGCACAGGCCGGACTGAAGCATCTGCCGTGCGGTGCCGATCGCCGTGACACCGGAGGCGCAGGCCGTGGCGACCACGAGGTTCGGGCCGAGCGCCCGGCAGTGCATGGCGAGGTATCCGGAGATCATGTTGACCGGCCAGTTCACCATCACCAGCGGTGAGACCTGGTCGGCGCCCTCCTGGTGGTACGCGGTGTGGGCGTCCTCGTAGGAGGCGGTGCCGCCCAGCGCGTTGCCCATGACCACGCCGACCCGGG
Source organism: Streptomyces sp. WM6386 (assembly GCF_000972385.1). Lineage (GTDB taxonomy): Bacteria > Actinomycetota > Actinomycetes > Streptomycetales > Streptomycetaceae > Streptomyces. The sequence continues at coordinate 77,363 of NZ_JXTE01000016.1, forward strand.
CTCCGTCCCACCGGTCCGGGTCGAGGCCCGCGTCGGACAGCGCCTCCTTGGCGGCCACCAGGGCGAGTTGGCTGACCCGGTCCAGGCGCCAGGCCGTGGAGCGGCCGAGCAGGGCGTTGGCGTCGAAGCCGGGGACCCGGCAGGAGATGTCCACCGGGAGCCCGGCGAGGGCCGGGTCGCGCTGCGCGGTGGGGCGGCCCGACAGCAGCCGCTCCCAGTTCGCCGCCACCCCGATGCCGGCCGGGGTGACGAGGCCGATGCCCGTGATCGCGACGCGTGCGTCGTGTCCCGCGTCCTCGGCCATCAGGCGGTCCCCGCCGCCGTGTTCACCAGTTCGAAGAGGTCCGAGACGGTGCCGCTGCTGTTGAGGTCCTCGGTGGGTATCACCACGCCGAGCTGCTTCTGCAGGGTCAGCGCGACCTCGATGAGCGCGAGCGAGTCCAGTTCGATGTCCTCCAGCACGGTGTCGGGCTGGATGTCCTCGCGCAGAACGCCGAACTTCTCTTCCAGGACCTGGGAGAGGATCTCGAAGGTGGGGGGAGTGAAGGTGCTCATCGCGATGATGCCTTTCGGGTGTGGGGACCGGGCGCGGGCGCGTCCGGGGTGCGTGGCGTGAACGTGCTTGTGGCAACGCGGACTTGAGTCGCGCTGGGCACAACGTGCCGGTGGTTACACGGACTTCAGTGCGGGCCAGGTCAGCGCCGTGGCCCCCCAGGTGGCGCCGCCTCCGAAGGCGGCCAGGACGACGCGGGCGCCGGGGACGAGGTCCCCCGTGCCGTGTGCGTGTGCCAGGGCGAGCGGGATGGAGGCCGCCGCCGTGTTGCCGACCCGGTCCAGGTGGATCACGAGCCGCTCCACGGGGACGTCCAGTTGCTCCGCGACGGCGTGCAGGATGCGCAGGTTGGCCTGGTGGCCGACCAGCCGGTCGACGTCGTCCGGCTGCCATCCGATGTGGGCGAGGGCGGCGCGTGCCGATTCGGTCATACGGGTCACCGCGTGCCCGAACACCTCCCGGCCGCGCATGGAGAAGTAGCGGTCGGCCGGATCGGCGTCGGGATGGGGGCGGGGCTGCTCCGAGCCGCCGGCCCGCACCGTGATCAGGTCGGCGAGCGAGCCGTCGCTGCCGAGCACGATCCGGCCCAGGGCGCCGGGCTCACCGGGCTCACCGGCGCGCAGCACCACGGCGCCCGCGCCGTCGCCGAACACGACGGCGCTGGACCGGTCCTGCGGGTCGATGAGGGTGCTGAAGGCCTCGGCGCCGATGACGAGGACCTGTTCGGCGGCCTCGGACGCGATCATTCCGGCGGCGGTGGTGAGCGCGTACAGGAATCCCGTGCAGACGGCGGAGACGTCGAAGGCCGGGCGTCCGGTGAGGCCGAGGCGGCGGGCCACCTCGGGGGCGGTGGCCGGACAGGGGCGGTCGGGTGTGGTGGTGGCGAGCACCACCACGTCGACGTCCGCCGTGCCCGCCGACTGCAGGGCCCGCGCCCCGGCCTCGGCGGCGAGGAGGGAGGTGGGCATGCCGGCGGAGACGAAGTGCCGGGTGCGGATGCCGGTGCGGGTGCGAATCCACTCGTCCGAGGTGTCCATGCGGGCGGCGAGGTCGTCGTTGCCGACCATGTCGGGCGGCAGCCACGCGCCGATGCCACTGATGACGGCGGCCCTCACGCGCGGCCTCCCCTGGCGAGGACGGCCGCGGTGACCGGCGCCTCCATCTCGGCCGCGGCATCCGCAGAGACCCGCGCCTCCACCCCGCCCCTGGCCTCCACGGAAACCAACGCCTCAACCCCGCCCGAAGCACCCTCGGAAACCGGCGTCTCCACCCCAGCCGCGGCATCCGCGGAGACCCGCGCCTCCACCCCGCCCCTGGCCTCCGCGGAAACCAACGCCTCAACCCTGCCCGTGACCTCCGCGGTGTCGGTGAATTCCACTGCGAACCAGCCGGCTTGCTCGGCGCCCGTGCAGTTGACCGCGAGATCGTCGACGAGCACGCACTGCTCGCCGGGCACCCCGGCCCGCTCGGCGGCCATGCGGAAGATCTCCCGCTCGGGCTTGCGGCAGCCGGACTCGTACGACAGCACCACCGCGTCGAAGAGTCCCTCGGGCGGCACGGACAGTCGCCAGTGCCGGTCCCAGGCGGGCGGCATGTTGGACAGCAGCCCGACGAACACTCCCTGTCGGCGCAGCCGGTGCAGGGTGTCCAGCCAGGGCTGGTTGACCGCGCGGTCGGCGAACCAGCGCGCGGGGTAGTCGCTGAGGTCGACGTGGATGCCGCTGTGCGTCGCGAGGACCTCCTCCATCCGGCGCTCCCAGGTCTCCTGGGTGAGCAGCGGGGTGTCGAGCGGTGCCATGGCGTCGTCACCGGCCCCGCAGTCGCGGGCCACCTGCCGCATGGCGGCGAGGAGCGTGGCCGAGGGCACCCCGAGCCGGGCGCAGAAGGGCTCCAACGTCTCGGCCACCGGCGGGGTCAGCACGCCGCCGTAGTCGGTCCAGACCGCGCGCACGGGCCCGGTCGCGGGCGCCATCAGAGCTCCTCCGCGACGCCGACGGCTATCTCGCTGACGACGGTGCCGTCCTGCCGGAAGCGCACGGCGACCTCGTCGCAGGTGCGGCGCACGGCGGCGACCCGGACCGGGGCGTCGAGTTCGGCGAACCGGGCGAACCTCGACCGGTAGCCGGTGATCCGCACGCCGGTGCCCACCGCCAGGAGCGCGGCCTGCCGGGCGGCCTCCATGAGGATCATCGCCGTGTAATGGTCCTGCGGGTGGTCGAAGTGTGTACGGTGCCCGGGCTCCACTGCCACCACGGCGGACACCCCGCCGGCCACGTGGCGGGCGTCGGCGAGCGCCACGTTGGCGGGATCGCGCCGGGCCACGTCGGCGGGCGCCACGGGCGTGCCGGGTGGTACGGCCGGCAGTGAACCGGACAGCGGCGGCGCCGACTTCCGGTGGTAGCGGCGGACGATCTCCGCCTCCTCCGCGGGCGAGTAGCGGGCGGAGATGTCGCAGCGGCCGAGGACCGCGCCACCGAGCGAGAGTTCCAGGACGTACCGCGCGGCCCGTACCGTCCCGGAGCGGACCTGGCTGCGGGTGACAGCGGCCTCGATGTTCAGCTCGCGGGGCCGGTCGTGAGGCGGGAGCGGGGTGTCGCCGGTGAGGGCGAGCGTCCATTCGGTGACGTGGAAGGCGCTGTCCCTGGCGACGCCGAGGCCGCGGTGGGCGATGCAGGTGGCGAACTGCCGGCAGCACTCCAGGAGGAGCATGCTGTCGGGGCCGTCGGCCGCCGGCCCTGTGTGGTCGCCGAAGTAGTAGTGTGCGGTCGGCAGTTGGGCCGCGGCGAGGTAGGTGTCCGCCGACAGGTCGGCGTAGTCGGTGAGGAAGACCTCGCTGACCGCCCAGCGGTGGACGTCGCCGCGGTCGACCGTACGTTGGTAGGAGAGGGTCGGCGCGGATGTGACCGCGTCCGGGGCGAGGGCGCTCTGAGGGAGGGGCATCGTGTGCTGCTCCTTGGGCAGTGGCCGGGCTCGTGGCTCACATTCTTCGAACGCCGAACAGCCGTCAGCCAGAGCCTTCTGCCACCTGTGCGCCTCATACCCTTGAAATCGGTACCAGTTACCCGGGGTTCAAACACCCGCTCTGCCCTGCTTTACGCCCGTTGACAGACCCTCGCGTCTTGTCGACGACGCTTCAGCGGCGGGGCCGGACGGCTGCCGGCGAGCGGAACCGCCACCGGAATCCTTCAGGGTGGTGCAGGACTCAGGGGTATCACGCACACCACGTCCCGCCCTTTGACTTCGTGCACGATGGTCATCCGGCGCGCACCGGCCGCACGAGCCGACGTGGCGCCGTCTTCTCCCCCACCCCTCACCCACACACGCCCGTTCCCGAACGCAGGAGGTGTGACGCTCACCGTGGACAGCGAAGCACTGGTCGTCGGCGCAGGGCCGACCGGCCTGATGATGGCCACCGAGCTGCTCCGCCGCGGGATCGACACCAGGATCGTCGATCGCGCGGCCCGAAGGAACCCCCATGCAAAGGCGATCATCCTCCAGCCGCGCGCGCTGGAGGTCATGGCCCGCCTCGGCCTGGAAGAACGCATCCGTGACGCGGCCCTGCCGGTCGTCGCCGCCAACTACTACACCCGCGGCCGCCGCGTCGCCCGTATCAACTTCCGCGGTCTGAAGGGCAGTCGCTTCGGAACCCCGCTCTCCCTCCCGCAGAACGAGACCGAGGGGCTGCTGCTCGAAGCGCTGCACGAGGCGGGTGGGCAAGTCGAGTACGGCCATCGGCTGACGGCCCTCGCGCAGGACGCCGACGGGGTGGAGGCCGGCCTGTCGGGGGCCGTCCACCGCACGGGCCGGCTGCTCGGCTGCGACGGCGCGCACAGCGCGGTCCGCGAGCAGCTCGGTGTCGCCTTCACCGGGCCGACCTACCCCCAGTCGTTCGTCCTCGTCGACGGGGAGTGGGAGACCCCGCTCGCACCTGCCGAGGCGCACTACTTCATGGGCCCCACCGGCGTGCTGGTCGTCGTCGGTCTCCCCGGTGGCCTCATACGTGTCTTCGGCAGCGCCCCCGAAGGCGCCACCGAGGAGAACGTCGAGGAGACCGTGCGGGCGATCGCCGCCGAGCGCAGCCCGGTTCCCCTTGAGCTGGCCTCCGTCACCGGTTCGGGCCACTTCCGGGTTCACCGCAAGATGGCGGACCGGTTCCGCGAGGGCCGGGTGCTGCTCGCGGGCGACGCCGCGCATGTGCACAGCCCGGCCGGCGGGCAGGGCCTGAACACCAGCATCCAGGATGCTCACGAAGCGGCCTGGCGTCTCGCCGACGTGATGCGTGGCCGGCTGCCGGAGACCGCGCTCGGGGCGTGGGAGCGGGAACGTATGCATGTCGCGCGCGCCGTGGTCACCGACACCGACCGGCAGACCCGGCTGTGGACCTGGGGCGGCTGGCGCGAGCGGGCCCGCGACCTCGCGGCGTCGGCCGCCGAGCGCAGCGGTGTCCTCGACCGCGTCCTGCCGTCCCGCTTCGCGCAGATGGACCTGCGCTATCCCGCCGAGGGCCCCGCACTCGGGCCGCTCGGCCCCGGCACACGGCTGCCGGACATCCCCCTTCCGTCCGGCGGCCGCACCCACGACCTGCTGCGCGACGGGCGCCACGCGCTGCTCGTCCTCGCGGGTCGTACCCCCTTCGCCGAGCGGGACGTGCCCGTCTGCACGCACCTGGACGCGCGGACCGCGCGTGCCCTGGGCGTACGTCGCCCGGGAGCCGTGCTCGTACGTCCCGACGGCGTCGTCGCCGCGGCCGCCGCCCTCGCCGACACCGCCGCCCTGCGCCGTCTCGAACAGCTCCTGCCCGCCCGCCAGGGCGACCCCGGGACCACCACGCCCCACCGTCCGTAGCCCATGAGGAGAAGGCATGACCACCACCACACCGCACACCCTGGACCGCGTCCTGCTCGGCGGCCGGCTGGAGGTGTCCGCGATCGGCCTCGGCTGCATGGGCATGGCCGAGTTCTACGGCGACCGCGACGAGGCCGAGTCGATCCGCACCATCCACGCGGCCCTGGACCGGGGCATGGACTTCCTCGACACCGCGGACATGTACGGCGCCGGCCTGAGCGAGGAGATCGTCGGCCGCGCGCTGGCCGGCGGACACCGCGACCGGGTGACGCTCGCCACCAAGTGCGGGCTGATCCGGACCCCGGACGGCGTACGGGTCGACGGGAGCCCCCGGCACATCGCCGAGGCCGTCGACGCCAGCCTCGAACGCCTGGGCACCGACCACATCGACCTGTACTACCTGCACCGGGTCGACCCCCAGGTGCCCGTCGAGGAGTCGGTCGGCGCCATGGCGGAGCTCGTCGCCGCCGGAAAGGTACGGCACCTGGGGCTCTCCGAGGCCGGTTCGAGGACGATCCGTGCGGCGCACGCCGTGCACCCCATCACGGCGGTGCAGACCGAGTACTCCCTCGCCAGCCGCAATCCGGAGCGCTCGGTGCTGCCCACGGTGCGGGAACTCGGCATCGGCTTCGTCGCCTACAGCCCCTTCAGCCGCGGGCTGCTGTCCGGCGAGCTCTCCGGGACCGAGCTGGCCCCTGACGACATGCGGCGCGGTCTGCCCCGGTTCTCCGAGGACAACCTCGACGTCAACCAGCGCCTGGTCGCCAGGATCGGCGAGCTGGCGTCCCGGCTGGACTGCTCACCGGCGCAGTTCGCGCTCGCGTGGCTGGTCGCCCAGGGTGTCGTACCGATCCCGGGGGCTCAGCAGCGTACGCACATGAACGAGAACGCCTCCGCCGGAGCCGTCACCCCGACCCCCGAGGTGCTGCGGGAGGTCGACGAGATCGCGCCGCCCGGTGCCTTCGCGGGTGAGCGCTTCCCCGAGCATCTGCTCGCCATGGTCCAGGAGGACTGAGAGAACCGGACGGGCCCGGGTGCGCTGAGAGCGCACCCGGGCCCGTCCGGTGTCCGTCCGCTGTCACCAGGACGTGCCGCCCGCCCGCTCCGCGGGAGCGATGAGCTGGTCGGTGAGGGAGGTGAGCCGCTGCTGGGTGTCGGCGCTGTAGGCGAGGCGGTGCGCCTTGGCCCGGCGGCTCTCGTTGTAGTACTCGCCGCTCGCGCCTCGTGCGCCCTCGTCGAGGGCGTGCAGCACGGCGGCCGTCCCCTCGGCCACCGAGGACCAGGGACGCACCCCCGCCTCGATGACCATCGTGGTGTCCATGTAGTTCGCGGGGTGCACACAGTTGACCCCGATGCCCTCGCGGGCGTACTCCTCCGCGATGGTGAACGTGAAGGCGGCCAGCGCGAACTTGCTGCGGGTGTACGCCTCCATGCCGTCGTAGCGCCGGGTGAACTGGACGTCGTCCGCGTCGAAGGGGCTCTGCCCGATCGACCCGATGTTGAGCACCTGTGCCGTACCCGCCGCACGCAGAGGTGAGCGCAGCACACGGGTGAGGAGCACCGGCGCCAAATAGTTGACGGCGAACCTCAGCTCGTAGCCGTCCCGGCTCAGTTCGCGGCGGCGTGCGTCACGCCCCGCGCCCACTCCCGCGTTGTTCACGAGCAGCCCCAGCGAGGGGTGCTCCGCGGCCACCCGCCGGCCCAGCTCGGCGGTCTCCTCCAGAGAGGCGAGGTCCGCGACGTACGGGTAGGCCGTACCACCCGCCGCGCGCAGCTCGTCGACGACGGCGGCGCACCTGTTCCCGTCCCTGCCGTGCACCAGGACGGTCCAGCCCCGGTCGGCGAGGGCCCGCGCGAGGCTCCGGCCGAGACCGGAGGTGGCTCCGGTGACCAGGGCGGGGGCGCTCGGCGGCTGCTGTCCTGCTGGGCGCTCGTGTCGGCTCATGAGTGGGGTCCTTCCTCCGGCGCGCCGGGCGTGCGGAGTTCGATGGCGACCATGACAAGAGTCCGGTCGGAGAGGTTGTGGACGTAGTGCCGCATGGGCAGGGCCTCGCCGCGGTTGTGCACGACCTGTCCCGTCTCCAGCGACACCGCTTTGATCAACTCGCCGTTCTCGTCCCGGGATTCACCGTGCGCCCCGGAGAGCACGACGGTCACCCAGGGGTGGCGGTGGGTGTGGGCGGGCCGATGCTCGCCGGGGGGCACGGTCTCCACCCAGCACTTGACGTGGTCCTCGTCGATGAGCAGCTCGGCCCCCAACTCCTCCCAGGGCTCAGGCGGCATCCCGCACCTCCGTGCGCTCGCCCGAGGGGCGGGGTGCGGCGATCCGGGACAGCAGCCGCCGGGGGTTGTCGACCAGGAGGGTGCGCACCGTCTCCTCGTCGACGCCCGGCTCCTTCAGGAGAAGCGGCAGGACGCGCTCGAAGAGATGGACGTAGCTCCAGCCCGGGTAAGTGCGTTCCCGCTGCTCGGCCGTCAGGTAGTCGATGTGCACCGGGTGGTCCTGCGAGACGAGCAACTGGGCCGTGTGGCCCGCCCGGACGAGCGCGGCGAGGGTGGCGTTGCGCTGTTCGTCGGGGGCGAAGGGCGTCATGCCGTAGCGGTCGTAGCCCAGGACGCAGCCGGTGTCCGCGAGGGCGCGCAGGCCGTTCAGGTCGGCCGAGTCCCCGGCGTGCGCGACGACCACGGAGCCCGCCGCGACGCCCTCCTTCTCCAGGAGCCGCACCAGGTGGACGCCGTTGCCCTCGAACGGGTCGCAGTGCACCACCACCGGTACGCCGGTGTGCCGGTGCACCTCGGCGACGACAGCGGCCATCCGGTGCGCGGCCGCGTCCGGCGGGGTGCGCTCGCAGGCGAACTTCACCAGGCCCGCCCGGACTCCGCTGTCCGCGATGCCGGTGGAGACGTCGCGCAGGAGCAGCTCGATCAGCGGGTCGTCCGCCTCGATGGCGGCGCCGGGGCCCCGGAAGCGGGCGAAGAGCGGTATGCCGTCGACGCTGTAGACGCCGGTGGCGAGCACGATGTTCACCGGGGTGCGCTCGGCGACGGCACGGACCAGGCCGATGTCGCGACCCTGTCCGAGCACCGTCATGTCCACCAGGGTCCGCACTCCGGCCGCGTACGCCTGCTCCAACTGGCGTACGGCCTCGCGCACTCCGGCCTCGCGGTCCCACAAGTGGGGGAAATTCGACTGGAATTCGGCACTCAGCACGAAGAGATGCTCGTGCGCGAGCGTGACACCCAGGTCCGCCGCGGCGACCGGGCCGCGCGCCGTCGGCACCGGGTCGTGCGGTGTCGGATCGTGTGGGAGGGGACTTTCCGTACGCACAGAGAACCGCCTCGGAATATCGGAACAACCGCCATTGCGCCGGACAGGTCGATGCCCCCGACAACAACCCATGGTGGCCCGCCCGCCAAGGCCTAACCAGGTGGTGTTCCAACTAGCATGAAACGCCGTCTCCCTGCCCCTGGCGCGAGCTGACAGCGTCGATTGCGGCCGGGCGGTCCTCTCCGGGCCGGCCGACCCGCATCCCGTTCGCTCGTCACCAGGAGACAGCCATGTCCGCTACCCCCTCTTCCCTCTCCGGCGCCCGTGTCGTGGTGATCGGCGGCTCGTCCGGCATCGGCAAGGCGGTGGCCCGGCAGGCCGCCGCCGCGGGCGCCCAGGTCGTCGTCGGCTCCCGCTCCCAGGACAAGCTGGAGCAGACCGCCAAGGAGATCGACGGCATCACCACCGGTGTCGTGGACGTGACCGACGAGGAGAGCGTCGCCGCCTTCTTCGCGGGCATCGACTCCCTCGACCACCTCGTCGTCTGCCCCGGCGACATGGCCGTCGGCTCCGTCTACGACGTGTCCCTCGACTCGGTGCGCGCCGCCCTCGACACCAAGATCGTCGGCCAGCTGCTGAGTGTCCGGCACGCCGGCAGGAAGATCTCGGGCCAGGGCTCGATCGTGCTGATCGCCGGTGCGGCCGGCTTCAAGTCGTACGCCGACATGAGCGCGACAGCCGCCGCCAACGCGGGCATCGGCGGCATGGGCCGCTCGCTCGCCGTCGAGCTCGCCCCGGTGCGCGTCAACGTCGTCGTCGGCGGTCTGATCGACACCCCGCTCTGGTCCTTCCTGCCCGAGGACGCCCGCGCGGGTCTCTTCGAGCAGACCGCGCAGAGCACCCCGGTGGGCCGCGTCGGACAGCCCGACGACGTCGCGGCGACAGTGCTCCACCTGCTGGAGAACACCTTCGTGACCGGCGCGGTGCTGCACGTCGATGGCGGCGGCACGCTGTGAGCGAGGCGGCGCACGGCGGCGCGACGGGCCTGGCGGGGCCCGCCGCGCCGCCGCGGCCGCGGGTCGGCCGGATCACCGTGCTGCTGCTCGCGGCCGCCTGCGGTCTGTGCGTGGCCAACCTGTACTACCTCCAGCCGATCCTGCCCGAGCTCGCGGCCTCGCTGCACCGCACGCCCGGCTCGCTCACCTCGTCCGTCTCGGCCACCCAGTTCGGTTACGCCCTCGGCCTGTTCGCGCTGGTACCGCTGGGCGACGCCGTCGACCGCAGACGGCTGCTCACCGTCCTGGTGACCACGGCGGCCGCGGTGCTCGCGGTGATTCCCTGGGCCGACGGCGGGCTCCTCGTCGGCCTGTTCTTCCTGCTCGGTCTGGTGAGCGTCGCCGCCATGGTGATCGTGCCGCAGGCCGCGGGCATGGCACCGCCCGAGCGGCGCGGGCAGGTGGTCGGCACCGTGATGACCGGCGTCATCCTCGGCGCGCTGCTGTGCCGGACCTTCGCCGGAGTGGTGGCCGAACTCGTCGACTGGCGGGCCGTGTTCTGGGGCGCGTCGGCCCTGATGCTCGGGGTGGGCGTGATGCTGCGCCGCATCCTGCCCCCGCAACCCGCCGGAACGCCCCTGACCGTGCGCGGGTACGCCCGGCTCATCGGCTCGCTGTTCTCCCTGGTCCGGGCACGGCCGGTGATCGTGGAGCGCTGCCTGTACGGCGCCCTGGGGTTCGCCGCCTTCACCGTGCTGTGGACCGCCGTGCCGCTCCGCCTGATCCAGGGGCCCTACCACTACGGCTCCGCCGCGATCGGCGCGATGGGGCTGCTCGGCGCGGGTGGCGCTCTCGGCGCCAACCTGGCGGGCCGGTTCGCCGACCGGGGACGCCAACGGGCGGTCAGTGCCGCCGCGTTCGCCCTCATCGCCGTGTCGTTCGCCGTGGTGTCGGTCCTGTCGTCCTCACTGCTCATGCTCGGCACGGCGATTCTCCTGATCGACTTCGCGGTCCAGGCCGCGCACATCTCCAACCAGACGACGGTCTTCGCCCAGGTCGGCGACGAGATGCGCAGCCGCGTCACGACCGTCTACATGACCTGCTACTTCCTCGGCGGTGCGGCGGGCTCCGCGCTGACGGGCCCTCTCTGGGCGCACGGCGGCTGGCCGGCCACCGCCCTGCTCGGCTGTGCCGCGGGCACCTGCGGCCTGCTTCTGCTCCTCGGCCACGCGGCGGTGCGCCGCGCAGTGACCTCACGAAAGGCGACGGCCGCCACCGATGACTGACATATCCGATCCCGTCCTTGCCGTGCCCGGCATCCCGGCCCAGGGCGTACCGGCGATCACCCCCGCCGACCCCCGCTACCTCTCCCTCACCACGCGGTCACGCAACACACGCTTCACCGGCCGGCCGGACCGGGTCCATGTGCCGCGTACCGCCGAAGAGGTACGCCGGGCTGTCACCGCCGCCGTCCAGCAAGGGTCGCGGCTGGCGGTACGCGGTGGCGGCCACGGCCTGGAGGGCCTGGTGGACGACGCGGCGGTGCGCACCCTCGTCGACCTGTCCGAACTCGACGACGTCACGTACGACGAAGGCCGGGCGGCTTTCGGCATCGGCGCGGGCGCGCTGCTCGGCTCCGTCTACCGCTCCCTGTACCTGAACTGGGGCGTGGCCGTGCCCGGCGGCACCTGCCCCTCGGTCGGGCTCGGCGGCTATGTCCAGGGCGGCGGCTTCGGCGCGCTGTGCCGACGGCACGGGCTGATCGTCGACCATCTGGAGGCGGTGGAGGTCGTCGTCGCCGACGACACGGGTGAGGCCCGGACCGTGGTCGCCTCCCGGGATCCCTCCGACCCGCACCACGATCTGTGGTGGGCGCACACCGGCGCGGGCGGCGGCAACTTCGGAGTGGTCACGCGCTATTGGTTCCGCTCCCCCGAAGCAGACTCCAACGCCCCGCGGGATGTGCTGCCCCGGCCTCCGAAGACGGTTCTCCTCGCTTCCGCGGAGTGGCCCTGGGAGTCGCTGAGCGAGCGGGACTTCGCCAGGCTCGTCCGCAACCATGGCGACTGGCACAGCACGGAGGACGGCACGGACCCGACGTACGAGAGTCTGTACAGCGCGTTGTACCTCAACCAGCACGCGGTCGGCCGGATCACCCTCAGCGCGCAGCTGGACGGCTCGGCTCCCGACGCCCGCAACCGGCTCGAGGAGTACGTCGCCGCCGTGGGCAGCGGGGTACGGACCCCGTGCCGGATCACCTACACGGGCATGCCCTGGCTGAGGGCCACCCAGCGGGACGTGGAGAACAGGGGAGAGCTGACCCGCTCCAAGAGCAAGGGCGCCTATCTGCGCCGGCCGTATTCCGCCGCGGAGACCGCGCTGCTCTTCCGGCGCCTCTCCGACCCGGACTACGACGGTCATACGACGGTGGTGCTGTTCTCCTACGGCCGGAAGGTCAACACGGTGGATCCCGCGGCGACCGCTGTCGCCCAACGGGATTCGGTGCTCAAGAGCTATCTCGGCACGTACTGGACCGATCCCGCCGACGACGAGCGACACCTCCGCAGACTCCGGGAGCTCTACCGGGACTTGTACGCGGAGACAGGCGGAGTGCCCGTCTCCGACGCACGTACCGACGGCTCGTACATCAACTATCCGGACGTGGATCTGGCCGATCCGGGCTGGAACACCTCAGGCGTTCCCTGGCACACGCTGTACTTCAAAGGGAATTACCCCCGACTCCAGCGGGTCAAGGCCGTCTGGGATCCGCGGGATGTCTTCCGGCACGCTCTGTCGGTACGGGCGTCCGATTGAGCTTCCGACCGATCCTCCGACCGAGCGGAGCCGCACCTTGATCCGCTCCTCGACCAGATCGCGGAAGCGGGCGACCAACCGGCTGTCCAGAACGGGCTGGTAGACGACGAGGGTGGCGTCCACGCCCGCGAGCCGCAGCTTCACATAACCGAGTTCGATCCGCCCCAGCGTCGGGTGGTCGAAGCAGCGTACGGACGGCACGGACGGAGCGAGGTCGAGCCGCTCCCACAGTTCCTGGAATTCCGGGTGTTCGACGCGCAGGTCCTCGATCATCTTCGCATATGCGGGATGGGCGAGCTGGTCGGCGGCCTGCGCACGGAAAAGCGCTGCCGCCTCGAGGGCGTCCTGCTCCCAGTTCGGGTACATTTCCCGGGCACGCTCGTCGAACATCATCATGAGGGTGTTGCGGCGACTGTGCCCCAAGGATTCGAAATAGGGAAACAGTGCACAGAATCCCTGATTCCACGCCAGCACATCGAAGCGGTGATTCACAATGAACGCAGGCAGCGGATCCTGGAATTCAAGGAAGGTCAGATACTGCTCCGGAATATGCTCCCGAGAGCAGGGCGCCCGCCCCGCCGGCGGTAACTCACCGGCCAGCCGGAACAGATGCCCGGTCTCCGTCGCATCGAGCCGCAAGGCCCGCGCGAGACCGTTGAGCACCTGGCTCGACACCCTGATCCTGCGGGCCTGTTCGAGCCACGTGTACCACGTCACACTCACCCCTGCGAGCTGGGCGAGCTCCTCCCTGCGCAGGCCCGGCGTACGGCGACGCCCGTACGAGTTCTTGATACCGACAGCTTCCGGTGCAACCCGTTCGCGTCGGTTGCGGAGGAAGGCGGCGAGCTCTTTTCTTTGCTGTTCGGTGATTGCCATAATGCGCTCCCCATCAGCATCATTTACCCCATCGGATCACAATGGGCCACGCCGATCCTACATCTTTCATTCATTGCATGGGTGCAACAGACACCGATCGCGACGTCCAGCGAATAGTCCACTTTTACGGACTTTTTTCGAAGACTTTTGACTGCCGATACTGTGAACCTCCGTCTTAACGCTTCGGACATCTTCGAATCTCGCGAAGAGCGATCCACGTTCGAGATGTGAGACGAGATTTTACGAACGTATGGACAGGTTCCCGCGAGTGTTGCGTCGGAGCCTCAGAACACACGCCCTTGTACGCCTGCCACCCCGTGGCGATCTTCGCGCGTGAGCCGAACGAGCCCTTGCCGTTGCCGTTGTTGCGCCACACGTTGCCGGAGGTGTCGCGGGAGATGACGCCGCCTTGCCGTCGCCGTTGAGGTCGCCGACGCCCACGATCTTCTTGTACGTCTTCCAGTTGTCGTAGAGCTTCACGCGGGACGACAACTTGCCGGAACTCGTCCCCTTGCAGAGGTAGACGGCTCCCGTGGAGGAGTTGCGGGCGATCAGGTCCGGGCGGCCGTCGCCGGACACGTCACCCGGCGAGGTCACCATGTCGTACTGGTTCCAGCCCTTGCCGAGCGAGGTGTGCCCGCGCATGGTCCGGTACACCCGCAGCTCGCCGCCGGCGTTCGCCCGGTACGCCGCTGTGTGGCTCGCGTGGAAAGCTGGGTATGAGGTGTGCCCACGCACCTGAGAAGGCGGAGGACGAAGTGGACTGGGGACGGTTCGCGCAACAGATGGCTTCCATGGCACGCGATCTCCTGGCGCAGGAATCGGTCGATGCCACCCTCGAGCGGATCACCGCATCGGCCACCGAACTGGTGGAGGGCTGCGACGCGGCGGGCATTCTCGTACTGCACGACAAGAAGGTGGAGACGCTCGCCCCCACCCACGCACTGGTCACCGAGAGTGACCTGTTGCAACAGCAGTTGGGGGAGGGACCGTGCTTCGACGCGGCACCCAGTTCACGGGAGGAGTGGGTCTTCCGCGTCGCCGACCTCACCGTCGAACACCAGCGCTGGCCCGCCTTCGCCCCACAGGCCCAGGCCCTCGGCGTGGGCAGCATGATGGGCTTCCTGCTCTTCACCGAAGAGGGGGACTTCGGCGCGCTGAACTTCTACTCGCGCAAGGTCGGTGCGTTCACCGAGACCAGCGAACTGGCCGGCTGGCTGCTGGCCTCCCACGCGGCGGTCGCCTTCTCCAGCGCCCGCACCCACGCCCAGATGGAGCACGCCGTCGCCACCCGGCACGTCATCGGCGAGGCCATGGGCATCCTCATGGGCAGCCACCGCCTCACCGAGGAGGAGGCGTTCAACGTGCTGCGCCGCTACTCACAGGCGAACAACATCAAGCTCCGCGAGGTCGCCCGCCGGGTGTGTGAAGAGGGCAGCCTCGCGTGATCCCGGCGGGGCCGCTCCCCGCCACGTCGGCCGAACCGGACCAGCGCCGGGCCGACCCGCCACCACGACCCTGCCCCGAGCACCGCCCACCCGCCTCGCCGCGCACAGGGCGGTGAGACCCCGATGACCGGCTCCCGCTCCCAGCAACAGCTCCGACTCCGCCCCCGCCGCTGCCCGAGCCGCGCGACCCGCTCTCCGCCTCCCAGTACCTCCTCCCCCACCCCCACGACCACTCACGTCCTCGTTAGCCACCTGGGCCCGCGGGTACCCGAAAGCGCGCAGTGCGCGACTGACAGCGCCGGCACAGCACTGGACGGGTGGCGGAAGCCATGGACCAGCCCGCGGACACGACAGGGGTCGCTCTCGTCGTGATCGACATGATCAACACCTACGACCACGAGGACGCGGAGCTGCTCGTGCCGTCCGTCCGAAGGGTCGTGCCCGTCCTGGCGGAGCTGATCGGCCGGGCCCGCGGGGCGGACGTGCCGGTGATCTACGCGAACGACAACTTCGGGCTGTGGCGCTCCCACCACGGAGAACTCGTGGAGACCGCACTGGCACGGCCGCACGCCGACCTGATCGAGCCGATCAGGCCCGACGACGAATCGCTCTTCGTGGTGAAGGCCCGCCACTCCGTCTTCTACGAGACGCCCCTGTCCTACCTCCTGCAGCGGTTGGGCGTCGGGAACGTGGTGCTGAGCGGCCAGGTCACCGAGCAGTGCGTCCTCTACTCCGCTCTCGACGCGCACATCCGCCATCTGCGGGTCACGGTGCCCAAGGACGCCGTCGCCTCCATCCACCCCCGTCTGAGTTCCGCCGCCCTGGAGATGATGGAGCGCAACATGGGCGCCCTGATCACCACGGCGAAGGAGATCGACTTCACCCGCCCCGCCACCGGCTGACCTCCCACGGCCGGCACCTCACGGTCGAGGTGTACGGGGGCAGGCGGTCATCTCCGATGATGCAGGATGATGACGGCCATGCGCATCCGCATCGACGCCGTCGACCTGCCCGGTCTCACTCACTCCGCCCAGGTCGACGGCACAGTGACCACCTACGACAACGTCCATGTCGCCGTGCAACGCCGCGACCGTCCGGCCGAGCTCCTCGAGCCGCAGCCCGGGGACGCCCCGTCCGCGACGTGGACCCTGGAGTGCGCCACGAGCGCCTCGCCGGCCGGTACCGAGGTCAAGGGTCCCTACGTGCAGAACCGTCTGGGGCGGCGGTTCATCTATCTGTCGTGGGGCACGGTCGACGAGTCGGGCATGTTCACGATGTTCCGCCGCGCCAAGCTCATGCTGGACGTCATCCCCGCCGACACGCTCGCCGCCGCAGCTCGCGACGGGCTGCTGGTCGGGCGGCTCGGGCTGACCGACGCGCAGGGCGGGCCGCTGTGCGCACGGGTCGAGCCGCCGCGGATCACCTGGACCGCGGCACACGCCGACTAGGACGCCGGCCGTCGTCGCCACTCCCGGGCGGATGTGACATTCATTGCGTCCCCGGGGTCTCGGCACGTTCGCCGGTGTCCCCGTGCGGCGCGGGCGTCGGCAGCGGTGCACGGGGCATCGGCGGAGGTCATGGCGCTGCGGCCGGAAACGTTCGCCAGAAAACAGCCCATCCGCGCGGGTCAATATCTGTATCCGTGAAGTAAGAAATGACTGCGGTGCACTGCGAGTATTCCTCGACCGTCAACCTCGGCGGAATTACGGACCGCACAGGGACGATCGCGGCATGCTAATGTCGGTGCCAGTTGCAGGTGTGGTTGCCAGAGGGTTCATTTTCCGACGGGCTAATCAGCACGGGCGACGCGGAATCCACACAGGGTGAATTCCGGAAATCGTCTCCGAAGGAGAAATGACATGGCTACTGGCACCGTGAAGTGGTTCAACGCGGAAAAGGGCTTCGGCTTCATCGAGCAGGACGGCGGCGGCGCCGACGTCTTCGCCCACTACTCCAACATTGCCGCCCAGGGCTTCCGCGAGCTGCTGGAAGGTCAGAAGGTGTCGTTCGACATCGCGCAGGGCCAGAAGGGCCCGACGGCCGAGAACATCGTTCCCGCCTGACACCGGCAGCAACGCATCTTTCGCAGCTGGGGCCCGCACCTTGGGGTGCGGGCCCCAGCTCGCTGCATTTCAGAGCGCGTGACGGGAAGGCTCCATCGCATCACCGAACGGTGACGCATTCCCCCGTCGATCCGATTCGGCGCTCATCATCACCGGGCCGTTCTCGTGATTATCTGCGCCGTTCCTTTTGCTGCGGAAACTCCTTGCTACGTGCCTACGTGCTCACATCGAGGAAAGGTTCCGCTTGAACCGCGCACGCACCGCCCGCACTGCCCGCACCTCCCGCACCGACCGCCCGACCCGCACCTCTTGGAGCTCTGCCGCCCAGCGCTCGGGTGCTCCGCGGCGTTCCAACGGCAACGGGCGCCGACCGGCAGCACTCCAGGGCGAGTTCGCGCTCCCGGTGACGATCACGCCCGCGCTGCCCGCGGTCGAGTCGTTCTCCGACCTCGCCCTGCCGACGCCCTTGCTGGCCGCGCTCGGACGCGAGGGCATGACCGTGCCGTTCCCCATCCAGGGCGCGACGCTGCCGAACTCCCTCGCCGGACGTGACGTGCTCGGCCGCGGCCGTACCGGGTCGGGCAAGACCCTCGCCTTCGGCCTCGCGGTGCTGGCCCGTACGACGGGACGGCGCGCGGAACCGCGGCAGCCGCTCGCCCTGGTCCTCGTCCCCACCCGCGAGCTCGCCCAGCAGGTGACCGACGCGCTCACCCCGTACGCCCGGTCCGTGAAGCTCCGGCTGACCACCGTGGTCGGCGGCCTGCCGATGAGCAGGCAGACGCGCGCGCTGCGGGCCGGGGTGGAGATCGTCGTCGCGACCCCGGGACGGCTCAAGGACCTCATCGACCGTGGCGACTGCCGACTGGACGACGTCGACATCACCGTCCTCGACGAGGCCGACCAGATGGCCGACATGGGCTTCATGCCCCAGGTCACCGCCCTGCTCGACCAGGTGCGCCCCGAGGGGCAGCGGATGCTCTTCTCGGCCACCCTGGACCGCAACGTCGACCGGCTGGTCCGCCAGTACCTGTCCGACCCGGTGGTCCATTCCGTCGACCCGTCCGCGGGTGCGGTCACCACGATGGAGCACCACGTGCTCCACGTGCCCGAAGCGGACAAGCACCGCACGACCACCGAGATCGCGGCGCGCGACGGCCGGGTGCTCATGTTCCTGGACACCAAGCACGCCGTGGACCGGCTGACCCAGCACCTGCTGAACAGCGGTGTCCGCGCCGCGGCTCTGCACGGTGGCAAGTCCCAGCCCCAGCGCACCCGGACCCTCGCCCAGTTCAAGACCGGGCACGTGACCGTACTGGTGGCGACCAACGTCGCGGCCCGCGGCATCCACGTCGACAACCTCGACCTGGTCGTCAACGTGGATCCGCCCACCGACCCCAAGGACTACCTGCACCGCGGCGGCCGTACCGCCCGTGCCGGCGAGTCCGGCAGCGTCGTCACCCTCGTGACACCCGGCCAGCGCCGTGGCATGACCCGGTTGATGGCCTCGGCCGGCATCACCCCGCAGATCGCCTCCGTACGGTCCGGTGAGGCGGAACTGACGCGGATCACCGGCGCCCAGGCCCCTTCCGGTGTCCCGGTCGTCATCAAGGCACCGGTCGTGGACCGTCCCCGCCGCGCCGGGTCCTCCGGGGCCCCCTCGTCCCGAGGCCGTCAGGACCGCTCCGGTCAGGACCGCTCCGGTCGGGGACGCGCCGGCGCAGGAGCGGGGCGACGCCGTGCGCAGCGGCCCGCCCTCGACGCCGCGGCCTGACCCCGGGGCTCGAAGCATCGTCCAGCAGCTCCCCATCTCCGAGGAGGCACCTTTGACACCGGTTCGGACACAGCGACAGCACGCGGACCTGGCCCCAGTGGCCGTGGTCGACGCCATGGACACGTCCGGGCCCCGGGTCCGGGACGACATGACCGTCGAGGTCGCGCTGTCCGTCATGGCCGGTGCCCGTGTCGAGTACCTCCTCCTGTGCGACGGGGACGACCAGTGCACGGGCTCGGTCACCCGGGCCGAACTCGCCGTTCACCGCGACAGTTCCACGTACACGGACCGGACCCGTCTGCGGGACATCCTCGGCGGAGCGTTCACCTTGCCCGTCCCTCGGCGCTCCGTCGTCGCGGAGCACGGCCGGGCCATGGCTCGCCTCGGCTAGCACCACCTTCAGGATCCCGGTGAGGGCCCTGCCGACACACGTCGGCAGGGCCCTCACTGCTGTCTCACCGTCCGTTCTCCGCCGCTCTGGGGAGGGACACATCACCCTTAGTGACAGATCGAAGCTATCTGTTCCCCCAGGAAGCCGAAATCTGTTCTTGTCAGAGTAGACATTGAGCTCCGACACGGTTAGCCTTTTCTCATCGAGCACAGTCCAGTGACGCCCGACAGACACGAACTGGCGGGATTGCAGTACCTGAAGTTCGCAGGCCAAGTGGTTGGTACGGAGAAAGAACGGAGGACGGACGCCATCAGGATCGCCCGGCCAGAGGAGCATTCGGCCGGGTACCGCAAGACCCCGGATTGGAAGGTGGTCCCCGGTCACGCAGCCGCGATCCCCGCGCCCCCTCCTGGAGGGCTGGTAGCGGAAACAGAAGGTCGGCACAGCACGAGAGCCGACAGATGGTGTTGAATTTCCTTCGGGGCCCTGGTGCCGTACGGCACCAGGGCCCCTCGACGCGTTGCACTACGAGGTGACATGACAGCAGATACCCCCCTCGGTAATCGTCTGGACGACGACGACTACCCCGCATACACGATGGGGCGGGCCGCCGAGATGCTCGGCACCACCCCGGCCTTCCTGCGAGCCCTCGGCGAGGCTCGTCTGATCACTCCGCTGCGTTCGGAGGGCGGACACCGCCGGTACTCCCGCTACCAGCTGCGGATCGCCGCGCGCGCCCGCGAGCTCGTCGACAAGGGCACCCCGATCGAGGCCGCTTGCCGCATCGTCATCCTCGAGGACCAGCTCGAGGAGGCTCAGCGCATCAACGCCGAGTACCGCCGCCGTGCCGGACACGAGGCGCACAACGGGTCCGTCCCCGGTTCCAGCTGATCACGTGACGACCCGGCCCCTCGAAGGTCCGCGAGAGCAGTGGCTCGTCCCGGACCCGGTTCGCCGTCGCCGCGAGGTGAACCCCCTGCCGGATGATCTCGGCCTCGCTTCCGCCGACGCCTGGCCGCCCCCTTTACGCCTCGTCCCCTCAGCCGCCCGCGCCGGACGACGGGCCCCGTCCCCGGGTCTCGGTGACCGTGGGTACGTTTCCCATGCCGGGGGCGAGTCCGCAGGTGCCCGACCTCGATGCCCCGTCCTGTCCTCTCAGCTCCACGACGATCTGGCCGTCGGCGTCCTGGCTGTAGGCGATCGTGCAGGTGAGCTGGCGTAGGGCGGTGCTGTCCAGCCCCTCCAGGGCGAGCGGGAGGCGGGTCGTGACCCTTCCGCTCAAAGAGGTGTCGACCTTGACGGTTCCGCCGGGGCGGGCGGCGGGGAGAGCGGTGGTCAGGCCCGCGGCTCGGTCTTCGTCCCCCGGGCCGGCGAGGAGCGCCGAGACGACCTTCTCCGTCGGCACGGGCCGATTCGTGTCCTGGTCTCCGGCGGTCGTCGTATGGACGGATCCGTCGCCGAACCCGGTCTCCGACCCTCCCGACCGGATCACGGGGCTCAGCCCTCCGTCAGGGGAGCGGAAGAAGAGCAGCATGCCGGTTTCGCGATTGAGGAAGGCCTGGACGCTGGCGGGACCGCCCGCCTCGATGACGTCGGTCTCCTGGATACCGCAGCCACCGAGCAGCGCTACGCCGGCCACGACGGCGAAGACCACGGCCGACACACGTCGCCTCATCCGCCGGCCCCCTCCGAGTGAAGCGGTATCTCGACGGCGAAGACGGCACCGCCCCCGGGCCGGTTCCCGGCGTGGATCGTGCCGCCGTGCAGCTTCACGTTCTCCAGCGTGATCGCCAGTCCCAGCCCGCTGCCCGCCGAACGGGTACGGGCCGCGTCGGCCTTGTAGAAGCGGTCGAAGATGTGCGGGAGCGATTCCGGGCGGATGCCGGGCCCGCTGTCCACGACGTCGGTGATCAGCACGGGCGGGCCCGGAAGGCGTTCCTCGGTGCGCAGCCGTACCGTGACGGGCGTACCGCCGTGCCGCAGGGCGTTGCCCACGAGGTTGGCGATCACGACGTCGAAGCGGCGCGGGTCCAGCCGCGCCCGGATGCCGTCGGGGAGCTCGGTGCGGACCCGGTCGTCGGTCCAGTGCCGGTTCTGCAGGGTCTTGCGGATGGCCACGGCCACGTCGACCTCGTCGGCGTTCAGCTCGGCCGCGCGGGCGTCGAAGCGGGAGATCTCCATCAGGTCCTCGACGAGCACGGCCAGCTTTCCGGTCTCCGCGCTGACCAGCCGGACCGCCCGGGCGGTGTCGGGGTCCAGGCCGGCCGCGTCCTCGTCGAGGACCTCGGTGACGGCGAGCATTCCGGCGAGCGGGGTGCGCAGTTCGTGCGAGACGTCGGAGGCGAAGCGGCGGGCGCGTTCCTCGGCCTCGCGCAGTTCCCGCACGGACCGCTCCAGTTGGCCCGTCGACTCGTTGAACGTGCGGGCCAGGTCGGCCAGTTCGTCGCTGCCGCGGACCCGGATCCGGGTGTCGAGTCTACCGCTGCCCATGTTCCGGGCCGCCTGGCGCAGTTCCCGCACCGGACGCAGCACGCTGCGCGCGGCGATCAGGGCGGGTATCAGCGCGATGGCGAGGCCGGGCAGGGCGCCGTCCCGGGCGGCTATGAGCAGCGCGTCGACGTTGATCTGCTCGTCGGTCATCCGCATGACGGCGTACAGAACAAGCCGGGTGGGCAGCACGCTGTCCGGGCCGGTCTTGAAGACGGTGGGCATGGCGATGGTCAGATAGGGGACGCCGTCCTTGACGACCCGTTCGAAGCTGCCGTGGGGGTTGGCCCGTGCGGCGCGGCGCAGTTCGGGGGTGATGACGGTGGAGACGGGGTTCTCGCCCGAGGAGGCGCGGAGCGAGCCGTACTCGGCGAAGACCACCCAGGGGTGGGGCTTGCCCTTGCGGGCGATGTCCCGCAGGACGTCCTCCATGCCCTCGTCCTGTACGGGCAGGGCGAAGGCCGTCTGCTGGACGTGGTCGCGGAAGGATGTGACCGCCGTGTCCTGGGCGGTCTCCAGCAGCGAGTTGCGGGCCTCACGGTAGGTCAGCGCGGCCGTCGTACCGGCGCTGACGGCGGCGACCAGCAGGAAGGCGAGCAACAACCGCGCGCGCAGCCCGAACGCCCTGACCCGCGAGCGCTGCTCGCCGCCGCTCACAGCGGCCCGAAGCGGTAGCCGAAACCGCGCAGTGTCTGGACGTAGCGGGGGCTGCCTGCCTCGTCCTCGATCTTGCCGCGCAGCCTGCGGACGCACGCGTCGACCAGGCGGGCGTCGGCGTGGTAGCTGTGGTCCCAGACGTGCTCCAGCAACTGCTGCCTGCTGAACACCTGCTCGGGGGCGGCGCAGAGGTGCAGCAGGAGCTTGAGCTCCGAGGGAGCGAGTGCGAGCGGGCGGCCGGCCTTGGTGACGGTCAGTCCGCCGCGGTCGACGGTGAGGTCGCCGTAGACCTCGATGGCCGGGCGGCCCGGGCCGCTGTCGTCGAGGCGGCGCAGTACGGCACGGATCCGGGCCTCGATCACCTCGGGGCGGGCGGGCTTGACGATGTAGTCGTCGGCACCGGCCTCCAGGCCGATGACCACGTCGAAGTCGTCGCCGCGCGCGGTGAGCATGATGATCGGCAGCTGGCTCTGCTCGCGGACCTGCCGGCAGACCTGTACGCCGTTCATTCCGGGCAGCATCAGGTCGAGCAGCAGCAGATCGGGGCGGAACTCGGCCAGCGCGGCGAGGCCGGACTCGCCGGTCGCCGCCACCCGTACCTCGTGGCCGCGGCGGCGCAGACCGAGTTCGACCCCCTCGCGTACGGAGGGGTCGTCCTCGATGAGGAGCACGCGGGGCATCGGCAGTTCTCCCTCGGTGATGGTCAGGTCCGGGTCCGTCCGAGGCGTACGCGCGAGAGCAGTGCGTCGAGTTCGGCGAGTCGCAGCGGACGGGTGAGCAGGGCGAAGATGAGGACGACGGCGACCGCCCCGGCAGTTGCGGCGACCAGGGCGCCCGCCCGTGCCGCGCCCAGGACCGCGAGGTGGCCCAGCGCGGTGGCGGGGACGGCGGCGAGCAGCAGGCGCGCGTGGGCACCGACGGCTGAGGAGCGCAGGGGGCGGGCGACGGCGAGCCGGCGGCTCAGCACCAGGCCGGTCACCGCCCAGCCCGCGCACAGCGCCAGGGAGTAGGCCGCCGCCATGCCGGTCACGGCCCAGCGGGCCGGCAGCAGGTGGGCGGCGGCCAGGGACAGTCCCGCGTTGAGCGCGACGATCAGCAGGTTGAGCAGGAACGGCGTACGTGTGTCGGACAGGGCGTAGAAGGTGCGGGACAGGACGTACTGGCCGGACAGGGCGATCAGTCCCGGCGCGAAGGCCATCAGGATCCCGGCCATGGCGGCCGTGTCGTCGGCGCCGGTCCTGCCGTACCCGAAGACGAGGGCCATCACCGGCTGGGCGAGGGCGAACAGGGCGCAGGCGGCGGGGACGACGGCCGAGGCGCTGACGCGCAGGGCGTGGGAGACGTCACGCCGCAGGGCCACGGTGTCCCCGTCGGCGGCGGCCGCGCTCATCCGGGGCATCAGCGCGGTCACCAGGGATACCGTGATGATGCCGTGCGGTACGACCCACAGGGCATAGGCGTTGTTGTACGCGCCGTACCCGGGGCCGCCGTCGAGGCCCGCGGTGGTGGCCAGCCGGGTGGTGACCCAGTAGGCGGCCTGGTTGGCCAGGACCAGCAGCACCAGCCAGCCGGCCGCGCGCAGGGGGCGGGTCAGTCCGCTGCCGCGCCAGTCGAAGCGGGGCCGCCAGCGGAAGCGGGCGGCGCGCAGGGCGGGGACGAGGGCGAGTGCCTGGACGGCGATACCGGCGGTCGTGCCCCAGCCGAGCACGGCGGTCCCGGTCGCGGTGAGCCTGTCCCCGTCGCCCAAGGCCAGCGCCAGGTACAGGCCGAACACGGTCATGACGACGACGTTGTTGAGGACCGGCGCCCACATCATCGCGCCGAACCGGCCCCGTGCGTTGAGGACTTGTCCGAGCAGCGTGAACAGTCCCAGGAAGAAGATCTGGGGCAGGCAGTAGCGGGCGAGCGCGATGGTCATGGCCGCCTGTGGGCCGGTGTAGTCGGTGTACGCGTCGACGATCGCGGGTGCCGCCCATACGGCGGTCGCGGTGATCGCCAGCAGGGCGACGACGCACACGGTGACGAGCCGGTCGGTGTACGCGGTGCCCCCGTCGTCGTGCTCCTTGGCGGCCCTGACCAGTTCGGGGACGAAGACGGCGTTCAGCGCGCCGCCGAGGAGCAGCATGTAGACGATGGTGGGCAGGGCGTTGCCGACCGCGTAGCCGTCGGCGGTCGGCCCGATGGTGCCCAGCGCTGCCGCGACCACGGCGGAGCGGGCGAAGCCGGTGGCTCGGGACACGATGGATCCGGCGGCCATGACGGCACTGCTGCGTGCCGCCGTGTCCGTCGGTGCGGTGGTGGCCGGCGTCGTCGGCGTCGTCTGCGTCATCGGCGGTTCAGATACGCCTGGAAGGCGCGGTAGAGCGCGTGGTTGGCGCTGCCGCCCAATGGTTTCTCCCATTCCCCCAGCGTCTCGACGACCTGTCCCCCGGTGCCGAGCTTCCACCGCAGCAATCCGTACGCACGTTCCTCAGGATCGAGAGTGGAGGGTACCCCGCGCATGTCGTAGACGTCCGCGCCCTGGGCGTGGGCGTCCTGCAGCATCCGCCACTGCAGGGCGTTGGAGGGCCGGACCTCGCGACGGTGGTCGGCCGAGGCGCCGGTCTGGTACCAGGCCCGGCGGCCCACCGTGATCATCGTGTGGGCGGCCAGGATCTCTCCTCGGTGCCGGGCGAGGTACAGCTTCATCCGGCCCGGTTCCTCGGCGTTGAGCGCCGCGTACTGACGCTCGTAGTAGGCGAGCGAGCGGCCGAGCCGGAACCCGTCGCGTCGCTCGGTGATGCCGAGGAGCCGGTAGAACTCGGGGAGTTCGGCCGTAGTGCCCACCACCACCTCCACGCCCTCCTTCCGGGCTCGGCGCACATTGCGGCGCCACTCCTGGTTGAGCCCGGACCACAGGTCCTCGGTGGTGCGTCCGGCGAGCGGTACGTGGAAGACGTGCCGGGGCTGGGCGTCCCCGTCCCCTCCGGCCCCCTCCCCTCCCGTCCCGTCACCGCCGCAGCGGCGCCAGCCGCGGGCACGCAGCCGCTCGGCGACGGCGGTGCCGAGCGGGTCGACCTCGCTGGCGAGGACGTCGCCGAGGCGCCGGCCCGGGCCGGTGAGCGGCTTGAGCCGGGCGGCGTCCCAGCGCCGGTAGGCGGGCGAGGGACCGATGCGCACGGCGAAGGCGCCCGCGCTGCGCAGGTGTTCGAGGAGCGGGCCTAGCCAGCCGTCCACGTCGGGGTCGTTCCAGTCGGCGACCGGCCCTTCGGGAAGGTAGGCGAAGTACTTGCGGGTGCCGGGGAACTGCCGCAGCAGCACCAGGGCCACACCCGTCAGCGCGCCTGCCTCCGGATCCGGCCCCCAGCCGAGCAGTTGGGCGCGCCAGCCCTCCTTGACATCGGCCCAGGACGGGCACTGGAGGAAACCGGCGCCGAGAGCGGCGCCGTCGGGGGAGGCCAGGAAGGCGCGGTAGGTCTCCGCGGTGATGGTCCGCAGGGCCGTGCCCTGGTTCCGTGCTTGGGCCACGCGGCTGGGCGGAACGAGCAGCGCTGACACAGTCTGAGCCTCTCCTTCTCCCCGGCCCGGTCGCGGGGACGCAAAGGATGCTCACAGCGGTCCATGACCGCTCCGCGCGGCGAATGTGACCGGACCATGACCGTTCCTCACCAGTCGCCGTCACATTGCCCCATAGCGGCTGACCTCGGGTTTTCCGGCTCTACAGTCACGACATCGCCGACTCGTCCACCCCCTTTCCGTCCCTTCCGTCCTTTCCGGAGGTCCTGTTGTCGCGCACTCGTGCACTCGCCCATACCCGCGTCCGCGCCGCCGTCGTGGCCACCCTGCTGGCGCCGCTCGCCGCCTGCTCGTCGACCTCCTCCGGCGGCGCCCCGGACACCGAGGTGGCGCCCAAGGCCGACGACCGCCCGGTCGAAGTCACTGTCACACCCACGGGAGACCAGGTCCGGGCGGGCGACTCCGTGCGGATCACCGCCTCGGGCGGCAGGCTCACCTCGGTGACCGTCACCGACGCCGAAGGCCGCAGGCTCGGCGGTCAGGTCGCCGACGACGGCCGCTCGTGGGTCTCCGGCCGCAAGGCCGTACCCGGCACGTCGTACACCGTGACGGCGGCGACCCGGACCGCGGCCGGAACCGTCAAGAACACCAGGTCCTCCTTCACCACGGCTCCGGCGGACAAGGTCAACAAGGTCGACTGGCGGCCGGGCACCGGCACCACCGTCGGCGTCGCCCAGCCGATCTCCCTGGTCTTCGACAACCCGGTCAAGAACCGGGCCGAGGTCGAGAAGCAGCTCAGGATCACCACCTCGAACGACACCGAGGGCTCCTGGGGCTGGCTGACCGACTGGTCGGGCCGGGACCGGGTGGACTGGCGGCCCAAGTCGTACTGGAAGCCCGGCACCAAGATCACACTGAACGCCGAGCTGAACGGCACCGACTCGGGCACGGACGGCGGCTGGTTCGTACGCGACTACACGACCACCTTCACCATCGGCGCCCGGCAGATCGCCCAGGTCGACCTCGACAGCCACCGGCTCACCCTCGTCCGCGACGGCAGGACGGTCCGCCGCATAGCGGTCTCCGGCGGCACACCCGGCGGTGACAAGCGTTCCTGGCGCGGGACCGCCGTGCTCATGGCCAAGGAGGGCACGATCAACATGAACTCCGAGACGGTGGGCCTCGGCGACGCCTACGACAAGATGGTCGAGCACTCGATGCGGCTGACCTGGTCGGGCATGTACGCACACGCGGCCCCGTGGAACGCCGCCTACTTCGGCAGGGCCAACCACAGTTCCGGCTGCATAGGGATGAGCGACGCGGACGCGGCCTGGTTCTACGACCAGGTGCGGCCGGGCGACCCGTTCGAGATCACCGGCAAGGAGACCAAGGGCGTGGTCGCACCCGGCAACGGCTTCGGCGCGTGGAACCTCTCCTGGACCGAGTGGCAGCAGAAGAGCGCGCTGCACTGACCGTCAGCGCCCTGCTGATCCTGGCCGTCGCCGCGTCCCGCCTGGTCCTGTGCTACCTTGATGTAAAGTGGCAGTTTTGGTTACCAGAGGCTTCGAGTGCTCTTCGACCTTCGTCGACGGGCACTCTTTTCGTTTCGGGACCTTCCGGGGCATTGCAGATCTTCCCGTGGGGTCACGCCGGGCCAGAAGGGCCCCAGGCCGAGAACATCGCCCCGCCTGACGCTGGTCGCGTACGCGTGAACCGCCGTATAGAGGAAGGTCCCCCATTGAACCGCCCCGCCCGTAGAAACCCCAGCTCCTCCTCCCGCACCCGCGCGCAGGGAACGGGCCGCCAGAGCGCCCCCTCGCGCACGGCCAAGAACACAGCGGCCAAGAACGGCACCTCCAAGGCCGGCCGCGGAGGCCGCGCCCCCGCACCCGGCGGGGAGTTCGCGCTGCCGGTCACCGTCACGCCGGCGCTGCCGCCGGTCGAGGCGTTCACCGAACTCGACCTGCCCAAGCAGATGTTGGCCACCCTCGCCGCGGAAGGGGTGACCACCCCGTTCCCCATCCAGGGCGCGACCCTTCCGAACTCGCTGGCCGGCCGTGACGTCCTGGGCCGTGGCCGCACCGGATCGGGCAAGACGCTCGCCTTCGGCCTCGCCCTGCTGGCCCGGACGGCGGGACAGCGCGCCGAGCCCCGACAGCCGCTGGCCCTCGTCCTCGTACCCACCCGGGAACTCGCCCAGCAGGTCACCGACGCCCTGACCCCCTACGCCCGCGCGCTGCGTCTGCGGCTCGCCACCGTGGTGGGCGGGCTGTCGATCGGCAAGCAGGCGAGTGCGCTGCGCGGCGGGGCCGAGGTCGTCGTGGCGACGCCCGGCCGGCTCAAGGACCTCATCGAGCGGGACGACTGCCGCCTGGACCGGGTCGAGATCACCGTCCTGGACGAGGCCGACCAGATGGCCGACATGGGCTTCATGCCGCAGGTGACCGCGCTGCTCGACCAGGTGCGTCCCGGCGGCCAGCGGCTGCTGTTCTCGGCCACCCTGGACCGCAACATCGACAAGCTGGTGCGCAACTACCTCGACGACCCGGTCGTCCACTCGGTCGACCCGTCCGCGGGCGCCGTGGTGACGATGGACCACCACGTGCTGCATGTCGAGGACGACGACAAGCACGCCACCACGACCGAGATCGCCGCCCGCGACGGACGGGTGATCATGTTCATCGACAGCAAGCACGGCGCGGACCGGCTGGCCAAGAAGCTCCTGGCCGTCGGGGTGCGCGCCGCCGCCCTGCACGGCGGCAAGTCGCAGTCCCAGCGCAACCGGGCCCTGGCCCAGTTCAAGGACGGACACATCACGGCCCTGGTCGCCACCAACGTCGCCGCCCGCGGCATCCACGTCGACGACCTCGACCTCGTCGTCAACGTCGACCCGCCCGTCGACCACAAGGACTATCTGCACCGCGGCGGCCGTACCGCCCGCGCCGGCGAGTCCGGCACCGTCGTCACCCTGGTCCTGCCCCACCAGCGCCGCGACATGACCCGTCTGATGACCGACGCCGGCATCACCCCGACGACCACCAGGGTCCGCTCGGGCGGCGACGAACTCAGCCGCATCACCGGCGCCCAGGCCCCTTCGGGCGTACCCGTCGTCATCGCTCCGCCGGTCACCGAGACGCGCCCCGAGCCCACGGGGGCCGCCCGGCGCAGCCGACGCGGGGGCCGTCCTGGCCAGAACCGCCGCCGTTCCTCCCCCGCCAGGGGAAACGGCCGCTGACAGAGCAAGGGCCTCTCGACACGCCGTACGGCAGTAGGCTGGCCGTACGGCAGCCCGTGACCCCGGCCCTCTCCGTGAAGGTCCGTCCCGCGCAACAGAGGCCCTGAGCAAGGCGCAAGCCATTCCATGACGGAAGAGATGGGGCCCTATGAGCCCGCATCCAGAGCTGTTCGAGGACTGCCGCCCGGTCCGGCGTGACTGCGGTGGCCGGGCGGCACCGTGATCAGCGAGGGCATGGCCGAGGTCCTGCGCTCACTGCGACTGAGCGGGGTGCACGGTGCCGCGCAGGCATCCGCGCGGGCCCTGGGTGCCGAGGGCGTCGCGCTGTCGGTGCTGCTGGGCGCGGACCGGCCGGCCGAACCGCTGTGGTGCCATCCGGAGCTGAGCGCGCGGTTCGAGGAACTGCAGTTCACGCTGGGCGAGGGCCCGGCTCACGACGCGATCCGCACCGGCTCACCCGTGCTGGAACCGGACCTGGCCCGGGTCCGCCCCGAGCGGTGGCCCGCGCTGCTGCCGGCCGCACGGAAGATGGGCGTCCACGGTGTGTGCTGCTTCCCGCTGGGCATCGGGGCCATCCGTGTCGGCGTTCTGACCATGCTGTGCCACCCGGACCGGCTGCCCGACGATCAGCAGTACGCCGACGCCACCGCCCTGGCCGCCGCACTCACCATGGCCTGTCTGGACGGGGAACAACCGGACCGGCGCAACGACGAGGCGCCCGGCCTGAACGAGCTGCAGACGTCCTTCCTGCACCGCGCGGCCGTGCACCAGGCCACCGGCATGGTCAGCGTCCAGCTGGACGTGTCCATGGAGATCGCCCTCCTGCGACTGCGGGCCCACGCCTACGCCGGCGACCGCCCCCTCGGCGAAGTGGCGCAGGACGTGGTGGCCCGACGGCTCCGATTCGACGACGACAAGAGCGGACCGCACTCGCCCGACGGTGGAGACGGATGATCGGCACGGCCCACGAACGACGTCTGGCCGAGATCTTCGTGGAAGTCGCTGACTCCCTCGTCGAGGATTTCGACGTCATCGACCTGCTGCAGCGGCTGTCCACCCGCTGCGTCGAGCTCCTCGACGTGTCGGCCGCCGGGATCCCGCTCGCGGACGCGCACGGTGAACTCCAGATCATCGCCGCCTCCGACGAGCACACCCGTCTCCTGGAACTCTTCGCGCTCCAGCACGACCAGGGACCCTGCGTCGAGTGCCACCGCACGGGCAGCCCCCGCACCGACATCGACCTGACCCGCCCGGAGACCACCACCGGCTGGCCGGACTTCACCGCACGGGCCCGCGAGACGGGGTACACGGCCACCCAGCCATCCCGCTGCGCCTGCGCCACCGGATCGTCGGCGCCCTCGACCTCTTCCAGCCCACCCCGCACCGCCTGGGCGACGACGACATCGCCCTGGCCCGGGCCCTCGCCGACGTGGCCACCATCGCGATCCTGCAGCAGCGCACCCTGGAGCGGTCGCACGTCGAGAACAGCCGGCTGCAGACCGCGCTCACGAGCCGCGTGCTGATAGAGCGGGTCAAGGGCGTGCCGGCGGAGCGCTGGGACACCTCCGTCGACGACGCCTTCGCCGCGTCCGGTCGTACGCCCGCGCCCGCCACCTGCGTCTGTCGGATCTCGCCACCCAGATCATCTCGGGCGGCTTCGACACCTCGGCCATCCCGGCGCCGGTGCCGGACGGCTGCGGGGAACAGCTCGGCTGACGGCCGCCGTCCGTGCGTCCAGCCCCGGGGTACGCCGAGGGCGCCGTCCCGGTGTGGACGGCGCCCTCGTCGTACGTCTGCTGAAACGCTCTTGGTACGTGGCTACTTGACGTCCACGTAGTCGCCGGCCGCGCTGACCGCCGGGGTCGTGGCGGTGCCCGCGAAGCTGTAGCGGTAGTAGCCGTCGACCGAGGCCTTGACGGTGGTGCTCAGGTTGCCCGTCGAGTTGGTCTTGATGGTCTTGACCGTGGTGTAGGTGGTGCTGCCCTTCTTGCGGAACTGCAGCTTCACCGACTGGGTCGCGTACCCCGCGTACTTGTCGGTCTCCCAGTTGGCGCGGGAGAGCTTGCCGGTGACCGTGACGGTCTTGCCCTTCGTCACCGGCTCCGGCGAGGCGTTGACCGTCAGCTTCGAGGCGCGCTGCACCTTGAAGGTGGTGGCCGCGTCCCGGTGGATGTAGTCGAGGTCGTTGGCCTTGACCGAGACGGCGAGGTCCCAGGTGGCCGCCGCGGCGTTGTTGACGACACCGTTCCCCCACTGGGGGTCGAACGTCAGCGTGCCCGTGCAGGTCGACGTGGTGTCGCTGACCTCGGTGCAGGTGACGTCGCCGTCGTCGAACCAGATGTCCACGAAGTTCGGACTCGGACCCCACCCGCTGATGTACGTGGTCTTGGCGATGCCCGAGTTGTCCGTCGCGGTCACGGAGACCTTGGCGGACACCGCGTTGGTGGTGCCGACCACGACCGGCTTGCCGCCGTTGATGACGACCTTGTCGATCGTGATGTCGCCCGCACTGCCGTCCTCCGCCTGTGCGGCGGTGGCGCCGGTGACACCGGCGACCAGCGCGAGGCTGGTGCCGAGCAGGGCGAGGCGCGTGGTTGCGCGCATGGATGTCCCCCCATGAAGTTTTGGTGATCAGAGGGAGCCTAAGGCGATGGCCAACGGTTCAGCACGTTGTTAATTCAACAGGTTCGTCACAACGGGGCTGCCGGGTCACCAGGTCAGGGCGTCGGCCATCGTCGACTGCCAGTACGAGACCTGGATCGAGGAGTCGATGTACACGCCCTTCGCAGGGAGCGACGGTCGGGCCGCGGTCTTCGCGGCCTCGTTGAAATAGACCTCGATGGACTTGGCCGTGTAGCCGTTGGAGCCGCTGCCGTCCGCGGCCGACAGCAGGACGCTCGCGTAGCCCGACTCGCCCGGGGCCAGCGTGACCACGGCCTGCGGCATGGAGTCCTCGATGACCGGCGGGACGGTCTGGGCCTCGCCGAGCCGGACGGCCGGGTAGTCGATGAGGGTGCAGTTCTTCGAGCCGGTGTTGGTGACGGTGAGGAGAAGGTGGTTCAGGGGCCGGGAGACCTCCGTGGCGGTCGTCCGGGTGGAGGTGTTGGCGCAGGCGACGGTGGTGCCCGAGGAGTCCGACGCCGGGGGCGTCGAGCCCGAGCCGCCCGTCGAGCCGGAGGAACCCGACGAACCCGAGGAGCCCGACGAACCCGTCCCGCCGCTCGAACCTGCCGCGCCGCCCGTCGAGCCCTTGGAAGCGCCGCTCGCCTCGGGCGAGGACGGGGACGGGGTGGCGGCCGACGCCGTGGCCGCGGTGTCCGCCGACGCACCCTCGTCGTTGACGCCCTCTCCGTTGTTGCACGCCGTCAGTGTCAGCGTGGCGGCCGCGAGTGCGGCGGCGGCGAGCATACGGGTGCGGTGGGTGCGAGTGAACATGTGAATCCCCCTGTGCGGTACGGGTGTTGGCATGGGCCGCTCGACCGGGTGCCGGGAGCGGCGTGCTTGGATGGCAACAGCTTGTACGGTGATCCGTCCCGACCGCCACGATTGCTGGGGTATCCGGGACACTGGAACGCCTGGAACAGCTCTGACCTGGGGGAATGACCTCCCCCTGGAATGGTGATCCGGGACGTGGGGAGAGAGCGGAAGCGTGGCGGGCGACGAATTCTCGGAGCTGTTGGGCCAGTTGAAGGACCGGTCCGGGCTCAGTTACGGGGTACTCGGGAAGCGGTTGCACACCAGTACGTCCACACTCCACCGGTACGTGAACGGGGACGCCGTACCGACGGACTACGCACCCGCGGAACGGTTCGCGCGGGTGTGCGGGGCGACGCCCGAGGAACTGGTGGAACTGCATCGGCGGTGGCTTCTCGCGGATGCCCGCCGGGGGCAGAAGGCGGGTACGGCACCCGTAGCCACGGAGACTCCTGACGCGGCTGAGGCACCTGACACCCCTGCCGAGGAGGAACCGCAGGCACGGACGGCCGCGGCGGCCGGGCCCACTCGCCGACGCACGGTCGTCCTCGCCGGGTCCGCCGTGGCCGCCGTCCTCGTGTCGGCCGCGCTCGTGGCGAATCTCGTGCCCGGCGACGGCGGTGACGAACAGGGCGGGAAGCAGTCCGTGGGGGCTGCCGCCCCGCCCGTCGACGAGAGCCCCCGCGTCTCGGGGTCGGCCGACGCCAAGGGCGGGTCGGCCTCGCCGTCCGGCTCCGCCAGTGGCAGTCCCACGGCTTCCGCCTCCGCCTCCGGCAGCGGTGGGACCGGGGCCGCCCGAGGCGACAGCGGTGTCGAGGAGAAGGCCACCGCGCCCGCCGTCGCCGTCAATCCGTACAAGTGGGAAACCCCGTGCGGCCCGCACTTCCTGGTGGACCGCAAGCCCGAGCAGGTGCCTCCGCCGCCGGGTGAGCAGGACGCGCGCGGGTGGGTCGGCGCGCTCGGCGCGGTCTCCGCCGGGCAGCAGATGCTCGCGCTGACCGTGCAGGGCACCGGGAAGGCCACCGTCGTCCTGGACGACCTGCATGTGCGGGTGGTGGAGAAGAGCGCGCCGCTCGACTGGAACGACTTCTCGATGGGCGTCGGCTGCGGTGGCGGCGTGGACACGACGGCCTTCGAGGTGGACCTCGACACCGGGCGGCCCGCGGTCACCCCCAGGGCCGATCAGCGTGATTTCCCGTACAAGGTGAGCGAGTCCGATCCCGAGGTCTTCTACCTCTTCGCGGACGCGCGGGCCCACAACGTCAGTTGGTACCTGGAGCTGGACTGGTCCAGCGGCGACCGGAAGGGCACCGTACGCATCGACGACAAGGGGCAGCCCTTCCGGACCAGCGGAAACGTGGGACGACCCGCCTACGACTATCCGCTCGGCGCCTCCGAGTGGGGGCGCAACGAGTACGAGCCGGACATCCCCGGCTGAGCGTCCGGCGGGCGGCGGGCAGCGGGCGGCGGGGGTCAGACGGGTTCGGACTGCCGTTCCGGCTGCTCCACCGGAACGGGTGCCGTCTCCCACTGTCGGGTGGTCCGTACGTAGCCGTAGATCACCGAGGCCATCGCCAGCAGGAGCAGCGGACCGTAGAGCCACGGCTGGCCGGCCATCTCCACCGGCAGAAAGCGGTACGCCAGCAGGAGCCCGGCGAAGACCGCGGCGCCGTGGGCGACCAGTTGGAGCCCCGACCGGTCCCAGCCGCGGTCGTAGGTGCGCAGGGCCGCCTCGATGGTGAGCACGAACACCACGCCGGCGACGAGGTCGACGCCGTAGTGGTAGCCGAAGCCCAGCGTCGCGGCGAGTGTGGCCACCAGCCAGAACGTGCCTGCCCAGCGCAGCGCCCTCGGGCCCTTGCGGGAATGGATGAAGATCGAGACGGCCCATGCCGTGTGCAGGCTCGGCATGCAGTTGCGGGGCGTGATGTCGTCGAACGGTATGGAGTGCGGGGTGGTGATCGGCGCCACCGTGTCCGGCCAGAGCTGGGCCACCGCCCACTGCCCGGTGGAGTGCGTCTCCGCCCAGATGGCGACGTCGGCCCAGTGCTCGGTGCCGTTGCCGTAGGCGAAGATCGGTCCGACCACCGGGTAGATCATGTAGATGCCCGGCCCGAGGAGGCCGATCACCAGGAAGGTGCGCACCAGATGGTGGCGCGGGAAGCGGCGGTCGGCGGCCACGTTGCGCAGTTGGTACAGGGCGACGAGGACCGCGGCGACCG
This sequence comes from Streptomyces sp. WM6386, assembly GCF_000972385.1. Taxonomy (GTDB): domain Bacteria; phylum Actinomycetota; class Actinomycetes; order Streptomycetales; family Streptomycetaceae; genus Streptomyces. The sequence continues at coordinate 111,957 of NZ_JXTE01000016.1, forward strand.
CGAGGTTGCCGTAGACGAAGTCGAGGAGGTTGAAGCCGAACTTGCCGGTGACCTCGACGATCCGGCCCACCACCCATGACGGGTCGCCCAGAGCGTGGTCGGCGGTCGCGACGTACGGGTCGAGCACCGTCGGACGGGTCTTGGAGGTGAGGAGCAGCCAGGTGTCTCCGGCCTTGCGGCCGGCTCCCAGCAGCAGTCCGAGGCCCGCGCCCTTCAGCAGCAGAACGCGTTCCGGGCCGGTGCGACGGGTGAGCGCGAAGACCGCACAGCCCAGGATCACCCACAGTGCGCCGATGCCGAAGGGATGACCCTCCGTCATCTTGATGCCGGCCGCCCATCGGACGAGCGCGATGGTGACGTCGATGCCGATCGCGGTGCCGAGCGCGAGGAGTCGCTGCCGCCAGGGAAGCACGACCAGCGTCAACGCCAGGCCGGCGTACAGCAGTCCACCCGACTTGGGGGCGGATATCAGTTCTCGCAGCTGGGAGGTGAGCGGTCCCGGCAGATCGTAGCGACGCGCGGCGATCTCCAGCATGAGGAGGAACGCGAGGGTCACCACGCCCGCGGCGACCCACAGCACCGCTCGCGACTGACCCTTCACTCGCGAAAGCACCCGTGGTGATATTTTTATCAACTTTGACCGATTTTGTGAGTGTGAGGTGAAGTGGCTATGTATCGCGCCCGATGGGGGTGTTCGTCGCGAGCTCGAACATGTTAGCGGAGCCGCTCACAGGTTTCACCAAAATTAACCGACCGCACACCTTGGCGGCCGTCGGTCACGGACGCCTGAAGGAGGGGGCAGGGGCGGGTCAGCCGAGAAGGCGGTCGACCGAGCCGTAGGACAGGTCGGCGGCCGGGGCCGCCTTGGGGGGCGCGTTCTCGCAGGTGAAGCCGAGACGAACCAGGGCGCGGACCACTTCCGCGGCGGTGAAGTCGCGGGGGTCCTGACCCGTGATCACCGCTCCCACCTGCTTGACGGGGTACGCCCGGCCTCCGATGGTGACCGAGGCGACGGAGGCGTCAGTCACCGGTTCGGGCCGGACCTTCTCCATCGACTTCTCCACCTCGGCCTTGGACAGGTCGAAGGGGTAACGGGCGATCACACAGCGCATGGTGCCTCACCAGGGTCAGGGCGGATCCGGCGTGCGAACGGGGCCGGAGAAACGGACAGGGGCCCGCACCCAAGGTGCGGGCCCCTGCTCAGCCGTGTGTCAGGCGGGGACGATGTTCTCCGCCTGCGGGCCCTTCTGGCCCTGCGTGACGTCGAAAGTCACCTTCTGGCCTTCCTGAAGCTCGCGGAAGCCCTGAGTGGCGATGTTCGAGTAGTGAGCGAAGACGTCGGGGCCTCCACCCTCCTGCTCGATGAAGCCGAAGCCCTTTTCCGCGTTGAACCACTTCACAGTGCCGGTGGCCATGTGTTTTCTCCTACTTAGGCAGTGCTGGAACCCGCACCTCGCGAGCTCCCTCATCGCTGTGATGATCACCTGCCCCGGAAAACCGGCAAGAATGGCAAGAATGGCAACCACAACTGCAACTGATATTCAGCCTAGCACGGACGAAATCGACGGCAAGAATAGGCGGGCAGTCGGCGGAAAAACTGTCGGCGCACCCGAAAATACTTTTTTCTGACCGATCGGGTTTCTACCCTGGCGCCGTCAGATATTCACCCGCCGCGGCGCAGTTTCTCGTTGGCGCGCAGCGCGTCCGCCAACTGGTCCTCGAGGCCGATGATCCGGCAGACCGCCTCGACCGGGGTGCCCTGGTCGACCATGTCGCGAGCGCGTGCGGCGAGGCGCAGCTGGTGGCGCGAGTAGCGGCGGTGGCCGCCCTCCGACCGTATCGGCGTGATGAGTCCGGCCTCGCCGAGCGCCCTGAGGAACCCGGGGCTGGCGCCGATGACCTCCGCGGCACGGCCCATGGTGTACGCGGGGTGGTGGTCGTCGTCGAGCCGGTCGGCAGCGTGCGACCGGTCTTCCGAGGGCATGTGTGCCTTCCCGCGGACCGCCGATGTCACGGCCCGCTCAGGGAACTGGTCCCTGACCGGAATTCTAGTCGGCTCCGTGGAAATCCTGCCGTGGCGAGTACAGAATCCGTGTCAGCGGAGCACCAGGAGCCGGCGGTCGGCCGGTCGGGACGCCCCGCGGACCCCGGCCGTCGGCAGACAGCGCCAGCCCCAGGACAGCAGTGCCTCGAAGGTGTCCGTGTCGCCGCGGTCGACGAGCCTGACGCCGACCGCCGCGGTGTGATCGCTCAGCAGCCGCTTCTGCAGGCGCCGGGCGAGGTTCCATTCGCGGCTCTGGTCCTCGGTGCGCACCCGGCGCTCGACCAGGATGTCGCCGATCACGAACAGGCCTCCGGGGGCGGCGAGGCCCAGCAGGTTCGCGGGGAGGTATCCGTCGAACTCCTGCCACCAGGCGTCGTCGCCGAGTACGGGGAAGCCGTAGGCGCAGGCCGTGAGGACGGTGGCACCCGAGGGGCGGGTGGTCTCCGCCACCAGCAGCTCGAACCCGGGCCGCCGCATATGGTCCGCGAGCCGTCGGCGGAAGGCGGCGGACCTGGCCTGGGTCGAGGGGGCGCAGAGGGCTGCCGGGTCCAAGAGGGAAGGGCGGACCGAAGACGGCGGGAGGGCTGCGCCGGCAGAAGGGGACGACGAGGCCGAGGGGGCCGAGCGGGCCGGGGCAACTGGGCGGGCCGGGGGTGCCGGGGTTTTCGAGGGGGCCGGACGGTCCGAGGATCCCGGGCGGTCCGAGGGTGCCGGACAGTCCGAGGATCCCGGACGGTCCGAGGGTGCCGGACGGTCCGAGGGTGCCGGACAGTCCGAGGGTGCCGGACGGTCCGAGGGTGCCGGACAGTCCGAGGGTGCCGGACGGTCCGAGGATCCCGCACGGGCCGAGGATCCCGCACGGGCCGAGGATCCCGGACGGGCCGAGGGTGCCGGGATGTTCGAGGGTGCCGGGATGTTCGAGGTGGATCCGCGGGGCGGGGTGGCCCGGAGGGCCGAGGGGTTCGAGGCGCGCGGTTTGCGGGGTCCGCTCGGTGTGGTCTGTGTGTACAGCTCGCCGAGTTCGCCCATGCGGTCGGCGATCTGGCGGCGGGTCAGCGGGCGGAGGAGCTCGCCCTCCTCGGGTGAGGGCCCCTGTCGGTGCCGCTGTGGATGCGGTCGGCCCCGGACCGGGGTCCCGGGGTGGGCGGTCGCCGGGCGGTCGGGGCTGTTCGAGGTCATGGGGCGAACCCTGCTCCGGGTCCGACGGTGGCTGGCCCGGCATCGTCGTTCGCCGAGAACGGCACCGGAGCGGAGCCGGTGCGCGAAGAGCCCTCGGTGCCTTCGAGACTACGCCCGCCGCCGTCGCGGGGAGTTGCGGCGGAGCCCGGCCGTGGGCGAGGGAATCGGACGGGAACGGATCGGAATCCACTCGTAGAACCCTTGAGGTGACCGGTGACGACAGAAGGGTCGCTTCCATGACAGCTCAGCCTCCCCGCCACGGCGGCGACACGTCGTCCCTCCCCCTGCGGGAACTCGCCGACGTCGAGCGCTGGGCCGCGCGTTCCGGGCCCGGCGCCCAAGGGTGGCGCGAGGCCACCGAAGGGCCCGTGGAGGGGCCCGTGTTCGTCGTGCGTACCGCGACCAGCGACGGAATGCACCAGGTCGTAGGCGTCACCCGTCCTTCGGCGGGGGTCGCGCCGGACGAGGCCGGGCTGGCCGTGCTGCGTTCCGTGGTGCGGGCCGTGCTCGACCTGGTGGAGCACGAGCGCGGCACCGCCCGCACCGAGGTGGCGCTCACCCCGCGGGGCCCCCGGGTCGTCGGCCTCCGGCTGGACGGCGACGCCGAGGACACGGAGGACTGAACGGCACCTTCCCGGCCTCCCGGGACCGGTGCGGGAACCGTTCGGGAACGGCCGGCCGCAGCATCGGCGCCGTCAACAGCGGACACCACCACCCGAGGGGCCCGGCATGAGACGCAAGCCGACCGCACTGATCGCCTTCATCGTCGCCGTACTGGTTTCCGTCCCCATGGCCACGACGGGTACGGACGGCACGGACGGCGGTGGGAGCCGGGACCGAACGGTGCGCGTCGTCGCCGACGACCGGGGGCCGACGGCCGTGACGAGCCTGCCTCGGACCTGACCCCGCGGCACCCGGCGCCGGGTCAGCGGCGTCTGCCCTCGGCCGGCACGCCCATGGACGCGAACAGTTTCTCGGCCGCCGCGTGATGCGCGGCGGCCTCCTGTTCGTCCCCCAGGGCCCCGGCGGCCCGTGCCAGACCGAGCCGGGCGTACGCCTCCTCGGGGCGGTAGTGGAGGCGTACGGCGAGGTCGTCGGCCTGGGTGTGCAGGTCGAGGGCCGCCCGGTGGTCGCCGTGCTGGTGCAGCACCCGACCGAGCATGTTCTTCACCTTCGCGGACCGCAGCGGCGACGCCCCCGATCTGATCCTCTCCAGAGCCTGGCCTACGTAGGCCCGGGACTGCTCGGTGGCGCCGAGGTGGAGGGCGACGTCGGCCGACAGGGCCATCGTCATGGCGACGATGCCGGGCTCACGCTCGTCCTCGCACAGCGTGCGGGCCTCGGTCATGGCGGCCTCGGCCTCCGCGTAGGCGCCGAGTCCCAGACAGGCGAACCCCAGGTCGATGAGGGCCACCAGCGCGCTGTCGTGCCGGACCAGCTGCCGGCACAGCTCGACCGCCCGCCGTGCCGCCTCGGCCGCCTCCCGGTAGCGGCCCCACTGTTCGTACAGCGTGCTCAGGACGGTGAGGCTCTCCGCCTCGGACCGGCTCAGCCCCAGGTCCCGCTCCTGGGTGATGGCCCGTTCCAGATGGGCCAGGGCGTCGGGGAAGCGGCCCAGCAGGCTCTTGTACAGGCCGAGCGTGCCCTCGCAGTGGGCCGCGGTGGCCCGGTCGCCGACGCGTACGGCCACCGCTCTGCTCTCCTCGGCGACCTCGACGCCCTCGTCGAATCTGCCCTGCTCCCAGCAGGCGACACCCAGGTTGGCCAGGCTCACCGCGAGCAGCGCGTCGTCCCCCAGCCGGCGGGCGGCGGCGACCGCCGTACGGGCCGAGTCCTCGAACTCGTCCAGCAGACCGAGGACGTTGAGATGGAACAGGACGTTGCGGGCCAGGCACACCGCCTGCCGGTCGTAGCCGTGGCGCACGGCCAGCCGCACCGCGGACAGCAGGGTGTTCTGTTCGCGGGCGAACCATTCGCGGGCGGTGTCGGGGGAGGTCACGTCCGGCAGCTCGTACGGGCAGGCGGGGATGCCGGAGGGGATGCGGCGCCGGCCGGGGAAGAGCACCCGGCACGCCGCCTCGGTGACGGTGAGGTAGTAGCCGAGGAGTCGCTCGACGGCCGCCGCGTCCGCGGGCCGTTCGGCCCCGTCGTAGAGCCCGCGGGCGAAGCTGATCACCAGGTCGTGGAAGCCGTAGCGGCCGATCTCGGGCTGCTCGACCAGGTGGACGTCCAGCAGGAGTTCCAGTACGTCCTCGCCGTGCCGGGGCCGGGTGCCGAGCAGGGCGCCCGCGGCGTACACGTCGATGCCGCCGCCGGGGTGCAGGGCCAGGGTGCGGAAGGCGGCCCGGCCCTCCTCGTCCAGGGCCTGGTAGGACAGCCGCAGGGTCGCCGCGACGCTGCGCTCGCCGATGCTCAGCTCGTCCAGCCGCCGCGTCTCGTCGCGCAGCCGGTCGGCCATGTACTGGAGGGTCCAGCGGGGGCGGTTGCCCAGCCGGGCGGTGGCGATCCGCAGGGCGAGGGGGAGGTGGTCGCAGAGCCGGGCCAGCTCGGCGGCCGCCGCGGGTTCGGCCGCCACGCGCTCGGCGCCCAGGGTCTGGGCCATCAGGCTGTGGCTCTCCTCCGCGGTCATCACGTCCAGCGAGAGCCAGTGGGCCCCGTCCAGGTCGATGAGCCTGGCCCGGCTCGTGACCAGGACCAGACAGCCGGGTTCGGTCGGCAGGAGCGGGCGTACGGCGGCGGTGTCGGCGGCGTTGTCGAGCATCAGCAGCAGCCGCTTGCCGGACACGGCCCTGCGCCACAGGGCCCGGCGGCCGACGAGGTCGTCGGGGATTCGCTCGTCCGGCAGCCCGAGGGCTCGCAGCAGGGTGCCCAGGGCGCTGACCGGGCTGATGGGCTGCTGGCCCGGGGAGTAGCCGCGCAGATCGATGTGGAGCCGGCCGTCCGGAAAGGCGTCGGCCAGCCGGTGGGCGGCCCGCACGGTCAGGGAGGTCTTGCCGCTGCCGCCCATCCCGTCGATGGCCACGATCCGGGTGCCGCCGCTGCCGGGCTGCCGGGCCCGTTCGAGGATCTCCCGCAGCTCGCGCTCCCGGCCGGAGAAGTCCGACACGTCGTAGGGCAGGGTGCACGGTGACTCCACGCCCGCCGGGACCGGCGCCGGTGCGGGGGGCGCCGCCCTGGGCAGGGCCAGCTGCGGGCTCTCGCGCAGGATGTCCTCGTACAGCTTGGTCAGCCTGGCGCCCGGGTCGATGCCGAGTTCCTCGACCAGCAGTTCACGCATCCTGGCGTACTCCTCGAGCGCCTCTGCCTGACGTTCCGAGCGGTACAGGGCGAGCATGAGCTGGCCGCGCAGGGTCTCCCGCAGCGGGTGCTGGGTGACGAACTCCCTCAGGTCACCGACCAGTTCGGCAGCTTCACCCAGGTCGAGACGCAGGCCGAGGAACTGCTCGACCGCGGCCATGCGGCGCTCCTCCAGCGCGGTGGCGGCGGCCTCGATCACCGGGCCGCCCTCGCCGGCCAGCACCGGTCCGCGCCACAGTGCGAGGGCGTCCCGCAGGACGCCGATGGCCTCCGTGTCGCGGTGGGCCGCCGCGGCCTCGCGCGCCCGGGCGGCGAGGGACTGGAACTCGGTCAGGTCGAGCTGGCCGGCGGCCAGTTCGGCGCGGTAGCCGGGGCCGTCCGTGACCAGGACCTCGCCACCGCCGGGGATACGGCGGCGCAGATCGGCGACGGCCTTGCGCACCTGGTGGGACGAGGTGGCGGGAGGTTCCTCCGCCCAGGCCGCGGCCACGAGGCGGGGGACGGGGATCACCTTGCCGGGGTCCAGCAGCAGCGCGGCCAGCACCCGTTCCTGGATGGTGCCGCCGAGCCGGAGCCGCTCACCGCCGGACCAGCCCTCCAACGGGCCGAGCACCTTGAAACGGAGCGTCCTCCCGTGATCCGGCCGCACCTTCCCACCCCCGTGGCGTTTGGGCCCAGGAAATCCTTCGCACGCAGATCCCGCCGATCGTAGGTCGTCATCTGCCTGACAACCAGAGGGCTTTGTGGGAAACGGGGTGGGACCCGTTCGGGAGCGGATCGGGAAGGGCGGCGTCAACGCTTGCCCCCATGACGGCAGACCTCACCCTCATGCCCGGCCCGGTCCCCGACAACAACCCGCCGCTCTCCCCACGGGAACGGCAGGTGCTCGCCCATATCGCGGCGGGCTTCACCCATTCGCAGACCTCGCGGCGGCTGCACATCAGCCCGAGCTCCGTCGAGACCTATCTGCAGCGCATCCGCCACAAGCTGGACGCGCCGACCCTGGCTCATCTCGTCCGCGCGGCGATCGAACTCGGCCTGTGAAAGGGAAGGAGAGGACAGCGATGAAGGACGGCGCCACGGAGAGCACGGAGAGCACGGAGAGCACGGAGAGCGTGCCCGAGCGGAACATGCGGCTGCTGCGGGAGGCGAAGAAGGTCCTGGCCCGGCCGTCCGCCACGGTGTCGCTCCAGGAACGGCTCACCTTCCTGGCGGAGCAGGCCGGTTCGGTCTACGACGTCTCCGCGCCGCCCGATGTCTACGGCGACGGCGTCGTGGCCGAGCTGGAGCGGCGTGTCGCGGAGCTGCTGGGCAAGGAGGACGCGGCGTTCTTCCCCACCGGCACCATGGCCCAGCAGGTGGCCCTGCACTGCTGGGCCGAGCGCAGCGGCAACCGCCGGGTGGCACTGCATCCGGTCTCGCACCCCGAGGTGTTCGAGGCGGACGCCTTCCGCATGCTGAGCGATCTGCGGCCGATGAAGGCCACCGTGGCCCCGCGCCATCCCACGGCCGAGGAGATCCGCGCTCTGCCCGAGCCGTTCGGCGCGCTGATGCTCGAACTCCCCCTGCGGGACGTCGGATATCTGCTGCCGACCTGGGACGAGCTGGTCGAGGTCACCGAGGCGGCCCGGGAGCGGGGCGCGATCGTGCACTTCGACGGGGCCAGGCTCTGGGACTGCACGCCCCACTTCGGGCACTCGCTGGCGGAGATCGCCGCCCTCGCGGACAGCGTGTACGTCTCCTTCTACAAGTCGCTCGACGGGCTGTCCGGAGCGGCCCTGGCGGGGCCTGCCGATCTGGTCCGGGAGACCCGGATCTGGCGGCACCGCTACGGCGGCAAGGTCTTCCAGCAGTTCCCCGCCGCCCTTTCCGCGCTCATCGGCCTGGACCGCGAACTGCCGCGGCTGCCCGAGTACGTGGCGCAGGCGCGCGTGGTGGCCACGGCGATGGCGGACGCGTTCCGGGAGGCCGGGCTCGGCTGGTTCAAGGTGCAGCCGGAGCCGCCTCACACCCTTCAGTTCCAGGTGTGGCTGCCCCATTCCCCCGCGGCGCTGGTGGAGGCGGCGGCCCGGCAGGCCGAGGACACCGGGGGCACGCTCTTCCAACTGCCCTGGTGGCAGCCGGGGGTTCCGCCGGGGATCAGCCTGACGGAGGTGACGGTGACGGCGGCCGGTCTCGACTGGAGTGCGTCGGACGTGCGGGAGTCGGTTCTCGACTTCGTCCGGCGGGTCGAGGGCGTCGAAGGGGTCGCGGGCTAGCTACGGCCCTGCCGGCTTGTCCTGGTCGGTGCCGTCGAGGCCGGTGCCGTCGAGGCCGGTGCCGTCGAGGCCGGTGCCGTCGAGGCCGGTGTCGTCCAGGCCCGTGGTGTCGAGCGGCAGGACGGACAGGGCCTCGGCGGTGAGCGCCTGCTGGCCCGCGCTGAAGCCGGCGCGGTTCCAGTGGAAGACGGTCCAGTAGGCGGCGGCCTGCCGTGGGGACAGCGGGTGGTGGGTGCGGGGCAGGCTGAGGCACTCGCGGTGCCAGGCGCGGAACAGGTCGTCGCCGGTCCGCGCGAACTCGTCCACGAGCGAGGCGCGCAGGCCGTCCCGTTCCGGACCGGGCCCCCGGGCGGGTGTCCCCCAGGCGTCGCCCCAGCGTTCCTGCAACGCCCTGGCCAGCGAGACCACCTCCGGTCGCGCCCACGCGTGTTCGGTCAGCCGGCGGCCGGTGTCGCGGCACACCCGGTCCCAGACCTCCCGGTCCTCCCAGCCCACGACGCCGAGCGCGGCGTAGACACGGGCGAGGACGCGGAAGGAGAGCTCCCAGCGCTCCCCACTCGTGGCGCGGCCGCCGCGGGCGGCGTGCCAGCGCATCCACAGCCGGGAGTCCGCGCTCCAGGTGCGGTGCACGAAGTGCATCGACCGCGAACCGCCGAAGAGCACCTCCTGGGGTTCGTACACGGCGCTGCGCACACGGTCGGGGCCGACGACGCGTGCCGCTGCCGCCACCGCCGCCTCGCGCAGTTCGGACAGGGGCATGTCCGCCATCGCGCTCAGGCGCCAGCGCAGTCCGGGTGGCTTGTGGATGAAGAAGCAGGCCGACGCGTGACCGGTGCCGTGCAGGAGTTCGGTCTCGTGCAGCAGCTGTTCGTACACGTGCGTGGCGGGCGGGTAGTCCGTGAGGATCAGGCCGATGTCCACCCAGGGGCTGCGGGGGGCCGCCCGGTGGGGCGGGATCAGGGTCTCGTCGGTGCCGGGCATCAGCGGGTCGGTGTCGGCGAGGTGGGGGTTCACGCGGCGCTCCTGGTGGCTCGGTGCCATGAGCGGAGCGCGTGCTCCGCGGCTGCCGCCAGGGCCAGCAGCCCGTCGGCACCGGCCGTTCCGGCGAGCCGGACAGCATGCTGACGCACCATCAGGTGCCTTTCGTGTGCGGCTGCTTGAGGGAACACGGCCCGCTGGAGGCAGGCCCGGGTCGCTGTCGCACGCCGCTCCCACAGCTCGGTCAGCCCCGGGGGCAGTTCGCTGTCCCGCCGGGCCGGGTCCGTCAACAGCGGCAGCACGGCCCGGCGTCGGGGTGCGAAGCCGCGGCGGTCCGGGGTGACGTCCGCGAGGGGGGAAGGGCCGCCCTCGGTGGTCAGCCGTGCGGCGAGATCGAGCGCGCCGAGCAGCGGTACGTTCGGTTCACCGGCCCCCAGCGCGGCCAGCGCGCAACGGGTGTCGACCGCCGCCCACCGCTCCAGCGGCTCCGGCTGCGCCACCGGCGTACCGAACCCCGCGTCCCGCCGGTAGGGCAGGATCGTCGGCCCTTCGAGGGCGGGGTCGGCGGCGAGCGCGCCGGAGAGCCGGACCAGCAGGTCGTCCCAGGTGTCCGGACGGTCATGTGCGAGACGGACACAGAGTTCGACGTGCTCGTGGTCGCCATGGGTGAAGAACCACCGCCGACCGGCGAACACGTCGGCCAACCGCCCCCGCAGCACCGCCCACCGCCCGGCCGGGCACCGCACGACGGCACGCAGCCATGCGCCGCCGGGCAGGACCGGGGGCAGGGGGTGGGGGAACTCCGGGGCCGGCTCCTGTGCCGCCGCCTCCGACTC